>NZ_JBWKUQ010000013.1:0-105363 GCF_059420925.1 Pseudomonas sp. GW821-FHT03C07
CCTATCTGCGTATGCAGGTAGGGGTTTTGTTTTTGTGCTGCGCAAATGTCCGGCGCCAGGTCCGGCCTCCTGTGGCGGCTGTTCGATCGTCATCGCCAGCAAGCTGGCTCCTACAGGGGGCGGGTGTTCCAGCGCAGGGATGGCGTCGTGCCCGGTCTTTGTAGGGGCTGGCTTGCCGGCGATGGCGGCCGCATGGGCGCTGCAAGGCTCAAGGGTCATATGCAAGCTCTCGGCGCATGGCTATCATGCCTGCCTCATTGTGAGTCGAGACCTGCATGCTGACGTTGTTGAAACTCCTCAAAGATGGTCGATTCCACTCCGGGCAAGCGCTGGGGGCGGCGTTGGGCGTCAGCCGTAGCGCTGTCTGGAAACAGCTCCAGCAACTGGAGGCGGAATTCGGGCTGGTTATCCATAAAGTCCGTGGTCGAGGTTATCAACTCGCCAGTCCATTGGTGTTGCTGAGTGAGCTGGAGATAGCCGCGGCACAACCCTCGGTCTCCTGGCCGGTGCATGTCTACGACACCATCGACTCAACCAATGCCGAGGCGCTGCGCCTGGTGGAGAAAGGTGTTGTTGCACCTTTCATCGTGGTGGCCGAGCGGCAAACCGCGGGGCGAGGGCGTAGGGGGCGGCCGTGGGTCAGCCCGTTCGCGGAAAATATCTATTACAGTCTGTTGCTCAGGATCGAAGGCGGCATGCGCCAGCTGGAAGGCCTGAGCCTGGTGGTCGGCCTGGCCGTTTTAAGCGCATTGCGTGAGCTCGGTATCGCCGGGGCGGGGCTGAAGTGGCCAAATGACGTGCTGGTCGACAACAAGAAGATCGCCGGCATTCTGCTGGAGCTGGTCGGCGACCCCGCGGATGTCTGTCACGTCGTTCTGGGTGTCGGGATCAACGTCAATATGCAGGTTGCCGAACAGGTGGATCAGTTGTGGACATCGGCTCGCCTGGAAGCGGGGCGCTCGATCGATCGCAATCAACTGATCGCCAGCCTCGGGGAAAAGTTGCGCTTTTACCTGGAGTGGCATCAGTCCTCAGGTTTTGCCGCGATCCAGGCCGAGTGGGAGCAGAATCATCTCTGGCAAGGGCGCAAGGTTGCCCTGGTTGCCGGGGTGAACCAGGTCGAAGGGATCGTGCTGGGCATCGATCAGCAGGGCGCCCTGCGTCTGCAGGTGGATGGCGTGGAAAAGGTTTTCAGTGGTGGCGAACTCAGTCTGCGCTTGCGTGATGATGCCTGAGTTCGAAGTCGCTAGCGGTTTTCGCAAGGGTTGGGCGCATTGGCTGCCCGCCCTGGTATTGGTTGGCTTGGCGGTGGCGTGTCCGCTCGATTGAGGTTCCTATGCGTTGGTTGTTTCTGTTGCTGCTGGTGCTCAATGGTGTCTATTACGTCTGGCACCAGCAGGAAGCGCCCTTGAGGGCCAAGGAAGTCGCCCCTCTTTCGCTGTATCGCAGCGCTCACCAGGATATCCAGTTGCTGAGCGAGTCGGATGGCGCCGGCGGGCGTCGCGCAGTCTCCGCGGCGCCGGAGCGCGAGGGTGATTGTGTCTATCTGGGCGCCGTGACTCGCCAGGATCTGGCGCAGACCATCGCCCAGCGCCTTCAGGGCAGCAATATCAAGGCGCGGGTCGGGCAGGTCAATCTGCCGGATTCAGCGGGCTACTGGGTACGCATCGCACCTGAAAGCCAGCATTTGCTGGACGATGCCCTGCTGCAGAGCCTTGCTAAAGAATTCAATGAGTTAAAACATAAAATAATGCCGTGCGAAGGCATTGCAACTGTCGAATAGTTTGAATAGAATGGCGCCCGCTTCGCAGTGAACACCTCTTGAGGGACTGGCTACGAAGCGTGTCAACGCAGCTAACCTCATAATTTAAATGAGAAAAATGCTTGACAGAAGGTCGACATGATGTAGAATGTCGGCTCGCTTAGGAGGGGTTCCCGAGCGGCCAAAGGGATCAGACTGTAAATCTGACGTCTACGACTTCGAAGGTTCGAATCCTTCCCCCTCCACCATATTTAAGCGTGAGCTGCAAGCTCCGCGGGTATAGTTTAGTGGTAGAACCTCAGCCTTCCAAGCTGATGATGCGGGTTCGATTCCCGCTACCCGCTCCAAGTTTGCTGTTTGTGCACCGTGTTTTGCTCTTGTAGCTCAGTTGGTAGAGCACACCCTTGGTAAGGGTGAGGTCAGCGGTTCAAATCCGCTCAAGAGCTCCATAATAACAAGGCAGATATGCAAATATCTGCCTTTGTTTTAATGGCTGATGCAGCTTGCTTAATTCTTCTCCTGAGGGTGATTTCGATGGCTAAGGAAAAGTTCGAACGTAATAAGCCGCACGTCAATGTGGGTACCATTGGTCACGTCGACCACGGTAAGACCACCCTGACCGCCGCTCTGACCCGGGTTTGTTCCGAAGTGTTCGGTTCGGCCAAGGTTGAGTTCGATAAAATCGACAGCGCCCCGGAAGAAAAAGCTCGCGGTATCACCATTAACACCGCTCACGTTGAATACGACTCGGCCGTGCGTCACTACGCACACGTTGACTGCCCAGGTCACGCCGACTACGTAAAAAACATGATCACCGGTGCTGCGCAGATGGATGGCGCGATTCTGGTTTGTTCGGCCGCTGATGGTCCGATGCCGCAAACCCGTGAGCACATTCTGTTGTCCCGCCAGGTTGGCGTTCCGTATATCGTGGTTTTCCTGAACAAGGCTGACCTGGTAGACGACGCTGAGCTGCTGGAGCTGGTTGAGATGGAGGTGCGCGATCTGCTGAGCACTTACGATTTCCCGGGTGACGACACTCCAATCATTATCGGTTCTGCCCGTATGGCGCTGGAAGGTAATGACGAAAACGGCATGGGTACTTCGGCTGTCAAGAAGCTCGTAGAGACTCTGGATAGCTATATCCCTCAGCCGGAGCGCGCAATCGACAAGCCGTTCCTGATGCCGATCGAAGACGTATTCTCGATCTCGGGTCGCGGCACTGTTGTAACTGGTCGTATCGAGCGCGGTATTGTTCGAGTTCAAGATCCACTGGAGATCGTTGGGTTGCGTGACACTGCTGTCACCACCTGCACCGGTGTTGAAATGTTTCGTAAGCTGCTCGACGAAGGTCGTGCAGGTGAAAACTGCGGCGTCTTGCTGCGCGGCACCAAGCGTGATGACGTCGAGCGTGGCCAGGTGCTGGTCAAGCCGGGTTCGGTCAAGCCGCACACCAAGTTCACCGCAGAAGTTTACGTTCTGAGCAAGGAAGAAGGCGGTCGTCATACGCCGTTCTTCAAAGGCTATCGTCCGCAGTTCTACTTCCGTACGACTGATGTGACTGGTAACTGCGAGCTGCCGGAAGGCGTCGAAATGGTAATGCCAGGTGACAACATTCAGATGACTGTCACTCTGATCAAGACCATTGCGATGGAAGATGGCCTGCGTTTCGCTATCCGTGAGGGCGGTCGTACCGTCGGCGCGGGTGTGGTAGCGAAAGTAATCGAATAAGTAGTTGAAATGCCTCTCTCAGGTCGACATAATGGTCGGCCTGATTCAAGTTTTAGGTCAGTAGCTCAATTGGCAGAGCGACGGTCTCCAAAACCGTAGGTTGGGGGTTCGATTCCCTCCTGACCTGCCAGATTCACTCGGTGTGTCTGGCTTTCTTTTCACAGGATTCTCTTAGATGACCTCCAACGCTGAAGCCCAAGGCTCTCGCTTCGATCTTCTCAAGTGGCTCGTAGTAGTCGCTTTGGTGGTGATTGGTGTTGTTGGCAACCAGTATTATCATGGTTCGCCGATCCTGTACCGCGTACTGGCTCTGCTTGTCATCGCTGCCGTAGCTGCCTTTGTAGGCCTGCAGACCGCGAAAGGCAAGTCGTTCTTCGTGCTGGCAAAGGAAGCTCGTACCGAGATTCGTAAAGTCGTATGGCCGACTCGCCAAGAAACCACGCAGACCACGTTGATCGTGGTGGCTGTTGTTCTGGTAATGGCGTTGCTGTTGTGGGGGCTTGATTCCCTGCTCGGCTGGCTTGTTTCCTCGATTGTAGGCTAAGGGTGTCCCGTGGCTAAGCGTTGGTACGTTGTGCATGCTTACTCGGGTTACGAGAAGCATGTGATGCGCTCGTTGGTCGAGCGTGTAAAGCTGGCAGGCATGGAAGATGGCTTCGGCGAAATTCTGGTCCCTACTGAAGAAGTAGTGGAGATGCGTAACGGCCAGAAGCGCAAGAGCGAGCGTAAGTTCTTCCCTGGCTATGTGCTGGTACAGATGGACATGAACGAGGGGACTTGGCACTTGGTCAAGGACACGCCTCGGGTGATGGGTTTCATCGGCGGTACCGCCGACAAGCCTGCGCCGATCACCGACAAAGAAGCAGAAGCGATTCTGCGTCGTGTCGCTGATGGTAGCGACAAGCCGAAGCCGAAGACGCTGTTCGAGCCGGGCGAAGTCGTACGTGTTACCGATGGTCCGTTCGCTGATTTCAACGGCACCGTCGAAGAGGTCAACTACGAAAAGAGCCGCATCCAGGTGGCTGTGCTCATTTTCGGACGCTCTACTCCGGTAGAGCTGGAGTTCAGTCAGGTCGAAAAGGTCTAGCTGAACAAGCATCCCAACCCCACAGTCCAAGGCTGTGGGGTTTTGTCGTCACTGGGATAAACGCGCAAGTAACCGGGGAGCCTTTCGAGGCGTTAGAACCCGTAATTGGAGTGCCTCATGGCCAAGAAGATTACCGCTTACATCAAGCTGCAAGTGAAGGCCGCTCAGGCCAACCCTAGCCCACCCGTCGGTCCAGCTCTGGGTCAGCACGGCGTGAACATCATGGAGTTCTGCAAGGCCTTCAACGCCCGTACCCAGGGTCTTGAGCCAGGTCTGCCGACGCCTGTGATCATCACTGTTTACAGTGACCGCAGCTTCACTTTCGAAACCAAGTCCACCCCGGCTTCGGTTCTGCTGAAAAAGGCCGCTGGCCTGACCAGCGGTTCCGCTCGTCCGAACACCGTTAAGGTTGGCACCGTGACCCGTGCTCAGCTGGAAGAAATCGCGAAAACCAAAAACGCGGATCTGACTGCAGCTGATATGGATGCAGCCGTGCGTACCATCGCCGGTTCTGCTCGTAGCATGGGCCTTAACGTGGAGGGTGTGTAATGGCTAAGCTGACCAAGCGCCAAAAGGCTATCGCCGGCAAAATCGAAGCAGGCAAGGCCTACAACTTTGTAGAAGCCGCTGCTCTGCTGTCCGAGCTGTCGACTGTCAAGTTCAGCGAGTCCTTCGACGTTGCTGTAAACCTGGGCGTTGACCCACGTAAATCCGACCAGGTCGTACGTAGCGCTACTGTGCTGCCACACGGCACTGGCAAGACCGTTCGCGTTGCTGTGTTCACCCAGGGCCCGGCTGCTGAAGCCGCTCTGGCTGCCGGCGCCGATCGCGTTGGTATGGACGACCTGGCTGCCGAAATGAAAGGCGGCGACCTGAACTATGACGTCGTTATTGCTTCTCCGGACGCAATGCGTGTTGTAGGTCAACTGGGTCAGATCCTCGGTCCACGTGGTCTGATGCCTAACCCGAAAGTCGGCACCGTAACCCCAGACGTAGCCACCGCGGTTAAAAACGCCAAGGCTGGTCAGGTTCGTTATCGCACCGACAAAAACGGTATTATCCACACCTCCGTTGGCAAGGTCGGCTTCGACGCCGTCAAGCTGAAGGAAAACGTTGAAGCCCTGATCGCTGACCTGAAGCGTATCAAACCAGCTTCCTCGAAAGGTATCTACGTCAAGCGCGTAACCCTGAGCACCACCATGGGTCCAGGCCTGGTCATCGACCAAGGTTCGCTGGAAGCGTAAGACGCGATGGGTGCAAGCGATTGCACTCATCGAAAAAAATTGGGGTCCCTGCCTGGCGGGGGCTATCCAAGACCGTAGGCGGCGCAAGTCTTAAACCTCAAGCCTACGCAGATGGTGCTCCCGGTTCCTTACCGAATCAGACACCAAAACGACATCCGGCCTCGGCCAGATGAAACGGTAACAAGCAGGAGTTAAACCCGTGGCAATTAAACTCGAAGACAAGAAGGCCATCGTCGCTGAAGTCAACGAGGCTGCCAAAGTCGCTCTGTCCGCTGTCGTGGCTGATGCCCGTGGCGTAACAGTAGGCGCGATGACCGGACTCCGTAAAGAGGCCCGCGAAGCTGGCGTATACGTACGTGTCGTACGTAATACCCTGCTCAAGCGCGCTGTTGAAGGCACCGAGTACTCGGTCCTCAACGACGTGTTCAAAGGCCCGACCCTGATTGCTTTCTCCAAGGAACACCCGGGCGCTGCTGCTCGTCTGTTCAAAGAGTTCGCAAAGGGTCAGGACAAGTTCGAGATCAAGGCAGCTGCGTTCGAGGGCAAGTTCCTCGCAGCCAATCAGATCGACGTACTGGCAACCTTGCCGACCCGTGACGAAGCAATCTCCCAGCTGATGAGCGTGATTCAAGGCGCTACCAGCAAGTTGGCTCGTACTCTGGCGGCTATTCGCGACCAGAAAGAAGCCGTTGCAGCCTAAGGCTGAGCACTTCTTTTCGCGTATTTTTGTTTATTTCGATGGTCGCGTAGGCCGTCCCCCAATTCAGGAAATACAGTAATGTCTATCTCCCAAGAAGATATCCTCAACGCCGTAGCTGAAATGTCGGTTCTGCAGGTTGTTGAGCTGATCAAAGCTTTCGAAGAAAAATTCGGTGTTACCGCTGCTGCTGCTTCGGCAGGTCCTGCTGCTGCTGCCGCTGTTGTTGAAGAGCAAACCGAATTCAACGTCATCTTGCTGGAAGCTGGCGAGAAGAAAGTTAACGTGATCAAGGCAGTACGTGAACTGACCGGTCTGGGCCTGAAAGAAGCCAAGGCTGTAGTTGACGGCGCTCCTGGCCTGGTTCTGGAAGCTGTTGCCAAAGACGCAGCTGACAAAGCCAAAGCAACACTGGAAGAAGCAGGCGCTAAAGTCGAGCTGAAGTAAGCTCTGACTTTGCGTCTCCAGCCCGAGCGTTAAGCGACAGGCTGATGGCTGGTGGCTCTTGCCACCGGCCTTTTTCCGTTACTGGCGGCCGACTCGGTCGGTGCCTCTGACGTGCTTCAACCACCCGATGCGGTGGCGCAAACCATGGGGTTTGCACGATTTTCTGGCTGCTCCCGTCGGGGAGGGGCCAAACAAGCAGGTGACCAAGCTGGGGAACGCTGATGGCTTACTCATATACTGAGAAAAAACGTATCCGCAAGGACTTTAGCAAGTTGCCGGACGTCATGGATGTGCCGTACCTCCTGGCCATCCAGCTGGATTCGTATCGTGAATTCTTGCAGGCGGGAGCGACTAAAGATCAGTTCCGCGACGTGGGCCTGCATGCGGCCTTCAAATCCGTTTTCCCGATCATCAGCTACTCCGGCAATGCTGCGCTGGAGTACGTCGGTTATCGCCTGGGCGAACCGGCATTTGATGTCAAAGAATGCGTATTGCGCGGTGTGACTTACGCCGTACCTTTGCGGGTAAAAGTGCGCCTGATCATTTTCGACAAAGAATCGTCGAACAAAGCGATCAAGGACATCAAAGAGCAAGAAGTCTACATGGGTGAAATCCCCCTGATGACCGAGAACGGTACCTTCGTTATCAACGGTACCGAGCGTGTGATCGTTTCCCAGCTGCACCGTTCGCCGGGCGTGTTCTTCGACCACGACCGCGGCAAGACGCACAGCTCCGGCAAACTGCTGTACTCGGCGCGGATCATTCCTTACCGCGGCTCGTGGTTGGACTTCGAGTTCGACCCGAAAGACTGCGTCTTCGTGCGTATCGACCGTCGTCGCAAGCTGCCGGCTTCCGTGCTGCTGCGCGCTCTGGGCTACGCTACCGAAGAAGTGCTGGACGCGTTCTACACCACCAACGTTTTCCACGTGAAGGGCGAAACCCTGAACCTGGAACTGGTGCCTCAGCGTCTGCGCGGTGAAATCGCCGTCCTCGATATTCTCGATGACAAAGGCAAGGTGATTGTCGAGCAGGGTCGTCGTATTACCGCTCGTCACATCAACCAGCTGGAAAAAGCCGCGATCAAAGAGCTGGAAGTGCCGCTGGACTACGTCCTGGGCCGCACCACCGCCAAGGTCATCGTGCACCCGGCTACCGGCGAAATCCTGGCTGAATGCAACACCGAGCTGAACTCCGAGATCCTGGCGAAAATCGCCAAGGCCCAGGTCGTTCGCATCGAGACCTTGTACACCAACGACATCGACTGCGGTCCGTTCATCTCCGACACGCTGAAGATCGACTCCACCAGCAACCAACTGGAAGCGCTGGTCGAGATCTATCGCATGATGCGTCCTGGTGAGCCACCGACCAAGGATGCCGCCGAGACCCTGTTCAACAACCTGTTCTTCAGCCCTGAGCGCTATGACCTGTCTGCGGTCGGCCGGATGAAGTTCAACCGTCGTATCGGTCGTACCGAGATCGAAGGTTCGGGCGTACTGAACAAGGACGATATCGTCGCGGTCCTCAAGACCCTGGTCGACATTCGTAACGGCAAAGGCATCGTCGACGACATCGACCACCTGGGTAACCGTCGTGTTCGCTGCGTCGGCGAAATGGCCGAGAACCAGTTCCGTGTTGGCCTGGTACGCGTTGAGCGTGCGGTCAAGGAACGTCTGTCGATGGCGGAAAGCGAAGGCTTGATGCCGCAAGACCTGATCAACGCCAAGCCAGTGGCTGCGGCGGTGAAAGAGTTCTTCGGTTCCAGCCAGCTGTCGCAGTTCATGGACCAGAACAACCCGCTGTCCGAGATCACCCACAAGCGCCGTGTCTCCGCACTCGGCCCTGGTGGTCTGACCCGTGAACGCGCCGGCTTCGAAGTCCGTGACGTACACCCGACGCACTACGGTCGTGTTTGCCCGATCGAAACGCCGGAAGGTCCGAACATCGGTCTGATCAACTCCCTGGCCGCCTATGCGCGCACCAACCAGTACGGCTTCCTGGAAAGCCCGTACCGTGTGGTGAAAGACGCCCTGGTCACCGACGAGATCGTGTTCCTGTCCGCCATTGAAGAGGCCGATCACGTGATCGCCCAGGCTTCGGCGACCATGAACGAGCAGAAGGTGCTGATCGACGAGCTGGTTGCCGTGCGTCACCTGAACGAGTTCACCGTCAAGGCGCCGGAAGACGTCACCTTGATGGACGTTTCGCCGAAGCAGGTTGTCTCGGTGGCGGCGTCGCTGATCCCGTTCCTCGAGCACGACGACGCCAACCGTGCGTTGATGGGTTCCAACATGCAGCGTCAGGCTGTACCGACCCTGCGTGCCGACAAGCCGCTGGTAGGTACCGGCATGGAGCGCAACGTTGCCCGTGACTCCGGCGTTTGCGTCGTGGCTCGTCGTGGCGGCGTGATCGACTCCGTCGATGCCAGCCGTATCGTGGTGCGTGTTGCCGATGACGAAGTTGAAACTGGCGAAGCCGGTGTCGACATCTACAACCTGACCAAGTACACCCGCTCGAACCAGAACACCTGCATCAACCAGCGTCCGCTGGTGCGTAAGGGTGATCGCGTTCAGCGCAGCGACATCATGGCCGACGGCCCGTCCACCGACATGGGTGAACTGGCGCTGGGTCAGAACATGCGCATCGCCTTCATGGCATGGAACGGCTTCAACTTCGAAGACTCCATCTGCCTGTCGGAACGTGTTGTTCAGGAAGACCGTTTCACCACGATCCACATCCAGGAACTGACCTGTGTGGCCCGTGACACCAAGCTTGGGCCAGAGGAAATCACTGCGGACATCCCGAACGTGGGTGAAGCCGCACTGAACAAGCTGGACGAAGCCGGTATCGTCTACGTCGGTGCCGAAGTCGGCCCGGGCGACATCCTGGTCGGCAAGGTCACTCCGAAAGGCGAGACCCAACTGACGCCGGAAGAAAAACTGCTGCGTGCGATCTTCGGTGAGAAGGCCAGCGACGTCAAAGACACCTCCCTGCGTGTACCAACCGGTACCAAGGGCACCGTTATCGACGTTCAGGTCTTCACCCGTGATGGCGTCGAGCGCGACACCCGTGCACTGTCCATCGAGAAGAGCCAGCTCGACGAGATCCGCAAGGACCTCAACGAAGAGTTCCGCATCGTTGAAGGCGCGACCTTCGAACGCCTGCGTTCTGCGCTGGTTGGCCACAAGGCCGAAGGCGGCGCTGGCCTGAAGAAAGGCCAGGAAATCACCGACGAAGTGCTCGACGGTCTGGAGCATGGGCAGTGGTTCAAACTGCGCATGACTGAAGATGCGCTGAACGAGCAGCTCGAGAAGGCCCAGGCCTACATCGTTGATCGCCGCCGTCTGCTGGACGACAAGTTCGAAGACAAGAAGCGCAAGCTGCAGCAAGGCGATGACCTGGCTCCGGGCGTACTGAAGATCGTCAAGGTCTACCTGGCAATCCGTCGTCGCATCCAGCCGGGCGACAAGATGGCCGGTCGTCACGGTAACAAGGGTGTGGTCTCCGTGATCATGCCGGTTGAAGACATGCCGCACGATGCCTATGGCACCCCGGTCGACGTCGTCCTCAACCCGCTGGGCGTACCTTCGCGTATGAACGTCGGTCAGATCCTCGAAACTCACCTGGGCCTGGCGGCCAAAGGTCTGGGCGAGAAGATCAACCGCATGATCGAGGAGCAACGCAAGGTCGCTGACCTGCGCAAGTTCCTGCACGAGATCTACAACGAAATCGGCGGTCGCAACGAGGACCTGGACAGCTTCACCGACCAGGAAATCCTCGACTTGGCGCACAACCTCAAGGCTGGTGTGCCAATGGCCACCCCAGTGTTCGACGGTGCCAAGGAAGTTGAAATCAAGGCCATGCTGAAACTGGCAGACCTGCCGGAAAGCGGCCAGATGCAACTGTTCGATGGTCGTACCGGCAACAAGTTCGAGCGTCCGGTTACCGTTGGCTACATGTACATGCTGAAGCTGAACCACTTGGTAGACGACAAGATGCACGCTCGTTCTACCGGTTCGTACAGCCTGGTTACCCAGCAGCCGCTGGGTGGTAAGGCGCAGTTCGGTGGTCAGCGTTTCGGGGAGATGGAGGTCTGGGCACTGGAAGCATACGGTGCCGCATACACTCTGCAAGAAATGCTCACAGTGAAGTCGGACGATGTGAACGGTCGGACCAAGATGTACAAAAACATCGTGGACGGCGATCACCGTATGGAGCCGGGCATGCCCGAGTCCTTCAACGTGTTGATCAAGGAAATTCGTTCCCTCGGCATCGATATCGATCTGGAAACCGAATAACACGTGACGCGAATCGAGAGCGGGGCTGTATGGCCCGCTCTCTGCTCCGCCAGGAGGAAAGGCCTTGAAAGACCTACTGAATTTGCTGAAAAACCAGGGTCAAGTCGAAGAGTTCGACGCCATCCGTATTGGATTGGCATCGCCTGAGATGATCCGTTCGTGGTCGTTCGGTGAAGTTAAAAAGCCGGAAACCATCAACTACCGTACGTTCAAACCTGAGCGTGACGGCCTGTTCTGCGCCAAGATTTTTGGCCCGGTCAAGGATTACGAGTGCCTGTGCGGTAAGTACAAGCGCTTGAAGCACCGCGGTGTGATCTGCGAGAAGTGCGGCGTTGAAGTCGCCCTGGCCAAGGTTCGTCGTGAGCGCATGGCGCACATCGAACTGGCTTCGCCGGTTGCCCACATCTGGTTCCTGAAGTCCCTGCCGTCGCGTATCGGCTTGCTGATGGACATGACCCTGCGTGATATCGAGCGCGTTCTCTACTTCGAGAGCTACGTCGTTATCGACCCGGGCATGACCACCCTTGAAAAAGGCCAGCTGCTGAACGACGAGCAGTACTTCGAAGCCCTCGAAGAGTTCGGTGATGACTTCGACGCCCGCATGGGTGCTGAAGCTGTCCGTGAACTGCTGCACGCGATCGACCTGGAACACGAGATTGGCCGTCTGCGCGAAGAAATTCCGCAAACCAACTCCGAAACCAAGATCAAGAAGCTGTCCAAGCGTCTGAAGTTGATGGAAGCCTTCCAGGGTTCCGGCAACCTGCCAGAGTGGATGGTGCTGACCGTTCTGCCGGTTCTGCCGCCAGACCTGCGTCCACTGGTTCCGCTCGATGGCGGTCGCTTTGCGACTTCCGACCTCAACGATCTGTATCGTCGAGTGATCAACCGTAACAACCGTTTGAAGCGCCTGCTGGACCTGTCCGCGCCTGACATCATCGTGCGCAACGAAAAGCGCATGCTGCAGGAAGCTGTGGATGCCCTGCTGGACAACGGTCGTCGCGGTCGCGCCATTACCGGTTCGAACAAGCGTCCTCTGAAATCCCTGGCTGACATGATCAAGGGTAAGCAAGGTCGTTTCCGTCAGAACTTGCTCGGTAAGCGCGTTGACTACTCGGGTCGTTCGGTTATTACCGTAGGTCCGACCCTGCGTCTGCATCAGTGCGGTCTGCCGAAGAAGATGGCCCTCGAGCTGTTCAAACCGTTCATTTTCGGCAAGCTGGAAATGCGTGGTCTCGCGACCACCATCAAGGCCGCGAAGAAGATGGTCGAGCGCGAACTGCCAGAGGTTTGGGACGTTCTCGCTGAAGTGATTCGCGAACACCCGGTCCTCCTCAACCGTGCGCCGACCCTTCACCGTCTGGGTATCCAGGCGTTTGAACCGGTACTGATCGAAGGTAAGGCTATCCAGCTGCACCCGCTGGTCTGTGCTGCGTACAACGCCGACTTCGACGGCGACCAAATGGCCGTGCACGTACCGCTGACGCTGGAAGCCCAGCTCGAAGCGCGTGCGTTGATGATGTCGACCAACAACATCCTGTCGCCCGCCAACGGTGAGCCAATCATCGTTCCGTCGCAGGACGTTGTATTGGGTCTGTACTACATGACCCGTGAGGCGATCAACGCCAAGGGCGAAGGTCGTATTTTCGCCGACCTGCAGGAAGTCGACCGCGTATTCCGCGCCGGCGAAGCCGCCCTGCACGCCAAGATCAAGGTTCGTATCAACGAAACCGTCAATGATCGTGATGGTGGCAGCGTCAAGAACACCCGTATCGTCGACACCACTGTCGGCCGTGCGCTGCTGTTCCAGGTGGTTCCGGCCGGCCTGTCGTTCGACGTCGTCAACCTGCCGATGAAGAAGAAGGCGATCTCCAAGCTGATCAACCAGTGCTACCGCGTGGTTGGTTTGAAAGAGACCGTGATCTTCGCTGACCAGTTGATGTACACCGGTTTTGCCTATTCGACCATTTCCGGCGTTTCCATCGGCGTTAACGACTTCGTTATCCCGGATGAAAAAGCCCGCATCATCGGTGCCGCCACCGACGAAGTGAAAGAGATCGAAAGTCAGTACGCCTCCGGCCTGGTCACCCAGGGCGAGAAGTACAACAAAGTGATCGACTTGTGGTCCAAGGCGAACGACGAAGTGTCCAAGGCGATGATGGCCAACCTCTCGAAAGAGAAGGTCATCGACCGTCATGGCGACGAAGTCGACCAGGAATCCTTCAACTCGATGTACATGATGGCCGACTCGGGTGCGCGGGGTTCCGCTGCACAGATTCGTCAGCTGGCCGGTATGCGTGGCCTGATGGCCAAGCCGGACGGTTCCATCATTGAGACGCCGATCACCGCGAACTTCCGCGAAGGCCTGAGCGTACTCCAGTACTTCATCTCCACTCACGGTGCTCGTAAAGGTCTCGCGGATACCGCGTTGAAAACCGCGAACTCCGGTTACCTGACCCGTCGTCTGGTAGACGTGGCGCAGGATCTGGTGGTGACCGAAGTCGACTGTGGCACTGAGCAAGGCTTGCTCATGACGCCGCACATCGAAGGCGGCGACGTTGTCGAGCCGTTGGGTGAGCGCGTTCTGGGTCGAGTGATCGCCCGTGACGTCTTCAAGCCGGGCACCGAGGAAATTATCGTTCCTGCCGGTACCCTGGTCGACGAGAAGTGGGTTGAATTCATCGAGCTGAACAGCATCGATGAAGTCATCGTGCGCTCGCCAATCAGCTGCGAAACCCGCTATGGCATCTGCGCCAAGTGCTACGGCCGTGACTTGGCTCGTGGTCACCAGGTGAACATCGGTGAAGCGGTCGGCGTTATCGCTGCCCAGTCCATCGGTGAGCCGGGTACCCAGCTGACCATGCGTACGTTCCACATCGGTGGTGCGGCAAGCCGGACCTCCGCAGCCGACAGCGTTCAGGTGAAGAATGGCGGTACCGTCCGTCTGCACAACCTGAAGCACGTTGAGCGAGTGGATGGCCACCTGGTTGCGGTGTCCCGTTCCGGTGAGCTGGCGATTGCCGACGACTACGGTCGTGAGCGCGAGCGCTACAAGCTGCCGTACGGTGCGGTGATTTCGGTCAAAGAAGGTGACAAGGTCGACGCTGGCGCAATCGTGGCCAAGTGGGATCCGCACACTCACCCAATCGTTACCGAAATGAAAGGTACCGTGACCTACGTGGGCATGGAAGAAGGCATCACGATCAAGCGTCAGACTGACGAATTGACCGGTATGACCAACATTGAAGTCCTCGACGCCAAAGACCGTCCAGCAGCCGGCAAGGACATTCGTCCTGCGGTGAAGATGGTCGACGACAACGGCAAGGATCTGTTGCTGCCAGGCACTGACGTTATCGCTCAGTACTTCCTGCCAGCCAACGCCCTGGTCGGTGTGGCGGATGGTGCGAAAATCGCGATCGGTGATGTTATCGCGCGGATTCCGCAAGAAACTTCGAAAACTCGCGACATCACCGGTGGTCTGCCGCGTGTTGCCGACTTGTTCGAAGCTCGTCGTCCGAAAGAAGCCTCGATTCTGGCTGAAGTCAGCGGCACCATCGCGTTCGGTAAAGAGACCAAGGGCAAGCGCCGTCTGGTCATTACCCCGAACGACGGTAGCGATCCGTACGAGGAGCTGATTCCGAAGTGGCGTCACCTGAACGTCTTCGAAGGCGAACAAGTGAACCGCGGCGAAGTCATCTCCGACGGTCCGAGCGATCCACACGATATCCTGCGTCTGCTGGGTGTGAGTGCGCTGGCCAAGTACATCGTCAACGAGATCCAGGACGTTTACCGTCTGCAAGGCGTGAAGATCAACGACAAGCACATCGAGACCATCCTGCGTCAGATGCTGCGTAAAGTTGAAATCGCTGAATCCGGCGATTCCACCTTCATCAAGGGCGACCAGATGGAGCTGACTCACGTTCTGGTAGAGAACGAGCGTCTGGCTGGCGACGACAAGTTCGTTTCCAAGTTCACTCGCGTTCTGCTGGGTATCACCAAGGCGTCGTTGTCGACCGAATCGTTCATCTCGGCGGCCTCTTTCCAAGAGACCACCCGCGTACTGACCGAAGCGGCCGTTACCGGCAAGCGCGACTACCTGCGCGGCCTGAAAGAAAACGTGGTTGTGGGTCGTCTGATCCCGGCCGGTACCGGTCTGGCTTATCACAGCGAGCGCAAGCGTCGTCGTGAACTGGACAAACCGTTGCGCGTAAGCGCCAGTGAAGTGGAAGCTGCACTGACCGAAGCGCTGAACTCTAGCGGTAACTGAGTTCCGCGGTAGTGAGAACAAGGCCCTGGTAGCCTCCGCCAACGCCATCGAGACATTTTTTGTTGCGATGGTCGGTGTGAGGAGATCGGGGCCTTGTCTTGACTGGGGGCAAGATCCTCTTTAGACTCTTGTACCCCTAAATTTGGCGGGAATTCGTTCCTGCCATTTTGCTTTTCTTGCAAGACAATAGCGTCGCAAGACAACAGTGGAGCTAGTAGATGGCAACTATCAACCAGCTGGTACGTCAGCCGCGTAAGCGTATCGTCGAGAAATCCGACGTACCTGCGCTGCAGAACTGCCCGCAACGTCGTGGCGTGTGCACTCGTGTGTACACCACCACGCCGAAAAAACCTAACTCGGCACTGCGTAAAGTATGCCGTGTGCGCCTGACCAACGGTTTCGAGGTTTCCTCGTACATCGGCGGTGAAGGCCACAACCTGCAAGAGCACAGCGTGGTGCTGATCCGTGGCGGTCGTGTAAAAGACTTGCCAGGTGTTCGTTACCACACCGTTCGCGGCTCCCTGGATACCTCCGGCGTCAAAGGTCGTAACCAAGGTCGTTCGAAATACGGTACCAAGCGTCCGAAGTAATCGGCCGTTTGCTGCAGTAACTGATTTTTATTTTTTTGAGTCGATAAGAGTAAGGTCGGGCGTACATCCACTGGGTGTCATGTTCCCGGGCTAACCTGAAGACCGTTTGAGGGCTTATCAATGCCAAGACGTCGTGTAGCAGCCAAGCGTGAGATTCTGGACGATCCGAAATACGGTAGCCAGATTCTCGCCAAATTCATGAACCACGTGATGGAAAGCGGCAAGAAAGCCGTGGCCGAACGTATCGTTTATGGTGCTCTGGATAAAGTTAAAGAGCGCAAAAACGCTGACCCCCTGGAACTCTTCGAGAAAGCACTCGACGCCATCGCTCCGCTGGTCGAAGTGAAGTCGCGCCGTGTAGGCGGTGCTACTTACCAGGTTCCGGTCGAAGTTCGTCCGTCCCGTCGTAACGCTCTGGCAATGCGCTGGTTGGTAGACTTCGCCCGCAAGCGCGGCGAGAAGTCCATGGCTCTGCGTTTGGCTGGCGAACTGATGGACGCCGCTGAAGGTAAAGGTGCTGCAGTTAAGAAGCGTGAAGACGTGCACCGTATGGCTGAAGCCAACAAGGCTTTCTCGCACTACCGCTTCTAATTTTAGCGTCACTCAATTTGCGAGGGCTTTATGGCTCGTACAACCGATATTAAACGCTACCGTAACATTGGTATCGTTGCTCACGTGGACGCGGGTAAAACCACGACTACTGAGCGCGTCCTGTTTTACACGGGCGTAAACCACAAAATGGGCGAGGTGCACGACGGCGCCGCGACCATGGACTGGATGGTGCAGGAGCAGGAGCGGGGTATTACCATTACCTCCGCTGCGACCACCGCATTCTGGGAAGGTTCTGCCAAGCAGTTTCCCAAGCACCGCTTCAACATCATCGATACCCCCGGCCACGTTGACTTCACCATTGAAGTAGAGCGTTCGCTGCGCGTACTCGACGGTGCGGTCGTTGTGTTCTGCGGTACTTCCGGTGTCGAGCCTCAGTCTGAAACCGTATGGCGTCAAGCCAACAAGTACGGTGTTCCACGTCTCGTTTACGTGAACAAGATGGACCGTGCCGGTGCGAACTTCCTGCGCGTTGTTGCGCAGATCAAGCAGCGCCTGGGTCACACTCCAGTGCCTATCCAGTTGGCTATCGGTTCCGAAGACAACTTCCAGGGTCAGATCGATCTGATGTCCATGGAAGCGGTCTACTGGGACGACGCTGACAAAGGCATGGCTGCTCGTCGCGAGCCGATCCCTGCAGAACTGCAGGAATTGGCTGAAGAGTGGCGTGGCAACATGGTTGAGGCTGCTGCCGAAGCCACTGAAGAGCTGATGAACAAGTACCTCGAAGGTGAAGAGCTCACCATCGAGGAAATCAAGGGCGGCCTGCGTCAGCGTACTATCGCTGGTGAGATCGTTCTGGCTGTTTGCGGTTCTTCCTTCAAGAACAAGGGCGTTCCCCTGGTTCTCGACGCTGTTATCGACTACCTGCCTGCACCTGTCGACATTCCTGCCATCAAGGGTTCCGACCCGGATGACGAGACTATCGCCATGGAGCGTCATGCAGACGACAGCGAACCGTTCTCCGCTCTGGCGTTCAAAATCGCCACCGACCCATTTGTGGGTACCCTGACCTTCGCTCGCGTTTACTCGGGCGTGTTGAGCTCCGGCGACGGCGTGATCAACTCGGTCAAGGGCAAGAAAGAGCGCGTGGGTCGTATGGTGCAGATGCATGCCAACACCCGTGAAGAGATCAAGGAAGTACGCGCTGGCGACATCGCGGCCTTGATCGGCATGAAGGACGTCACCACCGGTGACACCCTGTGCTCGGCTGACAAGCCAATCATCCTGGTTCGCATGGACTTCCCGGAGCCGGTTATTTCGGTTGCCGTTGAGCCGAAGACCAAGGATGACCAGGAAAAAATGGGTATCGCTCTGGGCAAACTTGCTCAGGAAGACCCATCTTTCCGCGTCAAAACTGATGAAGAGACTGGTCAAACGATCATCTCCGGCATGGGCGAATTGCACCTGGACATCCTGGTTGACCGGATGCGCCGTGAGTTCAACGTCGAAGCCAACATCGGTAAGCCTCAGGTTTCCTATCGTGAGAAAATCACGAAGAACTGTGAAATCGAAGGCAAGTTCGTTCGTCAGTCCGGCGGTCGTGGCCAGTTTGGTCACTGCTGGATTCGTTTTGCACCGGCTGACGAAGGTCAGGAAGGTCTGCAATTCGTGAACGAAGTGGTTGGTGGTGTGGTTCCTAAGGAATACATCCCGGCTATCCAGAAGGGTATCGAAGAGCAGATGAAGAACGGCGTTGTTGCCGGCTATCCGCTGATCGGCCTGAAGGCGACTGTGTTTGACGGTTCTTACCACGACGTCGACTCCAACGAGATGGCGTTCAAGGTGGCTGCTTCCATGGCGACCAAGCAACTCGCGTCCAAGGGCGGCGGTGTTGTGCTTGAGCCGATCATGAAGGTAGAAGTTGTAACACCTGAGGACTACATGGGTGACGTGATGGGTGACCTGAACCGTCGTCGTGGTCTGATCCAGGGTATGGAAGACACGGTTTCCGGCAAGGTGATCCGCGCCGAGGTTCCGTTGGGCGAAATGTTCGGTTATGCGACCGATGTTCGTTCCATGTCCCAGGGTCGCGCGAGCTACTCTATGGAATTCTCCAAATACTCCGAAGCTCCGTCGAACATCGTCGAAGCTCTCGTTAAAAAACAAGGCTGATTCAGCCCTTTAGGCTAGGAGTTAATTGTCGTGGCTAAAGAAAAATTTGATCGTTCCCTCCCGCACGTCAACGTTGGCACCATCGGTCACGTCGACCACGGTAAAACCACGCTGACCGCTGCTCTGACTCGTGTTTGCTCCGAGATTTTCGGTTCGGCCGTCGTTGATTTCGATAAAATCGACAGCGCACCAGAAGAAAAAGCTCGTGGTATCACCATCAACACCGCGCACGTCGAGTACAACTCGAAGATCCGTCACTACGCTCACGTTGACTGCCCAGGTCACGCTGACTATGTGAAGAACATGATCACTGGTGCTGCCCAGATGGACGGCGCGATCCTGGTTTGCTCGGCCGCCGATGGTCCGATGCCACAAACCCGTGAGCACATCCTGCTGTCCCGTCAGGTAGGCGTTCCGTATATCGTGGTTTTCCTGAACAAGGCTGACCTGGTAGACGACGCTGAGCTGCTGGAACTGGTTGAGATGGAAGTGCGCGATCTGCTGAGCACTTACGACTTCCCAGGTGATGACACTCCAATCATCATTGGTTCCGCGCGTATGGCGCTGGAAGGCAAAGACGACAACGAAATGGGCACCACTGCCGTTCGTAAACTGGTTGAAACCCTGGACAGCTACATCCCAGAACCAGTTCGTCTGACCGACAAGCCATTCCTGATGCCAATCGAAGACGTATTCTCGATTTCGGGTCGCGGTACTGTTGTGACTGGTCGTATCGAGCGCGGTATCGTTCGCGTTCAGGACCCACTGGAAATCGTTGGTCTGCGTGACACCACCGTCACCACCTGCACCGGTGTTGAAATGTTCCGTAAACTGCTCGACGAAGGTCGTGCAGGCGAGAACTGCGGCGTTCTGCTGCGTGGTACCAAGCGTGACGACGTTGAGCGTGGCCAGGTTCTGGTCAAGCCAGGTTCGGTCAAGCCGCACACCAAGTTCACCGCAGAAGTTTACGTTCTGAGCAAGGAAGAAGGCGGCCGTCATACTCCGTTCTTCAAAGGCTACCGTCCACAGTTCTACTTCCGTACGACTGACGTGACTGGTAACTGCGAGCTGCCAGAAGGCGTTGAAATGGTAATGCCAGGTGACAACATTCAGATGACTGTCACTCTGATCAAAACCATCGCGATGGAAGACGGTCTGCGTTTCGCTATCCGTGAAGGCGGTCGTACCGTCGGCGCTGGCGTCGTAGCCAAAATCATCGAGTAAGCTTCTCTTTTGAGATCGCTTCGATGCTTTGAAAAAACCCCCGCCTAGCGGGGGTTTTTTTATTAGGTTGACACCTATCTGGGCCGTCTATAGAATTGCGCCTCCTTTTAACGGGCGTATTGCGCTCGCTGGGAATAGCAGCCGGAGTCTGAAATCCAATGCAAAATCAGCAAATCCGTATCAGGTTGAAGGCTTTTGACCATCGCCTGATCGACCAATCCACCCAGGAAATCGTGGAAACCGCGAAACGTACTGGTGCTCAAGTGCGTGGTCCAATTCCACTGCCTACCCGTAAAGAGCGGTTCACCGTTCTGGTCTCCCCGCACGTCAACAAAGACGCGCGCGACCAGTACGAGATCCGTACTCATAAGCGTGTACTGGACATCGTCCAGCCAACGGATAAAACCGTTGATGCGCTGATGAAGCTTGATCTTGCGGCAGGTGTGGAAGTGCAGATCAGCCTCGGCTAAGACTCGGTCTTAGTCGTGTAACGCTCTGAAATGGGCGGCCATAGCGGGTGAAAGCCCCGTACACTCATGAGGTTTACAACATGACTATTGGTGTAGTCGGTCGTAAATGCGGTATGACCCGTATTTTCACCGAAGAAGGTGTCTCCATTCCGGTTACGGTCATTGAGATCGAACCGAATCGCGTCACCCAGTTCAAAACTGAAGAAACCGATGGCTATCGTGCAGTGCAAGTCACTGTCGGCGAGCGTCGTGCTTCGCGTGTTACAGCCGCTCAAGCTGGCCACTTCGCTAAAGCGAACGTTGCCGCTGGTCGTACCGTAATGGAATTCCGCCTTGAAGAAGGCGACTACCAGGCCGGCGATCTGATCAACGCTGAAATCTTCGCTGCTGGTCAACTGGTTGATGTAACCGGTCAGTCCAAAGGTAAAGGCTTCCAGGGTACGATCAAGCGCTGGAATTTCCGCGGGCAAGATAATACCCACGGTAACTCCGTGTCCCACCGCGTTCCAGGCTCTATCGGCCAGTGCCAGACTCCTGGTCGTGTATTCAAGGGCAAAAAAATGTCCGGTCATATGGGCGCTGAGCGCGTGACCGTGCAGTCCCTCGAAGTAGTGCGCGTGGACGCTGAACGCAATCTGTTGTTGGTCAAGGGCGCTGTTCCTGGCGCTACTGGCGGCAACTTGGTTGTACGTCCAGCAGCCAAGGCTCGCGGTTAAGGGGAAGCTGACATGCAATTAAATGTAAATGACGCTCAAGCGATCGAAGTTTCCGAACTGACATTTGGCGGCGAATTCAACGAGACGCTGGTTCACCAAGCAGTCGTGGCCTACATGGCCGGCGGCCGTCAGGGTAGCAAGCAGCAAAAGACCCGTTCCGACGTTTCCGGTGGCGGCAAGCGCCCATGGCGTCAGAAAGGTACTGGCCGTGCTCGTGCCGGTACTATCCGTAGCCCAATCTGGCGTGGCGGCGGTACCACTTTCGCAGCTCGTCCTCAGGATCACTCCCAGAAGCTGAACAAGAAGATGTATCGCGCAGCAATGCGTTCCATCCTTGCTGAGCTGGTGCGTACTGATCGTCTGGTCGTGGTTCAGGATTTCGCCGTTGAAACGCCGAAAACCAAAGACCTGCTGAACAAGCTGACTGGCATGAGTCTGACCGACGTTCTGATCGTGTCTGACGCTGTTGATCAGAACCTGTACCTGGCTGCTCGTAACCTGCCTCACGTCGATGTCCGTGACGTACAGGGTTCCGATCCAGTTAGTCTGATCGCATACGACAAGGTGTTGATCACCGTGTCGGCCGTGAAGAAATTCGAGGAGCTGCTGGGATGAACCAGGAACGCGTATTTAAAGTTCTGCTTGGCCCGCACGTTTCCGAGAAGGCTACGGTCCTGGCAGACAAGAAAGGTCAGTTCGTTTTCAAGGTTGCGACTGACGCAACCAAGCTGGAAATCAAGAAGGCCGTCGAAAGCCTGTTCAGCGTGAAAGTAGAGCGTGTGACTACCCTGAATGTCCTGGGTAAAAGCAAACGCACTGCTCGCGGTCTGGGCAAGCGTAATGACTGGAAGAAGGCAGTTATCTCCCTTCAGCCAGGCCAAGATCTCGATTTCAGCAGCAGTGCTGAGTAAGGAAGGGGTGCATCATGGCAATCGTTAAATGCAAACCGACTTCCCCTGGCCGCCGTTTTGTGGTCAAGGTGGTCAACAAGGAGCTGCATAAAGGCGCTCCTCACGCACCGCTGCTCGAGAAAAAATCGAAGACTGGTGGTCGTAACAACAATGGCCGTATTACCACTCGTCACATCGGTGGTGGTCATAAGCAGCATTATCGTCTGGTCGATTTCCGTCGCAACGACAAAGATGGCATCTCTGCCACTGTCGAGCGTATCGAATACGATCCAAACCGTACTGCTCACATCGCTCTGCTGCTGTACGCAGACGGCGAGCGTCGCTACATCATCGCCCCTAAAGGCGTGAGTGCTGGCGACCAGCTGATCGCAGGCGCTCTGGCTCCAATCAAGCCAGGTAACGCTCTGCAACTGCGCAACATCCCAGTGGGTTCCACCGTACACGGCATCGAATTGAAGCCAGGTAAAGGTGCACAGATCGCTCGTTCCGCTGGTGCTTCGGCTCAGCTGATCGCTCGTGAAGGTGTCTACGTGACCCTGCGTCTGCGCTCCGGTGAAATGCGTAAAGTGCTGTCGGAATGCCGTGCGACGCTGGGCGAAGTCTCGAACTCCGAGCACAGCCTGCGTTCCCTGGGTAAAGCCGGTGCCAAACGCTGGCGTGGCGTTCGCCCAACCGTTCGTGGTGTTGCCATGAACCCGGTTGACCACCCACATGGTGGTGGTGAAGGTCGTACCTCTGGTGGTCGTCATCCGGTATCGCCGTGGGGCTTCCCGACTAAGGGCGCGAAGACTCGTGGTAATAAGCGTACCGACAAAATGATCGTCCGTCGTCGCAAGTAAATAGAGGGATACGACAGTGCCACGTTCTCTGAAAAAAGGTCCTTTTATCGATCTTCACCTACTGAAGAAGATCGAAGTGGCGGCGGAAAAGAACGATCGCAAACCAGTTAAGACCTGGTCGCGCCGTTCCATGATCCTGCCACAAATGGTCGGTTTGACCATTGCAGTGCATAACGGTCGTCAACACGTCCCCGTTCTCGTGAACGAAGACATGGTCGGCCACAAACTGGGCGAGTTTGCCGGTACCCGCACATATCGTGGGCACGTGGCTGACAAGAAAGCCAAGCGTTAAGGGGTTAGGAAATGGAAGTAGCCGCTAAGTTGTCGGGCGCTCGAATCTCCGCCCAGAAAGCCCGCTTGGTCGCCGACCAGATCCGCGGGAAGAAGGTGGGCGAAGCGCTCAACTTGTTGGCTTTCAGCAGTAAGAAAGCCGCCGAGATCATGAAGAAAGTGCTGGAGTCGGCCGTAGCCAACGCCGAGCATAACGAAGGCGCAGACGTTGATGACCTGAAGGTCAGCACCGTTTTCGTCAACGAAGGGCGTTCGCTGAAGCGCATCATGCCACGTGCCAAAGGCCGGGCTGATCGCATCGTCAAGCGGTCTTGCCATATCACTGTCAAGGTTGCTGACAAGTAACGGAGTCGAAGAGATGGGTCAGAAAGTACATCCCATTGGCATTCGCCTGGGAATCGTCAAGGAGCACACCTCCGTCTGGTACGCAGACGGTCGGACTTATGCGGACTATTTGCTCGCAGATCTGAAAGTGCGTGAGTACCTCCAAGACAAACTAAAAAGCGCGTCCGTAAGCCGTATCGATATCCATCGTCCGGCCCAAACTGCACGCATCACCATCCACACCGCTCGTCCAGGTATCGTTATCGGGAAGAAGGGTGAGGATGTTGAGAAACTGCGTCAGGACCTGACCAAGCAAATGGGTGTGCCTGTGCACATCAATATCGAAGAGATCCGCAAGCCGGAGCTCGACGGTATGCTGGTTGCCCAGAGCGTAGCTCAGCAGCTGGAGCGTCGTGTGATGTTCCGTCGCGCCATGAAGCGCGCCGTACAGAACGCCATGCGCATTGGTGCCAAAGGCATCAAAATCCAAGTGAGCGGTCGTCTCGGCGGTGCTGAAATCGCACGTACTGAATGGTATCGCGAAGGTCGTGTGCCACTGCACACCCTGCGTGCCGACATCGACTATGCCAACTACGAAGCTCACACCACTTACGGTGTGATCGGTGTAAAGGTTTGGATCTTCAAAGGCGAAGTAATTGGTGGTCGCCAAGAAGAACTGAAACCACAAGCACCAGCGCCTCGTAAAAAAGCTGCTAAGTAAGGGGTACGCCAAATGTTGCAACCAAAGCGTACGAAGTTCCGCAAGCAGATGACAGGCCACAACCGTGGTCTGGCTCAGCGCGGTAGCAAAGTCAGCTTCGGCGAGTTCGCGCTGAAGTCTGTTGCTCGTGGTCGTCTCACCGCTCGTCAGATCGAGTCAGCGCGTCGTGCTCTGACCCGTCACGTAAAACGTGGCGGCAAGATCTGGATCCGTGTATTCCCGGACAAGCCTATTTCCAAAAAGCCCCTCGAAGTTCGGATGGGTAAAGGTAAGGGTAACGTGGAGTACTGGGTTGCCCAGATTCAGCCAGGCAAAGTCCTGTATGAAATCGAGGGTGTTACTGAAGAGCTGGCGCGTGAGGCTTTTGCCCTGGCTGCTGCAAAGCTGCCGCTCGCCACCGCTTTTGTTAAACGGACGGTGATGTGATGAAAGCGAATGAACTTCGTGAAAAATCAGCACAGCAGCTGAACGAGCAACTGCTCGGCCTGCTGCGCGACCAGTTCAATCTGCGTATGCAGAAAGCAACTGGCCAGTTGGGGCAGTCTCACCTGCTCTCGCAAGTTAAGCGCGATATTGCTCGTGTGAAGACTGTGCTCAACCAGCAGGCAGGTAAGTGATCATGGCTGAAGCCGAAAAGACCGTCCGTACGCTGACTGGCCGTGTTGTCAGCGACAAAATGGACAAGACCATCACCGTTCTGATCGAGCGTCGCGTAAAGCACCCGATCTACGGTAAATACGTTAAGCGTTCGACTAAGCTGCACGCGCACGACGAAACCAACCAGTGCCACATTGGCGACAAGGTCACGATTCGTGAAACTCGTCCGATGGCCAAGACCAAGTCTTGGGCGCTGGTTGATGTTCTCGAACGCGCTGTGGAAGTCTAAGGGCTAGGGGTCGGAGAAATTATATGATTCAGACTCAATCCATGCTCGATGTGGCCGATAACAGCGGCGCTCGCCGCGTTATGTGCATCAAGGTGCTGGGTGGCTCGCATCGTCGTTACGCTGGTATCGGTGACATCATCAAAGTAACCGTCAAGGAAGCAATTCCGCGCGGTAAAGTGAAGAAAGGCCAAGTGATGACTGCTGTTGTAGTCCGCACTCGCCATGGCGTCCGTCGTGCTGACGGCTCCATCATCCGCTTTGATGGCAACGCTGCTGTTCTGTTGAACAACAAGCAAGAGCCGATCGGCACCCGTATCTTTGGGCCAGTGACCCGTGAACTTCGTACTGAGAAGTTCATGAAGATCGTCTCGCTCGCCCCAGAAGTGCTGTAAGGAGATCCGACATGCAAAAGATTCGTCGTGACGACGAGATCATCGTGATCGCCGGCAAAGACAAAGGTAAGCGCGGTAAGGTGCTTAAGGTTCTCGCTGATGACCGTCTGGTCATCGGTGGTCTGAACCTGGTCAAGCGTCATACCAAGCCTAACCCGATGTCGGGCGTACAGGGCGGTATCGTCGAAAAAGAAGCGCCACTGCACGCTTCCAACGTCGCCATTTTCAACGGCGAAACCAACAAGGCTGACCGCGTTGGTTTCAAAGTAGAAGACGGCAAAAAAATTCGTGTCTTCAAGTCGACCCAAAAAGCGGTTGATGCTTGAACACTGCTAGGTAGAAGACCATGGCACGACTGAAAGAGATTTACCGGAAGGAAATCGCTCCGAAGCTTAAGGAAGAACTTAAGCTCGCGAACGTGATGGAAGTTCCGCGCATTACCAAGATCACCCTGAACATGGGTCTGGGCGAAGCGATCGGTGACAAGAAAATCATCGAGCACGCTGTGGCTGACCTGGAGAAGATCACCGGCCAGAAAGTCGTTGTGACTCACGCTCGCAAATCCATCGCTGGCTTCAAAGTCCGCGAAGGTTGGCCGATCGGTGTCAAAGTGACCCTGCGTCGCGATCGTATGTATGAGTTCCTGGATCGTCTGCTGTCGATCTCCCTGCCTCGGGTTCGCGACTTCCGCGGCCTGAATGCCAAGTCCTTCGACGGTCGTGGCAACTACAGCATGGGCGTGAAAGAGCAGATCATTTTCCCGGAAATCGATTACGACAAGATCGATGCTCTGCGCGGTCTGGACATTACCCTGACCACCACTGCCAAGAACGATGATGAAGGTCGCGCATTGCTGCGTGCTTTCAAATTCCCGTTCCGCAACTGATTGGAGTAGGAAAATGGCCAAGAAGAGCATGAAAAACCGTGAGCTGAAGCGTCAGCTCACCGTTGCCAAGTACGCCACCAAGCGTGCAGCACTGAAAGCTATCATCGTCGATCTGAACGCAAGTCCAGAAGCACGTTGGGAAGCTTCGGTTGCCCTGCAGAAGCAGCCACGTGACGCCAGCGCTTCGCGCATGCGTAACCGCTGCCGCATCACCGGTCGTCCGCACGGCGTTTACCGCAAGTTCGGCCTCGGCCGTAACAAGCTGCGTGAAGCGGCCATGCGTGGTGACGTACCAGGTCTGGTTAAAGCCAGCTGGTAAGCCATACCGCCCAAGTCGCGGTGGTCGGACTCGCAAGAACCGACCATTGGTGACCTTGAGTATGAAACAAGCCCCTTTTGGGGCTTGATTCATTTCTGGGGTGTGTCTAGAATGACCGGCTCGCCTGAGCCTGCACTTTTTACGTGTGGAGATACTCGGCGACAGTTGTAGCCGCAAGGCTAATTCTTTTTGTATCAGGAGCGTCTAGCCCATGAGTATGCAGGACCCGTTAGCGGACATGCTAACTCGAATCCGTAATGCCCAGATGGCTGAAAAGTCCGTCGTAAGCATGCCGTCTTCCACGTTGAAGGTGGCTGTAGCAAAAGTCCTGAAGGACGAAGGTTACATCGCGGGTTATCAGATCAGCAGCGAAACCAAGCCGTTGCTATCCATCGAGCTGAAATACTTCGAAGGCCGTCCGGTCATCGAAGAAGTGAAGCGCGTTAGCCGTCCAGGCCTGCGTCAGTACAAGTCCGTTGAGGATCTGCCGAAAGTTCGTGGCGGTCTTGGCGTGTCTATCGTCTCCACCAACAAAGGTGTGATGACGGATCGTGCTGCGCGCGCTGCCGGTGTCGGCGGCGAAGTTCTTTGCACTGTGTTCTAAGGGGGGATAAGCATGTCTCGCGTCGCTAAGAACCCCGTTAAGCTGCCAGCCGGTGTCGAAGTCAAATTCGCAGGCCAACAGCTTTCGGTGAAGGGTGCCAAGGGTACTCTTGAACTGAACATCCATTCGTCCGTTGAGATCGTTGAAGAAGCTGGTGAGCTGCGTTTCGCTGCTCGCAATGGCGATCAACAAACTCGCGCAATGGCCGGTACCACGCGTGCGTTGGTAAACAACATGGTCCAAGGCGTAAGCCAAGGCTTCGAGCGCAAGCTCCAGCTGGTCGGTGTTGGTTACAAAGCGCAAGCAAAAGGCACGGTGTTGAACCTGGCCCTTGGCTTCTCGCACCCAGTGGATTACGAACTGCCGGAAGGCATCACCGCTGAGACCCCTAGCCAAACCGATATCCTGATCAAGGGCATCGATAAGCAGCTGGTAGGTCAGGTGGCCGCTGAGATCCGCGACTTCCGTCCACCAGAGCCGTACAAAGGCAAAGGTGTGCGCTACGCGGACGAAGTCGTCCGTCGTAAAGAAGCCAAGAAGAAGTAGGGCATAGCAAATGACCGACAAAAAAGTTACTCGACTGCGTCGCGCTCGCAAAGCACGCCTGAAAATGCACGAACTCGAAGTCGTGCGTCTCTGCGTGTTCCGCTCTTCGCAGCACATCTACGCCCAGGTCATTTCGGCCGACGGCAACAAAGTTCTGGCAAGTGCCTCGACTTTGGACAAAGAACTGCGTGATGGTGCCACTGGCAACATCGACGCGGCCACTAAGGTTGGCCAGCTGGTCGCTACGCGTGCTAAAGCCGCTGGCGTCTCGCAGGTGGCTTTCGACCGCTCTGGCTTCAAGTATCACGGCCGCGTCAAGGCGCTGGCTGATGCTGCTCGTGAAGCTGGGCTGGAGTTCTAAGTTATGTCAAATAACGACCAAAAGCGCGACGAAGGCTACATCGAGAAGCTGGTTCAAGTTAACCGCGTAGCCAAAACCGTTAAAGGCGGCCGTATCTTCACCTTCACCGCGTTGACCGTGGTGGGTGATGGTAAGGGCCGTGTAGGCTTCGGCCGTGGCAAGTCACGTGAAGTGCCTGCCGCGATCCAGAAGGCTATGGAAGCTGCTCGCCGCAACATGATCCAGGTTGATCTGAACGGCACCACTCTGCAGTACGCCATGAAGTCCGCCCACGGCGCTTCGAAGGTTTACATGCAGCCTGCTTCTGAAGGTACCGGTATCATCGCTGGCGGCGCTATGCGTGCTGTCCTCGAAGTGGCTGGTGTGCAGAACGTTCTGGCCAAGTGCTACGGCTCGACTAACCCGGTAAACGTGGTTCACGCCACTTTCAAGGGTTTGAAGGCTATGCAGTCCCCTGAGTCCATTGCTGCCAAGCGCGGCAAAACTGCAGCGGAGATCCGTTGATCATGGCAACTGTAAAAGTAACGCTGATCAAAAGCATGACCGGCCGCATCCCTAACCACAGACTGTGCGTTAAGGGTCTGGGTCTGCGTCGCATCGGTCACACTGTAGAAGTCCTGGATACTCCCGAGAATCGCGGGATGATCAACAAGGCTTACTACATGCTGCGTGTAGAGGGTTAATCGATGAAACTCAATGATCTGAGTCCAGCGCCGGGTTCCCGTCGCGAAAAGCATCGTCCGGGCCGTGGTATCGGTAGCGGTTTGGGTAAGACCGGTGGCCGTGGCCACAAAGGTCAGACCTCCCGCTCCGGTGGCACCATTGCTCCAGGCTTTGAAGGCGGTCAACAGCCGCTGCATCGTCGCCTGCCGAAGTTCGGTTTCGTTTCCCTGAAAGCCATGGACCGCGCAGAAGTGCGTCTGTCCGAGCTGGCCAAAGTGGAAGGCGACGTCGTTACCGTGCAGTCCCTGAAAGATGCCAACGTGATCAACCAGAACGTACAGCGTGTGAAAATCATGCTGTCGGGCGAAGTGACTCGCGCAGTAACTATCAAGGGCATCGCAGCCACCAAAGGTGCGCGTGCGGCTATCGAAGCAGCTGGCGGCAAGTTCGAGGAATAAATGGCTAAGCAAGGTGCTCTCTCAGCGCTCAGCAAAGGCGGGTTATCCGAGCTCTGGGCTCGACTGCGTTTTCTATTCCTGGCGATTATCGTCTACCGGATAGGCGCGCACATCCCAGTTCCAGGTATCAACCCGGACCGGCTGGCGGACCTGTTTCGACAGAATGAGGGGACCATTCTTAGCTTGTTCAACATGTTTTCCGGCGGCGCGCTGGAACGGATGAGCATCTTTGCACTGGGGATCATGCCGTACATTTCGGCATCGATCATCATGCAACTGATGTCCGCCGTCAGCCCGCAGCTGGAGCAGTTGAAGAAGGAAGGTGAGGCTGGTCGTCGTAAGATCAGCCAATACACCCGCTATGGCACCGTCGTCCTGGCACTTGTTCAAGCCATTGGCATGTCCATTGGCCTGGCTAACCAGGGCGTCTCGTTTAGTGCTGGCTTCAGCTTCCATTTCGTTGCGGTGTCCACTTTCGTGGCCGGCGCGATGTTCATGATGTGGTTGGGCGAGCAGATTACCGAGCGCGGTGTGGGCAACGGTATCTCGATGTTGATTTTTTCGGGTATCGTCGCCGGTCTTCCGAGAGCAATCGGGCAGTCTTTCGAGTCTGCGCGTCAGGGTGATATCAATATCTTCGCCCTGGTTGCCATCGGTTTGTTGGCAGTAGCGATCATCGGTTTCGTGGTGTTCATTGAGCGTGGCCAGCGTCGTATTGCTGTTCACTACGCCAAGCGTCAGCAGGGCCGCAAGGTCTTCGCTGCGCAGACCAGCCACCTGCCGCTGAAGGTGAATATGGCCGGTGTTATTCCTGCTATCTTCGCGAGCAGCATTTTGCTGTTCCCGGCTTCGCTGGGTGCCTGGTTCGGTCAGTCTGAAGGTATGGGCTGGTTGCAGGACATCTCGCAGTCGATCGCTCCTGGTCAGCCGTTGAATATTCTGCTGTTTAGTGCAGGGATTATTTTCTTCTGCTTCTTCTATACGGCGTTGATGTTCAATCCGAAAGACGTAGCGGAAAACCTGAAGAAGTCCGGTGCCTTTATTCCGGGTATCCGTCCAGGCGAGCAGTCGGCGCGCTACATTGATGGCGTTCTGACCCGTTTGACCATGTTCGGTGCTCTTTATATGACGGCCGTTTGCCTGCTGCCCCAGTTTCTGGTGGTTGCGGCAAACGTTCCGTTCTACCTTGGCGGGACCTCGTTGCTGATCGTGGTCGTGGTTGTGATGGACTTCATGTCCCAAGTACAATCGCACCTCGTTTCGCACCAGTACGAATCCCTGATGAAGAAAGCCAACCTGAAGGGTTACGGCAGCGGCATGCTGCGCTGACCCATAAGGTTCGAGGAGTTGGTGATGAAAGTTCGTGCATCGGTGAAAAAGCTGTGCCGTAACTGCAAGATTATTCGCCGCGAAGGTGTGGTTCGAGTAATTTGCAGCGCGGAACCGCGTCACAAACAGCGCCAAGGCTGAGTGTGATCTGCTTAAAGCCCAGCAGCTAGTGCGCTGCTGGGTTGATTATTTGTTATTACAGCGATATTATCTCGCGCCCTATTTCTTGGCTTCCGGGGCGTAGGTAGCTGTCAATTGGAGTCCCACTGAATGGCCCGTATTGCAGGCGTTAACATTCCAGATAACAAGCACACTGTTATCTCGCTGACCTACATCTATGGTGTTGGTCGCACTACTGCACAGAAAATTTGTGCGGTGACTGGGGTCAACCCAGCCGCAAAGATCAAGGATCTGAGCGACGAGCAGATTGAACAGCTGCGTGGCGAAGTGGCGAAGTTCACCACTGAAGGTGACCTGCGTCGCGAAATCAACATGAAAATCAAACGCTTGATGGACTTGGGCTGCTACCGCGGTCTGCGCCATCGTCGTGGTCTGCCAGTACGCGGTCAGCGTACCAAGACCAACGCGCGTACTCGCAAAGGTCCGCGTAAGCCGATCCGCAAGTAATCGCACCAGCGAATCGACAGGAATCTAGTCATGGCAAAACCTGCTGCTCGTCCTCGTAAGAAAATTAAAAAGACAGTGGTTGATGGCATCGCCCACATCCACGCGTCTTTCAACAACACCATCGTGACCATCACCGACCGTCAAGGTAACGCTCTTTCCTGGGCTACCTCCGGTGGTTCGGGTTTCCGCGGTTCCCGCAAGTCCACCCCGTTCGCTGCTCAAGTAGCTGCTGAGCGTGCTGGTCAAGCTGCGCTGGAATATGGCCTGAAAAACCTCGACGTTAACGTCAAAGGTCCAGGTCCAGGTCGTGAGTCCGCTGTCCGTGCATTGAACGGCTGTGGCTATAAGATCGCCAGCATCACCGACGTGACGCCAATCCCGCACAACGGGTGCCGTCCGCCGAAGAAGCGCCGCGTGTAATCCAGGAGATTGTAAAGAATGGCTCGTTACATTGGTCCAAAATGCAAACTGGCTCGTCGCGAAGGCACCGATCTCTTCCTGAAGAGCGGCGTGCGCGCTATCGAATCCAAGTGCAACATCGAAGCAGCACCTGGTATCCACGGCCAACGCCGCGGTCGCCAGTCCGACTACGGCACCCAACTGCGTGAAAAGCAGAAGGTCCGTCGTATTTATGGCGTTCTTGAGCGTCAGTTCAGCGGCTACTACAAAGAAGCTGCCGGCCGTAAAGGCGCAACCGGTGAAAACCTGCTGCAACTGCTCGAATGCCGTCTGGACAACGTTGTATACCGTATGGGTTTTGGCTCGACTCGTGCCGAATCCCGTCAACTGGTATCGCACAAGTCGATCAGCGTTAACGGCAAAACCGTCAACGTCCCGTCCTACCAGGTTCGTGCTGGTGACGTGGTAGCTATTCGTGAGAAAGCTAAGAATCAACTGCGCATTGTCCAGGCTCTCGATCTGTGTGCCCAGCGTGGCCGCGTAGAATGGGTAGAAGTGGACACTGAGAAGAAGTCGGGCGTTTTCAAGAACGTGCCTGCTCGCAGTGACCTCTCCGCCGACATCAACGAAAGCCTGATTGTCGAGCTCTACTCCAAGTAAGGGCTAGAAAATAGGTGCATCCATGCAGATTTCGGTAAATGAGTTCCTGACACCCCGTCACATTGACGTGCAGGTTGTCAGTCCAACCCGCGCTAAAATCACCCTCGAGCCTCTCGAGCGTGGTTTTGGCCATACCCTGGGCAACGCGCTGCGCCGCATCCTGTTGTCCTCAATGCCAGGCTGTGCAGTAGTCGAGGCCGAGATTGACGGTGTGCTCCACGAGTACAGCGCCATCGAAGGTGTACAGGAAGACGTCATTGAAATCCTGTTGAACCTTAAAGGTTTGGCTATCAAGCTGCACGGCCGTGACGAAGTTACGCTGACCTTGTCGAAGAAGGGTTCGGGGGTGGTTACCGCTGCCGATATTCAGCTGGATCATGATGTCGAGATCGTTAACCCCGATCACGTAATCGCCAACCTGGCGTCTAACGGCGCCTTGAACATGAAGCTCACCGTAGCTCGTGGTCGTGGTTATGAACCAGCAGACTCGCGTCAGAGCGATGAAGACGAAAGCCGCAGCATTGGTCGCTTGCAGCTCGACTCTTCGTTCAGCCCGGTTCGCCGTATCGCTTACGTGGTGGAAAACGCCCGTGTCGAGCAGCGCACCAACCTGGACAAGCTGGTTATTGATCTGGAAACCAACGGTACTCTGGATCCTGAAGAGGCTATCCGCCGTGCTGCAACCATCCTGCAACAGCAGTTGGCTGCGTTCGTCGACCTCAAAGGTGACAGTGAGCCAGTGGTAATCGAGCAGGAAGACGAGATCGATCCGATCCTGCTTCGCCCGGTTGACGATCTGGAACTGACTGTACGTTCGGCTAACTGCCTTAAGGCGGAAAACATCTACTACATCGGCGACCTGATTCAGCGTACCGAAGTAGAGCTGTTGAAGACTCCGAACCTGGGCAAGAAATCCTTGACTGAAATCAAGGACGTTCTGGCCTCCCGCGGTCTGTCCCTCGGCATGCGCCTCGACAACTGGCCGCCTGCAAGTCTTAAGAAGGACGACAAGGCGACTGCCTGATCGTCGTAATCACCGAACGTTGTGTTTGGTAAGGAATGAACCATGCGTCATCGTAAAAGTGGTCGTCACCTGAGCCGCACCAGCTCGCACCGCAAGGCCATGTTTCAAAACATGGCAGTGTCGCTGTTCGAGCACGAGCTGATCAAAACGACTCTGCCAAAAGCCAAAGAACTGCGTCGCGTTGCTGAGCCGCTGATCACTCTGGCCAAAGTAGATAGCCTGGCTAACCGCCGTCTGGCTTTCGACCGTACTCGTTCGAAAGCTATCGTTGGTAAGCTCTTCAACGACCTGGGCAAGCGTTACGCTACCCGTGAGGGTGGCTACCTGCGCATCCTCAAGTGCGGTTTCCGCACTGGCGACAACGCGCCTATGGCGTACGTCGAGTTGGTTGATCGTGCTACTGCCGGCGAAGCTGTATCTGCCGAGTAAGACGTCAGTCTGAAACAAGAAACCGGGCCTAGTGCCCGGTTTTTTGTGTCTGCTATTAAGCAAAGATCATTCGATAGTGTATTTCTATTAAAGGCAATTATTTAATGAATTTGTAGGTGTCATGTTGATGGTCAATACTCCTCCTCAGCCGATTAGCCGGCAGCACCAAGACCGAGAGAGGAAGGATAAGCATGAGCCAGAACAAAACGCTGACCACCGCCAGCGGTGCGCCCGTTGCGGATAACCAGAATTCCCGTTCCGCCGGCCCCCGTGGCCCGCTGCTGCTCGACGACTTTCACCTGATCGAGAAGCTCGCTCACTTCAACCGTGAAAACATCCCTGAGCGCCGTGTCCACGCCAAGGGCTCGGGAGCCTACGGTACGTTCACCGTTTCCAAGGACATTACCCAGTACACCAGCGCCAAGCTGTTCGAGTCCGTGGGCAAGCAGACCCCGACCTTTCTGCGTTTCTCCACCGTCGGTGGCGAGCGCGGTTCGGCTGATACCGAGCGCGATCCACGGGGCTTCGCCCTGAAGTTCTACACCGAGGAAGGTAACTGGGACATTGTCGGCAACAACACACCGGTGTTCTTTATCCGCGATCCGCTGAAATTCCCCGACTTTATCCACACCCAGAAACGCCTGCCGCAAAGCAACCTGAAAAGCGCGCAGATGATGTGGGACTTCTGGTCGCACTCGCCTGAGGCGCTGCACCAGGTCACCATCCTGTTCTCTGACCGTGGGATCCCGGACGGCTACCGTCACATGCACGGCTTCGGCAGCCACACCTACAGCCTGATCAACGCCAAGGGCGAGCGTCACTGGGTGAAATGGCACTACAAGACCAAGCAGGGGATCAAGAACCTGGCACCGGCCGAGGCGGCCCGCCTGGCGGGTACCGATCCTGACTACGCCCAGCGCGATCTGTTCGGCGCCATCGAGCGCGGCGACTTCCCGAAATGGAGCGTGTGCATCCAGATCATGACCGAGGCCCAGGCCGCGGCGCATTACGAGAACCCTTTCGACGTGACCAAGACCTGGTCGCAGAAAGAGTTCCCGCTGATCGAAGTCGGCGAACTGGAGCTCAACCGCAATCCGCTGAACTACTTCGCTGAAGTCGAGCAGGCGGCGTTCGCTCCGAGCAACATGGTGCCGGGTGTCGGCCTGTCGCCGGACCGCATGCTGCAAGGCCGGGTCTTCGCCTATGCCGATGCCCACCGCTACCGTGTCGGCACCAATCACCAGCAACTGCCGGTGAATGCTCCACGCAGCCCGGTCAACAGCTACCAGCGTGACGGCTCCATGGCCTTTGGCAGCAACGGTGGCGCTGCGCCGAACTACGAGCCGAACAGCTACGTCGAAGCGCCCAAACAGGCTCCTCGCTACGCTGAGCCAGCCTTGGCCCTCAGTGGTGCGGCGGATCGTTACGATCACCGCGAAGATACCGACTACTACAGTCACGCCGGTGCGTTGTTCCGCCTGATGAGCGCCGAGCAGAAAGCGCTGCTGATCAGCAATATTGCCGGTGCGATGGCGGGTGTTTCCGACGATGTGGTCGAGCGTCAGTTGCAGCATTTCTTCAAGGCCGATCAGGCTTACGGTGAAGGCATTGCCAAGGCTTTGGGCGTAGTGCTGAACTAAGTCTAAACGAGAAGCAGAACCGCCCTCACTTGGGGCGGTTTTTGCGTTTTTTAGGCTGCTTTTCTCGGAAATTCTTCACATTATTTGCGCTTTTGCAGTGACCTTGCGGTCAGCTTGGTTCAAAATACAGCCTTTCAAGCAGGGAGATGTAGGGTTATGCAAGGTAACCAGGTCGTAGTCGATTACCTCAACACGTTGCTGACCGGGGAACTGGCGGCTCGTGATCAGTATTTCATCCATTCGCGGATGTACGAGGACTGGGGCTTCAGCAAGCTCTACGAGCGCATCAATCACGAGATGGAAGAAGAGGCACAACACGCCGATGCACTGATGCGACGGATCCTGATGCTGGAAGGCACGCCACGCATGCGTCCGGACGACCTGGATATCGGTACCACGGTGCCGGACATGTTCGCCGCCGACCTGCGCCTGGAATACAAAGTGCGTGCCGCGCTGTGCAAGGGCATCGAACTCTGTGAACTGCACAAGGATTACGTCACCCGCGAGATCCTGCGCCAACAGTTGGCCGATACCGAGGAAGATCACACCTACTGGCTGGAGAAGCAGTTGGGGTTGATCAAGTCCATCGGTTTGCAGAATTACCTGCAATCGCAGTTTTGAGAATGGCCGCTGCTGCGCAGCGGATCGCCAGCGAGCCGGCTCCTACGGTTCGGCGTTCACCGCAGAGGTATCGCCGTATCTGACCCTTGTAGGAGCTGGCTTGCCGGCGATAGCGATTTCAGCCTCAATAAAAAAGCCCCTGTCATCGCTCAATGACAGGGGCTTTTTCATTTCATGCGGTTACGCCCGATCGCGCAGCAACAGCGGCTTCAGGTAATGCCCGGTATGGGACTGCGACATCTCCGCAACCTGCTCCGGCGTACCGACCGCAATGATCTGTCCGCCCTTGGAACCACCTTCCGGCCCGAGATCCACCAACCAGTCGGCGGTCTTGATCACATCCAGGTTGTGCTCGATCACCACCACGGTGTTGCCGTGGTCACGCAGGCGATGCAGCACGTCCAGCAACTGCTGGATATCCGCGAAGTGCAGGCCGGTGGTTGGCTCGTCGAGGATATACAGGGTCTTGCCGGTGTCGCGCTTGGACAGCTCGCGGGACAGCTTGACCCGCTGCGCCTCGCCACCGGACAAGGTGGTCGCCGATTGCCCCAGCTTGATATACGACAGGCCCACATCCATCAGCGTCTGCAGCTTGCGCGCCAGCGCCGGAACCGCATCGAAGAACTCTCGCGCCTCTTCGATGGTCATCTCCAGCACCTCGTGGATGCTCTTGCCCTTGTACTTGATCTCCAGGGTTTCGCGGTTGTAACGCTTGCTCTTGCACACATCGCACGGCACATAGATGTCCGGCAGGAAGTGCATCTCCACCTTGATCAGGCCATCGCCCTGGCAGGCTTCGCAGCGCCCGCCCTTGACGTTGAACGAGAAGCGCCCCGGACCGTAACCCCGTGAACGGGATTCCGGCACGCCAGCGAACAGCTCGCGGATCGGCGTGAACAAGCCGGTGTAGGTCGCCGGATTCGAACGCGGGGTACGACCGATGGGGCTCTGGTCGATATCCACGACCTTGTCCAGGTGCTGCAGGCCGTTGATGCTGTCGTGGGCCGCGGCTTCCAGTGTGGTCGCGCCATTGAGCGCGGTGGCACTGAGGGGGAACAGGGTGTTGTTGATCAGTGTCGACTTGCCGGAACCGGACACGCCCGTCACGCAGGTCAGCAGGCCCAGCGGGATCTCCAGGTCGACGTTGCGCAAGTTGTTGCCACGCGCGCCCTTGAGATTCAGCACCTGCTTCTTGTTGCGCGGTGTGCGTTTGCCCGGTACTTCAATCTTCACCCGGCCGGACAAGTACTTGCCGGTCAACGAGTCTGGATGAGCCATGACCTCGGCCGGCGTTCCTTCGGCGACGATATGGCCGCCATGCACGCCCGCACCCGGGCCGATGTCGACCACATAATCCGCCAGGCGAATTGCGTCTTCATCGTGCTCGACCACGATCACAGTGTTGCCGATGTCACGCAGGTGCTTCAGGGTGCCGAGCAGACGGTCGTTGTCCCGCTGGTGCAAACCGATGGACGGCTCATCGAGGATGTACAACACCCCCACCAGGCCGGCACCGATCTGGCTAGCCAGGCGAATGCGCTGCGCCTCGCCGCCGGACAGGGTGTCGGCACTGCGGTCGAGGGACAGATAATCCAGGCCGACGTTGACCAGGAACTGCAGGCGCTCGCGGATTTCCTTGAGAATCTTGTCGGCGATTTCCCCACGGCGTCCGGTCAGCTTGAGCACGCCGAAGTATTCGCAGGCATCGCCGATCGGCAGGTTGGTCACCGCCGGCAGGGTCTTCTCGCCCACCCACACGTGCCGCGCCTCGCGACGCAGGCGGGTGCCGCGGCAATCCGGGCAGGGTTGGGTGCTGAGGAACTTGGCCAGCTCTTCACGCACGGTAGCCGATTCGGTTTCGCGGTAACGACGCTCCAGGTTCGGCACGATGCCTTCGAACGGGTGGGAGCGCTTGACGATATCGCCGCGGTCGTTGAGGTACTTGAAGTCGACGTTCTGGCTGCCGCTGCCTTGCAGAAGAAGTTTCTGCTGGTCCGCCGGCAACGTGTTGAACGGCACTTCCAGGCTGAAGCCGTAGTGGGCCGCCAGCGACCCGAGCATCTGGAAGTAATAGACGTTGCGCCGGTCCCAGCCGCGGATCGCGCCCTCGGCCAGGGTCAGCTCGCCATTGACCAGGCGCTTGGTGTCGAAGAACTGCTTCACCCCCAGGCCGTCACAGGTCGGGCAGGCGCCGGCCGGGTTGTTGAAGGAGAACAGCTTGGGTTCCAGCTCGCTGATGGCATGGCCGCAGATCGGGCAGGCGAACCGCGCGGAGAAGATCATCTCCTCGCCGGGTTCGTCGTCCATCGGCGCCACCAGGGCGATGCCGTCCGCCAGCTTCAGCGCGGTCTCGAAGGACTCGGCCAGGCGTTGTTGCAGATCGCCACGGACCTTGAAGCGGTCGACCACCACATCGATGGAGTGCTTCTTCTGCTTGTCGAGCTTGGGCACTTCGTCCAGTTCGCAAAGCCGGCCGTTGACCCGCGCGCGGACAAAGCCCTGCGCCCGCAGCTCTTCGAACACCGACAGATGCTCACCCTTGCGCTCGCGAATCACCGGCGCCAGCAACATCAGCTTGGCGCCTTCGGGCTGGGCCAGCACCAGGTCGACCATCTGGCTGACGGTCTGGGCCTCCAGCGGGATATCGTGGTCCGGGCAGCGCGGGGTGCCTACACGGGCATACAACAGGCGCAAGTAGTCGTAGATTTCGGTGATGGTACCGACCGTCGAGCGCGGGTTATGCGACGTCGACTTCTGTTCGATGGAGATCGCCGGCGACAGGCCTTCGATGGTGTCGACGTCGGGTTTTTCCATCATCGAGAGGAATTGCCGGGCATAGGCCGACAGCGATTCCACGTAGCGGCGTTGCCCTTCGGCATACAAGGTATCGAAGGCCAGTGACGACTTGCCGGACCCGGACAAGCCGGTGATCACGATCAGCTTGTCCCTGGGCAGGGTCAGGTCGATGTTCTTCAGGTTGTGGGTTCGAGCCCCACGAATCAGGATCTTGTCCAAGATGGCCTCGCACGGCGGGCGGTAAACGCAAGAGTATAAGGCTAAATACTGGATGGATGCACACTATCGGACGACAGTATTTCAGTCTTGCATGACAGCTCGCGACAAAGCGTCGCCATGTATCCCCTCTATCGATGGGACTGGTAGAATCGCCGCCGGTTCACACGAGGTTTTTCCATGCACGATCCCCACAGCGAACGCATGAGTGGTAGCGAGACCCGCGCGGCAAGCGGTCTGGCCCTGGTGTTCGCTTTCCGTATGCTTGGCATGTTCATGGTGTTGCCGGTTCTGGCTACTTACGGGATGGATCTCGCGGGGGCGACACCGGCCCTGATCGGCCTGGCGATCGGCGCCTACGGCCTGACCCAGGCGGTGTTCCAGATTCCCTTCGGGATCATTTCCGACCGCATCGGCCGCCGCCCGGTGATCTACCTGGGGCTGGTGGTCTTCGCCCTGGGCAGCTTGCTGGCGGCCAACGCCGACTCGATCTGGGGCGTGATCGCCGGCCGGGTCCTGCAGGGCGCCGGGGCGATTTCCGCGGCGGTGATGGCGTTGCTCTCGGACCTGACCCGCGAACAGCACCGGACCAAGGCCATGGCGATGATCGGCATGACCATCGGTCTGTCGTTCGCCGTGGCGATGGTGGTCGGCCCCTTGCTGACCCGCGCCTTCGGTCTGTCAGGCCTGTTCCTGGCCACCGGCGGCATGGCGTTGCTGGGCATCCTGATCATCGCCTTCATGGTGCCGCGCTCCACCGGTCCGCTGCAGCACCGTGAGTCCGGCGTGGCCCGCCAGGCGTTGTTGCCGACCCTCAAGCATCCCGACCTGCTGCGTCTGGACCTGGGGATTTTTGTGCTGCACGCGATGTTGATGTCCAGCTTCGTCGCCTTGCCTCTGGCCTTGGTGACGAAGGCCGGGCTGCCGAAGGAGCAGCACTGGTGGGTGTACCTGACTGCGCTGCTGATTTCCTTCTTCGCCATGATTCCGTTCATCATCTATGGCGAGAAAAAACGCAAAATGAAACGAGTTTTACTCGGTGCCGTGACGACCCTGATGCTCACTGAGCTATTCTTCTGGGAGTTCGGCGACAGTTTGCGGGCCCTGGTGGTAGGGACGGTGGTGTTCTTCACCGCGTTCAATCTGCTGGAAGCCTCCTTGCCGTCGTTGATCAGCAAGGTTTCACCGGCGGGCGGCAAGGGCACGGCGATGGGGGTGTATTCCACCAGCCAGTTCCTCGGTTCCGCGCTCGGCGGGATCATGGGCGGCTGGATGTTCCAGCATGGCGGTTTGTCGGCGGTTTTCCTTGGATGCGCCGGTCTGGCTGCCCTCTGGCTGGCCTTTGCTGTTACCATGCGCGAACCACCCTATGTGACGAGCCTGCGCGTGCCGTTATCGCCTGAAGCGATCCGCGAAGCAGGTCTGGTCGAGCGCCTTAAGGCACTCGTAGGGGTAACCGATGCAGTAGTGGTGGCCGAAGAGGCTGCCATTTACATCAAATTGGACACCGAATTGTTGGATCGCACGACCCTTGAGCGCCTGGTCAATGAGCCAGCGCCCCAAGCGTGCGAAGCCTAGGAGAACGTTATGGCCCGTGGGGTTAACAAAGTCATATTGGTCGGCACGTGCGGCCAGGATCCTGAAGTTCGCTACCTGCCCAATGGCAACGCCGTGACCAACCTGAGTCTGGCGACCAGCGAACAATGGACCGACAAGCAGACCGGTCAGAAGGTCGAGAAGACCGAGTGGCACCGTGTGTCGATGTTCGGCAAGGTGGCCGAGATTGCCGGCGAGTACCTGCGTAAAGGTTCGCAGGTCTACATCGAAGGCAAGCTGCAGACCCGCGAGTGGGAAAAAGACGGCATCAAGCGCTACACCACTGAAATCGTCGTCGACATGCAGGGCACCATGCAGTTGCTGGGCGGCCGTCCACAACAGGGCGACCAACAAGGCGGCGGCTACGACCAGTCCGCGCCACGGCAGCAGGCTCCTCGCCCACAACAGGCTTCGCGTCCACAGCAGTCGGCCCCGCAGCAATCACGTCCGGCTCCACAGCAGGCCGCACCGCAGCCGGCTCCGGATTTCGACAGCTTTGATGACGATATTCCGTTCTAGGGTATAGCTTAGACCTAAAGTGTAAAATTTTTCCCTGAAAGCCCCAAGAATCAAGCGCTTGGGGCTTTTTCTTTGCCCCGATAAATGTAAGATTTTGAGCCGTGAGTATCCCTCGCTGGCGAGTTTCACGCCAGCGGCGTGCTACAGATGCAAGCTGGCGAATCCAAAGTTTAGCCTAAGGGGGGTTGTTAGCTGCACAGCTAATGATACGATTATGGCTAACGTTTAGCTGATCTGGCTTTTTTGCTGCGCAGCTAATGATGCTTTGGAGGCTAAGGTTATGGACCATTACCCACATCGCTCGGGATTCGAATTCGAAAGGCGGATGCTGGATGCGCTGGTGGAGGCTCTCACTGAGGCGTTCGGCGCCGAAGCCTCGGTGCAAGACGCTTCACACGAGTTCGCTTCATCTGCGTCTGATTCTGAGCTTGATGGCGTGGTCGTGATCAAGAGTCAGAGTAAAACCCTATTGATATTCGTAGAAGTCAAAAGGGAGGTCTACCCAAGAGACTTAAGGAACGCTGTTTACCAGCTCAATAGGTGTATGCGCGACCGCCATCCTCGTCATGAAGCTATTGGATTGCTCGCGGCAGGCGTACTGAGCCCCGGAGCTAAGCAGGAGCTTAAGGAGCAGAATATCGCCTCATTCGAACTGGGAGGAAGTCTTTACCTTAGGCACGATGGCTGGTTCATCAATATCGAAAAGCCTTCTCACCGCTCCAAAAAAAACACCCAAGGCATTGATCTTTTTACTGACGCTCGTGAAAGCGTTATCCACGCGCTTTTGATGAATAGTAATGGGTGGCTTACAGGTACAGAGCTGGCCGAGCAAGCTGAGACCTCTGCGTACACCTGTTCCCTGGTCCTGCAAGAGCTGACGTTGCGTGAGTGGGTGGAGTCTGCTGGTGGAGGACCGAGCAAGCGCAGAATGCTAGTTCGACCTGAAAAGCTTTTGGACGCCTGGTCTGAGCAGTGGCAGGAGCGCAAAGAAAAGAAGTCGAAATGGTACACCTTTGTCGAAAATCCCAAGCACCTGCTGGCTCACTTGGCGGATCGAATAGATCGTCAGAGAGTGGATTTTCCGTGGGCATTCACAGGAACCGCTGCTGCTAATGTCTTTGCCCCATTGCTGACCAGCACTGAGGGGGCAGAAATTATTGTGCCCAAAGGCTACACAGATAGGATGGCTGACGCCCTTGGCCTTAAGCCTGTCGGCAAAGGGGCGAACGTCACGCTTATCGAGCGCGAACCTGCGAGCTTGCTTTACCGGAATAGACACCCAGACCACCCTGCATTTTTCGCAAGCCCATACATCCTGTACTTAGACCTGCTGGATGGCCGTGGTCGAAATAGAGAACTAGCTGATCACCTCAAGCATCATTTGGACTCTTCATGGCAACGGAATTAAAACCACGTACTGCGGCTGGTTACAATCCGGACGTTACCTCGGCGTGCGAGAGGACTTTGCTCACGCTGCTAAGCGCTTTCGGGAATCTCAAAGACACCCTGCGATTGGTTGGTGGGCTTGTTCCTCGCTATCTCACTCCGGCGGCCCCGCCAGATATTCCGATGCACGCGGGTACGTCGGACGTAGATATCGTGTTGAACCTGGAGGTACTTGCTGTTGGCAATGAGTACGCGAGCCTTGCTGAGCAATTAAATGCGCGTGGGTTCACCCGCTGGGTCGAAGATGGAAGGGCCGCGTCTTGGCGCTGGCGCCGCAAGGTCGATGAGCATATCGAGGTAGTCGTAGAGCTTCTTCGGGATGCAGGTGATCAGGCACCTGGCAGGTCAATCAGCGTTGATGGGGAGAGGGTATCGGCGCTCACGATCAAACACGCCAGGATCGTCCACGACTGGTATCAGGAGAGGCAGATTGGTGCCCAGCTTCTGGATGGTGATGGCCTGTCGGTCGATATCGTGCGGTATGCGGATGTTCCCGCATTTGTGATTCTGAAGGCACTTGCGTTGGACCAGCGCCAAGAAAGGAAAGATGCTGCCGACATCATTCATGTGGTCAGGTACTCAGGCTCGGTAAAGGAAGTCGCAGCCCTATTTGTTGAGCGCATACGTTCCGAACAGCACCCGGAGGCGGTGAAGGAGGGACTAGCGGCGTTAGCGAGACGTTTTGGGGATGATGAGCATGGAGACGGCTTTGAAAAGGTGGGGGCTGTTGCCTACGCACGTTTCTACGGCGACGACGACGAGGATGAGCGCGTTGGTAGGCAGCGTTTTGCAGCAGGCTTGATCCAAGGCTTGCTGGCGGAGATCGAAGTCCAGTTAATCGAGGCCTCGTAAGGTTACTCGGTTCGGTAGCATGGGGCCTTCTACGCGGCTCCATGCTTCACCGATATCTGCAAGCTAGGTGTTCGGTCCCGGAATGTGACTGGCGGGGGTATTTAAGTCGAAAAGTTTCAATCGGTATAGAGGATTGTTCAGGGTAAGCGTCTGCTGATCACCCCTGGCTACGTTGAGCTTTTAGCTCGTGCTACTCCTTGGCTAAAAATTGTTTGGCGATCATTGCCACTGCCTCCGCCGGAGACGTCAGGGCTGTGTCTATATCAAACGGGGCGTTATCCCACGGCTCATATTCATGATCCAATACAGACTGCCAGGTGGGCGGCGTCAGCCCAGGAATATCAATCTTCCTGGCTTCTACCCGTCGCTGATGTTCATGTTTATCAGAGCAAACCACCTGGATATTCACTAATGGAACACCCGCGTGTATGGCGATTTCGTTCCACGCTTTACGGCTTTCGATTACTGGGTTAACGCAGTCGACTATGACAGTACTGCCAAAACGAAGATTGCTCAGCGCAAGCTCATTGGCGACCATGTAACCGCTTCGCCCCACGTCTTGTGCCAGAGCACCGGAATTTCGGATAGCCTGCTCAATCGTATCGATCCGCAGATACACGGCACTTGTTCTGGTGGCAAGGCCACTTGCGATAGTCGTTTTTCCGGTACCAGGAAGGCCGCTGAAGACAATGAGCATTCTATGTCCTTCGGTTAGTGGGTGAACCCAGTTTAGGTGCCCGCTGAGACCGTGAAACATATTCAGCCAAGCCCATGATGAAAATCTTAATTTTTGGTTCGATCCCGCAGTTTTTCTTTAGCCGGCCAATAAAATCTTAAGATTTGCAGAAAACCTTAACTTTTTCTTAAGTCGCCGACGCGATCTTCTACTCACTCACCTCCCGCGAAGCCTTCCCCAGGGTTTCCCACAATTCCCGCATGGTCGGGTTCTGGTTCGTCAGTGAACAATAAGCGCGAATCTCCAGGCCGGTATTCCATTCATTACCACCGGCCTTCACCAGTTGCCCGCTACCCACGGCCGGCGCGGCCGCGCTCTGCGGTAGCCAGGCCACACCGTAGCCTTCGATGGCCATCTGCATCAGCAGCATGGTCATGTCGGCCTCGTAGCAATGGGTCAGTTCGCAAGGCGTGGCCGCGTTCTTGAGGATCAGGTCGGCCACTCGTCCGAGAAAGGTCGTGGCGGTGTAGGCCAGGTAGGGGACGGGTTTTCCAGCCTTTCCGGGCAGTCGATACAGCGGCTTGCCGCTACGGTCCGGCGCACAGAAAGGCAAAAAGGCGTCCCGACCCAGGGGCAGGCTGGCGAACTTGTCGGCGTCGATCAGGATCGGCGCCTGGGGGTGGTGGTAAACGATCATCAGGTCGCAATTGCCTTCTGCCAGGGCAATCACCGCGTCGTGGATATTTGCCGCGACCACCCGCACGTTGAACGGCTCGTGATGCTTTTGAAATTGCGCCAGCCATTTGGGCAGAAAGGTGATCGACAGGCTGTGGCCCGCCGTGATCTGAATCGAACGCCCAGGCATTTTTTCGTCCTGGCGCAGGGTTGAGCGTAATTCCAGCAGGGCCGCCAGTGCCTCGCGGCCCTGTTCGCAAAACAGTTGGCCGGCCTGGGTCAATTGCACCGGGTAGGTGCCGCGGTCGACCAGTTGCGCGCCGACCCAGTCTTCCAGCGAGCGAATCCGTCGCGATAGCGCCGATTGGGTGACGCAGCGCACCTCGGCGGCCCGGGAAAAATTCTTGTATTGCTCGATCGCCAGCAGATCGTCCAGCCACTTGATTTGCATGCTGCCCACCTCGGTCGCGGTGAGCAGAAGTCTACGTCAGCAATTGGCGGGCTTCGTCGGCTTTTTCTTAACTATTCCAAAAGCGCATCGGGCGATGGCTATTACTCATCATCTGCCGATCCGGCTCACCCTAGAATCGACCCATGGACACGCTCCCCTGTAGGCGCTGGCTTGTCGGGACGCCGCATCGCAGCGATGAGGCCCGTGAGTCTTGCATCGATCAGGCGGCCGCCATCGCCAGCAAGCTGGCTCCTACAAGGGACCGAGGTGTTTGTAAGTGATGTATTTGGGCGCGACGCCGTAGAGCGGCCGGGCCAACGATCTTTTTCCTGCCAAGCAAAAAAACCGACAACAGACTTGAGGGAAACACCATGAGCAAAAACAGATTGCCCCGTCATATCGCCATCGGCATTGCCGCCGGGGTCCTGGTCGGCTGGCTGTGCCATCACTTCGCGGCGGACGCCAAGTCGGCCAAGGATATCGCCGCTTACTTCTCGATGGTCACCGATATCTTCCTGCGCCTGATCAAGATGATTATCGCGCCCCTGGTGTTCGCCACCCTGGTGGGCGGTATCGCCAGCCTCGGCAGTTCGCGGTCGGTGGGCCGTATTGGCACCCGGGCCATGGCCTGGTTTATCAGTGCGTCGCTGATCTCGCTGCTGATCGGCATGTTGCTGGTGAACCTGTTCCAGCCAGGTGCCGGGATGAACCTGCATGTCGACCAGGGCGCGGTCGCGGCCCAGGTGGTGAATACCGGCGACTTCAGCCTCAAGGTGTTTGTCAGTCACGTATTCCCACGCAGCATTGCCGAGGCCATGGCCAACAACGAGATTCTGCAGATTGTGGTGTTCTCGCTGTTTTTCGGTTTCGCGTTGGCGGGGCTGAAGCAGGCCGGCTTCACCCGCATCACCAGCCTGGTGGATGAGCTGGCCAAGGTGATGTTCAAGATCACCGACTACGTCATGGCCTTCGCGCCCATCGGCGTGTTCGCCGCCATCGCCAGTGCGATCACCACTGAAGGCCTCGGCCTGCTGCTGGACTACGGCAAGCTGATCGCGGAGTTCTACCTGGGTATCGCGCTTCTCTGGGCGGTGCTGTTCGGCGCCGGTTACCTGTTTCTCGGACGTTCGGTGTTCACCCTCGGCAAGCTGATCAAGGAGCCGATCCTGTTGGCGTTTTCCACCGCCAGCAGTGAGTCCGCCTACCCGAAAACCATGGAGGCCCTGGAGAAGTTCGGCGCGCCGAAACGTGTCTCCAGCTTCGTCTTGCCCCTCGGCTACTCGTTCAACCTCGACGGTTCGATGATGTACCAGGCCTTTGCCATCATGTTCATCGCCCAGGCCTACAACATTGAACTGAGCTTCACCCAGCAGTTGCTGATCCTGCTGACCCTGATGGTCACCAGCAAAGGCATGGCCGGTGTCGCCCGGGCTTCGGTCGTGGTGGTGGCCGCGACCCTGCCGATGTTCAACCTGCCCGAAGCCGGCCTGTTGTTGATCATCGGCATCGACCAGTTCCTCGACATGGCTCGCACCGCGACCAATGTGGTCGGCAACAGTATCGCCACTGCGGTGGTCGCCCGCGCCGAGCAGGTGCATGAGACCGAGGCGGAAGGCGGCGAGCTGCCCGCCGTCGAATCCGTTGTACTTGCACGTACCCCGGCTACTGCGGTTTGAGAGTCTCGACCATGAATACCCAAGGCAAAACATCCGTGGCGCTGCCAGTTGCCCGCAAGCTGGGCATCGTCGGCGGCCTTGGCTCGCTGGCCGGCGGCGATCTGTTCTTCAAGCTGGTCAAGTCCAGGGCGGTGCTGGCGGATCAGGGGCGCTACCATTTCCTCTTCGAGCAGCATCCGTTCAAGGACGTGCTGCTGCCCCTGGACCGCGAAGCGAGCATGACCGCGCGCAAGTTCTATGTGTTCCAGGTCTGCCAGTCCTTCGAGGCGGGCGGGGTCGACGCGGTGGTGCTGCCCTGTTTCGCCAGCCAGACGTTCCGTGAAGAAATCCAGCAGGAACTGGGGATTCCCGTTCTCGACCTGATGGCGGCCCTGGCGGAACATATTCGCCGGATCGCCGAGCCAGGCACGCGGCTGGGGATTCTGGCCTCGGATTATGTGCGTCACTCCGGTTTGTTCGAACGCTACCTGGGCGGCGATTTCCAGCTGGTCTATCCACCCGAATCGGAGCAGCGCACCCTGATGGACGCCATGTACGGCCTTAACGGGATCAAGGATGGCTATCTGCAAGGCGTACCGCTGGAAGGCGTGTACCAGGCCTGCCTGGCGCTGCAGGTGCAGGGTGCGAACCTGATCGTGCCGGGGCTGACCGAGCTTTCGCTGGTCTGCGCCGATTTGCAGCGGCGCGGCCTGAGCGTGCTCGACATCAACGAGATCTATGCCGCCGCCGTGACCAGCGCCGACGATGAGCCGCCGCAGGTACCCTTCAAACTGGGAATCGTCGGCGGTGTCGGCCCTGCGGCCACCGTGGACTTCATGGCCAAGGTGGTCCGCCACACCCCGGCGGGCCGCGACCAGGAACATATCAAGATGGTGGTCGAGCAGAACCCGCAGATCCCGGATCGCACGGCCAACCTGCTGTTCGCCGAAGCCGACCCGACCCTGGCGCTCTACGCCACCTGCAAGCGCCTGGAAAGTGCCGGCGCGCAGGCCATCGCGATCCCGTGCAACACCGCCCATGCCTTTGTTGAACGACTCCAGCCTTACCTGCGAGTACCGATCGTCAACATGCTCAGTGAAACCGTCGAGGCGATTGCCCGGCAGCACGGCAGTGGCAAGCACATCGGCTTGCTCGCCACCTCGGGCACGGTGCAGAGCCAGGTCTACCACCAGGCCGCCCGCCATGCCGGCTTGCCCCTGCTGATTCCCGGCTTCGACTATCAGGAACTGGTGATGAACGCCATCTATGGCGAGCGCGGCATCAAGGCCGGTTTCACCGATGGCCTGTGCAAGGAGCAATTGCTGCTGGCGGTCGAGCATCTGTGTGAGCAGGGGGCCGAGGTGATCATCCTCGGCTGCACGGAGCTGCCCCTGGTGCTTAGCCACTGCGAAGACTTTCAGGTACGCGGCCATCGTGTGGCGCTGGTGGACCCGACGACCGTTCTGGCGCTGCGTTGTGTCAGTCTGGCGGGTTCCGATGGCGGATGGGGTCACTACATCTCTGCCCACTGAGACTAGCGATACCAGTGTTCGATGGCCTGCAGCAGTTGTGCAATGGCGTCCCAGAGGGGCGTATCACCGGCCTTGGCGCCGATGGCCTGCTCAAGCGCTTTTGCTGTCTCGGCAATCGCCTGGGCGCCCATCATCAATCCGGCCCCTTTGATCCGGTGAGCTCGGTGGCTGGCCTCGGGAAAATCTGCGCGGCTGACCGCATCCTGGAGCGCCGCCAAGTCTTTTTCCAGGGCTTCGCGGTACAGCGACTGCAACATGGCGGCGTCGTAATGCGGCACTGGCGGGGCGGCGGGCGAGGGTTCATGGTCAAGCCATAACTGCAACAGATTGCGCAGCGCGTCCAGGTACAGCGGCTTCTTCAGCACCCCGTCCATGCCACTGTCCATGCAGCGCTTCTGGTGGGCCGGGCCGCTCTGCACGGAGAGGGCGATGATCGGCAAATAGTCCGGCCCACGCTCCCGCGCCCGAATGCGCCGTGCAACCTCGTAACCGCTGATTCCCGGCATGCAGCAATCCAGCAGCAGCAGTCGGATGGGCTGTTGCTCTATGACCTGCAAGGCTTGCGCGCCGCTCGACACCACCACGGCGCGGATGCCCAGTATCTTGAGTTGTTCGTTGAGGATAAAACGGTGGGCGGGCTGATCGTCCACGACCAGCACGGCGCCGGGTTCAACGCCGATCCGAGCGCTTCGTCCGGCATTGCCAACGGCCTCGTTACCTGACAGTGGCGTTATTCCTGAGAAACGGATTCCCGGGTTTGATGGAAGATCTTGAACAGCTCGCTGTCGTTCTTGATGCCGAGCTTGCGATAAGCCGATTGCTTTTGTGTGCTGATGGTATTGGCGCTGCGCGAAAACTTCGCGGCGATTGCGTTCACGGACATGCCATCGAGGAAACAACGCAGCACTTCCTGTTCTCTCGGCGAGAGATTGGAGCTCTGGGCCAACGAGCTGGACAGTTCGGGACTCGAACCCAGGTGGGCCAGAGGGAAACCTGATTGCGCCTCCGTTATTTTTGCGGTCATGGAGGGCTGTAGGTAAATCCGACCTTGGGCGACGGTTCGAATGGCGCTGGCCAGTTCACCCAGGTTCTGCACCTTGCCCAGGAAACCCCGGCTCCCGGCCTTCAGCGCCAAGGCAACGGTGGCTGGCGTGTAGTGCGAGGACAGGACCAGCGGCTTGCATTTACCGAAGCGTCGCCTGAGCACCCGAATCAGGTTGATACCGTCGATTTCCGAAGGCCCCAGGATGAAATCGATCACCACCACATCCGCTGGCCGCTGCGCCAGTGCCGTGACCAGCTCCCGACCAGTTCCAAAGGACCCTATCACTTCAAGATCCGCTTCTTTGGCCAGGCCGATTTCGATCCCTTGTCGAACCACCTCATGGTCGTCTAACAACATAACGGTGTATGGGGTTGAAAACGAAGGGGACATGAAGAGGATCCGTGTTGTAAGTGTAATTCTTTGTAAGAATTATCTGTCTTTATGGTCAAGTTATAACGTATGCGCGCATAGGCTGCAATGTGCGCTTCGGCATGGCAACGCAGCGCTTGAGGTCCTTCCGAAAGTCTAGTGTGAGGGCGTTTGGTACGGTTGGGGGGCGGGTGTATGAGTTTTCGAGAAATCACGAATGAATACTCGTGATTTCTCGATGGGTAATACCACCGCGCAGGACCAAAGTAGGGTTTCCCCCGCCGACGAGGTACGCCCGGAACCTAGGTACCGAGCCTCAATCATTGCCGGGGGCTCCTTAAACCTACGAACGGGAACGCCATGAAAATTACTGCACTCTCCTCCGTCGCTGTTTCTCTGGCCCTGGCCGCCGCGGTATCGCTGCCGGTATCCGCCAACGACGGCGTGATCAATTTCAGCGGTCTGGTGACCGATGTGACTTGCACCGTCGAGGGCGCTGCGCCGGGTACCGGTGCCGTGGTCAAGGACGTGAACCTGGGCGGCGTCTCCGCTTCGCGTCTGGCGAATGCCGGTGATCGCGCCAACCTGACCGGTTTCACCATTCGCATTGGCGCGCCGGGCGAGGGCGCCTGCACCAACGGGCGCACCGCCATGGTCGCGTTCGATCCGACCAGCCCGGCAATCGATGTTGCCACCGGTCGTTTGAACATCGACGGCCACGACGACCCGACCGACACCGACACCGCGAAGAACGTCCAGGTCGAAGTGACCAACCGTGACGGTACGCCGATCAACGTCTACAGCGAAAAATCCGAAGGGGTGGTCATCGCTGACAACCAGGCGATTATCCCGCTGGCCGCGCAGATGTACTCCAGTGGGCTGGCCCGCGAGGGTACGGTCAATACCCGTGTCGGCTTCATGGTCGTGTACGCCGACTAAGGGGTGCTCAGGTCTGCGTACGCAGACCTTGCCTGCCTCGGACCTGCGATAGCCCCGCGGGTCCTTCCCTCGGACCCGAAGAGAACCCAGCCGATGAAAAGCATGGCCCGCTTCGCTTTTGCCTCCTGTGCTTTTGCCCTGCTAGCGCTGCAGATGTTGCCCACCCACGCCGGCGTGATCATTCATGGCACGCGGGTGATCTATCCCGCCGAACAGCAGGAAGTCATCGTGCGCCTGGAGAACAAGGGTAGCCGTCCGGCACTGGTGCAGACCTGGCTGGATGCTGGCGACCTGCGCTCCACGCCGGCGACCGCGCAAGCGCCGTTCACCCTGACTCCGCCCATCTTCCGTATTGAGCCGCATCAGCAACAGGCCGTACGCCTGCGCTATTCCGGCGAGCCATTGCCGACCGATCGCGAAAGTCTGTTCTGGCTGAACGTGCTGGAAGTGCCGCCGACTTCCGCCGATGCCGCGCAAAAGAACCAGATCGAATTGTCTTTCCGTACGCGCTTGCGGGTGTTCCTGCGGCCACCAGCGTTGCCGTATTCGGTCAACAACGCCGCGGCGAAACTGCAGTGGAAACTGGTGCCCCATGACCAGGGCTATGCGCTGCAAGCCACCAATCCGACGCCGTACCACGTGTCGCTCGCCTCGGTCGACTTGCTCGGCGATGGCAAGCGTTACAGCAAGGCGGCGAACAAGGCGGCCAACGACAGCCTGTTGCTGCCCTCCGGTGACGTCAAGCTGTTTGCCTTGCCCGGACTACCGACCCGGCCCAATGGCGCGGCGAAGGTCGAGTTCACCGCCGTCAGCGACTTCGGCGCCCGCGTGCGCCACTCGGCCAACCTGGTTTTTTGATAGCGGATAACCCATTACATGAATGCGATTCCGATTTCCCGCGCCCTGGCGTCGTTCATGGCCCTGATGATGGCGCTGCTGGTGGCCGTTCCGCTGCACGCGAGTGTTGTTATCAGCGGCACGCGCGTGGTCTACCCACAGCACGAAAAGGAAGTGACGGTCAGGCTCGAAAGCAAGAACCAGAAACCGGTTCTGCTCCAGGTATGGCTGGACAATGGCGATGAACAATCCACGCCGGATCTGGCCGGGATTCCGTTTCTGCTGACGCCGCCGATCTTTCGCATGGAGCCGGACCAGCACCAGGTGCTGCGCCTGGCCTATACCGGCGAGCCGTTGCCGCAGGAACGTGAGAGTCTGTTCTGGCTCAACGTGCTGGAGGTGCCTTCCCAGGGGCTGGATACCGAGCAGAGCAACCAGTTGCAGTTGGCTTTCCGCACTCGGATCAAGCTGTTCTTTCGCCCGACGAAGCTGCCCTACGAGGTCGAGGCGGCTGCGGCGAAACTGCAATGGCGACAGGTTTCCAGCGAGCGGGGACAGATGTTGGAAGTCTACAACCCGACGCCTTATCACCTGAGCTTCGATCAGATCGATCTGGTCGCGGCGGGGCAGCGGCATGCCCGGGAGCTCGGTGCGTCGGGAGCCGAGAACATGGTGGTGCCCAATGGCCACAACCGTTTTCTGTTGTCGGGCCTGAAGTCACTGCCGAGTAGCGCGATGACCGCCGAGTTTCAGACGATCGATGATTTCGGCGTCAGGGTTTCGCACACGGCCAGGATCACACCATGACGGCCTGTCTCCCGCCGTAGCACCCCATAGGACACCAGCGTCCACCGCATCGGATTGACCCACGTCATCCAGTTGATCGCCCAAGCCCGTTTTTGCCCATTCATCGAGGCAGGAATTCGCTTTGCCGAAATTCGGACAGCAGCTACTTTTTGGAACGGTACACATGAGTTCGAACACGTCAGCCAGAGCAGGAAATTGGCCCCTGTCACGCCAACGATTGACGCTTATCGCCCGCAGCCTGCTGCTGCTTAGTGGGGCTCAGGCCATGGTGAGCCATGGGGTCGAACATGTGGCGTTCAACCCGGCTTTTTTCCCGGGTGGGGCGGCCGGTTTGCAGGTCGATATTTCCCGGTTCAACCAGGGCAATGTCGTACTGCCGGGGACCTACCGTTCCGATGTCTACCTCAACGATCAGTGGATCGGGCGTGAAACCCTGACCTTCGCCGCGGTCGAGGGGCAGGACGCGGCGCAACTGTGCCTGGAGCGTGATGCATTGCTCACGTTCGGCATCGACCTCGACGGTGTCGCCGAGCAGGCCGCGAAGGCTGGCGAAACACCGCCGGCAACGTTTCCCGCCGAGTCGGTCTGCGGCGATATCGCCACCTACATACCGGGCGCCAGCGCCCGCTTCGACTCGGGAGAGAGCCGCCTGAGCCTGCAGATTCCACAGGTTTATCTGTCACGCAAGGCACGCGGTTATGTCAGTCCGCAGCAGTGGGACAGCGGAGTCGATGCGGCCTTTGTGCGTTACAACGTCAACACCTATGCCACCGAGGCCAATGGTCGCTCGCTCAACTCCAGTTATCTGGGGCTGAACACCGGGCTCAACCTGGGCGACTGGCACTTTCGTCATAACGGCAGCTACAGCCGTTCCAATGGCGGCGGCTCTGGCTATCAGAGCAGTGCCAGTTATGTGCAGCGCGAACTGGCCCCATTGCAATCGCAGATGATGGCGGGCGAAATCTATACCTCGGGCGAGTTGTTCGACAGTGTCCGCCTGCGTGGTGCCAGCCTGTTTACCGATGACCGCATGCTGCCGGATTCCCTGACCGGTTTTGCCCCGGTGGTGCGTGGGGTGGCCGAGACCAACGCCCGGGTCAGCGTGCGTCAGCGCGGCATCCTGTTGGACGAGGTCAGCGTGGCGCCCGGCCCGTTCGTGCTCGACGACCTGTTCCCCACCGGTTACGGCGGCGATCTGGAAGTCACCGTTACCGAGGCCGACGGTCGCCAGCGCCAGTTCATCGTCCCCTTTGCCGCCAATGCCAACCTGTTGCGTCCTGGCTACAACCGTTATGCGCTGAGCGTTGGGCAACTGGATGAGGTCGGCCTGCGGCATCCGCCAAGGCTGATGCAGGCGACCTACCAGCACGGCCTCAGCAACCTGCTGACCGGCTACACCGGAGCGGTGCTCGGCGAGGACTATCACGCGCAATTGTTCGGCGCGGCGTTCAATACCCCGTATGGCGCGCTGTCATTCGACCTGACGAACTCCAACGCACGGATCCCGGGGCACGGTTCGCGCCAGGGGCAAAGTGCGCAGCTGCGTTACAGCAAGAATTTCGCCGCCACCGGCACCCATTTCGCCCTCGGCGCGTACCGCTATTCCACCGAGGATTTCCTCAGCGTGCGCGATGCCGCGCGGGTCCGCGACCTCGCGCTCGAGGGGCTCGACCTGGACCGGGTTTCGCGGCTGCGTGACCGCATGGACGTCAGCCTCAACCAGAGCCTGGGCAATGGCTCGGTCTATCTCACCGGGTCCTCGCAGAACTACTGGAACCGCAAGAACGGCAACCTGACCTTCACCACTGGCTACACCGGCACCTGGAAGGGCTTGCACTACACCATCGGCGCCCAGCGCAGCCGCGACCTGCTCAGTGACCGGGTCGACAAGCAGATTGATTTGACCCTGAGCATGCCGCTGGGCGGCGGTGTTCGTTCGCCGACCCTGACCACCGCGGCCTACCACGGCGATCAGAGCAGCGGCGAGCGGGTCAGCCTCGGCGGCAGCTTCGGCGAGCGCAGCGAGTTCGTCTATGGGGCCAGTGCCAACCATGCCCAGGGCAATGGCAGCGGTGCCAGCGCCGACCTGCAGTACCTCGGTCGACATGGCGTGGTGTCCGGTAGCTATGGCCAGAGCAGCGACTACCGTTCGGCGTCGCTGGGCATGACCGGCGGCATTGTCGCTCATCCGGGCGGCGTGACCCGGGCCTCGGAGCTGGGCGACACCCTCGGCGTCATCCAGGTGCCTGATGCCACGGGCGCACGGGTCAACGGCAACCACGGCGCGCAAGTGGGGGAGAACGGTTTTGCCGTCGTGCCCCATCTCACCCCGTATCGCAAGAACGTCGTCGAACTGGACCCCAAGGACCTGTCCGTCGATGTGGAACTCAAGACTGCCGCGCTGAACGTGGCACCACGCGCCGGCTCCGTGGTGATGCTCAAGTACGAGACCGTCAGCGGCCAGGCCATGCTGATCACGGCGCTACGCGAGGACGGCAGCCCGCTGCCATTCGGCGCCGATGTATTCGATGAAAACGGCGCCAGTGTCGGCATGGTCGGGCAGGGCGGCAAGGCGTTTGTCCGCGTGCCTCGGGAGCAGGGGCAGTTGACGGTCAAATGGGGTTCCCTGGCCACGGCGGCGTGCCGTCTCGACTACGACCTGGCCCCGGGGCATTCGGCTGCCGGCGCTGAACGCCTGCGCCTGCTGGACGGGGGCGATTGTCGAAGCGATGTCGCCATCGCCTCGGAGGAAGTGCCTGGGGCGGACGAGCGCGACACCACCGATGAAACCAGTTGATCGGAGCGTGAACAGCCACCCCCGACGCCGACCAATGCCTTATTTCATTCTTGCGGGACTGAACATGAAACCTTCCACCTCATTCATTCCGACACTGCTGGTCCTTGGCCTGCCGCTTGCCGCCCACGCGTGCGATTATTACCCGAACGGCCGAACCAGCGTGTCCTTTCCGGCCACCATCACCGTGCCGTCCACTTTGCCGGTGGGCGGGTTGATCGCCAGCCAGGTATTTACCGGCGCCTATCCAAGTGGTGTCAGTACCTGCAATGCCCCCGTCTCGCAGGTGGAAACCGGGCGTTATACCGATGCGGATGTGGTGACGGTACCGGGGGTGAGTGGTCGCGTTCATCGGACGAATGTTCCTGGCGTTGGCATCCAGATCGTGGCGACGCTTCTCTCCGGGGCCACCTATCACCTCAATATGAGAAGCCAGGCGGCAACGCTTCCGGCGGCACAATATCGGCATGACATCCGCACGATGCAGGCGCGTTTTTACAAGATCGGGCCAGTTGCCAGCGGCACCTACGCTAGCGGGAATCTCCATGAAAACAGATGGTATGGAAACAATATCCATACGGCGGTCCTGAACACGGCCGTGCGCTTTGTCGCCCCCAGTGCCACCTGCGATCTCGCCGCCGGCGATGTCAACCGCGCCATTACCTTGAATAACGTGCGCGTCAGTGATTTCACCAACGCAAACTCGGCGGGCGCCCGCGACTTCGAGTTGACGGCCAATTGCAGCGATGCCTCCAGCGTTACCTTCGCCTTTTCCGGTACGCCCGCTCCCGGGAGCAGCTATCGCTTCGCCAACACCGGCACGGCCAGCGGTATCGGCCTGCAGCTCTATTCACGCATCGGCGGAGTCGCCCAGACCATCCGTGCCGACGGTACCGACAGCCGGCGCACCGTGGCGGTGTCCGGCAACCGCGCGGTGCTACCGCTGGGAGCCTCGTACTGGAAGATCGGCACGGTCGGCAAGGGTACGCTCGCCAGTACCGCCACCGTCTCTATTACCTATAACTGAAACCGCATGAGGACTACCCGATGAACCTTCGAGCCTTGCCTTTGCTGTTGGCGATCAGCGTCAGTATTACCGCCAGCGTGGCCCACGCCGCCACTACCGGCATCCTGCGTTTCAGCGGTCGGATCGACGGTGGTACCTGTAACCTGGCGCTCAGTGATGTGAACCGCCCGATCACGCTGCCCACCGTCAAGGTTCCGGATTTTGAGGGCGTCGCGCATGCTGGAAGCTACAACTTCCAGATCAGCGCCAACTGCGATACGGACATCCGCAATGTGACCTTCCTGTTTGCTGGCACGCCTGCCGCCGGGGATGGCGCGCGCTTTGCCAATACCGGGACCGCGAGCGGTATCGGCCTGTGGCTGGCGCAGCGGCCGGCAGGTGGCGGGACCTCGACCATTCCCGCCAATGGCACGGTTGCCCAGCGCAGTCGCACTGTGGCGACGACCGGTAGCCTGGCGGTCCTGCCGTTGCTCGGGGCCTACCACAAGACCGCTGGCGCGCTCGGCCAGGGGACCCTGGCCACCAACGTGACCATCTCGATCACTTACGATTGATTCCCGGGGCGTCACGGCTGCCGATGGTGTATCAGAGGAAATCCGCCGGTGTTTCATGCCGGGTCGGCGCCTGTTCTTCGTGATAGTGGGGCCTGCCCGTTTCGGAGTTCATCAGGTCATGATTGGCCAGGATGGTTTCCGTCAACAGGCTGTCCTCACCCTCCTTGAACCAGCAGGCGAGGGCTGAGTTTCGATTGCCGTGCATATCGACGATCTTCAGGCGCTTTTGCTCCGGGGACGCGCCGGACAGCGGGGCATCGGGAAAGGTCTTGGGGGGCAGTACCAGCGCGTCCCCGGGGCGCAGCCACAGGTCGGCGAGAAAGATCTCGTCCACGAAAGGCCGCCAGCGCGCCACGCTGATGACCAGTGGCAGCCGGCCATAGCGGGAAAAAAACGCATGGGGAAAGGCGTGGTATTCCAGGTCGGTCGGATTGTAGGTCAGCAACTCGCGCTGGCGCGCCACAGCGAGGTAGGGCGATTGGTGCCCGGCCCATTTGCCGTAGGTGTACTGGCCCAGGATCAGTTGCTCATAGTCGAAGCGGATGCATTCACCGCTGCGCAGCAAGGTCATGCCAAAGGCCTGCGCCGTTTCTTCCGTGGCCCACATCGGTTCATAGCGCACTTCGCGGGCATGAAAGTCGAACGACTTGATCGTGTAGGAACCGCTGCTGGTGGGGATTTCCTTGGGCTTCCAGGTGATGCCTTCATAGCGGGCCCCCCGTTCAAGCTCGGGGTTGTCCGGCGCCAAGTGGATCAACCGACCCTCTTCATGAGCCTTGAGGCGTGCCAGGCCATGGTCGTTGTATAGATAAGGGAACTGGCGGGTGTCGAGATCGACCTCATCGCCATCGCCGATAAAAGGTACGCAGTTGAAGACTTGCATCGTGGTCGGACCGCCAAGGTAAGAGTGAGGCTGCAAAGGCCGCAGTGTTCCGCTGCCTGTTCAAGACTGGTCGCCCCGGCGTACGGGCCGGGACGACGAGCGTTATCCGCCAGGCGTCATGCCGTCAATTGAACGGCACATGCGCCTCGCGAAACCAGTCCATGCCATGGGGCTCGCGCCAGGGGCGTACCGCCGCGCGCTTTTCGACCTGAGTCAGATTCAGATGGTGGTGATGGTAGTACACCATCAGCAGGTGAAAGACATGGTCGCCACGCCGGTCCCAGATCACGTCGTCCTGCTGCCGGCCAGGGCCCATGGGGGTCAGACGGCAGTCGCCCTGGTCGAGCATGCCTTGCAGGCAAGTCCCCGTCTGGTAGTTGATCAGCAGAATCGGGTGGTTGATTTCAGGGTAGGGCTTTTCCAGTTCGGGCATGTACCAGAATTGCCCGGGGTTTTGCGTATCGGGTGTCTGCATCGCCACCCGGTCCTGGTGTTGCGGATCCATGGCCAGCGCCGGGTTGGCGCCGGTGTTGTTGCGCACGATATACAGCACGGTTTTCGGGTCTTCGAGGGTCTTGCCCGTCTGGACCACTTTCACCCGGCCGAACGAGTCATGGGCAAGGCGTGCCACAACCTTCACCGTCGGGTTGAGGTCTTTTCCTGGCTGACCGAAACCGGCGATCAGGCCATCGACCCCTGGAAATTCGAAGTCATTGCCGGCCAGCACATAGGTCAGGCCGGCGATCGGGTTGGCTTGGCTTTTCTGGGTCAGGCTTTCCCAGCGTTGCAGCGATCGCTCGCTGGCGCCGTTCTGGCGCAGCGCCTCACGCATGGACGGGCTCGGGTAGTGTTTTTTATCCCGTGGCCAGCGTTCGGTCGCCATCAGCAACTTATAGCCGGTCTTTTGCTTGAGCAGCAGGGCCAGGGCGTCCCAAAACTGATCGAAAGTTTCCTGGGAGGCATCCGCCTGTGGGGGATAGTGAAAGCTTTCGCTGGTGCCTTTGCTGTTGCTGTCGACGAACACCATGCGCAAGGCCGGGCCTTTTGCCGCGGCGTTGACGGTGGTCGGCAGGCTGGAGCGGCCGACGATAATCACCGACTCCTTCCAGTTCGCTTCGATTTCCGTCTTGTAGCTGGTGTACCACTGGTAGGCCGCTTCCAGCGCGGTGCGGGTGTCGCCCTCTTTGACGAAGAGGTAGATCGGCACCAGTTTCAGCTCCACGACCTTGGGGTCATCGGGCAGGGATTCGCGCCAGGCCATGAAGTCCGCGTTGCAGTTGGCGGGGGCGCCAGCATTGAAGTTGATGGAGTGCGTGCCGCCCTGGGTGGTCAGGCTGACGCTGCGGTGGGCCAGGTGTTTCTTGATCTCCTCCGAGATTTCGGTGCTGGCTTTCGCGCTGATGAACGTGCCGTACTCGGCCTTGACCATGGCATCGAGGGTATTTTTCTCGCTGAGATAGGTCTTTAGGGCCGTCATCGCATAGTTCAGTGCGCCGCCGACGACTACCTCGTTGACGATATCGGCACCGAAGTCGACAAAGAAGTTGAAGAAGGCTTTGGGGTGCGCCGGATCAAAGCTCGTCGGCAGTCCCTTGACCCTATCCTTGAATGCTTCGGTACTGTTCGCCGGGTTAACCTCGAACGTCAGTTTCCACAGCCGCACGGTGTGGTTGTAGATCGCCGCTTCACGTTCTTCGAGCTTTTTGATATCGGTGCCGAAGGTGGCTTTGAAACCGCCGGAAAACGCACCGTAGCTGCCCGAGACTTCGACGCTGGACTGGGTGTGCTTCTCGTATTCGTCCCGTGAGAGAAACGTCTCGGTGAAATAGTTTTCCTTGGTCACCGTGGTCACGGTGACGTGTTTGCCCACGTTGTACACGGTGTCCTTGTAGGGCACGGGCCGCTTGGCGGCCTCGGTGTCGCCTACTTTCTGGCATTCCTTGCTCTCTTCGGCCCAGTCCAGTCGGTTCAAGCCTCGTCCCAACAACTGCGAACCGCCGATATCCCGTGGCGTCTTGTCCGAGCTGCCTACGCTGTCCTTCATCTCGTCGCTCATTGCTTTCTCCCATCGTCCTGGTGTGATCAATTGGGCTCAATTGATGGGGCCCAGTATCGGAAGCACGGTGTCGACGAGACAGTCCAGAGCAGTGTCAGTGCGGTATCAGTTCGGTATCAGATGTGGAGTACACTCGTGCGGCTGCCAGGCGTCGCCCCGGGACTTAACGACATGGACTCCAAACAGAGCGCATTTTCTGCTGTGCCCAAGCGGGCCCCTGCGGTTTCCGATGGGCGCGTGCTACTGGATGCCGGCTTGTTGAAGGGGCTGCGCAAACAGCACGGCCTGAGCCAGGAAACCCTGGCCGAGGCGTGCCTGAACCGCCACCTGTGTGTGTCGATTGCCTCCATCAAGCGTGCCGAGACCGGCAAGCCGGTGCTTTATCGGACGGCTCGTCACCTGGCGACGGCTTTCGAGGTCGACGTCGGGGCACTGCTGGGGCATTCGGTCACCAGCGCTCTGGTAGAAATCGAGCAGTCGATTGCCGATCTGCACCAGACGGTCCTGGCGACACAGATGTCTCGGCCGATCGACGATGATGTGATCCGCTATGTGCTGGAACTGAGCTTTGAAACCGATGTGCTGGGGGCCGCCATCAGCCCTGAGCGACGTGCGCCGTTGCTGGCGGAGATCGAGCGCCTGATCCGTCAGTTCGGCGGGGTGCGGGTAGAGCGCCGCGGCGATGTCATCGTGGCACAGTTCGGTGCCCCGCAGGCCTATCGCAGCGACAGCGAACGCGGCCTGTTATGCGCCCTGGCGTTGAGCCGTGAACCGTTCGCCAGGCCCGGCCACGGGATCGTGCTGCGGCTGGTTCGTCAGGGCGCGGATGCTTCGGCGGACGACGAGGAACTGTTCCGGCTACTCGGCCACAATCGCCGTGACCCGCATGGCCATGCCCCGGTTCATGTCGCCCGGGGGTTGCTGGAGCAGCTTCGCGCCCGCTTCGAGTTTTCTACGCTCGAGGATGGTTTTCCTGCTTATCGCCAATGCCTGCGTCTGCGTCACCTGGACGAAAGCGCCTCGCGCCCGCTGGTGGGCCGGGCCATCGAAGTGCTGCAGTTCAAAGGCGTGATCGAGGCCACCCAGGCGTATCAGGACGGGCATGTGGTTTACGTGCGCGGCATGGCGGGCATCGGCAAGACCCGCTTGGTCACCGAGTTCTGCGAGATGGCGCGGCAAGGTGGTTTCTCCTGGCATCGCAGCGACGTGCTGGATTTCGGCATGGACAACGCCTTATGGCCCTTGGGGCAGTTGGTGCGAAGCCTGCTCGGCTTGGGCACGCGGCCCCGGGTCGGAGCGGCGGAGTTGGAAGGCGCGTTGCTGCGCTTGAAACTGGCGGACGAGCACTCGATGTTCCTGCGGGTGCTGATGGGGGAGCATCGGGCCGACGAGCCCCTCAAGCATTATGCGGCGATGAGCAACGAGGTACGGACCCAGGGCTTGTTCATGGCCCTCTTGCAGTTGTTGCTGCGGGTGGCGGTGCTACAACCGTTGTTGATCTGTATCGAGGATCTGCACTGGGCGGATGTCGTGCTGTGCACCTTGCTGGGCAAGCTGCTCGATGCCACCGACGAGGCGCCGGTGGTTTGGCTGTTGACCTCGCGGCATGAGGGCGATCCGCTGGAAAGCGCGCTGCGCCCGTATTGCACCAATCCCATGAGCCTGCTCGATATCGCCCCGATACGGGCGCGCGACGCCAGCCTGTTGGCGGATCAGTTCAGCGAGGTCGATCCGGACTATCGGGCCGACTGCGTCAAGCGTGCTCAGGGTAATCCGCTGTACCTGACGCAACTGCTGTCGAGTCGTGAGGGTGTTTTCCCCGACAGCCTGCGTCATCTGATCCAGACGCGTTTCGACCGGCTGCTGCCCGAGCAGCGCCGTGCCCTGCGTTACGCCGCGATCTTCGGCAACCGCTGTGAGTTGGCGCTCTGGCGCGAGGCCCTGGGGCAGCCCGACTATCTTCCGAGCGCGGACATGCGCCAGGGCCTGCTGCGGGAAACCGAGCCAGGCCGCTACCTGTTCGTCCATGACCTGGTCATGCACTGCCTTTACGACACGATGCCGGATGCCGTGCGCGAGCAGTTGCACCGTGAGGTCGCGGGTCTGTACCGCGAGCGTGATCGAGCCCTGTATGCCCAACATCTGTTACGGGCCAGGGATCCGGCGGCCTTCGATGCGCTGCTGGTCGCCATGGAGGAAAAACTGCAGGCCTGCCAGTACGACAGCGTGCTCGCGCTGGCGCAGCAGGGAGAGGGTTTTGTCGAGCGCGCCGCTGGCAGTTTTACCTTGGCTCTGCGCTGTGGTCAGGCCCATGCGGGCTTGGGGCAAACGGCCCAGGCGCGGGATTGTTTCCAACGCGCACTGGTGTTGGCCGGGCCTGCACAGGAGCGGATCGAGGCGGCCCTGGGGCTGGCTCCGGTCCTCAATACGCTCGATTGCCTGGAGGATGAGGAGCAACTGATCGAGGAGATACTGCCTATCGCCCGTGCGCTGCAGGCGAACACAGCGCTGGCTTGCCTGTATCAGCTACACGGCAATATCTATTTTCCACGGGGTGACTACGCCGAATGCCGACGCCTGCATGAGGCATCGTTGTCCTTTTCGCGTCTCGCGGCGAACCTCGAAACCGAAGCCAAGGCCCTGAGTGGCATTGGTGATTCCTACTATGCCCAGGGGCGGATGCAGACCGCCTATGAGGTCTTCGACCAGTGTGTGCGCTTGTGCGAGCGGCACGGGTTGGCGCATGTCGAGGCGGGCAGCCGTAGTGCCCGTGGCTCGACGCATTTTTACCTGGGCCAGCCGGCGCTGGCATTGCGTGACGCCATGGACGCGGTTGTTTGCAGTCGCCAGATCGGTAACCGGCGCGCGGAGGTCTTTTCCCGCCTGACCGCTGCCTGGGTGCTGGTGGCGACGGGGCAGGACGAGCAGGCCGGGCAGGAACTGGCGGATGCCCTGGCATTGGCCCGTGGCATAGGCGCCAGTCGTTTCGAGGCGATCCTGCTGGAGGGCTTGGCCCGTGTCGCCTTGCGCCGGAATGAACGCGACCTGGCGCAGGCACTGATCCAGGAGTCCGTCGGGTTGGTGGAGCGTTTCGCGTTGCAGCGTTACATCGGCCCCTGGGTCTACGGCAGCCTGGCCTTGATCGTCGACGACGCGCAACTGAGCCGCCAGGCGTTGCTGCGTGGCGAAGCCTTGCTCACTCAAGACGGCCTGGCGCACAACGCCCTGCGCTTCAGGGTGGCGGCGGCTGAAACCTGCCTGCTCCAGGATGACTTCGCGCAAGCGAGCCGACAGGCTCAGGCCCTGGCGGCTATCGCCCAGGCGGCGCCTTGCGCCTGGGTCAGCCATCACGTGCGTTTGATCGAGGTGGCCGGGCAATGGTTGCCGCGTTGCGATGGCTCAAATATGGAGGCCTTGAAGGTATTGCTGCGCGAATCGGAGCGGTTGGGATTTGTGGCGACGATGCCGCGTTTGATGCAAAGGCTGAATCTTCCAAGCTAGGGGTTGCCTGTTGATCCTGGGGATTTTCAGGCGCTCCAGCGCTGGCGATATTCCAGCAAAAAATCGACAAACGCCTTCAACCGCAACGGTACATGTCGCCCATGCGGATAGAGCAGGGTGAAGGGCCGCGAGCGGCCGGCGAAGGGTTTGAGCACTTCCACCAGCGAACCGTCGGCCAGTTCGTTCTCGACAATAAAGCGATAAGTCTGGAACAACCCGGCACCGTTCTTCGCCAGTGTCACTCCGCCCAGTACATCGTCGGAGCAGCAGTAGCTGCTCTCGGTCTGCAACTCCCGCTCCTTACCCTCGGCATCCTTGAACAACCAGGCAATCCGGCGCCCGCTGCTGGGCAGTTCGAACTGGATGCACTCGTGCTGTTGCAGGTCTTCCAGCGCCAGCGGTGTACCGGCCTGTAGCAGGTATTCAGGGGTGGCGATCAGCACCAGCGCGGCGTCTTCCAGGTGCCGGGCAATCAGCCCCGAATCGGGCAGCACCCGCACCCGGATCGCCAGGTCGTAGCCTTCTTCGACGAAGTCGATATTGCGGTTGCTGATATGCACTTCGACCTTCACCGCCGGATAGCGTGCGCGAAAGGCCGGCAGCAGCGGCAGGATGCGGTGGTGGGCGTAGGTGGTGGGGATGCTGATGCGCAAGGTGCCGGCCGGCTCCTGCTGTTTGCCCATGACTTCCCGCTGCGCTTCGGTCAGCTGGGTCAGGGCCTGGCGGCATTGCTCGAAGTAGCTGCGCCCGCCCTCGGTCAGACGCACGCTGCGGGTGGTGCGGGTGAACAGGCGTACGCCGAGGCGCTCTTCCATGCGGGAGATCGAGCGACTCACCGCGGCCGGCGTAACCCCGGCCACCTGCGCGGCGGCGGTGAAACTGCCGGCCTCGGCGGCCAGGCAAAACAGCTCGATGCTGCCGAGCATGAGGTCGTCGAACTGTCGTCGCATGATTGATTACACTGGGGGATCAAATGAGGTACGAGTACTCGTATTTATCAAATGAGTGTGGGGCAATAGAGTCAGTTCCACCAGCGTATCGGTAAACCTTCTTTCAACCACTGGAGCACAGCATGCCTTTTGTCAGCGTTCGTATTACTCGTGAGGGCGTGACCCGCGAGCAGAAAGCCCAGGTCATTGCCGAAATCACCGAGACCCTGCAACGGGTCCTCGGCAAACCGCCGGAGTTGACCCATATCGTGATCGAGGAAGTGGATACCGATAACTGGGGGCATACCGGCCTGACCGTTACGGAGCACCGCAAGCCCAAGGCATGAACACGGTCCCCTTGCAGGAGCCAGCTTGCTGGCGATTCGATCTGATGGCCGACATCGCCGTCGCCTGAGAAAACGCTATCGCCAGCAAGCTGGCTCCTACAGGGATCGTGTTTCACGGTGGGTCTTGTGGTGTCAGGGCTGGCCTCAGTGGCCTGCCACCACCCGTGCCGAACCTTCGGCAGGCTCCGCATATCCCGACCCTAGTCGATCCAAGCGACCGCTCCAGGCGGTCAGCGCCAGGGCCACCAGCACCACCAACCCGCCAATCCAGGTGGTGTGGATCAGCCCCAGGTTGGCGACGATCAAGCCGCCGATCCAGGCCCCGCCGGCAATGCCGAGGTTGAAGGCGGCGATGTTCAGGCCCGAAGCCACATCCACCGCATGGGGGGTGTGATGCTCGGCCTGGCGCACCACATAGATCTGCAGGCCCGGCACGTTGCCGAAGGCTACAGCGCCCCAGGCCAATACGGTCAACAGGACCAACCATGGATTGCCGGCGGTGAAGCTCAGCACGAACAGCACGACCGCCAGCAGCAGGAAGATCAGCTTCAGCGCACCGATGGGGCCGCGCTTGTCCGCCAGTTTCCCGCCCCAGATATTACCCACCGCCACCGAGACGCCGTAGACCAGCAGCACCAGGCTGACGGTGCCGGGCTGAAAGCCGGAGATGTCCTGAAGGATCGGCGCCAGGAAGGTGAACGCGATAAAGGTGCCGCCATAACCGGCCGCGGTCATTGCATACACCAGCAGCAGACGCGGTTGCTTCAGCACTTGCAGTTGCTGGATCAGCGAGGCCGGCTTGTTGTGCGCGATGTTCTTCGGCACATAGATCAGGCTGCCGATAAAGGCGATCACGCCCAGGGCGGATACGGCGAGAAAGGTTTCGCGCCAGCCGAAGTGCTGGCCGATAAAGGTCCCCAGCGGTACGCCCGTGACCAGGGCCACGGTCAGGCCGGTGAACATGATGGCTATCGCGCTGGCGGCCTTTTCCTTCGGCACCAGGCTGGTGGCGATGGTCGAGCCGATGGAGAAGAACACCCCGTGGGCCAGGCCGGTGACAATGCGCGCGAGGATCAGCGATTCGTAGCTCGGTGCTTGCCAGGCCAGCAGGTTGCCAAGGGTGAACAGCACCATCAGCGACAGCAGCAGGAGCTTGCGCGGGACCTTGCCGGTGAGGGCGGTCAGCACCGGGGCGCCGATGGCGACACCCAGGGCATAGAGGCTGACCAGCAGGCCGGCGGAAGGCAGATCGACACCCAGGTCGGCGCCGATGGTGGGTAACAGGCCAACGATGACGAACTCGGTCGTCCCGATGGCAAAGGCGCTGAGGGTCAGCGCCAATAAGGCAATAGGCATGGCTGCAACTCCGGTAGGTTTGATCAGGAGCGCAGTGTCGGGGTTTCACTTGTGCGGAAAAAGACAGGTAATGGCACAACATATTTGACTTGAAGGCAAAGATCCGTTGTTTCACGAAACCTTGAGAACGCCGCATACGCTGTTTGGGGCCCGGACACGAAACCATTTCTGTGGTCGAACACCGACCTGTGGCAGCCGGCTGGCCAGCGATGGCGGCCGGACCGTCGGTGCAAGGTTTGCGGGCCTCATCGCCGGCAAGCCGGCTCCTATAGGTTTTGTGGCGGTTTCAGAGGCGGTATTGGGTCAGTTTTTTGCGGACTTCGGCGGCGGCGGCCTGATCCAGCTCGAGCCAATACCATTGCTGGCCGGCAATCTCCGCCGCCGCCGGAACGCCATCGCGATACACCAGGCGATTCCCCGCCAACGCCGGGACCTTGTCACCGGGCAACAAGGTCCCCGCCAGGTTCAGCGGATCGGCGCCGCATACCGAGACCAGGCTGCCGTCCGTCGGACGCCGACGCACTTCGCGCAATAACGGAATCGCCTCCGGCAAGGCAAACTGCTCACCCGCCAGACCGCTGATAAAACGCCCGCCACGAATCTCGCCGCGAGCCTCCAGCCGATGAAAGGTGCGCAACAATTCCCGCCAGCTCGGCAACCAGTCCGCCTCGCGCTCCAGCAAGCGCCAGAACACCACGCCGTAACGCCGCAATAAGGTCATGGCGATATGTTCCAGGGTTTCGGCCGGCACCTGGCCGGCTGCCGGTGCGACCAGCGCCGAGCGCCGCAGCAAGGCCCAGCGCCCGGCATCGTCCATCCCGCCGACAAAGGCCCCGCGCCCACGTCGGGCACTGCGCGCCTGGCGTTTGCTGGCCGGGGTGATCAGCGCCCGCAGGCCGGCAAAGCTGTCGGCATTCACCCAGCCGGCACCGACCAACTCCTGCAAGGCGCTTTCCAGTTCCGTCGGCAACAGGTGGGCCTCGTGCAGCAGTTCGTCGAAAAACAGTGCGCCCTGTTGCGTCAGCGCGGCATAAACCTTTTGCGTGCGCGGCGACAACTCTTGCACCGCTGTCTGTTCGGCCAGACTGCTCCATAGCGCGACCTGGCCCCGGGGCAGCAACACCACCGGCGTACCGCGCGAGGCCGCGCTGGCGCTTTTGCCACGGGCACTGAGGCGCGCCCAGACCAGCCTGCCCGAGCGACACAATTCATCAAGCCAGGTCGGCGAATACTCTTTGAGCCGCGCGGCCAGTACATCGCTGTCCCAGGCCCCGGCGGCAACCGGATAGCCTTCGAACTGGCTGACGATCATCGCCAGGGCGGCGCTGCCCTGACCCTGGCAAGCGGGGGACAGGTGTTGCCAGTCGAACAGGAAGCGCATGAAGTCCTGCACCGCCACCGGCTCGATTTCCCGACGCAGGCGTTTGACCGTGTAGCGGTGGATACGCGCCAGCAGGTGACGCTCGCACCACTGTTCTTGAGGTGCCCCAGGACTGAACTGACCGCGCAGCACATAACCTTCGCTTTCCAGCTTGGCCAGGGCCCGGGCCAGTGTGGCGCAGGAGAGTGCCAGCGGTTCGGCGATCTCGGACAGCGTCAGCGGGGCAAAACCACTGAGGCGGGCGCGGACTACTTCGACGGCGGCTTCGTCGGCTTCCCAGGGTTGATCGAAACCCGCTGGCACTTGCAAGGAGGAGGGCAGCGCGGCCTGTGGATAAAGGGCTTGCAGGCAGGTCAGACGTTCCAGGGCCGTCCATAACGCGTGCGTCGTGTTGATTTGCAAACGCAGGGCACGCCCCTGTGTCGCGAGCGCCAGAAGCCAGGCTGCCCACGAAGGATTGGCCTCGGCTTCAGCGTCGGTGATCACCGCCAGGCTCATCAACGCCTCATGCATTTCATCCTCGCCATTGGGTGCGGGCCAGGCTTCCTCGGCCACGGCCTGGATGGCCTCGGCATCCAGCGCGCCGAGGTCGTCGGTGCTGCTCGGATCGGTCCAGCGCCGGTTCAGCACCGCCTGGGTACGACGCTCTTCCAGCGGAGCATCGTCGAGAAAGGTGTATGGCCGGGCGCTGAGAATTTCCGCCGCCAGGGGCGAGGGCGCCGGCAGGTCGCGGGCGATCAGTCGGATTTCGCCGGCCTCCATGCGCCGCAACAAGGCCAGCCAGCCTTCGCAGTCCATGGCCTCGTGCAGGCAGTCGTCGAGGGTCTGTTCCACCAGCGGGTGGTCGGGAATCTCGCGCTCGCCGGCGAGGTTTTCCAGGCAGGCGATCTGGTCCGGGAATACGCAGGCGGTCAGGTCTTCGCTTTTCATCCGCTGGATCTGCGGCGCCACCTTGCGCCCGCCGACAAAGCGCGGCAGCGCCAGCGCGACCCCGGCATTCCAGCGCCAGCGCACGCCGAAGAGCGGGGCGTCGAGCACGGCCTGGATCAGGATGTGTTCGGCCGTGCGGCTGTTGAGGTAACGCCAGACCTCGTCCAGGGCAAAGCTGTGACTGCTGGACAGCGATAGCACGATGGCGTCTTCGCTGGCGGCGGCCTGCAATTCGAAGTTGAAGGTGCGGCAGAAGCGCTTGCGCAAGGCCAGGCCCCAGGCGCGGTTGATCCGGCTGCCGAACGGCGTGTGGATCACCAGTTGGGTCCCGCCGGACTCGTCGAAGAAGCGCTCCATGATCAGGCTGTCCTGCGAGGGCAGGGCGCCGAGGCTCTGGCGGGCGCGGGCCAGGTACTCGACGATCTGTTCGGCGCTGGCCGGGTCCAGGCCAAGGGTCTGGCGCAGCCAGTCGAGGCTCGCTTGCAAGTCTCCCGGCGTGGCACCCAGCAATGCATCCAGGTGGGCATGCAAGCGCGCCACGGCAAAGGACAGCTCGGCACTGCGCCCCGGTGCCTCGCCGAGCCAGAACGGAATGCTCGGCGGCTGGCCGTGGGCATCCTCGACCCGTACCTTGCCGGTCTCGACCCGCAGGATACGATAGGAACTGTTGCCCAGTTGGAACACATCGCCGGCGATGCTTTCCACCGCGAAGTCTTCATGCACCGTGCCGATGTTCAGCGCCTGGGGTTCGAGCAGCACGCTGTAGTCGGCGTTGTCCGGGATGGTCCCGCCGCTGGTGAGGGCGGTCAGTTGGCTGCCACGGCGTCCGCGCAGGCTCCGGCTCAGGGCGTCACGGTGAATATAGGCGCTGCGCAGGCCCTGACGACTGTTGAAACCTTCGGCGAGCATCCGCAGCAACGCCTGGTAGTGGGGCTCGTCCAGCCCGGCATAGGGCGCGGCGCCGCGGATCAGTTCCAGCAGCGGCTGCTCCCGCCATTCCTGGCAACTGACCTCGGCGACGATCTGCTGGGCCAGCACATCCAGCGGCGCGCGGGGAATCAGCAAGGTATCCAGTTCGCCCCGGCGCACGCAGTCGAGCAGGGCGGCGCATTCGATCAACTCGTCCCGCGAAGTGGCGAACAGCCGACCCTTTGGCGTGCCGCCGACCTGGTGACCGGAGCGTCCGACCCGTTGCAGGAACGCGGCGATGGAGCGCGGCGAGCCGATCTGGCAGACCAGTTCCACCTCGCCGATATCGATGCCCAGTTCCAGCGAAGCGGTGGCGATCAGCACCTGCAACTCGCCGCGCTTGAGCCGTTGTTCGGCATCCAGGCGCTGTTCCTTGGCGAGGCTGCCATGGTGGGCGGCCACCGCCTCTTTACCGAGGCGCTCGCTCAAGTGCCGGGCCAGGCGTTCGGCCAGGCGTCGGGTGTTGACGAAAATCAGCGTGGTGCGGTGCTGCCGGGCCAGTTCGGCAAGGCGTTCGTAGACCAGCTCCCAGACATCGTTGGCCATTACCGCCGTCAGCGGCACGGGCGGTACCTCGATGCCCAGGTCGCGGGGGCGGGCGTGGCCGATATCGATGATTTCGCAGGCGCGCCCGGTACCCACCAGAAAACGCGACACCGCCTCAATGGGCTTTTGCGTGGCCGACAGGCCGATGCGTAGCAACGACTCGCCACACAATGCCTGCAAACGCTCCAGGCTCAGGGCCAGGTGGCTGCCGCGCTTGCTGGCGGCGATGGCGTGGATCTCGTCGACGATGACCGTACGAACAGTGCCCAGCATGCGTCGGCCGGAGTCGGAGCCGAGCAGCACATAGAGCGATTCGGGCGTGGTCACCAGAATATGCGGCGCGGTCTTGCGCAGGCGCGTGCGTTCGTTCTGCGGGGTGTCACCAGTGCGCACCGCGGTGCTGATCGACAGCGGCGGCAGGCCCAGGCGCTCGAGCTGTGCGGTGATGCCCGCGAGTGGGTCCTGCAGGTTGATGCGAATATCGTTGGACAGCGCCTTGAGCGGCGAGACATAGACGATCAGGGTTTCATCTGGCAGTTCGCCACCCTGGGCCAGGCCCTGCTGAACCAGGTCGTCGATCACCGCGAGGAAGGCCGTCAGGGTCTTGCCGGAGCCGGTCGGCGCGGCGATCAGCGTCGACCGGCGCTGGCGGATCAACGGCCAGGCACGGGCCTGGGCGCCGGTCACGTCGGGGAAGGTATTGCGAAACCAGGCGCTGACGGCCGGGTGGAACCCTGCCAGGGCGTCGTGGACCGATTCGGGAAGATTCATGGGTTTATTTATGCGGTCGTACGGCCCAAGTTGCAAGTAGTGAGGGGGCTTGAGTCCAGCTCCGTCGGTGGCGAGCGGGCTTGCCCGCGCTCGACTGCGAAGCAGTCGCAAACCGCTCAACCTGTTCCATCTGGTACGCCGCGATCTCAGGTTTCAGGGGCGCTTCGCACCCCAACGGCGGCAAGCCCCCTCGCCACAACGGTACCTTCAGGCAGTTTATCCGTGACGGTTGCGCGCAAAACCCGCAAAATGCAAGGATTCTGGCTATTGCCAGCGGTCGGCCACAAGCTGGCCGCCAATCACCATCGTTCTGAACAGACTTGGGCCTGCTGACTCTATGCGAATGCGCCTTATGTTACTGGGCGGCGGAAATGCCCTTGGGCAGGCGCTGATTCGCCTCGGTGCGGAGGAAGATATCGGTTTCCTCGCCCCCCGTCCGCCACAAGAAGGCTGGGATGCCGCGAGCCTCACGCAACTGCTCGACGACACCCGTCCGGATGCGTTGATCAACCTTGCCTTCTACTTCGACTGGTTCCAGGCGGAGACGGTCGGCGAGGCGCGCCTGGCCGACCAGGAGCGCGCGGTCGAGCGGCTGGCCGAACTCTGCCAGCATCACAACATCATCCTCCTGCAACCTTCCAGCTATCGGGTGTTCGACGGCTCGCGGGCCACCGCCTACAGCGAAAAAGACGAACCCGTGCCCCTGGGCCTGCGTGGCCAGGCGTTGTGGCGGATCGAGCAGAGCGTGCGCGCGACTTGCCCGCAACATGTGCTGCTGCGCTTTGGCTGGTTGCTCGACGACAGTTCCGAGGGCACTCTCGGGCGCTTCCTGGCCCGGGCCGAGCAGCCCGACGAACTGCTGATGGCCGATGACCGGCGCGGTAACCCGACCCCCGTGGACGACGCGGCCCGGGTGATCATCTCGGTGCTCAAGCAACTGGATTGCGCCGCGCCGCTGTGGGGCACCTACCACTACGCCGGCCACGAGGCGACCACGCCGCTGGCCCTCGGCCAGGCGATTCTGACCGAGGCCCGGCAACTGCACCCGCTGGCCATCGAGGCGCCGACCGCCCAGGCCCACGCCGCGCGTCCGGATGCGGCGGAAGAGCCGCAGCACGCGGTGCTGGCCTGCAAGAAAATTCTCCATACCTTTGGCATCAAGCCCCGTGCCTGGCGTGCGGCATTGCCGGCGCTACTCGACAGGTTCTATCGTCATGGCTGAGGCCCCCATTCTTATCACCGGCGGCGCCGGCTTCATCGGCTCGAACCTGGCCGAAGCGCTGCTGGCAAAAGGTTACTCGCTGCGTATCCTCGATGACTTGTCGACCGGCAAGCGCAGCAACCTGGCCCTGGACAATCCGCGGGTCGAACTGATCGAAGGCGATGTCGCCGATGCCGCCGTCGTGGCGCGGGCGCTGCTTGGCTGTCAGGCCGTGGTGCACCTGGCGGCGGTCGCGTCGGTGCAGGCGTCGGTCGAGGACCCGGTGCGGACCCACCAGAGCAACTTCATCGGTACGCTGAATGTCTGTGAGGCCATGCGCCAGACGGGCGTCAAACGGGTGTTGTTCGCTTCCAGCGCGGCGGTCTACGGCAATAATGGCGAAGGTGAGTCCATCGTTGAGGACATCGCCAAGGCCCCGCTGACGCCCTATGCCTCGGACAAGCTGGCCAGCGAGCAGTACCTGGACTTCTACCGCCGCCAGCATGGCCTGGAGCCGGTGATCTTCCGTTTCTTCAACGTCTTCGGACCGCGCCAGGACCCGTCCTCGCCGTATTCCGGGGTGATCAGTATTTTCTGCGAGCGGGCCTTGAAGGGACTGCCGATCACCATCTTCGGCGATGGCGAGCAGACCCGGGACTTCATTTACGTCGGCGATCTGGTGAAGATCCTGGTGCAGGCGCTCGAGGCGCCGCAGGTGCAGGAGGGCGCGATCAACGTTGGCCTGAACCGGGCGACGACGCTCAAGCAGATGCTGGTGGCGCTGGGCGAGGTGGTCGGTGCGCTGCCGCCGGTGACCTATGCGCCGGCGCGCTCGGGTGATATTCGCCATTCGCGGGCGAACAACCAGCGGCTGCTGGAGCGTTTCGAACTGGCCGAGCCGACGCCGATGAGTGTCGGATTGGCGCGTTTGCTGGGGCGCTGAAGTCGATTGTTGCAAATGAAAAAAGGCGCCTGATGAGGCGCCTTTTTCATGGGGGTGATGGAACGCTGATAGGTGGCGAGCGGGCAAGCCCGCTCGCCACAAAGTGAGTACTGGAACTCAAGGTAGAGCTTAGAATTTGTAGCCGATACCGACCATGTAGACCCATGGATCGACCTTCACATCCACCTTGGTCTGGCCTACGCCCAGGGCGGTCGGCCCGTCGACGGTGGCCTTGGTGTCGATGTCCACATACCAGACCGAGGCGTTGAGCAGCATGCGGTCGGTGAGCATGTAGTCGAAGCCCAGTTGTCCGGCCAGGCCCACCGAGTTCTGCAGCTTCATGTTGCTGAAGCCTTCATCCTTGCGCTTGCTGGTCAGGTCTTCGCCGAAGAACATGGTGTAGTTGATACCGACACCGGCATAGGGCTGGAACTTGGAGCTGGCATCCAGCGGGTAGTACTGCAGCGACAGGGTCGGTGGCAGTTGCTTGATATCCCCCAGCTTGCCATCCAGCGCCGGGCCGAGGCCCTTGACCGATACTTCGTGATGGAACGGCGTCGCGGCCAGCAGTTCCAGACCGATATGGTCGGTGAACATGTAGGCGAAGGCCAGGCCCAGCTGGGTGTCGCTGTCCACTGTGGCCTTGGTGCCGGAGATTCGCGCGCCGTCGAGTTTCAGGTCGCCGCTGCTGTCATTGGGCGAGACGGTGGCGGCACCGGCGCGGACGATGAAATCACCCGCCTCGTGGGCGTGGGCAAGGGGCGCGGCGAGGGCGAGCGCAACGAGAGAGGCGCTGAGCAGGGATTTTTGCATTGGGGGGGGCTCCAAAGGACGGTTCAAATTCACTGGGTCCAATGGTAAGGAGCGAGCTGGGTCGGTCGTTGACTCAGCTCAACGGAAGGCAGGGCTGGTTGTTGACCCAGCTCAATGAAAAGCCAATGGTCGAGTTGGGGCAGGAACTTTTGGGTTGTTTCTGCTGACGCTATCGCGAGCAAGCTTGCTCCTACAGGATTTGTGTCGTACGCAAAATCTGTGCACGACGCTCAATTTGTCTGAGCAAGCTTGCTCGCGATGACGCCCTTGAAAACACCAGTGAACGAGCGGTCTTACTCCGGCAATTCGTACACGTAGATCTTCTGTGCCGCCATGCTGTACCCCGCATCCGCCAGGTCGCTGGTGCTCTGCTTGACCTGCATGTCACCCTCGATCCAGTACGGCTGATACAGCTCGTCAACCTTGACCCCCAGCTCACTGGTCACATGCACGATCTGGTTCGACGGCGGTGGCGGCACATGGATGCAGGCGCCGAAATACGGCACCAGCAGGAATTCCGTGGTCCGGCCTTCCTCACTGACTTCCAGCGGCACGATATACCCCGGCAGGCGCACATGCTGGCCATCCAGGGCCTTGACCACCGGCGCATCGGGTAACGACTGCTTGGCCGCTGGCGCGGCTTCGACGTTCATGCTGCCGATTTTCGACAGGTCATGCAGCGGTGCCATCTGCGGGACTTCCGGCGGCGCATCGGGCGGAATCATGTCCTGCCAGGCCAGCTCCTTGGGTTTGTCATCGGCCCACAGCGGCGTTGCCGTTACCACGGACAGCGCCAGCAACACGCCGACCAGGACTTTATTCTTCATCGCAGCACTCATAAACGGATGGACAGGCCATCGGCCAGGGATTGTCGATAGGCGCGCCACGCCGGCACGCTGCCCATCAACAGGGCGGCAACGAGGATACCGCCGAGCAGCGTCCATTCATATTCGCTCGGCCAGGACAGCGGCAGGTACAGCCCGTAGTTCGATTGCACATAACCCTGGGCGAGGGCGATGCACAGGTAGAGCAAACCGACCCCGGCCACTACCCCGGACAACGCCAGGGCAAAGGCTTCCAGTATCAGCAGACTGGCGATATGCCAAGGCCGCGCGCCCACCGAGCGCAGGATCGCCATCTCCCGGCGGCGTTCGTTGAGGCTGGTGAGGATCGCCGTGAGCATGCCGATCAAGCCGGTCAGGACCACGAACAGCGAGACCACGAACAAGGCTTTTTCCGCCGTGCCCATCAGGCTCCACAGCTCCTGCAAGGCCACGCCTGGCAGGATCGCCAGCATCGGCTCGCCACGGAACTCATTGATCTCGCGTTGCAGGGCGAAGGTCGAGACTTTGTTGTTCAGGCCGAGCATGAAGGCGGTGATGGCTTGCGGCGTCAGGTCCATATTGCGTGCCTGGTCGGCGCTGATGCGTCCGGCGCCGTGGGCGGGTACACCGTCGTGCCAATCGATATGGATCGCCTCCATGCCGCCGAGGCTGATATGCAGCGTGCGGTCCACCGGTGTACCGGTGCGCTTGAGGATACCGACCACGCTGAAGGGTTTGTCGTCATGCTTGACCAGGCTGATGGCCGCCACGCCGTGGGCCAGCACCAGCTTGTCGCCAAGCTTGTAGTGCAGCGCGTCGGCGACCTCGGCACCGAGCACCACCTCGAACGGGTCGGTGGCGAACGGGCGGCCTTCGGCCAGTTGCAGGTTCTGCTGGTGGCCGTACTGGTAATGCTCGAAATAGGCCTCGCTGGTGCCCAGTACCCGGTAGCCGCGATGGGAGTCGCCGAGGGACATTGGGATCGCCCACTTCACTTTCGGGTTGTTGGCGAAGTGCTCGAAGCTGTCCCAGCGGATGTTGTTGGTGGCATTGCCGATGCGAAACACCGAGTACAGCAGCAGGTTCACCGAGCCCGAGCGGGCGCCGACGATCAGGTCGGTGCCGCTGATGGTGCTGGCGAAGCTGGCGCGGGCTTCGGTGCGCACGCGCTCCACGGCCAGCAGCAGGCAGACCGACAGGGCGATGGCGAAGGCCGTGAGCAGAGCGGTGAAGCGGCGGTTGGCCAGGCTGGCCAGGGCCAGACGAAACAGATACATCTCAGACCTCCGCGGGCGTGGCCGCGCGATTCAATTCGGACAGCGACAGGTGACGGTCGAACAGCGGGGCCAGACTCTGGTCATGGCTGACGAACAGCAGGCTGGAGCCGGCTTCGCGGCATTCGGCGAACAGCAGTCGGATAAAGGCTTCGCGGGCATCGTAGTCCAGCGCCGAAGTCGGCTCGTCGGCGATCACCAACTCCGGCTGGCCGATCAGCGCGCGGGCGGCGGCGACCCGTTGCTGCTGGCCGATAGACAGCGAGTCGGCGCGACGTTCGAGCAGGGCCGGATCGCTCAGACCGAGGTGGGCGAGCAGGGTCGCGGCGGCCTGGTCGGCACTGCCGTGGCGCTGGATCGCGCGGCTGGCGCGCAGTTTGGAAAAGTGGCAAGGCAGCTCGACGTTCTCGCGTACCGAGAGAAACGGCAGCAGGTTGAACTGCTGGAAAATATAGCCGGTGTGGTCGACGCGAAAACGGTCGCGGGCGCCGGCCCCCAGTTCGGTGAGTTCCTGGCCGAGCAGGCGGATGCTGCCTCGGCTGGGTTTCTGCACGCCGCCCAACAGGCCAAGCAAGGTGGTCTTGCCGCTGCCGCTGGGACCTTTGAGGAACAACGTTTCGCCCGGTTCCAGACGGAACGCCGGGATATCCAGCAACTGCGGATGGCCGGGCCAGTTGAAGCCGAGGTCGGACAGTTCGATAAGTGCTTGGGTCATAAAGGCCGATTCACAGGTGGGTACTCATGTAGGAGCCAGCTTGCTGGCGATTCAGACGCCGCGGTGTTTCAGGCAGACCGCGTTATCGTTCATCGCCAGCAAGCTGGCTCCTACAGGGATGGAGGCGGATCAGAACTTCAGGGTGGCAGCCTCTGGCGTGGCGTCAACCCCTTGTTGGCCGCTGCCGGAAATCAATTGCACCTGGATCTTGTGAGTGGCCGGGAAAGTCTTGAACACCTGGCCCAGGTCCAGGGTCTTCAACGCGGCCGGAGTGGCGCAGGTGAATTGGTAATGGGCGTGGATCTCGCTGTGGTCGTGATGGTGCTCGGCACCGGCGACTGGGGTGGAGCCGGCGGCTTCAGGGGCGTGATCGTCGTCATCATCGTCATCGGCTTCTTCAGGCGCCGGATCGCCGAACAGCGGGCTTTCCAGCGTTTGGCTGGCGACGACGCAAGCGGCGGCTTTCGGCAGGTTGAACAGCTCCAGCGGCTTCTCCAGCAACAGGTGTACGGCCGCGACCTTGGCCTTGTCGACATCGCTGGTGGCCGGGTGTTCGAAGCCCACCAGGTTCATCGCCGGGCTTTGCAGTTCCAGTTCCAGGGTCTGGCCGTCGAGTGCCGCGTTCAGCCGGCCCACGCCGTGCTCGTGAGCGCCGAGGCTGCCGTGTTCGTGGGCGTCATGGGCCTGGGCGGCAACCAGCGGGAGCAGGGCAAAAGGCAGGGCGAGCAGCAGGTGGCGCATGGCGTTTCTCCAGGAACGGCAACAAGGGTGTTTTGTTATGTGATCTTATAACAATTTATGGCTTGTTCGGCCACTGGCTTGGCGTGTCGGGTGACGCATGGGAGCATGGGCGCCTGCAATCGCGAGGTGAGCATCATGCTGCGAATTCGAGGCACCATCGGCCAATGGCCGGTGGATTTGACGCTAGAGCTGGATGAAGGCGACTGGGCGCGGTTGGGCGCGCAGTTGCAAGTGAGCGTGCCGCCAGACGCGGGCGCTGCGGTGGTGGCCCGGCCGGTGAGCCAGGACGAGGCCTTGTGGCAGACGGCCAGGGATCTGGTGCGCCAGGCCGGGCAGATCGACGGGCCGCAGTTGCTCGGACAATTGGAGGGGCTGGCGGGGAGTACGGCGGCGGCCAAGCGCCTGTTGGTGCGCTTGCGCCACTGTAGCGAGGTCAAGGTGCTGAGCGGGACGGATTCGCCGCTTTACAGTTGGGTCCAGGCTTGAGGGCGGGGCCCCAACCTCAAACACAACACACATCCTGTAGGAGCCGGCTTGCCGGCGATTCAGACGCTGCGGTGTTTCAGGCAGACCGCGTTATCGTTCATCGCTGGCAAGCCAGCCCCCACAAGGGCAATGCAGCGGTGTTTAGTACAGCGCGGCGAACAGTCGGCGACGGTAGGTGGTCACCAACGGGTGGTCGTTGCCCAGCAGATCGAACACCTGCAGCAAAGTCTTGTGCGGCAGGCCTTCGCTGTAGCCGCGATTGCGGGTAAACAGCTTGAGCAAACCGTCCAGCGCCGCTTCGTATTGCTGGCGCGACAGTTGCTGCACCGCCAACTGGTAGGCCGCTTCATCGTCCTGCGGGTTCTGCGCCAGGCGCGCTTTCAAGTCAGCGGCCTCCGGCAGGTCAGCCGCCTGACGCAAAAAGGTCAGTTGCGCCTTGGCCCCGGCCAGCGCGGCCTTGTGCTCGTCGCTCTTCACCGCGTCGAGCACCGCCTGGGCTTCGCCCAACTCGCCGCGCTCGGCCAGACAACGGCCATAGAGGATCAGCGCCTTGGCGTTGTTGTTGTCTTCGCCCAGCAGTTCCTTGAGGGCCGCTTCGGCATCACCGATCCGACCTTCGGCGAACAGCGCCTCGGCTTGCTCAAGAGGATCGGCCGCCGTCGGCGGCGGCATCTGCACATGCGGCTCGAGCATTTTGCGCACCGCCGATTCCGGCTGGGCACCGGCGAAACCATCCACCGGCTGGCCGTCCTTGAACAGCACCACGGTGGGCAGGCTGCGAATGCCGAAACGGGCGGCGATGTCCTGCTCGGCATCGCAGTCGACCTTGGCCAGCAGCAGCTCACCCTGATAGCTCTCGGCGATCTGTTGCAGCATCGGCATCAGCGCCTTGCAGGGCGCGCACCACTCGGCCCAGAAGTCCACCAGCACCGGCTTGTGGAACGAGTTCTCGATCACCGACTGGTCGAAATCAGCGGTGGTGGCGTCGAAGATGTAGGGGGTGGGCTGAGTCATCGGAATCTCGGAAAGCGGGGAATGGGACAACTATAAAGCCTGGGCTCGATGGCCGAAAGCCGGCTGACGCCGGGCATGGTAGAGACTGACCTGGCGAAACTCCTCCGGCTCGGCCAAGTCCGGCAGCGTGAAGGCTTCGAGCATTTCCACGCGGCGATACAACGGATGACGGAAATCCCGCACCCGCGAATCGGCCACCAGGGCCTCCTGGCCCCGGCTGAGAAACTGATCGAGCAACGGCAGGTTTTCCCGGTCATACAGCACATCCGCCACCAGGATCAGATCGAAACGATCGCTCTCGGCAAAGAAGTCCGCGCTGTAGCGCAGTTCCACCCCATTGAGTGCCGCATTCGCCCGGCAAGCCGCCAACGCCAGTGGATCGAGGTCGCAGGCCACCACTTCCCGCGCCCCGGCCCGGGCCGCGGCGATCGCCGCCACACCGGAACCAGCGCCGAAATCCAGCACTCGCTTGCCCGCCACCCAGTGCGGGTTTTCCGCCAGGTAGCGGGCCATGGCCAGGCCGCTGGCCCAGCAGAAACTCCAATAAGGCGGTTCATGCAGGATTCGCCGGGTTTCTTCGGGGGTAAAGGCGCGATCCATGTTGTGTGCATCGATCAGCCACAACTGCAACGCGGTCCCGGGTAATTCACAGGCCACCAGTTGCGCATCGCCCAGCAACTCGCTCAAGGAACGTTGCAGGTCCGCCGGTGCACTCATGGCGCGGTAAAAAATTGCAACTGGCCCAGGGCCTGGGTGGTCGGCTCGGTGATGATTCGCGACGGCAGATGCAAGATCAATTGCCCGGACTGGCTGGCCCGTCCGCGCAATTCCACCCGGCTGCCCACCGGGAACACCTCCGGGTTGAAGCGCAGGCGGAATGGCAGGACCTGGCCGGTGCCGTTGATCTTGCTGCTGGCCAGCAATTGCTGTGGACGACCGCGCTCGTCGATCACCAACAGCGCCAGTTCTACTTCCGCGCCTGCCGGCACGCCTTGCAAGGTACCGCTCAATTCACGCTGAAAGCTGGGCAATGGACCGAGTTCTTCATAGGGATTGACCGGTTTGTTTGCCTGTTGCTGGGCTGGCGCCACCGGGACGGGCTTGGGTGGTGGGCTGCCACAAGCGGCCAGGAGGCCGGCGAGACTGAGCAAAACAAGCGGTCGTACTGACATGAACGGCTCCAACCCAAGGCGAAATACGCTGCATCTATCTGTATAAAAGGTAGTCGGGCGACTGTATACCGCAAACCCTATGGCTTGTCTTGCCACGGGGATGCGCTACCATGGCCCTCCCATTTTTTGTTGCCTGCCACCATGCACTGTCCCTTCTGCGGTGCCAACGACACCAAAGTCATCGACTCGCGTCTGGTCGCCGAGGGCGAACAGGTGCGCCGCCGGCGTGAATGCCTGGCCTGCGGTGAACGTTTTACCACCTTCGAGACCGCCGAACTGGTCCTGCCACGCCTGATCAAACAGGACGGCAGCCGCCAACCCTTCGACGAAGACAAACTTCGCGCCGGCATGCAGCGCGCGCTGGAAAAGCGCCCGGTCAGTGTCGAGCGCCTGGAAGCCGCGCTGGTGCATATCAAGCACAAGCTGCGGGCCACCGGCGAGCGCGAGGTCAAGTCGCTGGTCGTCGGTGAACTGGTGATGGCCGAGTTGCAGAAACTCGATGAAGTCGCCTATATCCGTTTTGCTTCGGTCTATCGCCGCTTCCAGGACCTCAACGAGTTCCGCGAAGAGATCGACCGCCTCGCCCGCGAGCCCGCCAAAGAATGAGCCGTCCAACCGAGCAGGCCGTCCTCGACGCCCACTATATGGCCCGTGCCCTGGAGCTGGCCCGCAAGGGCCGCTACTCGACCCATCCGAATCCACGGGTTGGCTGTGTGATCGTGCAGGCGGGCGTGGTGGTCGGCGAAGGCTGGCACGTGCGCGCCGGCGAACCGCATGCCGAGGTGCATGCCCTGCGCGAGGCGGGTGAAAACGCCCGTGGGGCCACGGCCTACGTCACCCTTGAGCCGTGCAGCCACTTTGGTCGTACGCCACCGTGTGCCGACGCCCTGGTCAAGGCCGGCGTGGCGCGGGTGGTCGCGGCCATGCAGGACCCCAACCCGGAAGTCGCCGGCCGTGGCCTCAAGCGTCTGGCCGACGCCGGCATCGCCGTGCACAGCGGTGTGCTGGAAGGCGAGGCGCGGGCACTGAACCAGGGCTTCCTCAAACGCATGGAACACGGCGTGCCGTTCGTGCGGGTCAAGTTGGCGATGAGCCTGGACGGGCGCACCGCCATGGCCAGCGGCGAAAGCCAGTGGATCACCGGGCCGCAGGCGCGTTCCGCCGTGCAGCGCCTGCGGGCCCAGGCCAGCGTGGTGCTGACCGGCGCCGACAGCGTGCTGGCGGACAATGCGCGGATGACCGTGCGCCCGGCCGAGCTGGGCCTCGATCCGGAACTGAGCGCCCTGGCCGAGCGCCGTCCCCCCCTGCGGGTGTTGATCGACGGGCGCCTGCGGGTACCATTGGATGCTCCATTCTTCACGGCGGGCCCGGCGCTGGTGGTGACCTGCATTCCGGGCGCCGCCGAACGTTATCAGGCCCTGGGCCATGAGCTGCTGGAAGTCCCTGGCGCCGAAGGTCACGTCGACCTGCGCCGCTTGCTGACCGAACTGGCCGCCCGTGGCGTCAACGAAGTGCTGGTGGAAGCCGGCCCACGCCTGGCGGGTGCCTTTGCCCGGCAGGGTCTGGTGGACGAATACCAATTGTTTGTCGCCGGTCAGTTTCTCGGCTCCACGGCGCGTCCATTGTTGGACTGGCCGCTGGAGCGGATGGACCAGGCGCCTCGGCTGAAGATCATCGAAATGCGCGCAGTCGGCAGTGACTGGCGAGTCACCGCAATACCTGACCCGGCACCCGGCGTATAATTTTTGGCTTGCGCCACGCGCGGGCCTGTTCTCGAGGAGGACTTCATGTTTACCGGCATTATCGAATCCATCGGCAGTATCCGAGCCCTGAACCCCAAGGGCGGCGACGTCCGCGTCTACGTGGAAACCGGCAAGCTGGACCTGGCCGACGTCAAGCTCGGCGACAGCATCGCGGTGAACGGCGTCTGCCTGACCGCGGTCGAACTGCCGGGCGACGGCTTCTGGGCCGACGTCAGCCGCGAAACCCTGGACTGCACCGCCTTCAACCAGTTGAAAGCCGGCAGCCGGGTCAACCTGGAAAAAGCCTTGACCCCGACCACCCGCCTCGGTGGGCACCTGGTCAGCGGCCATGTCGACGGTGTCGGTGAAGTGGTTGCCCGTGAAGAAAACGCCCGGGCCATCCAGTTCCGCATCCGCGCGCCGAAAGAACTGGCCAAATACATCGCCCATAAGGGCTCGATCACCGTCGACGGCACCAGCCTGACGGTCAACGCGGTGAACGGCGCCGAGTTCGAACTGACCATCGTCCCACACACCCTGGCCGAAACCATCATGGCCGACTACCGTCCTGGTCGCCAGGTCAACCTCGAAGTCGACCTGCTGGCTCGTTACCTGGAGCGCCTGCTGCTGGGCGACAAGGCTGCGGAGCCGTCGAGCGGTGGCATCAGCGAAAGTTTCCTGGCCGCCAACGGCTACCTCAAATCCTGACACTCAAATTTTGAAAGAAGGGGGGTGCCGCGTGGCGCTCAATACGATTGAAGAGCTGGTCGAAGACATTCGCCAGGGCAAGATGGTCATCCTCATGGATGACGAAGACCGCGAGAACGAAGGCGACCTGATCATGGCCGCCGAATGCTGCAAGGCCGAGCACATCAACTTCATGGCCAAGCACGCCCGTGGCCTGATCTGCATGCCGATGAGCCGTGAGCGCTGCGAACTGCTCAAGCTGCCGCTGATGGCGCCGCGCAACGGTTCCGGCTTCGGCACCAAGTTCACCGTATCCATCGAGGCCAGCGAAGGCGTGACCACCGGCATCTCCGCCGCCGACCGCGCCCGCACCGTGCAAGCGGCAGCGGCCAAGGATGCCAAGGCCGAGGACATCGTCAGCCCCGGCCATATCTTCCCGCTGATGGCCCAGCCCGGCGGAACCCTGGCCCGCGCCGGCCACACTGAAGCGGCCTGCGACCTGGCGCGCATGGCTGGTTTCGAGCCAAGTGGCGTGATCTGCGAAGTGATGAACGACGACGGCACCATGTCCCGTCGCGCCGAACTGGAAACCTTCGCCGCCGAACACAACATCAAGATCGGCACCATCGCCGACCTGATCCACTACCGGATGATCCACGAACGTACCGTTCAGCGGATTGCCGAGCAGCCGCTGGACAGCGAACTGGGGCATTTCAACCTGGTGACCTATCGTGATTCGGTGGAAGGCGACGTGCACATGGCGCTGACTTTGGGCAGCTTCTGCGCCGAAGAACCGACCCTGGTGCGGGTGCATAACATGGACCCGCTGCGCGACCTGTTGATGGTCAAGCAACCCGGGCGCTGGAGCCTGCGCGCGGCCATGGCCGCGGTGGCCGAGGCCGGTAGCGGCGTGGTGCTGCTGCTCGGTCACCCGCTGGATGGCGACGTGTTGCTGGCGCATATCCGCGAGACCGCCGAGCAGGTGCCGGCGAAAAAGCCGACCACCTACAGCATCGTCGGTGCCGGTTCGCAGATCCTGCGCGACCTGGGCGTACGCAAAATGCGCCTGATGAGTGCGCCGATGAAGTTCAATGCGATATCCGGTTTCGACCTGGAAGTAGTAGAATACGTGCCCTCCGAATAAAGACTGGCTGCTCGCGGCCCTTGATTCGCGGTTCAAATATCCCTGAGGGGCGCGTACTAGGCGCGCCCCGGCTCTTTAAGAGAATTGTCGAATGACCCTGAAGACCATCGAAGGTACCTTCATCGCCCCCAAAGGCCGCTACGCCCTGGTGGTCGGCCGCTTCAACAGCTTCGTTGTCGAAAGCCTGGTGAGCGGCGCTGTTGACACCCTGGTTCGCCACGGTGTCAGCGAAAGCGACATCACCATCATCCGCGCACCTGGCGCCTTCGAAATCCCGCTGGTGGCACAAAAAGTCGCGCAGAAAGGCGACTTCTCGGCGATCATCGCCCTCGGCGCGGTTATTCGTGGCGGTACTCCGCACTTCGAATACGTGGCGGGTGAATGCACCAAGGGCTTGGCCCAGGTCTCCATGGAGTTTGGCGTGCCGGTCGCGTTTGGCGTACTGACGGTCGACTCCATCGAACAAGCCATCGAACGTTCCGGCACCAAAGCCGGCAACAAAGGCGCCGAAGCCGCCCTTTCCGCCCTGGAAATGGTCAGCTTGCTGGCGCAATTGGAGGCTGTGTGATTAGCGACGAAAGCGATCGTTTCAACCCGCGCGATCCGAAGCCTGAAGGCGCCGGCAAGCCCTCCAAGAGCGTCAAGCGTCGCGAAGCCCGTCAGCTCGCGACCCAGGCCCTGTACCAGTGGCACATGGCCAAGCAGTCGCTGAACGAGATCGAGGCGCAGTTCCGGGTCGACAACGATTTCAGCGATGTCGACGGCGCTTACTTCCGTGAAATCCTGCATGGCGTTCCGCAGTTCAAGAGCGAAATCGACACCGTTCTCAAACCTTGCCTGGACATCGAGATCGAAGAGCTGGACCCGGTTGAGCTGGCGGTATTGCGCCTGTCCACCTGGGAACTGCTCAAGCGCGTCGACGTGCCGTACCGCGTGGTGATCAACGAAGGGATCGAACTGGCCAAGGTCTACGGTTCCACCGACGGTCACAAGTTCGTCAACGGCGTGCTCGACAAACTGGCGCCGCGCCTGCGTGAAGCTGAAGTGAAGGCGTTCAAGCGCTGATCCGCGCTTGACCTTTGCATGGGCGAGTTCGAGCTGATCCGCAATTTCTTCGCCGCCGCGCCCTGTGCGCAGGCCGGCGAGGGTGTTGCCCTGGGCATCGGCGACGATTGCGCCCTGCTGAGCGTCCCCGCCGGGGAACAACTGGCGATTTCCACCGACACCCTGGTGGCGGGTGTGCACTTCGCCGATCCCTGCGACCCTTTCCTGCTCGGCCAGCGTGCGCTGGCTGTTGCCGCCAGTGATCTGGCCGCCATGGGCGCCACGCCCCTGGCCTTTACCCTTGCCCTGACCTTGCCGCACAACGCCGCCGACTGGCTGCAGGGCTTTGCCCGCGGCTTGAACCTGATGGCGCAACACTGTGGCTTGCGCCTGGTAGGTGGTGACACCACCCGTGGGCCGTTGTGCCTGACGCTGACCGTGTTCGGTCGGGTACCGACGGGCCAGGCGCTGACCCGCAGTGGCGCGCAAGTCGGCGACCTGCTGTGTGTCGGCGGCGACCTGGGCAATGCGGCGGGTGCCTTGCCGCTGGTGCTGGGGCAGCGTACGGCGGCGCCGGCGATTGCCGAGCCGCTGTTGGACCACTACTGGTCGCCCAAGCCGCAACTGGCATTGGGTCAGTTCTTGCGCAACAAGGCGACCTCGGCACTGGATATCTCCGACGGGTTATTGGCCGATTGCGGGCATATCGCGACGGCATCTTCCGTCAGGTTGCAGGTGGAACGTGATGCGCTGCCCTTGTCTTCGGCGCTGCAGGCCTTTCTCGGTCAGGAAGGGGCCCGCGAGGCGGCCCTCAGCGGTGGTGATGACTATGTGTTGGCCTTTACCCTGCCAGCCGCCGAGTTGCCCGGGTTGCTGGCCGCGCACCCAGCGGTACGGGTGATCGGCCAGGTACTGGGCGGGCAGGGCGTGATCCTGGTGGACAGCGCCGGCCGCGACATCACGCCGGCACGCCGGGGCTACCAACATTTTCCGGAGACACCGTGACAGATCATCCCAAGCAGGTCCCGGCCGAGTTCGTGCCGCCGTCGGTCTGGCGCAATCCCTGGCATTTCCTGGCCTTCGGCTTCGGTTCCGGCACCTTGCCCAAGGCTCCGGGCACCTGGGGTTCGCTGGTTGCGCTACCCTTTATACCGTTATGGCGGATGTTGCCCGACTGGGGCTACTGGCTGATGCTGGGCGTTACCCTGCTGTTCGGCTTCTGGCTGTGCGGCAAGGTCGCCAACGATCTGCGGGTGCACGACCACGAAGGCATTGTCTGGGACGAGATGGTCGGGATGTGGATCACCCTCTGGCTGGTGCCGGACGGTTGGTACTGGTTGCTGGCGGGTTTTGCGCTGTTCCGTTTTTTCGACATCCTCAAGCCCTGGCCGATCCGCTGGATCGACCGGCATGTTCATGGCGGCGTCGGCATCATGCTCGACGACGTACTGGCCGGGGTTTTCGCCTGGCTGGTCATGCAAGGGCTGGTGCACCTCTTTACCTGAGGATTCGGGCATGTTTGGCTGTCGGTTGTGGGTGCTGCTGTTCTGTCTGTTGACGGGTGGCGTTGTAGGTAATGTTGTTCAGGCGCGTGAAGAAACTTCCTTGCCTGGGGTGGTCCACCTCTCCAGTGAGGAATGGGTCGACTACACCGGTGCCGACGGTCGCGGCATGGCCTGGGATGTCATGCGCGAGATTTTCGAGCCCAAGGGCGTCAAGGTCTTGATCAGTATCGAGCCCTATACCCGGACGATCGGACTGGTGCAGCGGGGTGACGCGGACGCCTGGGTGGCGGCTTATCGCGACGAGGTGGTGGGTGCCCTGTATCCGCGCTGGCATTTCGATGTCGATCATCTCTATGCCCTGGGGCTGGCGAGCAATCCGCAGCCGACTCTGGAGACGCTGGGCATCTACCGCCTGGCCTGGATGCGTGGCTACAAATACCAGCACTACTTGCCCAATATCCGGCATTACAACGAAATCGTGCGCCGGGATGGGATCTTGCCGATGCTTTCCCACAGCCGCGCCGACTACTACATTGATGCGTTGTCTGAGGTGAACGAGGTGCTGGGCCAGGCCGCGCACCCGGAAATGTACCAGCGCACCCACTTGTTGGACCTGCCGCTGTACCTCGGATTTGCCAACACGGCGCGGGGACGGGCGTTAATGGCTTTGTACGATCAACGTATGGACGAACTGGTCAAAAGTGGTGAGTTGCGGGCTATTTTCGAGCACTGGAAGCAGCCTTATCCGTTCGACTCCATGCCGCTGCCGGTGCCAACGAATCAAACCTATTGATAGTTATCATGGATAATTCAGCCTAAGCGTCTGTAGGAACCTACTGTTACAATGCGACTTCTGCGAATTTCCAGTCCTCATACTGATCAGGAGCACACGGTGCCCGTCGTTTTCGTCGCCGCTTCCAAACTGCCAACCCCCTTTGCGACCTTCACCATGAATGGCTTTCTCGAAGAAACCACCGGTCGTGAACACGTCGTGCTGACTCTGGGGGATGTGGCGGATGGCGCACCGGTTCTTGGCCGTGTGCATTCCGAATGCCTGACCGGCGATGCCTTGTTCAGCCAGCGCTGCGATTGCGGCTCTCAGCTGGAGGCGGCCCTGCGGGCGATCGCCCTCGAAGGTCGCGGCGTGTTGCTGTACTTGCGCCAGGAAGGTCGCGGCATCGGTCTGATGAACAAGATCCGTGCTTATGAATTGCAGGACGGCGGTGCCGACACCGTCGAGGCCAACGAGCGCCTGGGCTTTGCCGCTGACCTGCGCGACTACGCCATTTGCCGGCCGATGCTCGAATACCTGGGCATCCAGTCGCTGCGCCTGATGACCAACAACCCGCGCAAGGTCAAGGCCTTGACCGAGATGGGCATCACCGTGGCCGAGCGCGTGCCGCTGCAAACCGGACAGAACCCGCACAACAAACTCTACCTGGCGACCAAGGCCGGCAAGCTCGGCCATATGATGGGCAACGAGCACCAGAGCGAGGCGGATCCGGCGTGACCCGCGGCCAGGTGAAGCGTCGGTTGTCGGTGGGCTGGTGGAAACAGCTGGTGCTGAGTGTGCTGCCGCTGTTTGTCGCGAACTGGCTTTTTGCTCAGACGGATCCGTTGCTGCCGGTGCTGGCGATGCCGTTTTTCATTGCCGGGGTGGCTTCGATGTTTGTCAGTCTGCGCTTTTTCGGGGCTTACAAGCGGTCGCTGATCGCGACGCAGACGGCACTGGATACGCCGGAAGAGCCTGCGGCCTGGATTGAGCTGGCGAATGTGCGGCGCAAGGCCCTGGTGGTAGCGGCGTTGCCGACCTGGATCGGCACCCTGGCGGTGTTTGTCGGGCTGGATGCGGTGCCGTTGATGCTGCTGGTGCTGTCCACCGTGGTGCTGTTCTACCTGTACCGCATTCCGCGGCAGCTGGGCTGATAAGCCCGGCGCTGCTTTCCCCCTGTAGGAGCGAGCTTGCTCGCGATGGGCGCCAACGATAACGCGGGGTGCCTGACGCCCCGCGGTGTCCCTACCTCCATCGCGAGCAAGGGGGCGTAGCAAGGGTCTACAGCCCCAGCAGCTTCATCCGCTCAGTCACCGACGCTTCGATCCCCGCCACATCCAACCCGCACTCCGCCAGCATCTGCGCCGGTTTCGCGTGTTCGACGTACACATCCGGTAACCCCAGGTGCAGCACCGGCTTGAGCAGGTTGTCCCGCGCCAGGAACTCGCTGACCGCCGCTCCGGCGCCGCCCATGATGGCGTTTTCTTCGATCGTCACCAGCAACTCATGGCTGCCGGCCATCTCACGCACCAACGCTTCATCCAGCGGTTTGACGAAGCGCATGTCGACCACGGTCGCATCAAGCTTCTCGGCGACGATCAAGGCCTCGGTCAACTGCACGCCAAACACCAGCAGGGCCACATTGCTACCCCGACGGCGAACCACGCCCTTGCCGATCTCGATCGGTTCCAGGTCTTTCTCGATGGTCGCGTTCGGCCCGGTACCGCGCGGATAGCGCACTGCCGCCGGGCCGTTGTACAAATGACCGGTGCTGAGCATCTTGCGCAGTTCGTTCTCGTCACTCGGGGTCATCACCAGCATGCCGGGGATGCAGCGCAGGTACGACAGGTCGAAGCTGCCAGCGTGGGTCGGGCCGTCTTCGCCCACCAGGCCGGCGCGGTCGATGGCGAACAGCACGTCGAGGTTCTGCACCGCCACATCGTGGACAAGCTGGTCATAACCGCGTTGCAGAAAGGTCGAGTAGATCGCCACCACCGGCTTGGCGCCTTCGCAGGCCATGCCGGCGGCGAAGGTCACCGCGTGTTGCTCGGCAATCGCCACGTCGAAGTAGCGTAGCGGGAAACGCTCGCTGAAGGCCACCAGATCGGAGCCTTCCTTCATCGCCGGGGTAATGCCCACCAGGCGCGAGTCGGCGGCGGCCATGTCGCACAGCCATTCGCCGAAGACGCCGGAGTATTTCGGTCCGCTGGCTTTCTTCGGCGCGGCGGCCGGGGCGTCCAGGGGTTCGAGCTTGGTGATCGCGTGGTAACCGATCGGGTCGAGTTCCGCCGGGGCGAAGCCCTTGCCCTTCTTGGTCACCACATGCAGGAACTGCGGGCCCTTGAGGTCGCGCATATTGCGCAGGGTGGCGATCAGGGTCGGCAGGTCATGGCCGTCGATCGGGCCGATATAGTTCCAGCCCAGCTCTTCGAACAAGGTGCCGGGGACCAGCATGCCCTTGGCGTATTCTTCGGTACGCCGGGCGATTTCCCAGGCCCCGGGCAGGCGCGACAGCACTTTCTTGCTGCCTTCGCGCATGCTCGCATAGGTACGGCTGGAGAGGATCTTCGCCAGGTAGTTGGACAGGCCGCCGACATTGCGCGAAATCGACATGTCATTGTCGTTGAGGATCACCAGCATGTTGGCGTCGACTTCCGGCGCGTGGTTCAGCGCCTCGAAGGCCATGCCGGCGGTCAACGCGCCGTCGCCAATCACGGCGATGGCCTTGCGCTCGCTGTTCTGCAGGCGAGCGGCGATGGCCATGCCCAGGGCGGCACTGATGGAGGTGCTGGAGTGACCGACGCCAAAGGTGTCGTACTCGCTCTCCGAACGGCGCGGAAAGGCGGCCAGGCCGTCTTTCTGACGCAGGGTGTGCATGCGCTCGCGACGACCGGTGAGGATCTTGTGCGGATACGCCTGATGGCCCACGTCCCACACCAGCCGGTCGTCCGGGGTGTCGAAGACGTAGTGCAACGCGATGGTCAGTTCGATCACGCCCAGGCCGGCACCGAAGTGCCCGCCGGTCTGACCGACCGAATAGAGCAACTCCTGGCGCAATTCATCGGCCAGGGTTTCCAGCTCGGCTTCACCTAACCGGCGCAGGCCGGCCGGCGTGTCGGCACGGTCCAGCAGGGGCGTGGTCGGGCGCTTGCGGGGAATCTCATGGAACGTCGTGGGCATCAGGCGAATCGTTATAGGTATAGAAGAGGCGGCAGTTTACCTGATGCATCGCACGCTGCCCACGCGGAGCGTCGAAGTTGGCCGATATGCGGCCTTGAGCGCGGCGTTTGACTCAGCTGCGACGTTCGACGATATAACGGGCCAGCTCGCGCAACGGTTCAGCGCACGCGTCAAACGGTCGCAGGGCGTGCAGCGCCTGGTCACGCAGTTCCAGGGCATAGGCCTTGGCCGCGTCCAGACCGAGCAGGGCCGGGTAGGTCGGCTTGTCGCGGGCGATATCGGCACCCTGACGCTTGCCGAGGGTAGCGGTGTCGCTTTCCACGTCGAGAATATCGTCCTGCACCTGGAAAGCCAGGCCAATGGCCTGGGCATAGGCCTGCAGCGAGCGCAATTCGTCCTTTTGCGCCTGGCCGCTGGCCAGGGCGCCGAGCTTGACGCTGGCTTCGATCAGCGCGCCGGTCTTGTGCCGGTGCATGTATTCCAGGGCCTTCTGGTCGAGCTTGAGGCCCACCGCGCCGAGGTCGATGGCCTGGCCGCCGACCATGCCGGCAGGGCCAGCGGCCTGGGCCAGGGTGGTGACCATGTTCAGGCGGATGTCGGCGTTCAGCTCGCTCAGCCCCGGGTCGAGCAGGGCGCTGAAGGCCAGGCTTTGCAGGCCGTCGCCGGCGAGGATCGCGCAGGCTTCGTCGAAGGCTTTGTGGGTGGTTGGCTGGCCGCGACGCAGGTCGTCGTCGTCCATGGCCGGCAGATCGTCGTGGACCAGCGAGTAGGCGTGGATCAGTTCCACCGCGCAGGCCGCGCCGTTGGCCTGTTCAGGGTTGCCGCCGAGGGCTTCGCAGGCGGCGTAGGCCAGCAGCGGACGCACGCGCTTGCCGCCGTTCATCACGCTGTAGCGCATGGCTTCATAGAGGCGTGCGAGTTCGGCGCTGGGGGCGTTGAACAGCGTCTCGAGTGCGGCGTTGACCCGGGCCTGGCTGCTGGCCTGATAGGCTTTGATCATTCTGCTTGTTCCGCGTCGAAGGGCTCTTCGGCCAGTTCGCCGTCGCGCTCGAGGAGGATCTGCACCTTCTGCTCGGCCTGGGCCAGGGCACCCTGGCAATCGCGGGTCAGGCGGATGCCTTGCTCGAAGGCGGTCAGTGAGTCTTCCAACGACAATTCGCCGTTCTCCAGGCGTTCGACCAGGGTTTGCAGGTCGGCAAGGGATTGCTCGAAGTCCAGGGAAGCTTTTTTGCGGGCCATGGCGGCGATCTCGGTAGGCGTTGAACGGGCGCGACACTAGCAGACAGCGGGTTTAGGGGCAAATGCGAGGGGTTGGCAGTCAGGGGCCTGGTGTAGGCCGTTGTCGACAAATCATCCTGATACCGGGCGCACAACCCAGGGACAACACGTCCACTGTAGGAGCCGGCTTGCCGGCGATGAGGCCCTAGAGTCATGCGGCGCTCGTGTGGACGCTATCGCCGGCAAGCCGGTTCCTACAGGTTTTGCAGCATGATCTGAACCGTTATCGCGGGGGGGGGATTATCCCGGTTTTCGGCGCGGCGTATCCCGGTTTGTCCTGCTAGTCGGCACAAAATTGTCTCTTTTATAGTAGTCCATCGATCAAGGATGAATGATCGACATGGACCTCCCTCTCGTCGCCTCCGATTTTCTCCTGTGCTTCTACACCCATAAGGCTGTCATCCATGGCGTCTTCTTCCGCTCGTATTCCCGGTTCCGGCGTACTGCTGTGCCGGTGGGTATTGCGCTGCTGGCCCTGGCCTGGCGCTATCTGAAGGAAACCGAACGGCATACCGGTCACTTCGATCTGGCGGGGGCCTTGACCGTCACCTTCGGCATGAGCGCGCTGGTCTACTGCTTTGTCCGGGCCGGTGCCCAGGGTTGGAATGACGCGCTGACCCTCGGCGCGCTGACCCTGACCCAGTTCGCCATGTCGGTGTATGGCGTGAAATGGCTGGCGCGGTACATGAGTTCGGCGCTGATGTTCTGCAGGGCGTCGCGCACCGCGCCGCTGATCTCGAAGGCGTAGTGGGTCGGCGTCATGCCCTTGCCGGTGCGCACGAAAATCTCCTTTCCGACGCTGTCGCGCAGACGCGAAAGCGCATGGCTGACCGCCGACTGACTCAGGTGCAGACGCTGGCTGGCGCGCAGGACGCTGCGCTCCTCCATCACGGCGTCGAAGACCCGTAGCAGGTTGAGGTCGAGGCGATCGAAAGCAATCATTCAGGCAGCTCTGGTGGCGATAGGGAATTCTGTGCTGAGCGGGGACGCTGAGCAATCGGTGATGCCCCCGTTTCACAGGCGCGGACGACAATCACGCTTGAACACATGCACCGAACATCACGCCCGAACGCGTACTTTGTAGGAGCAGAGCTTGCTCGCGAAGGGGCCAGTGAGACCGTCAAAAGCTTCGCGGGCAAGCACCGCTCCCACAGTCCCCGCTATTGCTTTCAGATTGCACGCTGACATCAGGGCCCAGCGCCATCAACAAGGTTGTGCTCAGACTTGGCGGCCATTGAGACGTGAATCCTCTGCACTTCGACAGTGCAGGAATGTCCCTTCGGCCCTACGGGGCCACGTGTGACCCTATGGCCCACGCCGCACGGTCGGTTTCAACAGGTGGAAAAACGCGATGTTCGACAATGTGAGAAATCATCGAACTCTCTGTGCCGACCCTAAGGTGCAGTGGCGGTCGGTCGAGCAACTGGGCGCTCGACTTGAGGAGCCTATGGCCGATTATCTGCTGGCCCCGGGATCATTGACCCAGCGTCTGGTCGAGGTTTCCGACGGTCGTTTCGGTGTCACGCCTTTATATGAGCGCGAGGCCGTTTTGCTGCGCGGTGAATGTACGGCGTTGCGCTTGCCCCTCGGCAGCCGTGGCTGGGTGCGGGAGGTCTATCTGAATGGGCAGGGCGTTCCGTGGGTATTTGCCCGGACCGTGATCCCGGAGGCGGTGCAGCGCAGCACGGGCCTGGATTTTCGCGCCTTGGGCGATCAGTCGATTGGTCCGTGGTTGTTCGGTGAGCTCGATTTTCGGCGTGGCGCGATAGAGCTGTGCCGCCATGAGGACTCGGTCGATGACGGTCAGTTGGCCGCGTCCCCGCTCTGGGCCCGGCGCTCACACTTCGAGCGGGGCGACCTGGGGATTCTGGTCTCGGAGGTGTTTTTGCCGACGTTCTGGGCGAGGGTGGATCGGTCGGTCAGCGCGACTGTGGAAGAGCGCAGGGCTTGAGTGATAAGCGACGGGGATGCCGTCGCGATTGTAATAACACGACACAGGTGTATGATTGCTTGAAGGTACGGCATTGCCGTATTTTTCGCCCATGCATACGATCATTGAAACTGAAGTATTCAAACGTTGCGCTGAGGCCATCTGGAATGACGGCGAACGCCATGAGTTCATTACCTGGATCGCGGGCAACCCGCTGGCAGGTGATGTTGTTCCCGGCAGCGGCGGATTGCGCAAGATTCGCTGGTCTCGTACGGGTATGGGCAAGCAAGGCGGTACGCGGGTGATTTACTACAACAGGCTTGCCGACGGTTGTATTTGGTTGTTGATTGCCTATACGAAGGCCAAATTTGACAACTTGCCTGCCGCGTTTCTGAAGCAATTGAAGGAGGAACTCAGCGATGAGTGATGAACTGGAACAATTCCAGAAGGACTTGCTGGCCTCAGTCCGGCAAATGAAGGCGGGTAAAGCGGCGCGGGTCACCAAGGTGACATTGACCGCAGCTGCCGAGGCTCGGACAAAGGTCGGTTTGTCCCAGAGTGATTTCGCCAAGCTTCTGGGCGTCAGCCTGCGGACTTTGCAGGACTGGGAGCAGGGGCGTCGACAGCCCACGGGTGCGGCGCAAACGCTGCTGCGTGTTGCGAGCCAACACCCGGAAGCGTTGCGTGATCTTCAAACGGTGTGACCCTGAACGTGCCACTGGTAATCAAGTATCGAACGTTCGCTCCGCAGGTTTATTGGACAGCATCGCCTACCTGTTTCCTGCTGATGCAGAAGCCGTATGCTGATCAGGAAATCTTGCCTGAATAGTGGCATTCTGCCTTGTTTTTCAGTGCTTTTCGGTTCAAAAGCGACGATCCCAGCTCATTTGATGAGCCACCTCACAAATACCGCCTTACCTCCATTGTCTAACAACCGCCGAATCGCTAACCTCTGCGGCTTCCCCTACCTGTCATCGACAGGTCTTCTCTGACCGATACCGTGTCGGGAGTGCGCTGTGGATTCTGCGCAGGGTTTTATAAAGCATGGCAAGGAGGCTGTTGATGCGCCGGTTTTTCCCCATCCTGATCGCCCTCTGGGCCACGACCGCCTGGGCTGAGCCCTCGGCCGAGCTCCAGGAGCCGACCGGCGGCTGGCGTTACGCAGGTCTCCTCGACCACAAGGATGCGCCGCAGGTGGCCTACCCCACGCCGCCCATCGACCGTGGCATCCAGCGCAGCCGCACCCCCATCGAAGGCCGGATCAATCCGCCCTCCGGCCCGCGTGAACCCCATATCCTGTCGGTCAACGGCAACCCGCTGAATCTCTACACCGACGACGCCGGTCGTTTCGTCCGTCCCTATGCCTTCGGTGCCGGCTCCAACAGCGTCGAAGTGCGCAGCTCCACGGGCAAGTCGCTCAAACGTGTGCAGTTCTACGAGGCCAACAAGCAGATCACTCCGGCGCGCATCCGCGTGGTCCTCGGTTGGGACGACCCCAAGGCCGAACTCGACCTGCACATCATCACCCCCGACGGCCAGCACGCCTTCTACGCGCATCCGGCGTTGACCAATGGTGGTGGCCTCGACCCGGATGGCGTCGACGGCCCCGGCCCGGAAATGTTCACCATGACCGCGCCGCTGCACGGCACCTACCTGATTTATGTGAACTACTGGGGCAACTACAGCGCCAGCGACGGCTATAACTTTACCGAGCACGCCAACCAGAACGAGGTCATCACCTCGCAGATCAATCTGGTGCTCAACGAAAACACCGTCGATGAAAAGCGCGAGAGCTTCACCGTGCCCCTGCGAGCCATCGGCGACCTGCTGCTGGTCAAGACCTTCAACTATTGAACATCCCGCTCCACGGATGAATGGGCTTTGCGAACATGAGCGATAACACAGCTTCCCCGGACGCCGTTGTAGCGGCTACCCCTCAACCTGCCGGCTCGCGCCGTTGGCTGGGTCTTGTGCTCGGGCTTTGCGTGGCCGGTACGGTGGCGGGCGGCCTGGGCTGGTTTTTCCACCACAAGCCGGCCGCCCCGGCGCCGGAACTGGCCCTGGAGAAACTCGGCGTGAGCCGCCCGGACGCGCTGCTGGAAACCGCGTCGCTGAGCCAGTTGCCCAAGGACCTGCTCAGCGTGCCGTTCCTGCGCGACACCCTGACCGAGGATTTCGTCTTCTATTACGAAACCCACGGCGACCGTCTCGGCCTGATCGGCAGCCTGCGGCGGATCATCTACGAGCATGACCTCAAGCTGCAGGACAACCTGATCGAGCAACTCTTCGACCAGCCGGCGGATATCGCCCTGTGGCGCGGTGCCGACGGTCGTCTCAAGGACTTCCTGCTGGTGATGGACCGTGGTGGCCTGGCCAAACTGCTTGAGCCCCTGGCCCATGTCGCGCTGGACGACACCCAACTGACCAAGGTCGGCGAAGTGAAAGTCGCCGGTGACAGCGTGCCGCTCTATCGCCTGGCCTACAACGCCAGCAAAGCCCTGTTGTTCGCTTCCCGTGGCGACAAACTGGTGGTGCTGTCCAATCCGGATCGACTCTACGAGCAAACCAGCGACGACAGCGAATTGGCCCCGGGCGAGGTCTCGACCCAGGCCCTGGCGGCGTTGCTCAATGGCGACAAATTGTTTCCCGAAGCCTTCGGTCTCAAGCCTCGTGAAACCGTCGTGAAGCAGCGCATCTCGATTGCTTCCAGTGTCCTGGCCATGGGTTACCAGCGCTTTATCCCCAACTTCGCCGGCCTGCGCCTGGACATGGACGACAAGGGCTGGCACAGCTTCCTCGCCCTGGATGAGCAGGACAAAGCCGCCGACTTCGACTTCAAGCCGATCTGGCAAGCCATGCCGGTGGGCGCCAGTGCCTGCGTCGCCCTGCCGTTGGCTGCCGAGCAGCAACAACCGCTGCTGGTCAAATTGGGTGCCGACGAAGCCACCGCGAAGAAACTCACCGAACACATGAGCGGTGCCGCCGGCCTCTGCTGGTACGCCGACTCGCGCCTCTACACGCCGTTGCTGGTGGCCAACCTGACCAAGGACAACGACAGCCTCGACGCCGACCTGGGCAAGCTGTTCGGCTCCATGGTCGGGAGCAAGGAAAGCGCCGTCGACGGCGGTCTGTTCCCTATCGCTGAGCAACAGAAAGACGGCGTCCATGAGTGGAAGCGTCAGGTCAGCTCGACCTTCGGCCAGTACGCCGCCAAGGAAGCCGAGAACCCCGACGCCATCACCGGCAAGGGCTTCTTCCGCGTAAGCCTGGCGCGGCACGGTTCGACCCTGCTGTTCTCCCTGGATGACAAGCTGGTGGACAAGGCCCTCGGCACCCTCGACAAGCACTTTCCGCCGCTGGCCGACGTGCTGCCCAAGGACGTGCTGATGCCGGTCTACCTCGGCCCGGACTCCCTGGCGCAACTGATGCGACAGGAAACCCTCGACAGCTTGCCCCAGGACATGGAGCCGGTGTTCCGCAACGCCGCGCAGACCCACCTGATTCCCAAGCTGCAAAAGCTCGCCGGTTTCGGCAAGTACGCCCTGACCCTGCCGGAAGGCAGCGAGCCGGATGGCCACTGGCAGTGGTTGCCTTTGCAATGGCGTGCAATGTGATTCCTCTGTTCAAGAGGTTGGGCCTGCTGGCGCTATTACTGAACACCGTGTTCAGTGCGCCCGCGTTCGCCGTTGAAGCACCGCCGCTGGACGTCGAGCAGTCCCAGGTGTTCCGTGCCTGGTTCGTGCGCATCGCCCAGGAGCAACTGACCCAAGGCCCGAGCCCGCGCTGGTACCAGCAGGACTGCGCCGGGCTGGTGCGCTTCGCCGCCAACGAAGCGCTGAAAACCCATGACGACAAATGGTTGCGGGCCAATGGCCTGTCCAACCGCTACCTGCCGCCCGAACTGGTCCTGAGCGAGGGCCAGCGCAACCTGGCCCAGCAATGGCAGCAGGGCGGCGGCAAGGTCGGGCCCTACGTCAATGCGATCAAGCTGATCCAGTTCAACAGCCAACTGGTCAGCCGCGACCTCAACCAGGCGCGGCCCGGCGACCTGTTGTTCTTCGACCAGGGCGACGACCAGCACCTGATGATCTGGATGGGCCGCAACATCGCCTATCACACCGGCACCACCACCCCCACCGATAACGGCATGCGCTCCGCCAGCGTGCAGCAACTCATGACATGGAAGGACACCCGATGGATACCCGATGCAACGAACCCCAACTTCATCGGCGTTTACCGGCTGAACTTCCTCTCTCGATGAACGGGTCTCCCATGAAGCGTCTGTTTTCCCGAATGGTTTTCGCCCTGGCCGTGCTGCTGCCGGTTGTCGCCGGCGCCGCCGATGACTCGGTGCCGCCGAGCAACTACACGCCGGTGGCCGGCGAGAGTTTCTTCCTGCTGGCCGACAGCAGTTTCGCCAGCGACGAGCAGGCCCTGGTCCGCCTCGAAGCGCCGGGCCGCGACTACCGGCGTTTCCGCATGGAACCCTACGGTGGCGCGGATATCCGCGTGTACCGCATCGACCAACCGCTGGAATTCCTCAAGCGGCAGAAGAACCTGCACCGGGTGGTCAGCGATGGCCAGTTCAAGGGCGAAGGGCTGTCCAACACCCTGGCCTACCTGTGGGACAACTGGTACCGCAAATCCCGCCGCGTGATGCAGCGGGCGTTCTCCTACGAGTCGCGCAAGCAAGTGACCGAGGAAGTGCCGGAACTGAAAATGGGCCAGGCCATCGCCGCGCCGACGCCGTACGACAATCATCCGCAATACGCGCCACTGCCCGGTCTGCCAATGGTCAGCCAGTTCCGTTACCCGCTGTGGGACGCCAAGCCGATCCAGCCGCCGAAGGGCGTCGACCTGGCCGGCTCTTCCAGCCAGTTCATCAGCGTCGCACCCGGCAACGTCTATATCCCGCTGGGCAAACTCAAGCCAGGCCTGTACCTGGTGGAAGCGCTGATCGGCAAATACCGTGCGACCACCGTGGTGTTCGTCTCCAACACCGTGGCCGTGAGCAAGATCGCTGGCGACGAATTGCTGGTCTGGGCGGCACGCAAACATGAAGGCAGCTCGGTGCCCAAGGTCAAAGTGCTGTGGACCGACGGCTTGGGCGTGATGAGCAGCGGCGAGACCGATGCCGATGGCCTGCTGCGCCTCAAGCACGTCAGCCCGGAGCGCTCATTCATGATCGGCGAGGACGACGAGGGCGGGGTGTTCGTCTCCGAGAACTTCTATTACGACAGCGAGATCTACGACACCAAGCTCTACGCCTTCACCGACCGACCGCTGTACCGGCCGGGGGATTGGGTGTCGATGAAAATCGTCGGTCGCGAGTTCAAGAATGCCCGCGACTCGGTCAACCCGACCACCGCCCCGGTGCGTGTCAGCGTGCTGGATGCCACCGGCACCACCTTGCAGACCCTGGACCTGAACCTGGACGCCAAGTCCGGTACCCAGGGCCGTTTCCAACTGCCGGACAACGCCGTGGCCGGTGGTTATGAGTTGCGTTTCAACTACCGCGACCAGACCTACAGCAGCGCCTTCCGCGTCGCCGAGTACATCAAGCCGCACTTTGAAATCTCCATGGACCTGGCCAAGCAGGACTTCCGTACTGGCGAGCCGATCAAGGGCAAATTGCTGCTGCTCTACCCGGATGGCAAGCCAGTGGCCGATGCCCGGGTGCAACTGAGCCTGCGTGCCCAACAACTGTCGATGGTCGACAACGAGCTGCAATACCTCGGGCAATTCCCGGTGGAACTGACCAGTGCCGAACTGACCACCGACGACAAGGGCCAGGCCGTGCTTGACCTGCCGGCGGCGGAAAAGCCCAGCCGCTACATGCTCACCGTGTTCGCCAGCGATGGCGCGGCGTATCGGGTCAAGACCACCAAGGAAATCCTGATCGAGCGTGGCGCGGCGCGCTATCGCCTGTCGGCGCCGCAGCGTTTCAGTGCCACCGGCGAGAAGGTTGCGTTCGGCTACGTCAGCGAGTCCACCGTCGCCCAGCCGAATGCTGGCACGCCAAGCACCTATAGCTGGGTCCGACTGGAAGACCAATCCACCGGTGGCGGCAAACTTGGCGCGGCAGACAAAGGCTTCAGCATCACCTTCGACCGTCCCGGCACCTACAACCTGTCGCTCAAGGACGACCACGAACGCATCCTTGGCGCCGCCGGCCATTCGGTGACCGGTGACGGCGTGAAAGCCGTACCCGGCACCGTGGAAATCCTCCTCGACAAACCCGAGTACCAGGCCGGTGATGAAGCGCTGGCGTTGATCACCTTCCCGGAGCCGGTCACCGACGCGCTGCTCTCGCTGGAGCGTGACAAGGTCGAGGCCACCGCGCTGCTGTCCAAGGGCGGCGACTGGTTGCGCCTGGAAAAAATCAGCGACACCCAATACCGTGCGCGGATTCCGGTGAAGGACAACTATGCCCCCAACCTGACCTTCTCGGTGCTCTACACCAAGGGCGGTGAATACAGCTTCCAGAACGCCGGCCTCAAAGTCACCACGCCGCAGATCGAGGTGGCCATCGCCACCGACAAGGAAAGCTACCAGCCGGGCGACACCGTCTCGGTGGACCTGACCACCCAGTTCGCCGGCAAGCCGATTCCGGCGCACCTGACCGTCAGCGTGGTGGATGAAATGATCTACGCGCTGCAGCCGGAAGTGGCGCCGAGCATCGACCAGTTCTTCTACCACCCACGGCGCAACAACGTGCGCACCAGCGCCAGCTTGTCGTTTATCAGCTACGACGTGGCATTGCCGGGCAGCCCAGGCGCGCCGGGCAAGGCCAACCGCAGCGAGCGCGGCGTGAAAGTGCTGGAGCGGCCGCGTCGCGAAGACGTCGACACCGCCGCCTGGCAGCCTGAGCTGGTCACCGACGCCAACGGCAAGGTGCGTTTCACCTTCCGCATGCCGGACTCCCTGACCCGTTGGCGCATCACCGCCCGGGCCATCGCCGATGCCGGGCAAGTGGGGCAGAAGAACCAGTTCATCCGTTCCGACAAACCGCTGTACCTGAAATGGAGTGGCCCGACCCACTTCCGCAGCGGCGACCAGCCGAAGCTTGGCCTGTTCGCTTTCAGCCAGGCCGACAAGCCGGTCAAGACTGAGCTGGTGATTCGTTATGCCGGCCAGGAACAGCGCCTGCCGCTGTCCCTGAACAAAGGCATCAACTACATCCCGCTGCCGGCGACCTCGCTGAGCAGCGGCGACTGGAGCGCCGAGCTGCAACAGGACGGCAAACCCCAGGATGCCCTGGCGGTGCGTTTGAGTGCAGTGGGTGACGGCTGGCAAGTGACACAAAGCCAGAGCCTGAGCGTGGCGAGCGGCGACACACCGTTGAGCCTGCCGGCAGACGCCAGCGATATTCGTCTGCGCCTCGACGACAGCCCGCAAGCGCTGTTCCGCGCCAACCTCGATGATCTGCTCAGCTACCCCTATGGCGGCGTCGAACAGACCGCCAGCCAGTTGCTGCCGTTGAGCATCGCCTACCCGGCGCTGTCGGCCAACGCCCAGGTCCGCGACCGTCTGCGTCTGATCATGCAGAACAGCCGCCTGCGCCTGGTCTCGATGGCCGGGCCGGATGCCTGGTTTACCTGGTGGGGTGAAGATGTCACTCCGGATGCTTTCCTCACCGGTTACGCCTATTACGCCGACTGGCACGCCAGCAAGGCGCTGGGTATCAGCCTGCCGCCGGATCACTGGCAGCGGGTGCTGGATGTCTACGGTAAACAGGCCACCGTCACGCCATTGCTGCAACGGGCGCTGGTGCTGTCGTTCGCCAAGGACATGCAACTGCCGGTGAACACCCTGTTGACTGGCCTGATGGACGAACTGGCGAAAGCCGGTGACGGTGCCGACGCCAACCTGATGGACGATGGCCAGGACAGCGTGATCATGAGCGCACCGGATTCGGCCCTGGGCCTGGCCAGTGCGCGGGTACTGACCGCTGCCCTGGCCCGCCAGAGCAAAGTCGCCTTGCCGGATGCGTTCAGCAAGCAACTGCCCGCGGCTGAACAGCGCCTCGGTGCCAGCTCGCAACCGTTCGCCAGTGCCTTGAACCTGTCGATCAAACCGTTTAACGCCGACTTGGCCCAGGACCTGTTGCAGCGCCTGTTGCCGCAGCAATCCACCCTGGAACGTGCGCTGGCCCTGACCTGGCTGCAACGCAGTGTCGAGCAGACCCCGAAAACGGTCACCCTGACCCCGGGCGAAGGCTGGCAAGCGCGCCAGGGCGGGACCGGTGAAAACTACTGGCAATGGCAGGGCGCGGGGCTACCAAGCGTGTTGACCGTGAGCGGTGCACAGGAGCGTCCATTGCGGGCCAAACTGAGCTACCTCAGCCAGCAGAAAGTGCCGGATGACCTGCCGGTGCAGATCAAACGCCGCCTGCTGGAACTGGTGCCGGGCGACGACGCCTACACCTTCAGCCTCAAGGCCGTGGGCGACAAGCCGTTGTCCAGCGACAGCCTCTACCTGGACGAAGTGATCCTCACCACCAAGAGCCCCAAGCCGTTGCGCTACGGCATGCTCGAAGTGCCGTTGCCGCCAGGTGCGGACGTTGAGCGCACCACCTGGGGCGTCAACCTTGCCGGGTTGGCCGGTGCCGAAGCCACGCCGCTGGAGAAGGCGCACTTCGAACCGGGGCAGATGGCGTATGGCGTACCGGTCAACAGCCTGAATGGCGAAGTGCGTCTGCGCCATCTGATCCGCTTCTCGCAGAAGGGCCAGTTCAAGTTGCCGCCGGCGCGTTTCAGCCAGATCTATGCGCCAGAGCATCAGGCTCAGGAGCAGAAACCGGCCCTTGGGCAGATCACGGTCGAATGACATGACCCGCCGACTGGCCTGGCTGCTGTTGTGCATCGTTCCTCTGCTGGCGACGGCAGAGGAAGCGCCATTGCGCCTGGCCTGGAAAACCGCCGACGGCTATGAGTTAGTGCAACTGAATACCACCCAGGTGCTCAATCGCGAACCATTGCCGGCGGATCTGCAAACACCGCTGGGCAGCCTGTGGAAACTCTTCGTCTATGCCTGGCTGGTGGACACCAACCAGCAGGAACCGGCCTACGATTGTCATGGGCAGGATCACGAGGAAGTCTATTGCTGCACCCCGGGCGGCAGTATTGCCCGGGATGCGGCGTTGGTCCGCTCCTGTGGTTTGTACTTTGATCCCAAGCGTTTGAAGATCGATGACGGCCAATGGCGCGGCTACTGGCAGGCACGTCAGGCGCCTAGTTGGCTACTGAGTTTCAACCAACTGCAACCGCAAACCCGTGTACCCGTGGTGCAATTGCTGGAAGCGCTACGCACGCTTCCGGTTCAGGGGACTGCGCGCAAACTGCTGCTGGACGTGGTGCTCAACGCTGCCGATGGTCAGGCGGTGGGGCTGCTCGGCGGGCGCGTGCGGGTCAAGACCTGGAGCTGGCTCGGCGACCAGGATTCGCAGTCACGCCAGGGCGGTTTTGCCGGTTGGCTGGAAGACGGCACGCCGCTTTGGGTGGGTGGTCGTGGTACCAGCCAGATGGTGCTGCGGCATTACTCGGATGTGCTGGGTAGCTTCTTGCCGTCGCCTTCGTCCGAAGATGCCGGGCGTTGCGTGCAGGTCGATCTGTTCTCCCGTTACCCACTGAAAGGCGTCACCCGCGCCGACGGCCAAGCCGCTCCCAACGGTGCCTTGCAAGGTCACTACCGAGTCGATTTCGCCAATGGCAACCAGTTGGAGATCGAGAGCGCGGGTGAACTCTTTCTGCTGCAGAACGCCGGTCAGCCGCAGCTGGTTGCGCGGCTGGACCGCGAGGAATATGTCGCCCGTGTCCTGCAACGCGAAGCCAAGACCGAACCCATCGAAGCCGCCAAGGCCCTGGCCGTGGCGATTCGCACCTACCTGTTGCAGAACGCTGGCCGTAGCGGCGACTGCCTGAGCATTGACGACAGCAGCGGCCGTCAGCGCGTTGCGCCACGCCCGGCCACTGCCGAAGCTCGGGGTATCGCGGCCTGGACCAGTGATCTGGTGTTGGCGGGCAGTCCGGTGACCTACCACTCCGACCAATCCGGCCCGGACAAGCTGTCCTGGCAACAGGCGGTGGAACAGGCCAACGGCGGCGAGCGTTACGACCAGATTCTCCAGCACGCCTACCCGCGTGCGAGCCTGAGCCGTTGGGACAACCCGGTGGCTTCGTGCGAGCCCTTGCCGGCAGCGCAGGAATGGTTGCTCAAACAGCGTCGCGTGTGGCGTCAGCGTCTGGATCAGGAAGTTGGCTATAACGAATTGAGCCAGTTTGCCGTCTGTCGGGTGTCCTACGGTCGGCCTTACGTCGACCGCGAACGTCAACGCATCTACGTGCGCGGTGTGCTGACACAACAGGACCGCCTCGACCTGACCCATGAATACCTGCACCTGGCGTTCGAGGCCCATCCGAATGGCCAGGACGAAGATTATGTCGAAGGGCTTGCCCGTCACCTGTTACTGGAATAGGCCATGAAATTGCGCATCTCCACCGTTGTCCTGTTCCTCAGCGCCCTGGTTGTGCTGAATGCGGCCCATGCCGACAGCGGCATCCAGCTCGATACCCCCAAGGGCGGCTGGCACGCCGGCTCGCCGGATGGCGAACACTTCCGCCAGACCGTCAACTACCCGGCCTCGTCGGTCAACACCCCACTGGGGCAGGCGGATACAGCGCGGATCATGGGCCAGATCAAGGGCGCACCGAAGAGCACCAGGGTGCCAGGGAACCTGATCGTCAATGGTGTGAGCATGCCGTTGAAGATCGATGAGTCGGGGAATTTTGATCGACCGTTTTCGTTTCCCACTGGCAGTAATAGCGTTGAAGTGCGCAGCCCGGATGGGCAGCAGCGCAAGCGCGTGCAGTTTCTGAATGTGGGTGGTGGGGCGACACCGGCCAAGTTGCGGATCTTGCTGTCGTGGGATACGGATGGTACTGACCTGGATCTGCATGTGGTGACGCCGGATGGCGCGCATATCTGGTACGGCGACCGGGTCGCGCCCAATGGCGCGGCGCTGGATGTGGACGTGACCACCGGCTACGGCCCGGAGATTTTCTCCATGCCTGCGCCGATCAAGGGCCAGTACCTGATCTATGTGAACTACTTCGGTGGCGGTTATCGCAGTGACGATGATGAGAGCGGCGGGCAGGAGAATGCCGTGCAGCCTCTGACCACGGCGAAGGTCACGGTGATTACGGAAGAGGGGACGGTGAACGAGAAGATGGAATCGTTCATCGTGCCGATGCGGGCACCGGGGGAGCTGACGTTGGCGAGGCGGTTTAGTTATCCCTGAGAATGCTCAGGTTCTGGCCTAACGTGTCGCTGTTTTGCGGTTTTGACGACACGTGGTGGGGATATGTCGCTGACGGCGACATGAGGGAAGAACGTGTCGCTGAAATCTCGTTTCAGCGACACGTCGGAAACTTCGCTCTTGTCTGGTCCCAAATGCTGATGCTAAGCGAGGATGTTGGGCGACAGACAGTCTCTGTGTGATGGTTAACGATGCGTGCCCAAGTCTGGGCATGTCTGTCGATCTCGCTGGATCAGCCCTCCCTGTAACAGATAACATTTCGGCCAATGCCGCCATCCTGCGCCCTCAAGGCAAAACACCATCCTGCCTGTGAAACTCGGATCTGTAGGTAGAGCTGGCTTTACGGTGAGCTTAAAGAGTATGAGCGGAGCAACGATCATGGAATACGACGATAAACTGATTGAAGAAGCCGTACTTGCGCTGTTGGCAACCTTCAGTTTTGATAACGGCAATGCTTGGAAAGGGTTCGACTTCGAGACCATGAACCGATTACATGAACGCGGTTTCATCAGCAATCCGGTGAGCAAGAACAAATCGATTTGGTTGACGGCTGAAGGGCTTGAGCGAGGCAGGCAGATAGCCGACCGGTTGTTTGGGGTAAGAACTCAAGTGAGGCAATCCGACTCGGATACCTGACTTCATACCACGGCTATACGGTGGGTGGGGTTTATGGATCGCAGACAAAGTCTTGGCCGATTTGGCCCGTGAGTCTGGACTGCTTCGTGAGCAGCGATGACTTGAACTTTTTCCGTAGGTCGCTCATAGGCCTCGAGTAGTCGTCGCCTGATGGGCGACTGCGGAAGTCGAGAGAAATACTTCGCGGTTTGTGTTGCTTGCTCGGGGACAGGGGATAGGCTTTGTCACCATGGAAGTCACCATGGAAGTCACCATGGAAGTCACCATGGAAGTCACCATGGAAGTCACCATGGAAGTCACCATGGAAGTCAC
>NZ_JBWKUQ010000013.1:105462-196569 GCF_059420925.1 Pseudomonas sp. GW821-FHT03C07
CCATGGAAGTCGCAGAGTTGCTCAAGGTTGTTGCGGGCGAAATGAGCCGTCAGGAACTACAGACTTCAATGGGATTGAAGAACGCCGATCACTTCCGCAAGGCCTATGTTTTGCCTGCTCTCACTGCGGGCTATCTGGAAATGACATTATCCGACCATCCGAAGAGTCGCCTGCAACGGTATCGCCTGACTGACGCCGGCCGGCGCTGGCTGGCGGTTGAGCTGAAAAGATAAACCTGTTTTGGTGGCTGAAGAATGTGTGATTTGTTGAATGGTGATGATTCCCCGATAGAGTTTCGAGATCGGGAGCATATTTCCCTTTTTCTATCGGGTTCATTGGAGGGTGGCAGCATTGACGATGCGGCTGAAGCCTTCGGTGTCGTGATTCGCGCTTATGGTGTGGACAAGATGGCCCGTGAGTCGGGACTGTCCGTGGAGCATCTTGCTCGTTCATTTGGCGACAGGGGCGATCCTGATCTGAGCACTGTGCTGGCGGTGATGAAGGTACTGGACATACTCCTGACCACTCGAGTGAAGGACGAGCGGGAAGATGACTGATTTTGATGAACTGCCGGCACCCCAGCAGGCTTGTGTAGTGGTCGACCGACTCGAATGCACCGGGAATCCAACGAGTCCATTCAGGGATGATTTGGAGAGGTCGTTTACATATCCCCGAGGTGTTACATGGAGAAAGGCTCCGTATTTCAGAGCAGTCGTAGTCGGGTCGTGCGCTTGCCAAAGGCCGCTGTGCTACCTGACAACGTAAAGCGTGTTGATGCTGTCGCTATCGGCAGAACCCGGATTATTACCCCTGTGGGTGAGTCTTGGGATAGCTGGTTTGATGGTGAGGGCGTAGCCGCTGATTTCGTGGTGGACCGTGAGCAGTCAACTGAGTAGGAGCGAGAGCTGTTTTGAAGGTCAATCCGCAGACCTAGCTGGATCAGCCCTTTCCTGTAGATAACATTTCGGCCAAGGACTCAAAGCAAGGCATCACCCTACCTGTGGAAACCGGACCTGCGTAGGAGCCGGCTTGCCAGCGATTGCGATGCCACATTCAATGCAGCCACTACTTGCGAACGAGGTCTCCAAATTTGGCGTTCCAACCGATGAAAACGCGTGTTTTCTCATCGAGAGCCGATTGGGCCAAGGCATCCAGGTACAGCGTGTCAGCGCAAATTTGAATACCCAGTTCCGGCCATTCCGGCTCTATTGCTTCTTGTCCGGAGTTGGGCTGGTTTTTTTGAGTTGGTTATGATGCTCTAACTAAACTGGTTTCTGTGGTCGTCTGAGGGATGTTCGCTACCGGCGCTGTCAGCAGGTCTGTTCAAATGCGTCAAAATCAACTCATCTAGTTCTTTCAAGCGTGTGCGGAGGCCTGTGCGGTCTGTGGCCACAGTTATAGCTGAGGTGCCAGGCACCCCTGATAGTAGTGCAATTATTTCATCTCGCTCGTCTTCTAATTGTCGGACCCTGATCTCATTTCCCACGGCCTCAGCAGCGTCGGTTTGTCGTTGTCGAGCTTTTTCGTCGGCGAGAAGGCTCTCTTCTACTTGGCTAACATTCGCCTTTATTTCCGTAAAGCGCCCGGCCGCAAATCGAAGAAATTGACTAAATTCATAAATGTGAAAGTCTTGCCCGCTTTCAGATTTAAATTCCTCTACCAGCTCTGGTCTAGGGCCGAGCTTTCTTCCTTTATGGATCCACCACCAATCTTCTTTGACGTCATCAGTGATAAAAATTATCGGGCGGTTATCCATTTTTGATTTTGCTATCATTTCTTTCCAAATGATGAGGTCGCCGAATTTATCGAATTCCCCTGCATCCTTCTTGGCATCCTTATAACCCGGTGGAACTTTCTTAGCATAGCGATCCTCGCCCTCTTTCTTTAACGCATTAAGCTGTTCTCGTGTCCACTTGTCACCAATGCGGCCATCCAACAACTGTGTAAGTCTAGATACAGCTTCAGTGATTTCCTCTGAGGGGTGTGCTGTCTGCGCAGCAATCATGCGCCCATGAAAGTCTGTTGCGAATATATCCAGTGCGGCAAGCTCTTTTGGTACGCTAATAGTTGGGTGTGCGCGTAGCTGTCGCAGCCTCTCACGTGCTTTTTCAAGAACCGCATCTAAGTCTTTGATTAATATTTCATATGCGTCTTGAGCTCCAAGTTCAACGTCCAAACGGTTGCGATGAAACTCGAGCCCAACTTGATATGGAATCCATAGTGATGCCTTGAGGGCGTCAAATAGCCGCAGAAGCTCGTTGCGCACCGCAGCAGGATGGCGAAGGCAATGTAATAAAACATTCGCATCGGCAACAAAAATTGCGTTATCCCATAACGCTGACACCTCGGTAACTGATTTTGGGTACCAGCCGGAGTATTTATTTTTCATGTTTACTCCAGCCAGAGCAACTTGTTGATTCCGAGTCGTTTAGCGGCCTCTCTAACCAGCTCGCGGGTATGCTCACTCTCGGTTTTACCACTCTCAAGCAGAATGACACCGAATGAAGAAAAGGATTTGTGCGCACGACCACGCTCGAAAATCGTCATCAAAATTGACTTCCAATCGCGACTACGGCCCCATCCTATGACACGACCATCCTCAAGTCTTCGACCGTGTGGTTTGATAAAAATCTGATCTACGAGATCAAGGTGAGTTAAGCCAAGCATTCGCCAGACTTCGGTTTCGCTCAGCGACAACCGGTTCCGAACGTAAGGCTTCACTAACGAATCCTTAATGTAGACTCGAACTTTTCTTGCGTCCATTACATGTGCCAACTGCCCACCGATAGAGGCATCTCGCGTCCAAAGTTCATAGTGCCGTGCACGCTCAGTGTCTTGGAGTGACATCCATCCGAGGTCGTCACACTGTTCCCAGAGTTTCTCTCTAAGTGCGTCTCGTATTGCAGTCGGAATTGCCGTCATTGAGTTCCTCCTCTATTGTGCGGCGCTGGAAAATCGAATGCAGGGAGGTCGAGTGTAGGATCTCCCTCGCGGGTAAAAAGATCAGCCTGGTCTTTCATCCAATCTAACATAAAGGTGCCAGCGCCCTCGTCGCGAAACTGCACCACTCCCGGTAGACGTAGCCGCTCGATGTCTCCACGAGCAGCTTTTTCTAACTCAATAACCTCGGCAATGCGACGCAAATCACTGACGAAGTCGAGAATGACAACTTTCTTTTTTCTGGGGCTAATACGTAACCCTCGACCTAGTTGCTGTACAAATATGCGTCGGCTGTGTGTGACACGCATGAAAACAATCATATCTACATCGGGAACATCGACGCCTTCGTTGAAAAGGTCACGGGTTGTTACAATGTCGAGAGAGCCCTTGCGAAATGCTGCCATTGTTCGGTCACGGTCGCGAGGCATCATGTCGCCGGTGATCGGCTCGGAGCGAAAACCGAAAAGCCTCAACATTGCCGCGAAACTTTTCGCGTGTGTAACCGAGGAGCAAAAAATTATAGCCGAGCGCCGTAGTTCTTTGTTGAAGGTTTCGCGAATTGCGCGCGCTGCTTCTTCATCTCGAGTTGGTAGCAAGAGCAGTTTATTCAATTGGGTGAGCGAATATCTATTGCGAGATTGAGAACGGACAAATGTCCAATCAATATTGTCAGCAAGCAGTCGATAGTCCGCCTCGCAAAGGAAGCCTCTACGAAGCCCTTCCGCTATTCCAACTCGAATAACCGGGGGGCCTAGCAAATGATCGATATCGTAACCGTCTCCGCGCCATGGTGTCGCGGTAACTCCTCCGATCATCGCCTCCACCATTTTATCGGTTACCCTACGGAAACTGTCTGAGCCAACGTGGTGCGCCTCATCAATAAGTACGAGGCCAAATTCAGGCAGCTCTTCTAACCGTGACACAGCACTTTGTACAGTTGCGAATGTGATCCCGTCCCATTCGGATGGAAATTCTCCACTAATCATTCTATGCGTAGGAATCCATTTTGGAAGTTGATCCCAAAATGCCTTTTGTAGTTGATCGACCAACTCTCTTGTTCCCGCGAGGACGAGTGCTCGTCCTCCTGGTATGGCCTCATCACGGAACAGCTGCGCGATGCTTTCAGCCAATACAACAGTTTTCCCAAGGCCTGTTGCCAGTACTACTTGGGCGCGGCCGGTTTCACGTAGACATCCGACAAACTTGTCAACGGCTTCGAGTTGATAGTCACGGAGTTCACGTCTAGAGGGAGGGTATTCTGGGCTTCGGCGTGCCATTTCCAAAAGGGTTGCTGGCTCCAGTACTCCGATCGTTACCCCAAGTGCGCCCCACCGGCGAACCGACTCCAGCATAGCTGGTCCGACCCGACGACTAGTTGCGACATAAATTCGATCGGCCTGATAATAGCGGGCGGCCTCTCCAACTTGATCAATAGCTGTGGCTGATGGGTATCCATTGGAGGTGAACTTACATTGGATTACCCACAGTTCGCCATTTTTAACACCCAAAACATCAGCACCCGCATCGCCGGAGCCTCCGATCAGTCGAACGTCCTCAAAGCTGTTACACACGAGAAGCCGGGCCACGTCACGCTCGAAAGCTTGCCACGGTCCTTTCAATAGGCGTTGTGCGTTAAGAAATGGCTCTGCGCTCACATCACTGCATCCGGTCTCAGAAGGCGAAGCGAGCAGGTTGCTCGAATTACGGCATCCCGGGATGCAAGTGCTAGGTCTGCAGGTGTCTGATCTGCGAGCCAGATGGCATCCCCGAGATATGCGTCATAGCGCGCGACTGTTGAAGACCGAGCATCGTTCGTAACTTCTGCTGCACCGAAGTCGAGCGCAATGTACGCGTCCTCCCAGTATTTACCATCAAGGAAAATATTAGGATGTCTTAGGAAAAGCTTCCGTACGGTGCTGCCGTCGGCATATTCCCAATACCGACCACTCGCAATTAGTGCTTGTGGGTCAGCAACGCTTCGCCCTGCCATTCGACGAGCGATCCCTTCTTTCTCACGCCCCGACAGCTCTTCATGTGTTATTCGTGCCATGCTCTCACCTACGAGGCTAGCTGCGGCGCGGCAGATGTCGTTCAGAATACTGCTAGCAACGGCGATGATTTCCTGTTCATCTAATCTCGTATCTCCGCTGTACTCCGCGCGAAAGTCTGCGAGAACACTTGCCACTGTTGCGTCCTGGCTATGGCCTCGGAGAAACTCGATCGTTCGATATGTTATATCGACAAGAAGAGCATCTAGCGGGGTCATTGTTGAGGATCGGAATACCTCGTGTGTTGAATCGACCAAGTAGGAGTAGGTGCGTGTAGCTACATCTTCCAAGCGGACAGTCCAAGGCTGCCCCGCTGGTAATTGCGGATCAGTGGGATCTACAGAGAATGCCTCTATTTCGAACTCAGCTCGGTATGTAGGGTGGATGTATTTACGGGTCAACTCGAAAATCGGTCGGCGTGCCGGTGCGGGTATTACCAGAGGCGGTGCCACTGGCGGCTCGCTGGCTTCAGCGCTAGGTCTTTCATTCGCGCCAGAGCTCTCTGGAGTCGAAGCCCCTCCGAGAAAACCTTCGGGAATTACAACAGCATCATTAGTTCCAGATACATCGCCAAGAATCTTTGTGTCCTGTTCTTCAACTAGTTGCCACCATCGTTCATCGGTTAAATAGTCAGCATCTGCATTGGCAAATAGGCCGGCCATTTGTTGGGCTCGATCATTGTCTTGGACCACCATGACTCGAGACCAAAGCCCGTTTTTGCCCTGAGGACTGGTGCGACGGAACGCTTGAAATAGTTTATAGAGTGGGCTTCGATTTCCATCGAACCCTTTCTGGCGTGCAGTATTAGGCCGTAACGGGCCTTCGCCGCGGATCACACGAACCATCTCGTTCCATGCTGGGTCGTCGCGTTCAAATCGGTTCTTTGTATAGCTGACTTGGCAATGATCGAGATGGATTTCCCCGATGAAGCGCCCACGACTCCTGGGGTCATCAATTGGATACTCAATCTCGTCAGTCTCTCCATCGCTCCAGGTGAAGAGATCCTTATTTCCTATTTCGATCTTCCGGCCATTCCTGATGAAGTCGATACCGAAATCTGTCTTGTCTAAGTATCGTTGGATGCCTACCCAGCCCCTGATTTTGCGAAGTGTCTCGATAATTTTGCAGTGTGGTCCGCCAGTAGGACAGTGTTCCTGCTCGCTTGTCAGTGTGCGCATGCAATGCTCGCAATATCGCCGCGGGGCCAGCGCGACGTCGAAGCGCTCTACTGCGCACACTACCGTGCTGTCAGGCAGTTCCACAGACCTGCTCTCATCCCAGACGCATGGACGGAGTGGGGTAATCCTCGCGCCACCCAGCGTCAATCGAATAGCACCGGCCTCTGAGCTGGAAAGGAGCGAAGAGTATGCTTTAGCTAAATGCTTTTTAATGGCAGTTCGATTATTCGCACGAGCGAGAAAGGCTCGTTGCTCTGGCTTCAACCGGGTGATGATGATCTCGGTACCGTGGTCCTCATGGTTTGCCTTAGGCCGAGTTTGACGAGGTACTCTATAATTGCCTGAAGACCGAAGCTCTTCAAGGTCAATGCGAACGCCAACCTGTTCTGGATCCCCTTTACGGCTTGTCCAGACCTCTGTGACGAGGCCGAGCCGCGCAGTCGCAATATTAAAGCCCATGCCAAAAAGGCCGAGTTTAGATAGGGGATCGTTACCTGACCACCCAGCACGGAGGGCATTTTCTAGCACTCCTAGAGACATCCCCGGGCCGTTGTCCTTTACGGACACTCGCGCATTTTCAGTATCCGCCGTGGGGATGCTAACGGCGATTTCGGGCTGTTCAATAGTGTCGTCGGATCGCGCCGAATCGATAAAGCCGTCTATCGAATTGTCGACTAGCTCCGCCAGGCAGCGCCACTGCTCTAGATTGATTTCGCCAAGCATCTGCAGCACGCGCGGCGCAGGGGTGAGATCCAATTCTTGAGTCATTTCCCCTCCTCGGTGCCAAGCCTCAGCCGATACGTATCAGTAGATGCGCTCGACTTTTTGAGGTTTGTAGCTGCGAGATCAGTATTTTTAAAAAATGAGGCTCGGACTAGCGCTACCAGGCCTCCAGGATTGTCCAATTTGTCACTCGTCACGAGTTCTGTGTTGTCGGGTTTAAGAGTTCGCTGCTCTTGAGCTCTGAGCGCTACAAACCCGGCTTCGACTCCGAGAGTCGGGCGAGAAACCATGCCTTTCGACGGTTGATATGGTGCCATCCAATAGCAATCCTTGTAAGCGAACTTCGAGTAGATGAACTCTAGCGAGAAAGCCGAGGAATAGGAAGGTGAACGCTGGAGCAAGACCCTACCAACCGATGCGATCGTAAAGGACGAAAATTATGGTGGATACCATCAGCTCGCGTGAGCGTAGCCATGTAATGTCGTTGGTCAAGGGCAAGAACACCCATCCCGAGATGGTGGTCCGACGCTTATTGCACGCTGCAGGATTTCGCTATCGACTGCACGAAGCGAAGCTGCCTGGCAAGCCGGATCTGGTTTTTCCCCGGAAGCGTAAAGTCATTTTCGTACATGGCTGTTTCTGGCACCGTCATCAAGGGTGCGCCCTCGCCAGAATCCCCAAGTCGAATCAAGGGTTCTGGCTGACGAAACTCGAGCGTAACAAGGTGCGCGACGAGCTCAACTTGAGGCGGCTTCAGGATGAAGGGTGGGAGACACTGGTAGTCTGGGAGTGTGCCCTGAAGGACTTGAATCAGTTACAGCGTGTCTTGTTTTCGTTTCTTGGCGCCACTTCTACGGCTCGACCTAGGTAATTTCGTTCCCTGAATAGAGTTTTTCTAATATACGGGATCTCATAGGCTGGTAAGGCGCCAGCTACAGGGCGCCGGTAGCTCTCTGATCCACTGGAGCCTGTTTAGGGCTGGCCTCACTCAAACGGATCGCCTCAGGGCGATTGCGGTAGAGTCTATTTTTTGAAAATGCCCTGACGACTGAGAGATGAGCTGAGGTAGGTAAGACTGTGTGGACGACACGGTTTGCTGGTCGGAGAGGCCTTTTCATAGAGATTTTGCTGTGTTTATATACAGTCATCAGGGTGGTGCGATGCCAAATGCACAGATTGCCAGTTTGTTCCGATAAACACAGCGCGCATGCGTGTAGAATCCGCCCCCCGATTTTTAAAAGTGACTGGTGTCTCGGCAGCCACCGAGACACCAGTCAACCACGCCACCTGGTTAAGAGGTGAATAATGGCCATTACCGTTTTCCCACGAGCCTCTGTGCATTGCGAGGAGGTAGTCCCTAACGGGCTGCAGTCAATCGAGCTATTCGCGGGAGCCGGTGGTCTGGGACTTGGTTTTTCCCTAAGCGGCGTTGGCCATAAAGCGGTGGTTGAGTGGAGCAGGCACGCTTGTGAGACCTTGCGGACCAACAAACGACATGGTGTGGAGCCAGTTGCTCATTGGCCTGATGTGACCGAAGGCGACGTTCGGAATTTTAGCTTTAGAGGGTTTGAAGGCCTCGATATGATTACGGGTGGGCCCCCGTGTCAGCCATTTTCAATGGGAGGAAAGCATCGCAGTTTTTTAGACGACCGCGATATGTTCCCCCAGGCTGTTCGGGCTGTTCGGGAGGTAAGGCCGCGGGCTTTTGTATTTGAAAATGTACGAGGGCTCACGCGAGCTTCTTTTTACAATTATTTTAATTACATCTTGCTGCAGCTCGAGTATCCGAGCTTTGAAGCCAAGATTGGCGAAGAATGGCTTGAACATTTAGCTCGATTGGAAAAACACAAAACAAAGGGCCGGAAAAGTGAATATCACGTGGTGACCCGTTTGGTGAACGCTGCGAATTACGGTGTACCACAAAAACGTGAGCGTGTATTTATTGTAGGTTTTCGTGCCGATGTGCATCGGCCGTGGACGTTTCCAGCTGAAACGCATAGTGTGGACGCGCTGTTGCGTGATCAATGGGTAACAGGCGAGTACTGGGATAAGCATAAAGTAGCAAAATGTCATAGACCTGAGCGTCCGGCAAAGATTGATAAAAAACTTGCAGCCCTGCAGAAGGACGCGACGGTTTCACTCCAACCTTGGCAGACGGTCAGAGATGCTATTACAGATCTCCCTGATCCTGAGAAAAAAAGCTACCCATTGATACAGGCACACCGATTTCAGCCTGGAGCAAGAAGCTATCCAGGTCATACTGGAAGCCCATTAGATGAACCAGCAAAAGCATTGAAAGCTGGAGATCATGGTGTTCCAGGTGGAGAAAATATGTTGCGCCGCCCTGACGGTTCGGTGCGTTATTTTACTGTTCGGGAATGTGCTCGAATCCAGACTTTTCCAGATAATTTTATTTTCGATGGCACATGGGGAGAAATTATGCGACAGCTAGGGAATGCTGTGCCTGTAAAACTTGCGCAGCATGTGGCAGGGAGCGTTTGCGAGATGCTACGATGAAATAAATAGATGTTTTGTGGAGTAGCAGTTAGAAAATCGGCATTGGAGCTTTATTGTTTTCTCGTAAAGTTAGGTGCGCTGATGGATCGTGTCGCTGCTGTTGAAATGGATGATAAATTACAAAGAGTCAAGCGTGCTCGTTTGACATTAGATGAAGTCACCCGGAGTGTCTCTGCCGCAGCCAGGGAGTTTGTTCCCATATTCTGGCGGCGCCCATTTTTTTGGTTCTTCACGGATTACCGGGAAAGACGCTCTTGATCTTCATGAAAAAGAATTCGCTATCCCGGTAACCGTACGCCATTCGCTTGATGACCTTTATTCGATTGTTTATTCCTTCCAACTGACCTGTGTGCATCGGCCAGCGAACCCGGCTTACGATGCCCCGCCAGTAATCCTTTAGCCGTCCGGCGAACTGGATCAGGGCGGGTATCGCGCTTTCATGAGCATGGCGTAACCATTGCTTCCAAGCCGATCTCCAGCCCCAGGCGGTACTCGGCGTCCAGAGCATTTTGAGTTCAGCCTTCATCAAGTAGACCGTCATCAACGATTGGTTGGCCGCCAGCAAATCCTGCAAATGCACCCGTTGTTCCGGCTTTTTCAGGTTCTCCGGATTGCGCAGTAACAGCCATCGCGCTTGCTTGATGACCTTACGAGCAGGCTTGTCGTGGCGTAGCCGATTAGCTTCGTCGACTCGGACCCGATCAATCACCTCTCGGCCATATTTGGCCACCACATGGAAGAGGTCGTAGACCACTCGCGCTTTGGGGCAGTGCTGGCGAACCTCCAGGTCAAAAGCGGTGTTCATGTCCATCACTACCGCTTCGATTCGAGCGCAACCCTATGGCCCTAGCTCCTCGAAGAATGGCCTGACCGCCGCCCGGCTGCGGCCTTCGCCGATCCACAGCACTCGTCGTGTATCCGCATCCAGCACAACGCTGGCGTAACGATGACCTTTGAACAGGGCGAACTCATCCATTATCAGGCGTCGCGGTTGCGCCTTTGGCAGATTACTCAGCGCCGCTTGCAAGGCTCGACGCTCCAGCAACCGGACGGTGTCCCAATGCAGCCCAAACAGTTGAGCCACGTGTAGCGTGGGAAGGCGCTCCGAGGCTTGAATGACCGCATCGGCCAAACGGCGCGTCATGCGGGCATAGCGATCCAGCCAACTGACAGCCTCCATGCGCTTACCGCAGTCACGACAGCCAACACGCCTGAGCAAAACGCTGAGGCGCACCGCACGGCCGAGAATGGGCAAATCACGAACGACTCGCTCGCAATACTCATGAGTAGTTGAACAGGGTTTTTGGCACCCGCCACAGGAAGGGAAACGGGTGGCGTGGGGAGTCAGGTCGATCTGTAGCGCGTCGCCATCAGGCTTGATCGTGACGACAGAAAAGCCCTCCCAAAAAGGAAGGAAAGTATTAATATAGCGCATAAGAACGCCGGTTTGTTAGATGTGTTTGCTCGCACGAACATCATCAATCAAATCGGCGTTCTTGTTTCTGTGTTTCCCGGGATTCCGTGAAGAACCATTTTTTTACCCATCAGCCTCGATATGGGATATGGCGGGACGGGTCATGGTCTAAGGGCGAGCATTCTACTAGTGAGTGAAAAGGGGAGCTAGGCTCCCTTTTCTAATCGCGCGCTGATTTTGTACCTAGTCAGCTTGTTCCATCTGCGGGTTGCTCCTCAATCACTGAATCCACCTGCCGTTGAGCCAACTCGATCAGATGCACTACGCCCATCGCCACCTTGCGATTCGCGCCAGTGAGATTGTCGGCGTTTTCGTAGGCGGTGGCGGCAGCGGAGTCCAGTATTGAACTGGCGTTAACGAGGGCTTCCTCTCGGCTTTGCCGGGCAGGGGACTTGTCTTGTGTTCCTGTGATACCAGGACGTTTTGGACAGCCGCCCCGAGGCAGTATGTAGTACGCCAAGGCGCGATCAGCGGCTTGGGGGTCGATGCTTTCGGTACCGAGGGTTCCCGGCGGGTTGGGTGTGACCTTGTACATGGCAAATCTCCAATCTCACGGATGGAGCCGTCACCAGTATCGCTACCAAACGATTTGAGGGTGGCGGCTGTACACAGGTTGGTAGACCGGAAGATTGGAGAAACCGGCGCGCCCGAAGGTGCCCTGCGCACAGCCACCATAAAATGCAGGCAATAAAAAACGCCTGATTCCAAGGGGGCGCTGTGCGCCAATCTATACCGGGCTACCAAACCCGATCACTGATATGCAGTGACGGACTGAAGACTAGCCAGCGAAATTGGCAAGCACAAGCGGTCAGGATTTTCTAGGAAACTTCAGTCAAAGGAAAGCGAGTTGTCTTGCTGGCCTTGCAAGATCACCGGGAAAACGGCTCCTGAATCACCTCTTGCCACCGGGGGCCACATGCAATCGTGTCACCACCTCCAGTCTTCAGAAAATGATGCTCATTGGCAGTCATTTCGCCGATGACCGGTGTGGCTAAAAAATGGCAAATGCACATCATCTGGCCTATCGTTCATCGCACCTAGCCCAGACTGCTTTCAAGACGACCTGCTTAACGGTTTCCGAATACCGGATGGCGCTCATGGCGTTTCATCCCCACAGTCTCCTCGCCAGTCTCGGCACGGCCGAATATTGCAATGACATTTCGTGTGGTAAGCCAGCCTTTGCCCATAGTGGTCACGGGTCGAGGTCGGGTGGCTGTCAGGTGACCACTCACCAGGAAGGTAAATTGAAATGGCTATCGATCCCAAGCAAGTGCATGCACGTGTGATGATTCAAAATATAAAAAGCGGTCGTTATTTAAGTATTGAAGGGAATACTGCCAACTGGAGTAAAGATGATGCCAGTTTGACGATTCGTGACTCCTTGAATCTCCCGGTTTTGGAAAGTCCACAGGTCTGGAGTATTATTCAGATTCGAAAAAGCTCTTGGATATTACTGAATCAGTACAGCATGAATGTTGCCTGTATCCGGGGACGTAGTACCGATAATGGTGCCACGGTCATCCAGTACCATACTCAGGGTGTGGCCTTTCAGGAGTGGGACTTCAAACAGCTCCAGAACGGCAACTGGCTGATTCGTAATCAGAACTCTGAAAAATATATCGGCCCTCAAGATCGCAGTACGGGCAATGACCATTACTGTATCCAATGGGACGATCAAACGGGCGAGGACAGCTACCAAGAGTGGCAGTTTAACCCGGTCTAGTGACATTTGAGTCAGTCCACCCGTTCCAACAACCCGTCTTGTAGGGGCGTTCATGACCTGCGTGTGATGTCGTGGCACGCAGGTCTGTTTTCATGAGCCCCGGGGTTGGATCATCGGATAACGCATCCTGTCCCTGTAAAGTCCTTATGTTGCGAGATTCAGGCCCTCTCCAGGCGAGTGTCAAACGCCGGGGCCCGTCACGCGGGCTGGCAATCTGGCCAAGCGATCCCACCCCTCTGCGCTGATCCCTGAGCAGTTCGGCAACCACAATTTTTGTAGCGGCAACTGCTCCAACACGGACACTACGGCTGAAGTGATCTGCGATTCCCCCGGGCCTGCCGCAAGCGTCAGATCTCGCAGAGGCAGACGCGCCAGGTGGGCGACTCCGGCGTCAGTGAGCCAAGGACTTTCATATAAACCGAGGCGTTGCAGCGGTAGATCGCGCAAACAGGCCAAGTCGGCATCGCGTAGATCCAGACCGCTTATCTCCAGTTGCTCCAACGGCAATCCCAATTCGACGAGCATTCGCAAAGCCTTGCCGTCGATGCCGCGACAAAAACTGAGATTGAGCCGCTTCAGCGGCAGACCCGCCAATTGTTTCAGTTCCTTCCCTGTGATGTCGTTCAATGAAAGGTCCAGTGATTCCAGCTCCAAACCACGCAGGTCGGACAATGTATGCGCGTCGATGCCTTGCACATCGGAGAGCCCCAGGCGCTTCAGTGGAAACGCGTGCAGTACATCGAGCCGCTCGATCATTTGCTGTGAAGACTTGAGATCCAGATCGGCGAGTGGCATGCCTTCCAGTTCGGCAATGTCGTCCTCACAGATATACGAAGATTGCAGCGAAAGCCGTTCGATCGGCAGGCTCTGGATAGCGTGGAGCATGGCGTCGGTTGCGTAACAGTAATCGAGGCTCAGCGAGCGCAATGCGGTCAGGCCGCGGAGCCAGGAAGGGTCCTTCAGGATTGCGCCATTCCAGCCCAGAGATAACTGTTCGAGTGGATGATGACCCAAGTGCCGCATTCCACGTGAAGTGAGTTCCCCTGCGCGATTCAAGGTGAGTGAGCGCAACTTGAGTCGTGACAGTCCGAGCAGGCCGTCGTCGGTGACCTCATCACAACGGTTCAACGACAACTCCTGCAGCGCGCCACTGCCGAGTTGGTGGAGGAAACGGTCGTCGAAGTCTTCGCCGTAGGTTTCCAACTTCAGTCGGCGCAACCGTTCGAGTGATGGAAGGCTGCTGGCGTTGTCATCGCGCGAAAAGCCACTGATTTCCAATGTCTCGAGGGCAACGGCTGGCAAACGTTGCCATACAGTCTGATCGAAGCTGAATTTCGGGCTGTTGAGTACCAGCGTACGCAGTGGCAGCCCAGCCAGGGCATCAAGCCAGTCAGGCTCGGCGTTATCCAACTCCACATGGTCTACGGGCAGTCCGCGAAGCTGCGATAACAGTGCCTTGGGGCGATTGGTATGCGCGGTGGCGTTCAACTGCGCGACAACAGCGATAGCAGCCGGATCGCACAGACCGGCAGCGACTCGTAATCCATCCAGTGAAACCTCCCCGCTGTCGAGCAGAGCACGATAAAGCGAAGCACGCGCGGCAATGTCATCGGGTGTGGCAGAGAGTTGGGCCATCAGAGCGTTGCGGTTCAGCACTATTGACGAGTCCGAAGTGAGTGAGCCGAAAGGATTGAAGGAAGTATTAGCCAGTGAAGTCAGCCAAGTGTCCAGAGGCCTGCGTGAAAAAAGGGGAGCAACAGCTTCCCTTCATGTCATGCCTTTTCGTCAGCTTGCTGCCCCTGTGGGCAGCTCCTCAATCGCCGAAGATTTCAGTCTCCGGGGAGTGATGCTCATGGGCTACATTTTCAAGGGTTTATGATTTTTTGAGTCCCCTGGGCTACAGCTTGTCATTCAGCCTTGATGTCCAATCAAATCTGCCTGAAGCACTATGAGCATTGCGAATTTGTGCCTCCAAGGCTACAGTAATTGAATGTTACGTACTTTTTGATGCCAGGGGGCTACAGATGAGCACCTTGTTCGATGTGGCGCATATGCTGAAGGAAGCTCGTCGTGAGGCACATCTCAGCCAGGAGGCGATCGCGAGCCGTGCAGGCGTGGCGCGTTCAACTGTCGCTCGCATGGAAACCTTGGCCAAAGGCGATATGAGTGTTTCGGCTCTGGTGCGATTGCTGGAGGCGGCGGGTTATGACTTGAAGCTGGTGAAGGCAGGCCATCAGCGCACGGTCGAGGATATTCTCGCTGAGCAGCGACAGGGAGTGTTTGAGCGATGATCCTGGATGTCCATGTCAGTGGGAGAGCGGTAGCCAAGCTGTACCGTGAACGGGACGAATACGTGCTGAAGTATTTTCCCGGTACAGACGCGGCAGACTTTGTCAGTTTGACCCTGCCTGTGCGCGAAGAAGCTTGGCGTTGGCCGCGTGACCTCTTTCCGTTCTTTCGGCAAAACTTGCCTGAAGGATATTTGCTGGGCGTTATTCGTGAAGAGTTCGGGCCGCTGCTTGACGGTACTGACTTGTCTCTGTTGGCGGTCATCGGCGGTGCGGGTATCGGTCGGGTTGCGGTGACACCTGAAGGGCTAAAGCCGGGGCTGGAAGCGGATCCGCTGGATATCGGCCACCTTTTGACAGCTGAAAATACCTCCGAGCACTTCGCCAAACTGGTCCGTCGCTATGCTCGGGCGGCGATCTCGGGAGTGGTCCCAAAGTTCATCGCCCAACAGGCCGAGGCAGGCGATCTACCTTTGGGTAAGCCCACGTTGCGCACCGGATTTCACATCATTAAAGGATCGGATGACAACACGCCTTATCTGGGCTTCAACGAGTTTTACACCATGCGGGTACTGGAGCGTCTGAATACCGTTCCGGTTGCCAAATGTCGTATGTCAGATGATGGCCGTGTTCTGGTCGTGGATCGTTTCGATGTCGATGAATACGGCGTACCGCAATGGGGATTGGAAGATGCCTGTGGGCTGCTGGGCTTGCCGCCCCACGAGAAGTACGCAACCACGATGGAGAGAGTTTGGAATGCCACCCGGGCCTATATTGATGCACAACACTTGCGTGAGCAGCGAGAGCATTTCGGTTGGCAGTTGCTGAGTAACTATGTGGTACGTAACGCAGATTGCCACGCCAAGAACATCGCGCTTTATTACACGTCGCGAACCGATGTGGCCTTTACACCGGTCTATGACCTGGTCACGACTCAGGCCTATCCGCGTTTCGCGGATAATGCGCCCGGGCTATCTATCGGTGGGCGTCAGACCTGGACTCCAGGGCGAACACTGGAGATGTTCTTCAATGCTCGCCTTGGCATCGCCCCGCGTCGTTACGCCGAAATGGTCGAGCAGCTGTGTGAGTCAGCAGTCGCGGTGGGGGGCGAAGTTATCGAGGCGGCGAAGAACGAGCCCGCGTGGCGAGATGTTGCCAAGCATATGGTGCATGCCTGGAACGATGGCATGGAGTCATTACGTAGTCAGAAATCAGCTCCGCACTTGCGGGGGTTGGAGGCAGCCATTACGGGCGCGGAATTCTCAGGCCCTCGGCCGCCAGAGCGACACCGGGAACAGATTGGCCGCTCTGAGTTGTTGGCGTCGAAAAAACGCTAGGAATATCGGGCCTCACTGGTAGCGTTCGCCGAATGAGCACCAAGCGGACATACAGGGAGTTGACTCTATGTCTCCTTATCGCGCCGCTTCCACCCACTTCAAGCCTGAACAGTCACCACTCAGACCTTGATCTGCTTCAGCCACCGGTTGGCGAGCCCCAGGTCAAAAGCCGCCGGGTCGAAGAGCTCCCCATACCATTCCAGCACCGATTCGTGCTCCGGATGCTTGGGGTCTTTCATCGCTTCAACGAATTCGTCATAGCCCGGCACACTGCCCACATCTTCCGGCGGGCAGGCATTGGCGCCATCGACGCAGTAGGGCACCTGAGGGCAGGCGGCGGCGGGGAGGTTTTTTTCAACCTTGATCGTGTGCTCCCAACTGTCGCCAAAGTCATAGAGGTAGCTGAACGTCTTTTTCCCGTTCAAGGCCTTGATCAGGGTTTTGCGAGCCTCTGAGTTCACGGGGGGGCCCCAGCCTTCGGAATCGGGAATACCGTACTTCTCGCCGGCAATCTCAAACTCGTGCATATGGCAATCTTCCCAGCCCATCACCGCCTGGAACACCCGGTGCAATCTGCCCAGGGTGATGTTTTCGGGCACCGCCACGCGCCTCCAGATGGCCGGTTCGATCCATTTCAACTCAATGTGCAGTAACAGCAGATCAGGCTCGGGTTTTGGTGAGCGAACAGGTTTGACCATGAATCAGGTTGCCTCGTCATGTTTGATGGGCGTGAGCGCGTTGTTTTACGGTGGTGATCCTGTCTTGCAACACGTTGCGATTACTTCGGGCGCGTGTGGCTCTATGGTAACGATGTTCTCGTGAGAGGGAAAAGGGGAGCGCCGCTCCCCTTCACACCACACTCGTTTACGTCAGGTCGCCACCGCTGACGACTGTCCGTCTATCACTGAATCCACCTGCCGTTGAGCCAACTCGATCAGATGCACCACACCCATCGCCACTTTACGATTGGCGCCCGTGAGGTTGTCCGCATTCTCATAGGCGGTGGCGGCAGCGGAGTCCAGGATTGAGCTGGCGCTGACGAGAGCGTCTTCTCGACTTTGCGGGGCAGGGGCTTGGTTTTGTGTTCCTGTGACACCAGGGCGTTTTGGACCGCCGCCTTGAGGCAGTATGTAGTACGCCAAAGCGCGATCAGCGGCTTGTGGGTCGATGCTATCGATACCGGATGTTCCCGGTGGGTTGGGTGTGACTTTGTACATGGTAAATCTCCAATCTAGCTAGCGGTTGGAGCCACCACGCCATCGCGACTAAACGATTGAGGGTGGCAGCTGTGCACAGGTTAGTCGACCGGAAGATTGGAGAAACCGGCGCACCCGAAGGTGCCCTGCGCACAGCCACCATAAAATGTAGGCAATAAAAAACGCCTCATTCCAAGGGGGCGCTGTGCGCCAATCTATCCCGGGCGACTAAACCCGATCACTGAATAGGCAGTGACGGACTGAAGACTAGCCACCGAAATTGGCGGGCGCAAGCGGTCAGGATTTTCTAGGAAATTTCACGCGAGGGAAAGCGAGTTGTCTTGCTGGCCCTGCCAAATCACCGGAAAAACGACCTCTTGTTTCATTCAATCTTGTAACCACCTCCGACCGTGCCCTCATGCAACGCCGACTGTATAACCTCATACAGCCTATTGGCCTCCACCGTGGTTATCGACCGTGAGCTGTCGCGCAAAACCACCCGCAGCAGTACATTTTCCTGCCCAGGTAGCAACCCCAGTCGTTCAATCGCCTGGGTCGGCAATTGATCCTCGCACCAGCGTCCCTTGACCTGCATTTCTTCAATCCACCCCGCACGGTCTCCCGCCGCCGCCAGCATCTTTTCAGTCAATGCCTCTTCACTTTGCCCAGGGGTAACCGCCAAGGAGATATCCCGGCTGATCGACGGCAGGCGGGATACGGCTTTCCACGGCAACAAGTCATGCATCTGTGCTTGAACCCGGATGTTCGGGTCGCGCAACAAGCGGATATCCGGAATACCCTTGCGCAACATCGTCAGCCGATCCAGGCCCATTCCCAGCGCCAACCCGCCATGCCGAAGCGGGTCAATCTCCAGTCTTTCCAGCAATGAGCGGGCGATGCAGCCACATTCAAGCACTTCCACTGGTCGCTCCGGTGTGACGACATTCACTTCGATACCGCCCTCGGTGTAGTGGTGAGGGCTGTCCGCCGTCACCCAGGTATGGCCGGGCACCGCGAGTTGAAGGATGTCGCCCACCAGGCGCAGCAAGTGTTTCCGTGCTGAAAGATCCGGTTCCCCCAGAACCCAGATATCCATCTGGTGCGGTTCGGCGCAATGCCAACGATCACGGGTATCCCGTCGATAGGTAATACCCGGAGCGGCCAGGAGAATCATTTCGCCGGGTTGTCGTCTTTCAGCCGCCTGTTGCAGTGCGAAAGGGATCTGGCTGGTGGTTTGCGTGCGCAACAGCGCGTGTTCGTTGACCCAGCGGGTGTGCTCGCTACCCAGTGTGATTTCGCTGGGGGCGTAGCCGAGCAATCCATAGTTCTCTTCGGCAGAAACAACCCGGGGACCTGTCCGGACTTGAGCGTTCGGCCAACCCCGAAGAGCAAGCCCGCCAAGGATTTCGTGGACTAACAGGTTGATCGCATGGGGGGGAGATGACGCTTCGGTCAGGTCAGGAAGATCAAGTGATTGTTGAAGGGCAGTATCTGACAGATGTCTTTTTTTATCGCGCATGACTTATCCGCTCCGCCATATTGATGGGTATTTGCGTGAAGGATCACATTACTTTTTGTGGTGGGAGTAATTCATTGATGTGGTGCTTAAAAATATGTAGGCATGTTCTTGTTGGTTTGTGGTTTTTAGCTTGCAGTAAAATCTTGCATATATGCGTTTTTGTGATGTGTTTTATCTTTGTTATTTTTATTTAATAAGAAAGCTATCCGTTTGGCTAGTTTTTTGTGTGTGAGGGAAGGTGTTCAATATTTGTGCCCTTTCCGTAAAGGTTTGGGTGTCATCCAATTGCACTTATCTATGTGAGGTGTCAGCGGTATGAAAAAGTTAAAAGCTCCAATCGTTCTGTTAACCCGAATGGCTTCAGATTCCGAAGCTTTCTCTTGGCCGCCACTTTCGTGGCCCTCGTTATGAGGGTCCTTTAATTTAAATCTGTTACGTTGGCGTCAGGGTAGTCGCTTGATGCCTTCCTCATAATGAGGGAGTTACGATGTTAAAGTCCAAACTGGTCGAAACTTTATTTGGTGGCCGGATGCCAAGCATTTTGTCTGACTCGGAAGAGTTTACATCCAGGTGTGCGGGCCTTGGCGTACCGGCACTAAACCTGAGTGATTTGGCGGTTTTACCGGAATACTGTGTGGTATTTTCATTTTGCGATGATGCGGCAAAGCTTGTATTCAAGAAGGCCCGGGAGTCACCTGTAAAAAAATTGATATTTTGTGCTGTTCACGTTTTTGATGCCTCCATTGATAGTGTGTTCTACACTCTTGAACTACTGCTGCAGAGTGACATTCAAAGCGCGCTTCAGTTGCAGCGAAAGGTTCTGGAGAAGCTGGAGTGCCATAAACACCTTCGTGTCACAGGTGTGGATACACAGGTGGAGGTATCTATTTTCGACGATGCCAAACCCTATGCGTTGATTGCGGAGGATGTTTGTGGGGACTTTGTTCATTCTGTCGCGGAATTTTTTGAGGTGCACTACGCACATATGAATTCACTCAAGCCCTGCCCCTTTCACGCTGAGGGTGTTCTAAAAGTAGCGGGTATTCTGACTGTTCTCAGAAAATCCGACTCACCATGTTCTCAAGATTTGAAGGATAAGTTGAAGAAATTGACTGGGCGAGTAGCCGAATATGGGGCGATGGCGGTCGTGAAAAATAATAAGCTTAGGTCATTCAAAGTCGATAATAAAGAAGAAATTGAGCTGCTTATTGCCGCTGCCGGGCCCCGTGGGGGGCAGCTAACAGAGTTTGCGATTGGCGTTAACAAATCGCTCGCACCCATTGTTGATTTCAGTGTTAACTCGCAAATGAATGAGGGCGTTGACGGGGTTCATGTTGCCATCGGTGATGGGTCAACTGGTTATCACATCGACTTCTTGAGTCCGGGGGCCGCAGTGGTTACTACCTCCACCTGACTCTGATTCCCAGTAGCCTGGGAAAATGTCCCCCGGATTGCCTCTTACCTCACTCAATCTTGTAGCCATCTCCAGTTTCCTGAGGGTGATGCTCGTGGGCTACAGTTTCCAAGGTTTTGTGCTTTTTTGAGGCCTCTGGACTACAAACTACGGCTTAAAGGCCGCTACATCCGCCGATGCTCAGTCATCGCCGACAGCACCACCGACGTCGCCGCCGTCCTCGTCTCCACCCCCAGCTTGATATACACGTGCTCCAGATGCTTGTTCACCGTACGCGGGCTCAAGTCCAGGATGGTGCCGATATCGCGATTGGTTTTCCCACAGGCCACCCAGCGCAGCACTTCCACTTCACGCCCCGTCAGTTGAAAGCGTGCCGACAACACCTGGCTGGCCGGCTCATCATTCAGGCTCAAGGCCGCCACTGGCTGCGAAGCCGCCCGCGCCGAATGCAGGATGCGTGAGGTGCGCAAATGCGCCGCAACCCGAGCCAGCACCTCATCAATCTGAATCGGCTTGGTCACGTAATCACTACCGCCCACCTCAAACCCCTGAACCACATGCCGACTCTCCGTCAGCGCCGTCATGAACAGCACTGGAATATCAGCACTCTCCGGCTGCGCCTTGATCCGCCGACAGGTCTCAAACCCATCCAGCCCCGGCATCATTGCATCGAGCAAGATCAGGTCCGGGCGCCGGCGTTCAATCCGGTTCAACGCACTCAACCCATCCAGCGCCACCAACACCATATAACCGGCATCGTTAAGCGCATCGGAGAGCAGGGCGAGGTTATCCGGCGTGTCATCCACAATCAGCACGACACCGGGTTCAGCGACTGTGGTCAGTGCATTCATCTTCTGCCTCCTTGAGGGTGCGGTTGATTTCGTCCAGGCGAAAGTTCTTCAGCAGCTTGCGGATCGACCCGATAAACGCCGCCGTGTCGGGTGTCTCGGCCTGGATGCTGTCGAGCTTTTCCTGCAAGCCACGGACATAGCCGATGGCGCTGAGTTCGCCGAGGGCGACAAGGTCAGGGTGTGAGGGCAAGACCCAGGGTTCGGGGAGTGCCGCCGGCGCCGGCTTTTCACGCCGCACCCAATGCAGATCAAGTTGCTTCTGAATTCTCTCCAGCAACTCCGGCGTGCGCACCGGTTTGGCCAGATAGTCATTGCAGGCACTCGCCAGGTTGCGCTCATCGCTGAAAGCATTGGCCGAGATCACGATGATCGGCACCGTGGACAGCGCATTGCGGCGGATCAGGCGGCTCGTCTCCCAGCCATCCATGGTCGGCATCGACAGATCCATCAGGATCAGGTCCGGCCCCAGCAACGCGACCTGACGAATCGCTTCCTGGCCGTTGCTGGCCTGCACCACTTCGAAGCCCAACGGTGTGAGCATGCCGTTGAGCACCTTGCGATGGTCGACATGATCGTCCACCACCAGCACCCGGCGTCGTGGTCCCTGGTAGCCGATGATGTCGTGCTCGACATGGACCACGGCTCGGGGCGCCCGCACCTGGGAAAGAAACAGCCGCACCTGGAAGCAGGTGCCCTTGTCCTGTTGGCTCCTGACCTGCAACTCGCCGCCCATCAGCGAGGTGAGCATACGGGTGATGGTCAGGCCCAGGCCGACGCCCTTGTCCTGGCGCATCAGGTCGCCGCGCTCGAAGGGCTGGAAGATCCGCTCGATATGCTCGGGGTCGATACCGATACCGGTGTCGATGATCTCGAAGTTTGCGGTTTCGCGCATGTAGCTGACCCGCAGGCAAACCTCGCCGCTGTCGGTGAAGTTGACCGCATTGCCCAGCAGGTTGATCAGAATTTGCCGCACACGTTTTTCATCGCCACGCACCACCGCCGGCATCTTGCCGATCAGTTCCAGGCGAAAGCGCAGGCCTTTCTCCTGGGCCTGCGGAGTGAACATCAGCTCCAGGTCGTGGATCAGTTCCGGGAACGGAATCTCCGTCAGTTCCAGGCGCAGCTTGCCGGCCTCGATCTTGGCCACATCGAGCAGGCCGTCGATCAGCGACAGCAGGTGCGAACCACTGCGCAGAATGGTCGCCAGGGCATCCTGGTGCTGTTCCGGCATGGCTGCGTCACGCTGCAGATTCTGGGTAAAACCGAGGATGCTGTTGAGCGGCGTGCGCAGTTCATGGGACAGCCCGGTGATGTAGCGACTCTTGGCCGCGTTGGCTGCCTCGGAGGCTTCCTTGGCATCCTGCAACGCCTGGTCGGTGACACGGTGGGCGGCGATTTCCTGCATCAGCAACTGGGTCTGGCGGGTTGATTCTTCCTGGGCCACATGGCGGCTTTCCCGGGTCAGGACAATCCACCAGGCGAGGATCGCCGCCAGCATCGAGAGGGTCAGGAAGGCCTTGAAAAACGCCTGGTACAAGGTTGCCGAATGGGGCAGTCCCTGGGAGGCCTGGCCGTAGATCAGCGCCAGGGCGCCGCTGAGCATCAGGATCAGCACCAGCAGCAGACCGAGATAATGCATCAGCCGGGTGTGCAGGCGCGGCACCATGGTGCTGGGCAGTAACCAGCGCAATAGCGACTCGAACTGCGCGGACAGGCGCCCCTGGGGTTTGCAACGATCACCGCAACGCGCATCCAGCGAACAGCACAGCGAGCAGATGGGCGTGCTGTAGGCCGGACAGAACGCCATGTCCGCGACTTCGAACGGATTGCTGCACAGACCACAGGTGACCTGCGTACTCGGCTGCACCGACCGCAGCAGCAACGGGTCACTGGTGCGGGCGATGTAATAGCGGCTGCCGGTGGCCCAGGCCAGCAGCGGAACCATGATCAGGGCCGTGCCGAGGGCTACGAAGGGCGGCGCGGCCTGGGCCAGTGTGCCGAACAGGCCGAAGTGGGCGAGGATCGACAGCAACGAGGCGATCACCATCGAGCCGACGCCTACCGGGTTGATGTCGTAGAGGTGCGCGCGTTTGAACTCAATGTGTTTCGGTGACAGCCCCAAGGGCTTGTTGATCACCAGGTCAGCGACCACGCAGCCGATCCAGGCCGTGGCGATATTGGCGTAGAGGCCGAGCACCTGGTCGATGACGTCGAACACCCCCAGCTCCATCAGCATCAGCGCAATCGCTACATTGAACACCAGCCACACCACGCGGCCGGGATGACTGTGGGTGACCCGGGCGAAGAAGTTCGACCAGGCCAGGGAGCCGGCGTAGGCATTGGTCAGGTTGATCTTCATCTGCGAGACGAACACGAACAGCACCATCGCCCCCAGGGCCCATTCCGGCGAAGAGAACACATAACTGAACGCCACCAGGTACATCTGCGTCGGTTCGGCGGCGCGCTCCATGGGGATTTCGTGTTGCAGGGCGAGAAAGGCCAGGAACGCCCCGGCGGCCATTTTCAGGGCGCCGGGGATGATCCAACCCGGACCGGCGCAGAGCAGGGCGGCCCACCAGCGTTTGCGGTTGGCCGCGGTTTTCTCCGGCAGGAAGCGCAGGTAGTCGACCTGTTCGCCGATCTGCGTCACCAGCGACAGGGCCACGGTACAGGCCGCGCAAAACTCCAGCAGATTGAAGTCGCCGCCGCTGGTGCTGCGACCGAGGAAGCTGGTCCAGTCGCTGAAAGCCTGGGGATTTTTCACCAGCACGAACAGGTAGGGCAGTACCAGTAGCACCAGCCATAACGGCTGGGTCCAGAGTTGCAGGCGGCTGATCAGGGTCACCCCATAGGCCACCAACGGGATCACCAGCAATGAGCAGATCACATAGGCGAAGGCCAGCGGGATATGGAAGTACAGCTCCAGGGCCAGGGCCATGATCGCCGCTTCCAGGGCAAAGAACAGGAAGGTGAAGCTGGCGTAGATCAGCGAGGTGATGGTCGAGCCGATGTAGCCGAAGCCGGCGCCACGGGTCAGCAGGTCCATGTCGACGCCGTAGCGGGCGGCGTAGTAGCTGATGGGCAGGCCGGTGAAGAAGATCACCAGGCTCACCGCGAGAATCGCCCAGAAGGTGTTGGTGAAACCATAACTCAGGGCCAGCACCCCGCCGATCGCCTCCAGGGCGAGGAACGACACCGCGCCCAGGGCGGTGTTGGCGATGCGCAGTTCCGACCACTTGCGAAAGGACTTCGGCGTGTAGCGCAGGGCGTAGTCCTCCATGGTCTCGTCGGCGACCCAGCTGTTGTAGTCGCGACGGATCTTGGCGATGCGCTGGGTGCCGGGTGGTAGCACGGTGAAGGACTCCTGCGGTCAAGGCGCTCCGTGCCTGGCGTTGTAGTGGTGAAAAATTGAGCAATTTTCATGCCCCAGACTGCCGGGCCGCTTTAGCGGTTACCCGTGCGCGGGCCTGCGCGTGAGGCGGTCAGGTGGCACGGGCCTGGGGCGCTAGCCTGCGCCAGCTTGGTGCGAATTTCCCTACGTCAAATGACGTATGCCTTTACGTCAGGCTGCGTATACCGGCCACCGCTGCGCGCCGCCATGCTGATGCCATCACCGTTGCTGGCCGCCCCCGAGGCGAACCCGCAGCGCCACCGCAGAGGAGTAGCAGCATGGAACCACGATTGATCCGCACCCAAGGTCTGTTGCCGCGCCGTCTGGCGCTGGGAGCGGCGGCCCTGTCGTTACTGGCCGCCAGTGTATTCAGCCAGGGGGTCATGGCGGACGAGGCCAACAGCACCGGCCTGGCCGTGACCCCGACTGAAGTTACCGTCGGCCAGTTGCACTCGGCCACCGGCACCATGGCGATTTCCGAAACTGGTTCGATCCAGGCCGAACGCCTGGCCATCGAGCAGATCAACGCCTCGGGCGGCATCCTCGGCCGGCAGATCAAGGTGATCCAGGAAGACGGCGCCTCCGACTGGCCGACCTTTGCCGAGAAGGCCAAGAAGCTGCTGGTCAACGACAAGGTGGCGACGGTGTTCGGCTGCTGGACCTCGGCCTCGCGCAAGGCCGTGTTGCCGATCTTCGAGAAGGAAAACGGCCTGCTCTACTACCCGACTTTCTATGAAGGGCTGGAGCAGTCGAAGAACGTGATCTACACCGGCCAGGAAGCCACCCAGCAAATCCTCGCCAGCCTCGACTGGATCGCCAAGACCAAGGGCGCCAAGACCTTCTATCTGGTGGGTTCGGATTACATCTGGCCGCGCACCTCGATGAAGATCGCGCGCAAGCACATTGAAAACGTGCTCCACGGCACCGTGGTCGGTGAAGACTACTACCCGCTGGGCAACACCCAGTTCGGCTCGCTGATCAACAAGGTCAAGCTGAAGAAACCTGATGTGGTGTTCGCCGCCGTGGTCGGTGGTTCCAACGTGGCCTTCTACAAGCAACTGAATGCGGCGGGCGTCAACTCTTCCAAGCAGACCTTGCTCACCCTGTCGGTGACCGAAGACGAACTGCTGGGCATCGGTGGCGAAAACATGGCCGGTTTCTATGCCTCGATGAAGTACTTCCAGAGCCTGGACAACCCGAACAACAAGGCCTTCGTCGAGGCCTTCAAGGCCAAGTATGGCAAGGACGCGGTGATCGGCGACGTGACTCAGGCGGCCTATCTCGGCCCGTGGTTGTGGAAAGCGGCGGTGGAGAAGGCCGGCAGTTTCGATGTCGACAAAGTGGTCGCGGCCTCGCCGGGTATCGAGCTGAAAACCGCGCCTGAAGGCTATGTGAAAGTGCACGACAACCATCACCTGTGGAGTAAGACCCGCATCGGTGAAGTACAGCCCAATGGTCAGTTCAAGGTGGTGTACGAGTCCGGTCTGATCGAGCCGAATCCGTTCCCTAAAGGTTACCAATAACGTTCGATCGCTATCGCCAGCAAGCTGGCTCCTACAGGGACCGCCTTGGTCGTCATTGCGGTTAACGACCAAGACGGTATCTGCACGCGCCTGGCTTGCCGGAGATGCGGTTTTTTTACTTCCACCCTCCCAGCAGGAGACCATCATCATGGAATGGCTATCGGAATTTGGTGCCATCGCGGCCATGCAGGGGTTCAACGGTTTGTCCGTGTTCTGCGTGCTGCTGTTGATGGCATTGGGGCTGGCGATCATCTTCGGGCAAATGGGGGTCATCAATATGGCCCACGGCGAGTTCCTCACCATCGGTGCCTACACCACCTATGTCTGTTCGAGCCTGACCAGCCATTTCGCCCCGGTGTTCCAGCCCTACTATTTTTTCTTCGCCATCGCCCTGTCGTTTCTGATCGCCGGCGCCATCGGCTGGCTGGTGGAGTGGGCGATGATCAGCCGCCTTTACAAACGCCCGCTGGACACGCTGCTGGCCACCTGGGGGCTGTCCCTGGTCATGCAGCAGACCTTCCGTTCGGTGTTCGGCGCCCGTGAAGTCAGTGCCACGCCACCGGAGTGGCTGATGGGCTCGTTCAACCTCACGGACGCCATCGAGATCCCGCGCAACGGCCTGTTCATGATGGCCCTGACCTTGTTGCTGACGGCGGGGATTTTTGTCCTGCTCTACCGCTCGCGCTGGGGCCTGCATGTGCGGGCCACGGTGCAGAACCGGTTGATGAGCCGGGCCGTGGGCATCAATACCCGCAAGGTCGACCGCATGACTTTTGCCCTGGGTTGCGGGGTGGCCGGGGTGGCCGGCGCGGCCTTCACCACCATCGGTTCCACCGGGCCCACCGCCGGCTCGCAGTACATCGTCGACACCTTCCTGGTGGTGGTCTTCGGTGGTGCGCAAAGCCTGTTCGGCACCATCGCGTCGGCGTTCGTGATTGCCCAGACCCAATCGATCTCGGAGTTTTTTCTCAGTGGCTCGATGGCCAAGGTGCTGACCCTGTCCGGGGTCATCCTGATCCTGATGCTGCGCCCCCAAGGGCTGTTCTCCATCAAAGTGCGCAAGTAGAGGCGAGCCGATGAACGTTCTAGACAAGATGCTGGCGGGCAAGCCGAACCTGCTCGGCGTGGCGCTGTTGGCGCTGCTGATTTTCGTGGTGTTCCCACTGACCCTGGATGCTTTCCGCCTGAACATGGTCGGCAAGTACCTGACCTACGCCTTCGTCGCCGTTGGCCTGGTGTTGTGCTGGGGTTATGGCGGCATTCTCAGTCTCGGGCAGGGAGTGTTTTTCGGTGTTGGCGGCTACTGCATGGCGATGTTTCTCAAGCTGGAAGCCTCCGATCCGGTCAGCACCAAGATCCAGACCACGCCGGGCATTCCGGACTTTATGGACTGGAACCAGATCACCGAACTGCCGTGGCTCTGGGTGCCGTTCCACAGTTTCAGCTTCACGCTGCTGGCGGTGATCCTGGTGCCGGTGCTGCTGGCTTTTATCATCGGCGTGGCGCTGTTCAAGCGGCGGGTCGGGGATGTGTATTTCTCTATCGTCACCCAGGCCATCGCGCTGATTCTCACGGTGCTGATTGTCGGGCAGCAGGGACTGAGCGGTGGGGTCAATGGCATCACCGATCTGAAGACTTTGCTCGGTTGGGACCTGCGCACCGACAACGCCAAGCTGCTGCTGTATTTCATCAATGCGGCGCTGCTGTTCGGCTGCATTTTTATCGGCCGTTTTGTCCTGGCTTCCAAGCTTGGACGGCTGCTGATGGCGATGCGCGACAAGGAGGAGCGGGTGCGCTTCTCCGGTTATGACGTGGCCACTTTCAAGATATTCGTGTTTTGCATCGCCGCCGGGTTCTCGGCGATTGGCGGCGCGATGTTCGCTTTGCAGGTGGGCTTTATGTCGCCCACGTTCGTCGGCATCGTGCCGTCCATCGAGATGGTGATCTTTACCGCGGTCGGCGGGCGTATGTCGTTGCTCGGTGCGGTGTATGGGGCCCTGCTGGTGAACTACGGCAAGACCTATTTCTCCGAGTCCTTTCCCGAACTGTGGTTGTACCTGATGGGCGGGCTGTTCATTGCCGTGGTCATGTACTTCCCTAATGGGCTGGCCGGGCTTTGGGACAGTCATGGTCGCCAGGCTCTTGCTCGATTGCTGCGGCGTTCTCCTCGCTCACAACTGGTGGCTGCGTCCTTGCCGCAGGCCGTGCGTGTCGAGCCGAAAGCTCCAGCTCCTGAACGTCCTTCTCTGGAGACACAGCCATGACCGCCATCGGTTTTCAGATGAACAAACCGGTATTGGCCATCGAGGGGCTGACGGTGTCCTTCGACGGTTTCAAGGCGGTGGACAACCTCAACCTGTATATCGATCGCAATGAAGTGCGGGTGGTGATCGGACCCAATGGCGCCGGCAAGACCACGGTGCTCGACCTGATCTGCGGCAAGACCCGCGCCACCAGCGGCAGCATCCAGTTCGACGGGAAAGAGCTGACCCGGATGCACGAGTACAACATCGTCCGCGCAGGCGTTGGGCGCAAATTCCAGAACCCGTCGATCTACGAAAACCTCACGGTGTTCGAGAACCTGGAGATGTCCTATCCGGCCGGGCGCAAGGTGTTCAGTGCGTTGTTCTTCAAGCGTAGCGCCGCGGTGATTGCCCGGGTGGAAGAGGTGGCCCGGGAGATCTTTCTCGGCGACCTGCTGGAGCAACAGGCCGACCTGCTTTCCCACGGGCAGAAGCAGTGGCTGGAGATCGGCATGCTGCTGATGCAGAACCCTGACCTGTTGATGCTCGACGAACCGGTCGCCGGGATGAGCGTCAACGAGCGGGTGCAGACCGCCGAGTTGCTCAAGCGCATCAGCCAGGGCCGTTCGGTGCTGGTGATCGAGCACGACATGGAGTTCGTCAAGAGCATCGCCCACAAGGTCACCGTGTTGCACCAGGGCAAGGTGCTGGCCGAGGGCAGCATGGAGTCGGTGCAGAACAACCCGAAAGTCATCGAAGTCTATCTGGGCCATTGAGGAAGCAGGCATGTTCAACGTCAACAAGCTGTCCTGTGGCTACGGCCAGAGCCAGATCCTCCACGACCTCGACCTGGCCGTGGCCAAGCAGGAAATCGTCGCCGTGATGGGGCGCAACGGCATGGGCAAGACCACGCTGTTCAAGAGCCTGATGGGCATTCTTCCGCAGTGGGGCGGGCAGGTCAGTGTCGATGGGCGAGAGGTGTCGAAGCTCGAGACCCACGAGCGGGTCGAGCATGGCATCGCCTATGTGCCCCAGGGGCGGATGATCTTTCCCAGCATGACGGTGCTGGAGAATATCCAGACTGGCTTGCCGGCCTCGGCCCGGGGCCAGGTGCCGGAAGACCTCTATGCATTGTTCCCGGTGCTCCACGACATGCGCTCGCGCAAGGGCGGCAACCTCTCGGGCGGACAACAGCAGCAACTGGCGATTGCCCGGGCGTTGGCGACCAATCCCAAGGTGCTGCTGCTGGATGAGCCCACCGAGGGCATCCAGCCGTCGATCATCAAGGACATCGCTCGGACCCTGAAGGAAATCCGCAATTTGCGCGACCTGACCATCGTGGTTTCGGAGCAGGTGCTGTCGTTCACTCTGGAGATCGCCGACCGCTTCCTGGTGATCGAGAAGGGGCGCTTCGTCATCGAGGAGACCCGCGACAAGGTCGACGAAGCGACCATCAGCCGTTACCTCTCCGTCTAGACACCACCGTCCTGTAGGAGCCCGGCTTGCCGGCGATAGCGCCCTTGAAATCGCCATCGCCGGCAAGCCGGGCTCCCACAGGGCGCTACGTCATCCGACGTATTGGCCGATTCGCGCCGCCATTCGAGACTGCCAGCAACGCTGTACATCCCTACTGTCCAGGAGCTTTGCCATGACCGATACCTTGATCAAAGTCGACCTCAACCAGCCCGCCACCGAGAACGAACAGATTCACAACCGCTGGCATCCAGACATCCCGATGGCCTGCTGGGTCAAACCGGGAGATGACTTCATTCTCGAAACCTACGACTGGACCGCCGGGGCGATCAAGAACAACGATGACGCTTCCGACGTACGCGATATCGACCTCTCCACCGTGCACTACCTCTCCGGCCCGGTCGGTGTGCACGGCGCCGAACCAGGCGACCTGCTGGTAGTCGACCTGCTGGACATCGGCGCCAAGGTCGAGTCCCAATGGGGCTTCAACGGTTTCTTTTCCCGCCAGAACGGCGGCGGCTTCCTCACCGATCACTTCCCCAGTGCACAGAAAGCCATCTGGGATTTCAAAGGCATGTTCACCCGTTCGCGGCACATCCCCGGGGTCAACTTCGCCGGCTTGATCCACCCTGGCCTGATCGGTTGCCTGCCGGATCCGCTGATGCTCGCCGACTGGAACCGTCGCGAGCAGGAACTGATCGACACCAACCCGACCCGCGTGCCGCCCCTGGCCAACGCGCCGCTGGCCGCCACCGCGCACATGGGCCGACTCAAGGGCCAGGCCCGCGATGACGCCGCCGCCACCGGCGCCCGCACCGTGCCGCCACGTGAGCATGGCGGTAACTGCGATATCAAGGACCTGTCCCGCGGCTCGAAGATTTTCTTCCCGGTCTACGTCAACGGCGCCGGCTTGTCGGTGGGCGATCTGCACTTCAGCCAGGGCGACGGCGAGATCACCTTTTGCGGCGCCATCGAGATGGCCGGCTGGGTGCACATGAAGGTCGAACTAATCAAGGGCGGCATGGCCAAGTACGGGATCAAGAACCCGGTATTCAAGCCAAGCCCGATCACCCCGAACTACAAGAACTACCTGATCTTCGAAGGCATCTCGGTGGACGAGAGCGGCCAGCAGCACTACCTCGACGTCAACATCGCCTACCGCCAGGCCTGTCTCAATGCGATCAACTACCTGACCAAGTTCGGCTACTCCCCGGCCCAGGGTTATGCCCTGCTGGGATCGGCACCGGTGCAGGGCCATATCAGCGGTGTGGTGGATATCCCCAATGCCTGCGCGACCTTGTGGCTACCGACCGAGATCTTCGACTTCGATATCAACCCCAACGCCAACGGCCCGATCAAGCACCTGGACGGCAGCATCGACCTGCCCATCGCCCACGATCTGTAAGGCGCCATCGACATTCCGGGAGGACACACCATGCCGACCTACGAATACCCGTGCCAGGCCTGCGGCACCTTCACCATGCTGCGACCCATGAACCAGCGCCATGAACCTTGCCAGTGCCCCTATTGCGGTGGTGCGGGCGGTGGCTTGCAGCTCTCGGCGCCGGCCTTGAACTGCCTGTCCAGCAGTCAGCGCCAGGCCATCGCGACCAACGAGCGTAGCGCTCATGCACCGCAGACCATTGCCGAGTACCAGCAACGGCGCCATCCCGCAGGCTGCGGTTGTTGCGCGCCGAGCAAACCGGTGGCGCCGAGCAAGGCCAACCCCCTGGGACTCAAGAGCAAAACCGGGCCACGGCCCTGGATGATCAGCCACTGACAGAGGTTTTCTTCATGCGCCATGGTGATATTTCCAGCAGCCCGGACACCGTCGGTGTTGCTGTCGTGAACTACAAGATGCCGCGCCTGCACAGCAAGGCCGAGGTCATCGACAATGCCCGCAAGATCGCCGAGGTGATCAAGGGCATGAAGCAGGGGTTGCCGGGCATGGACCTGGTGGTGTTCCCCGAGTACAGCACCATGGGCATCCTCTATGACCATGATGAAATGATGGCTACCGCCGCGACGATTCCTGGTGAAGAAACCGCGATCTTCTCCGCGGCCTGTCGCGAGGCCAATACCTGGGGTGTGTTTTCCCTGACCGGCGAGCGCCACGAGGAACACCCGCACAAGGCGCCCTATAACACCCTGGTGCTGATCGACAATCAGGGGCAGATCGTCCAGCGTTATCGCAAGTGCATCCCCTGGTGTCCCATCGAGGGTTGGTACCCCGGTGATCGCACCTATGTCTGCGATGGCCCCAAGGGCATGAAGATCAGCCTGATCATCTGCGACGACGGCAACTATCCGGAGATCTGGCGCGATTGTGCGATGAAGGGCGCGGAGCTGATCGTCCGCTGCCAGGGCTATATGTACCCGGCCAAGGAGCAGCAGGTGCAGATGTCCAAGAGCATGGCCTGGGCCAATAACTGCTATGTCGCGGTGGCCAACGCCGCCGGTTTCGATGGGGTGTATTCGTATTTCGGGCACTCGGCGATCATCGGTTTCGACGGCCGCACCCTGGGCGAGTGTGGCGAGGAGGAAATGGGCATCCAGTACGCCCAACTGTCGATCTCGCAGATCCGCGATGCACGGGCCAACGATCAGTCGCAGAACCATCTGTTCAAGCTGCTGCACCGTGGTTATACCGGCATCTACGATTCCGGCGATGGCGACAAGGGCATCGCCGACTGCCCGTTCGAGTTCTATCGCACCTGGGTTCTGGATGCAGAGAAGGCCCGGGAGAATGTGGAGGGCATTACCCGGCGCACGGTGGGGGTGGCTGATTGTCCGGTGGGGCAGTTGCCCCATGGTGGTAAAGAGCGAACTACGGACTCCCCTGTGTGACAACCGCCCGAATATGCTTGATCAGCGCTTCGGCCGCCGGCGAGTTGAGACCGTTGGTCCGGTAGATCAGCCCTATCGGTCGCCCGGTGTCGCCCAGCGGCACCGGTAATTGTTGAAAATCCCCCGAGGCGATTTCGTGCTCCAGCTGGTGTTCAGACACCACCGCCAACATGTCCGAACGCATCAGCAAGCCGCGGATGATCGCCAGGTCGCCGGTTTCTACCATGGGCAGCGGGGCCTGGCTGTCTATCTGGTTGAAATGCGCATCCAGCAGCCTCCGGGCGGGGCTATTGGCCCGGGGCAAAATCCACCGGGCCTGGGCCAGATCCTCAGGCGTCACCGCTCGGCCCAGCAGGGGATGGTCGCGCCGCACCAGAATCACCATGGCCTCGGTCAACAACTCCTCGCCATACAGGTCGCTGGCATAGTCGGCGGAACGCAGAGCACCGAATACAAAGTCGAGGTCGCCGGCGCGCAGTTCCAGCGCCAGCAGGTTGAACGGGCTTTCATTGGTCGAAACCTGCACGCCAGGGTGCTCGGCCAGCAAGCGCACGATCGCTTCCGGCAATATCCGCGTGCGCCCCAGCGGCAGCGCGCCTACGCGGACGACGCCTTGCAACGATCCCTTGAGGGCCGCGATGTCGGCATCCAGATGGCGCAGCTCGTTGAGTGCCCGGCGAATCGGATAGAGGATTTCGCTGCTGGCGCGGGTGGGCATCAACCCGCGGGCGGTGCGTTCGAAAAGCACTTTCCCGGTGCCTCCCTCAAGCACCTTCAATGCGGCGCTGATCGCGGGCTGAGTTAATTGAAAGGCGTTGGCGACGGTCTGCATGTGCTGGGTTTCGCAGAGTTTTACGAACACCTCCAAGCGGCGGGTGTTCAGCAAATAAAGCGGCTCATGGAAAGGTTGCGATGGCTGTCCAAGCAACGCCGGAATGCCCTCCAGCTCAGCCAGGATGCGCCGGGCTCTGGCCAGGATGCATTTGCCATAGGGTGTCAGCAACATGCCGCTGGCGTGCCGTTCGAACAGCGGATTGTCCAAGCGCAGCTCAAGGTCGCGAATCGAGCGGGTCACCACGGATTGCGCACGCAGCAACACCTCGGCTGCCTTTGACACGCTGCCGTGTTCGGCAACCCTGACAAAGGCGCGGATTTGCATCAGATGCGCTAGTTCAGGCGATGACATTCAACTGCTCTCCCGCTGCGGCTGACGACCGTTCATCAAGAGCCGATAAATAAAAAGTATATCAGGAACAATTGAACGCATGACTCGCCCACGGATATCCATGCCAGCATCGGTATAAATAAAACCGCGAGTCCTATCCAACATGACGACCACTGTCGCAAAAACCGCCCTTGTGGTGAGCGCCCACTCCGCCGACTTCGTCTGGCGGGCGGGCGGTTCGATCGCGTTGCACGCCAGTCAGGGTTACCAGGTGCATATCGTCTGCCTTTCATTTGGCGAACGGGGTGAGTCGGCCAAGCTCTGGCGAAAGGGCGAAATGAACGAAGACAAGGTCAAGGCCGCGCGCCGTGAAGAGGCCCAGGCCGCCGCTGACATTCTTGGCGCGACGATCGAGTTTTTTGATATCGGCGATTATCCGATGCGCGCGGATAAGGAAACCCTGTTTCGCCTGGCCGATGTGTTTCGTCGGGTCCAGCCGGAGTTCGTCCTCAGCCATTCCCTGAAAGACCCGTATAACTACGACCACCCGCTGGCGATGAACCTGACTCAGGAAGCCCGAATCATTGCCCAGGCAGAAGGCTACAAACCGGGCGAGAAAATCGTCGGCGCGCCGCCGGTGTACAGCTTCGAACCGCATCAGCCCGAACAATGTGACTGGAAGCCGGATGTGTTGTTGAACATCACCGACGTCTGGGACAAGAAGTACGCCGCCATTCAGTGCATGGCCGGCCAGGAACATCTCTGGGAATACTACACGCGTGTCGCCCAGCAGCGCGGCGTGCAGGCCAAGCGCAATATCGGCATCACCGCGAGCAAGGATATCGTCTATGCCGAGGGCTACCAGAGCCTCTTCCCGCGGGTGACGGAGAATCTGGGATGAACGCAATCGGCAGAACCGGTGTCGTGGTCCGCAACATACCTCGGGCCGATGCGGCGTTGATTGATGAGCTCCAGCGCTACGGTGTCGCCACGGTTCATGAAGCCCAGGGGCGCAAGGGCCTGCTGGCGCCGTTCATTCGGCCGATCCAGCAGGACTGCTGCATCAGCGGCTCCGCCATCACGGTGTTGGTCGCCCCGGGCGATAACTGGATGTTTCACGTCGCGGTCGAGCAATGCCAGCCCGGTGACATCCTGGTGGTTGCGCCGAGCTCGCCGTGCAGCGATGGCTATTTCGGCGATTTGCTCGCCACTTCATTGCAGGCCCGTGGCGTCCGCGGCCTGGTGCTGGAAGCCGGTGTTCGCGACACCAGGACCCTGCGTGAGATGGGTTTCGCGGTATGGTCCAGGGCTGTGCATGCCCAAGGCACGATCAAGGAAACCCTCGGTTCGGTGAATATCCCCGTGGTGTGCGCCGGTCAGTTGGTCAATCCCGGCGATGTCGTCCTGGCTGACGATGATGGTGTGGTGATTGTTCGTCGCGAGGCGCTGCCGGCCGTTATCGCCAGCAGCCGTAAACGCGCCGAGCTGGAGGAGCAAAAGCGCTTGCGACTGGCCAACGGTGAGTTGGGCCTGGACATCTATGACATGCGTCCTCGCTTGGCGCAGAAGGGCCTGATATACCTTGAGAGTCTTGATCAACTGGAAGACTGAACATGGCCCAGACCCGCATACCTTGCTTGATGATGCGCGGTGGCACCTCTAAAGGCGCGTATTTCCTGAGGGAGGATCTGCCCTCGGAGCGAGGTCTGCTCGATCAGGTGTTGTTGGCGGCCATGGGTTCCCCTGATGCCCGGCAAATCGATGGCATGGGCGGCGCGGACAGCCTGAGCAGCAAAGTGGCGATCATCGCGCGCTCCACGCGGGCGAACGTCGACGTCGACTATTTGTTCGCCCAGGTCGAGGTGGGCCTGCCGCGGGTCGACTACGGTCAGAATTGCGGCAATATCCTGGCCGGGGTCGGTCCTTTCGCCCTGGAGCGGGGGCTGGTCAAGGTGACGGGCGACGTCACCCGTGTGCGGATTTATATGGAAAACACCGGGCAAACCGCCACGGTGGTGGTCCAGACTCCCGGCGGTGAAGTTCGCTACGACGGTCAGGTTCACATCGACGGCGTGCCCGGTACGGCAGCACCGATCGTGGTGGAGTTCGACGATATCGCGGGCGCCAGTTGCGGGGCGTTATTGCCTACAGGGCAGGCGCTGGATCGCTTCGACGGTGTTGAGGTGACCTGCATCGACAACGGCATGCCGGTGGTTCTGATCCGTGCGGCCGACCTGGGGCTCACCGGATACGAGCCTCGCGAGCAATTGGAGGCGGACGAGGCGCTCAAGCTGTCGATTGAGTCCATTCGCCTGCAGGCGGGGCCGTTGATGAATCTGGGGGACGTCAGCCATCGCAGCGTGCCCAAGATGTGCCTGATCGCCGCGCCTGTCGCCGGCGGCGCAATCAGCAGTCGCACGTTTATTCCTCATCGCTGCCATGCCTCCATCGGGGTCTTCGCCGCGGTGAGTGTCGCTTCCGCCTGCCTGATTGAAGGTTCTGTCGCCCAGGGGCTGGCACGGCTGGCCACGGACGAGCCTATCCAGGTGTCGGTGGAACATCCCATTGGCGAGTTCACGGTGGCCTTGACCCTGGAGAACGGTGCCGTTACCCGTTGCGGACTATTGCGTACCGCGCGGCTGTTATTTGACGGTCAGGTTTGCATACCTCGCGCCGTATGGAACGGCACGTCGGTCGATTGAAGTGCGACCGTTCATGTTGACCACTGGATAAATAGATATAAATAAAAGCGATACGTCGTTAAGTTTTTCGAGCCGAGCGAATCGCCTGTGGCAGTTAGGATGAGTGGAAGATTTACACCCTATAAAAACAACACAGGTGATGTATGCGATTAGGCTGGTATTCGGATTTGACCCCGAAAGAGAGGCGTACCTATTGGGCATGCTTCGGTGGCTTTACCCTCGACTCCATGGACTCGACCATCTACGCCTTGATGATGCCCGTCCTGCTGACGGTGCTGAGTCTGAGCAAATCCGATGCGGGCATGCTCGGTTCCGTGGCGCTGATTGGCAGCGCGGTCGGCGGCTGGGGGGCGGGGATGCTGGCTGACCGCTACGGCCGGATCAAGGTGATGCAAGGCACGGTTTTGTGGGTCGCGACCTTTACCTTCATGGCAGCGTTTTGCAGCAGCTTCTGGGCATTCCTGCCGGTGCGGTTTCTGCAGGGAGTCGGCTACGGCGGCGAAGCGGTGGTGGGCGCGGTGTTGATCAGCGAGGCGATTAAACCCGCCTTGCGTGGCCGTGTCGCGGCATCGGTCCAGAGTGGTTATGCCCTCGGTTATGCCATCTCGCTGGCCGCCATGCCGGTGGTCTTCTACTTTCTGCCTGAAGACATCGCCTGGCGGGCTTTTTTCGCGATCGGGCTGTTGCCGGCGTTGCTGGTCTGGTTCATCCGTCGTCTGGTGCCGGAGTCCGACACGTTCGCCAAGGTGAGCAGCCAGCACAGAAAAATGGATATTCGTAGCATCTTTACCGCGGAACATCGCCGCGTGACGTTGATCAGCACGGTGTTGGCGAGCGGTATTTTCGGTGGTGCCTACATCATGATCACCTGGTTGCCGACCTACATGCGCATGACATTAGGCCTGCCCATCGCCTCGACCTCAGGTTATCTGGCGGTGAATATCGTGGGTTCGTTGCTGGGGCCGTTCATTTACGGCTTGATCAGCGACAAGATCGGCCGTGGCAAAACCTTCATGCTGTTCCTCGTCTGCCAGGCGATCGTCGTCTCGATCTATATGTTCGCCCACATCGACCTGTCGGTCCTGCTCGGCCTCGGGCTGCTGTTGGGGGCGTTTCAAGGTGGGTTGGCGTCAGGCTTGCCGCTGGCGTTTTCGGAACTGTACCCCACCCGGATTCGCGCCAACGGCGCCGGGTTCTGCACCAGCTTCGGACGTGGATTTGGTTCGATCATGCCGGCGGCTGTCGGTTTCGCCTCGGGTCACATGCCCCTCGGTATCGCCATGGGCTTGTTCGCCATTGGTTCTTACGCCATCGGCTTTATCGCCGCGCTCTGCCTGCCTGATGCCACCGGTGTGGACCTGGATGCGCTGGATTCCAGTACTGCCAGTGACACTCCGACGGACGCATCCTGGGTGGTTCGGCATTAGGGGGGATCAGCCACTTTGCGCATCCCGAGCGCCAGGTGAGGGTTTCAGGTGGCGGGAGGGGCGGCCTGGGTCAGATCGGCCAGCTTTCCAGCCACCTCCACCCGATTGCGACCTTTCCCTTTGGCGCCATAGAGCGCCTCATCCGCCACCGACAGCAATCGCGAAAGCTCGTACCCCGATTCCCCGGTGGTCACCAGGCCGATACTCACGCCGAGAAAGCCGGGCTCCAGCAGCGTCAGCCCGGCAAACGCGGCGCGAATACGCTCAGCCACTTCCAGCGCGCTGGTTTCATCGCTATCGCCCAGCACACAGGCAAACTCTTCGCCGCCAATGCGCCCGAATACATCTGCCGGACGGAGGATCTGTGTCGTGACCCGGCCGAAGGCGATCAGTGCCTGATCACCCACGGCATGGCCGAAGGTGTCGTTCAGGCGCTTGAAGTGATCCAGGTCGCAGAGCAGGAGCGCTGCCGCCACTGCGCGACGTTCGCAGTCGGCCAGCAGTTTTTCACTCTTGAGCATGAATGACCGCCGGTTGCCGATGCCGGTCAGCGGATCGCTGTAGGCCGCGGCCTTGAGCTGACGTTCGGCACGCTCCTTGACCATGGCCAGGGTCACGTAGCCGATTCCAACTATGTAGACCATGGATTCGAACAGCATGAAGGAGAAGAACGGCACACCTTTGCCGCTACCCGCTTGTGCCTGCTCCAGGCCGATACCGGTATCGGTAAAGATCCGCACGCAGTAGAACAGGGTATTCAGCGCCGTCAGGGTCAACGCGGGCAGATAGGACGCTTCGAGGCTGTGCCGGCTACGCCAGAATTCCAGCAGGGTCAGCCCGCCGTAGCCGGCTGCCAGCGCCGAGTAGGCGGCTACCCGCAATGTCAGCGATTCGAAGAAGGTTGGCACCAGGCACAACGTTAGCCAGGTCGTCGCGCCTGCGAGCATGCCCGGCACTGAAGGCGAGCGTCCGGCAAACACGCGCATGGCGGTCCAGTTCATGGCGGCGCTGAGCAACAGGACCACGTTGCCCACCACCAGCGGCACAAAGTCGACGCCCAGGCCACGCAAGCTCACCAGCAGGATGCCGAGGGACGCCAGCAACATCATGCTGCCCAGGTAGGCGAGGCAGCGTTCGCGGGTTTCGCGCATCCAGGCGTGCAGGCTCAGCAGCCCCATCAGGCAGAAGATGAAGACCGAGACCAGCAGCAGGGTGGGGATGTGCAGCAGTGTCATGTTCGGGCAACCCTGTTCAGCCAGCAACCGGGAATAGCCCGGGGCGGCGGCGGTGGGTGCCAGGGAACACCGCGAGGTGGAAAGCAGGAATTGGCACGTTAGTGAGCCGTTTGGGCAATCACTCGGCGGGATTGTAGCGGTATCTCTGTGGGGTTGCCTGCTTGTTGAATCGGGTTGCCGGACAAGGTCCTACAGATAGCGTTGAGTTGTCTGGCATCCAATGCGGTCACTTCCTTTTGGCCTCGACCGTAAGCTTCGATGACTGGGCCGGATAGTGGGTTTTCTGTTTTTGTCGGTCCTTCTCGAAGGAGCGAACGACCGTTGAAACAGGGATCTCGTTAACCGTGGGCCATTACGACTCCAGGGGCAATTATTCGCCCACACCCGGCCCGTGTATTCCTTTACCTCCACGCAATTCCGAGCGCCGCGCGACGCCTCCGCCGGCCTATAACGGCGACTTCTACAGCCAGGCAAAGCGGACCATTGAGCGCGAGGTTCCGCCGAGCACCTGCCATGTCGGTTTGAAGTTTGTCTGGGATAACGGCGAAGGTCTGGGGTGTGATCTGCCTTGCGTGCTTACCCCGGCCAGTGGCGATCCCATTCGGACTCGGTTGGATGAGTACAGCCGATTTGTCGGCAGCATTCCCGACGGGCCTTATCAGGCGCAGATGCTGGGGGACGTCGACGTTGAAGAACTGGTGGTCCGCAGCCGTGCCGAGGTGCGGGGCGCGCTGGAGGCGATCCTTGATGCGGAGCGTGCCGAAGCGGCAGCGTTGGAGGCTATTCAGGAGGACCGCAGTGCTGTCGTCAACGCGTTCTATACCCATCTGGCGATTGGCAAAGGGGCGCTTTATGGCGCTTGGGGACTGGTTAAAAGCCTCAAGGAATATGGTGATCTGCTCAACCCCTTCGTTACCTTTTCCAATGTCGTGGTGGCCGCCTGGAACGCTGACGCCTCCAATGGCGGCAGTTGGATCGCTTCCTTTCGCGACAATTTTTCCCAGGAGCAGCATCGCGAACTGGTAGAGGCGCTGGGCTTCGACCCAAGCAAGATCACCCGTGAGCAACTGGCCGAAAGCTACGAAACGGCGTGCTTCGTGATGGAGGACGGGCCGAGTCGGGACCTGTTGGCGCGATTTGTCCTCGATTATGTGAAAGCCCAGAACCGCGAAGAGATTGCTGAGTTCACGGGGGCGGTAGTTTTCGAGATTGTGCTGATCGCGCTGTTGGTCATGTATAGCGGTGCTGCTGGTGTGGCGGCGAAAGCTACGGCGCCGGTGCGCAACTTCGCATTGACGCAACGTTTGGGCACTGGGCTGAAACGGCTCGGCCAAAGCCTCAAGAACGCTAGAATCAAAAAGGCGGGAAGGGCAGAAGGGAAGGGCGCTGGGGCTCAGGTTGTCGAGGTTGAGCGCCCGAAGGAAGTTTCCAATGCGGCATTAGTCGCTACTGTACTGAAGGATTGGTCGCATTTGACCTTGAGTCAGCGCCATTTCGTGAACAAGGTGTCAAGCGCAAAGGCTGCTGGTAACACGATATATACCGTTCCTCGTGAGATTGTACTCAGAGATTTGAAAGAGATTCATCTCAATGGAGAAAGCATTCGAAACGGCGAAACATTCAAGACGTCTTCAGGGCGAGTTTACGGAAGGCATAAGGACTCAATCCATCCGATCAGTGGGCCCGGAACAATGAGCCTTAACGCTCAACAATATAAGGTTTTGGTGGAAGCCAAAAAGAAGGGGCGTGTGGGTGCTGAGAACTATATGGGGTTCGTGGTTCGAAGCGGTGGCCTGACTGCTGAGGAGGCTAGTGTGATGTCTAAATTGTTTGATGTGTTGGATGCTGGAGGTTTGAAGTGACACAGACGCTGAATGTTCTGATCAAGAAAGATGTTGATGTGTCTGGTATTGTAAAGTGCTTTGATGACTTCTTTAATTGTGCCGTGAGTACGATGGAACGGCCCAATCAGAAAAGCATTTTTTTTCTGCACTGTTTTGAGTATTCTGAAGGTTTTCGTAGGGCCGCTTTTTTGAGTTGGAATGGGGGCGTGGATGAGTTTGATGAACTTTCTTTGGGGTTGCATGTGGCGAGCTACTTTGGAACGGAGGTCATGTTTGAACCTCATAGGGTAAAATTGCCTGCCGGTTTAGAGTTTTTGCTAATTAATGCGGGCGGGGTAAGTTACGCTGCTGATTATCGTGAGCTCGAAGATGGAGTTGATATTCTTCCCGGGAGCCTAGTTTCAATTTGATGCTGATGAATTTGTGAGGGGAGAGGTGACTGCTATGTTTTTATGGTTGAAAGTCTAAGTGAGTTCGGACGGACAGCTGCTTTGACGAATTATACCCATCTGGCGATTGGCAAGGGCGCGCTTTATGGTGCTTGGGGACTGGCTAAAAGCCTCAAAGAATAGGGTGATCTGCTCAACTCGTTTGTGACCTTTTCCAATGTCGTGGTGGCCGCCTGGAACGCCGACGCCTCCAATGGCGGCAGTTGGATCGCTTCCTTTCGCGACAATTTTTCCCAGGAGCAGCATCGCGAACTGGTAGAGGCCCTGGGCTTCGACCCAAGCAAGATCACCCGTGAGCAACTGGCCGGAAGCTACGAAACGGCGTGCTTCGTGATGGAGGACGGACCGAGTCGGGACCTGTTGGCGCGATTTGTCCTCGATTATGTGAAAGCCCAGAACCGCGAAGAGATTGCTGAGTTCACGGGGGCGGTAGTTTTCGAGATTGTGCTGATTGCGCTGTTGGTCATGCATAGCGGTGGTGCTGGTTTGGCGGCGAAAGGCGCAGCGTCGGTGCGCAACCTGGCATTGACGCAACGTTTGGGCACTGGGCTGAAGCGGCTCGGCTAAAGCCTCAAGAACGCTAGAATCAAAAAGGCGGGAAGGGCGCTGGGGCGCAGATTGTTGGGGTTGAGCGCCCGAGTAAGGTACAGCCTGGCAAGCTTGATAAAACACTGCCTGTTGTACCCATGGTATTTTCTCAAAGGCAACTCGATCGAAAATTCAAACATGCAGTTGATTTTGGTGTTGTGACAACTAAAAAGAATACTCAGACTCTTAAGGTATATGAGGCGAGTATTAGGCGGCATATGGGGGCGCCAGAAACCGTTCAGAAAGGTACTTACGGTTTTCTTAAAGGTTCAAAGGTGTATTTTAATCCGGGTACAAATAATGCTGTGGTGATGAGCGAGGCTGGAGAATTTGTTACTGGGTTTAACTTGAAGCCGCAAACGCCTCAGTTGATACACTATCTTGGGAATGGAGTGTTGCGATGAGCTTTGAACTTCTTGCTTTTGCAGAGTCTTTTGTTTCTGGAAAGCTGTCAGCAGATCAGTTTTGTGACGATTATATTGATCGGTGGAGGCTCGAAAGGGATACTGATGTGATTTTGCAGGATGACCCGGTTTTAAGTGGGTGTTTGTCTAGCATATTTTGTGCGGTCGATATGTATGCCCCTGATACTGACAGATTGGAGTACGAGTTTGATAGTGAGCGCTTACGAGATGAAATAGTAAAGCTAATTGAGGCTTACCAGCGTGGCGAGTACTGAAACTGTATTTGTAAAAATAGCCATTTAAGTGAGTGTCGTAGATCCCGCAAGTGGGAATGTTTCCTAAAAATCGCATCATCTGCACACGTGAGCATTTCCAATGTTGACACTGTGGACACTGATAGCCGAGATTGACTCGGCGGTCGAGGTTGCCTGGCGGGCCGGCACCTTGTTTGAGATCAAAATGCCATAAACGTAACAATGATGGTCAAGGCTGTGACGCTCTGAACGAATGTGAAAGGGTTAGGCGCCCCAGTTGCTCGGGGCGGTTTATGGATGCAAATAAAAACAACAGTACCCGAAGATCCTCAGGAGAAAACACATGGTGCAGCGAAAACTGTTGGGTTCCGCAACTGCAATATTGGTCATGAGCCTCGCTGCTTCAGTCAGTGCCGCTGAACTGAAGCAGATCGGCACACTGGTGGTTCCGGGCGAACCGCTCAACGGTTTCGACATCAGCTACGTCGATCAGGCGAGCAACCGTTACTATCTGGCCGATAGAAGCAACAAGGCTGTTGACGTGTTCGATGGCGCCAGCGGCAAGATGGTCGACCGCTTGCCCGGCGGATTCGCGGGGCAATTAAAGAGCAACGATGTGTCCGGTCCGAACGGCGTCGTTGTCGTTGGCGGCGAAGTGTGGGCCGGCGACGGCGACAGCACGGTGAAGATCATCGACCTCAAGACGAAAAAAGTCACCGATACCCTTTCGACCGGCGGAAAAGCCCGGGTTGACGAGATGGCCTACGATCCGAAGGCCCACGTCGTGATTGTCGCCAACAATGCCGACGAGCCGCCGTTCCTGACACTGATCTCAACCAAGCCAGGCCACAAAGTCGTGGCCAAGATTCCCTTCGAGGACGCCACCGACGGGATCGAGCAGGCTGTCTACGATGCCGCGACAAAAAGGTTCTATGTGTCGATTCCAGAGTTGAAGAAGGATAAGGCCAAGGGAGCCGTCGCCGTCATCAACCCGGACAGCGGCAAGCTCGAGAAACTGTTGCCGGTGAGTGACTGCCATCCCAACGGACTGGTGCAAGGTCCTGGCGCAAACCTGCTGTTAGGTTGCAACGCCGGCAGTAAGGACAGCGGTCTGCCGCCGGTATTCGTCGTCATGAAAACCGACGGCTCGGTGGTCAAGGTCATTCCAGGCCTCGGCTCCGCCGACATGGTCACCTACAATTCGAAACTCAAGCAATATTACACCGCCTCGCGCGGTATGCCGGACGGTCCGGAACTCGGTGTCATCGATGCGAAATCCAACACCCTGGTCCAACGTATAAAGCTGCCCGGCGGCAATCCGCATTCGGTTGCAGTCAGCGAAAAAAATAATCACGTCTTCCTGCCGCTCAACGCCAAGGACGGTGGCTGCAATGGTTGCGTGGCCGTGTTCGCACCAGGTAGCTAACGCCATCCTAGAGCTACCCTTGATTATTCCGATCTTTTCAGTGCCCAGTACTGGCTTGAAATCAGAGTCAGTACGGATATCCCTCGAAATGTTCTTGGATTTCAAGATGTTTAGAGTCGCCGTTGCTGACTCTGATTTCGATCGGGCCCGGCCACAAGGTCGTGGCCAGGATTCCGTTTGAGGCCGCCACGGACGGGATCGAGCTGCCCGGCGTCAGCCCGTATTCGCTGGTAGTCAGCGAGAAAAATAGTCACGTCTTCCTGTCGCTCAACGCCAGGCACTTCGGTACACGGGCCATCGACTATTTGCGGAAAGAATCCAGGTTGACGTCATTTTTCCCACGCGGCGGGAGCGTTGAGACTATGCTCAGCGCTAATGTAAACACTGCACTTTTTCCAGTTGTCGGCCGTCCAGGAAGGAGTCCGTATGTATTTAGCGCTTCATATCCAGCTATACCCCATTGCCTTTATCGATAGCGCCTCCCGGGATCCGGCCAGCAGGCGGCACCATTATTGATGGTAATGGTTAGTCACATCGTGCGATCCCCCGCTGACGCTGCAACTCTAGTGATCGAGAGCGACCGGCTTCAAACCGGATCCAGCAGTCGCTCGAGGCTGCCGGCAGGTGCCGGTGGTAAATCCCAAGCCCGATGGAGAACAGCATGAACGCTAAATCGATCGAGAAAATCTTGCGTCGCTTCGTCGGCGGCCTGACCGGGCTGGCGATGGTTGTCGCCATTACGGCCCAGGCTGCCGACGGCGGCATCGCCAATGGCCCTACCGCAAGCAAACGCATCGCCTTCAGCAACTCCTACGCGGGCAGCGATTTTCGCAAGGTGATGGTGCGCAACTGGCAGGAGGTTGCGGCCACGGCCAAAAAGGATGGCTTGATCCAGGAGGCACCGGTGGTCAGCGCCAACAACTCGGCGTCGGAACAGGCGGCGCATATCCAGGATCTGATCGTCCAGGGCGTCAACGCCATTGTCATCCTGGCCGCATCCGACACCGCCCTCAATGGGGTGATCCAGGATGCCTGTAACGCCGGCATCGTGGTGGTCGTCATGGCCAGCCTGGTGACCGAACGCTGCGTCTATACGGTGGACTACGACTGGTCCGCTATGGGCCGCGTGGAAATGGACTATATCGCCGAGCGCCTCAAGGGGAACGGCACGCTGCTGGAGATCCGCGGTATTGCCGGCGATGCCACCGATCAAAACATCAGCGACGGTATTCACAAGGCTGCTGGCGACTACCCGGGGCTGAAGTTCGCCAAGACCGTGTACGGGAACTGGACTGCTTCCGTCGCACACAAGGAGGTGGCGCTGGCGCTGCCGTCGCTGCCGAGCATCGATGCCGTCGCTACTCAGGGCGGTGACGGTTATGGCGCGGCCCTGGCGTTCAAGGCGGCGGGACGCACCTTGCCGATCATCGTGATGGGCAACCGTCAGGACGAACTCGCCCTGTGGAAACAGGAACGCGATGCCAATGGCTATGAGACCGTGTCGGTTTCTGCCTCCCCGAGCGTCTCCCAGGTGGGTTTCTGGGTAGCCCAGCAGATTCTGGCGGGCAAGCAGGTGCCGAAGTTCGTCGAGGTGCCGCTGGTACGCATCGATGCGAAAGACCTGGATACCTGGCTCGCCACTATGCCGGTGGGCGCCGCCGCCAATCCCTCCTACAGCCAAGCCGCCGTCGTGGCGATGATCGACGCCGCCATCAACCATACGCCGCCTCTGCCGAAGGTTGCGACGCCGTAGCGGGGAGTGAGGAGGCGAGGCTCCATGTTGGCATTCAAACCCGCCAGGGACAGGCCTATTGCCGTCAGGATCGGGCTGGCGGTCGCCGCACTGGTGTTCCTGATGCTGACGGTATCGCTGGTGGACCTCTACGGGTTGCGGGGCATGGAACGTGCGGTGGATTCCGCCAGCCATTCCGCAGAGATCCTGGTCTCGGTCAACGCGGCCACCGGGCGGGTGGAAAATTTTATCGCCAGCCGTGACCAGGAAAGCCTGTCCCAGGCCGAAGCCATGGTGGCGACCGCGATCGCCGGTCTCACCACCATTCCGGCGACGGAGGCGGAATCGCTCAAGGGCAGCCTGGAGAGACTTGCCGAAGCGATCGCCACCTTGCGGGCGGCGACCCTGACCATGGATGGCGAAACGGAGAACATGACCGACCATTATGGCCGGATGCGAGAGGCGACGATCCTCGTCGAACAGGGCATCGCCGATGGGCTGAAGGGGCTTGACTCCCGCATTGCCGACCACGAGGCGCAGGTGAGCAACATCGAAAGCGCCCATCGCATCCTGGATATCCTGCGCAATGGCGAACGGATTGTCATTGCCAATGTGGCCAAGGTGTTAGCGACCGGTGATGGGGCCGCCGCCACCGGGGCGCGCGACGCCTGCGCGGCTCTCCCGCCCGTTGTCGAGCAATTGCGTGAGGTGATGGACGCGCCGCAGGCGGGAGAGACCCTCGACCAGTTGGCCGCTGCGGTCGCCGCGGCCAGGCTGGCGGTCGAGCACCTTGACGAGGCACCCAAGCTGCGGGGAAGCGAGACCTTGCAGCATCTCGCCGTTGTCGGGGATACGCTCGAGCGCCTCGAGGCGAGGGTGGGCGAAGCGAGCCAGCACGTGGCCCATGACGCAAACGACATTCAGGCCGCAACCGGTTTGCTGCACAATGCCTCCGCGTTGTCCAAGCGTTTCGCCGAGCGCGTCGCCACCCTGGAGGCGCAGACCCTGTCGTTCCGCCTGTCACCATCGGCCGAGGTCGCTGGCTCCGTAGGCAACCTCCTCGATGAGCTCTCCCGTCTCTCCCGCGTTCTCCCCTCGCCCGGAGGATTGCAAACCCAAGCCGCGCCCCTCTCGGTCTACGACCAGATTGCTGGCTACCGGGCAGCATTCGTCAAGTTCCATCAGGCGAGCAACTCTTTGAGCGCCGCGCGCGATCAGGTGCGCAACGAGGCACGAAGTGCCGGCCAACTGGTCGCGGGCTTCGCTGGCGAAGCGCGCTCCGACGCAGTGGTCCACAATGATCGCGGCATGCTGGCGACGGTGATCGCAGGCACTGTCGCCATCCTGCTGGCTGGCGCCATTGCCTGGAGCACGTCGCGGTTTGTCGCGCAACCCATCGTGGTCCTGGCCTCGGTCATGCGCCGGCTTGCAGCCGGCGACCTGAACGCCGAGATCGCCAGCGCCGAACGCGGCGACGAGATTGGGATCATGACCCGCGCCGTCCGGGTGTTCCAGGAGAATGCCCTGCGTATCCGGGTGCTGGAGGCCGAGGCCGAAGCCGAACGACAGCAGGTCCAGGCCTCTTTGGAAAGAATGGTCGCCGAACGGACCGACACGCTGCACCAGCAGACCGAGGTACTGGAGGCGCAGGCCGTCGAACTCATTCAGGCGCGCAACCAGGCCGAGGCGGCGAACCAGGCAAAGAGCGATTTCGTCGCCACGGTCAGCCACGAACTGCGTACCCCCCTGACCCTCATTCTCGCCCCCCTGGAGCAGCTCACGGCGGCGAGCACGCCGCCGACGGACTGGCATGCGCAACTCGACCGGGTCCAGCGTAACGCGCTGCGCTTGCTGAACCGAGTGAACGACATTCTCGACTTCTCCAAGGCCGAAGCGGGCAAGTTTGAGTTGTGTCCGGCGCCAGTTGACTTGAACAAGACGGTTGGCGCGCTGGCCGACGATGCCGCCATGGTGGCCGAGGCCAAAGGCTGCACCTTGACCTGGTACATCGATCCCGCGCTCGGCACGGTGTTCCTGGACCCCCGGCACTTCGAGAAGATTCTTCTCAACCTGGTGAGCAATGCCATCAAGTTCACGCCCGCTGGCGGCACCGTGCACCTGGTGGTGACCCCGCTCGATGGCGAGCGCTTTGAACTCGTGGTGCAGGACTCGGGCATTGGCATTGCGCCTGACAAACTACCGCTGCTGTTCCAGCGTTTTTCCCAGATCGACAACTCGGCCACGCGCCACTACAGCGGCACAGGCATCGGTCTCGCCCTGGTCAAGGATCTGGCTGAACTGATGGGCGGTGAGGTCGGCGTCAACAGCGAGCCTGGACGGGGTTCGTGCTTCTTTGTTCGACTTCCGCTGGGGGCAGAGCAAAACACCGTGCCGGCCGAAGCCGGCAATCTGCACGAGCGATCGTCACCGAGCACGACGAGCAGTACCGAGCAACGCCACCTGCGTTTCGACGACGGCCACCCCGGCAGTAGCAACGAGCGACCTTCGACGGACGAGGCTACAGGCGACGAGCAGCATCCGGAACAGGTCTTGCGATCCCGAGTACTGCTGGTAGACGACAGTCCGGAAATGCTCAGCTACCTCAGCGAGCTTTTGCACAACGACTACGTCGTCACCACTGCGGCGGATGGAGAGCAGGCCTGGGCACTCCTGCAGCGTCGCTCCATCGATGTCGTCGTCTCGGATGTGATGATGCCGAAGCTCGACGGCTTTGGTCTGACCGCCAGAATCAAGTCCAGCGCCGGTTTCGCCCATTTACCCGTGATCCTGTTGACCGCCCGCGGCGGCAGCGAGGCCAGCGTCTCCGGGCTGGAGAGCGGCGCCGACGACTATATCGCCAAACCGTTCTCGCCGCTGGAGCTCAAGGCTCGCATACGCGCGGCGCTACGCATGAGCCAGATACAAACCGAACTGCATGCAAAATCCCGTCAGGCTGGCATGGCCGAGATCGCCAATAATGTGCTGCACAACATCGGCAACGTGCTCAACAGCGTGAATGTCTCGGCCGATGTGATCAGTAGCCAGATGCGCACCTCCAAGACGCAGGGACTGACCAGGGTGGCTCATCTGATGAACGAACACGTCCATGACCTGAGCGATTTTCTCACCGGCGACCAGAAAGGAAAGATGTTGCCCGAATACCTGCTCAGACTGGCAGTGGTGGTGACGGCGGAGCAGCAGGGCATCATCGAAGAGCTGGAGCAGCTTACCAAGGGTATCAACCATATCAAGAGCATCGTCGCTGCCCAGCAGTCCCATGCCGGTAACGTCAATGTCGTCGAGACAGTGCCGGTCGAGGAATTAATCGATGATGCCTTGCGCATGAATGCCGGATCACTGGCGCGCCACGAGGTGACGGTGGTCAAGGACGTTGCCGACTTGCCCCTGCTGCCGCTGGACCGGCATCGGATACTGCAGATTCTGCTGAACTTGATCCGCAACGCCCAGCAGGCATTGGACGGCGTGGTTGATCGCAGCCCGAGTATCACGCTCGGCGCCGTCCTCGCCGACGGGCCAGTATTGCGCATCACGGTGGCCGACAACGGCGACGGGATTACGCCGGAAAACCTGACTCGCATTTTCTCGCATGGCTTCACCACGCGTAAGAACGGACACGGTTTCGGCCTGCACAGCTGCGCGCTAGCCGCGCAGGAAATGGGCGGTAGCTTGGCTGTGCACAGCGACGGGGCTGGACAGGGCGCAACCTTCACCCTCGATATTCCCGTTGATGCCGCGCAGGATGAGTAAGGCCGCATCCACACCACCCAGCAGCGTGCCACGCTGGCGGTGAATCAAGTTTTGCATGGCGTGGCACTCGAGCGTTTTCCGAGCCAAGGCTTATTTAAAAAACGTTATTCGAAAAAGGCTCAGTGAGACTCGCTCAGCAGTGTCGAGCAACAGGCTCGCCTTGCGGCCTTCAACGCGCTAGGCGTATTGCCGCTGGCTATTGTTCCCGCCGCTGATGTGTCCGCGGCACTGGAGAGTATGCATCTCAGCCCGGCGGCAACTGCAGCGCTGGCGAAGGAACTTACCCTGCACCTGCCCGCGGCTACGCCGTCAGCCGATATGCAGCAGGCGCCGCGCGGCACAGTGGCCAGCAGCAGTGCTATGCCATCTCCTGCCACTCAGCCGGCCATCCGTTTTGCCTGGGTCACCTTATGGGACTCCGATGTGGAGGACGGCGATGCCGTGCGTATCCAGAGCGCTGGTTATTTGAGGACGATCGTGTTGACCAGGCAGGGCATCACCTTTGCGATACCCGTTCCCGCCGATGGAAAAATAACCCTCACTGGTGTCCAGGATGGCGACGGTGGTGGCATCACCGTCGGTTTGGGGTCAGGTGGCGTGCCGATCATGAGCGTCGGCCAGACACTCACCTTGAACGTCAAGGTCAACTGATGCGCTGGCTGAGCTCGTTGGCGATCCGATTAGGCCCGGTTGCGTTTGTTGTGATGGCGCTTGTAGTTGTCGCGCAATTCTGGATACAGCATCACCCCAACAGCGCTGATGTCGCTCACTACGGACGGGATGTCGCCCGTGTCACGGCGCTTGAAATCGAAGCCATGATCCAGGGCTATGGGCTGGATGTCGCGGTTGGTGGTATCGACTCGGATATCCTCGTCGACATGATGCGTCGTCAGCAACGGCTGGGAAGCGGTGCATCGTCACGTGATCTGGTACGAGCGGTTGAAGAGTCAATGGCCGACACGCTGATCGATGCTCGAGAACAGGGCCACACGAAGGTGGTATTGCTCTCGGTTGATGGTCACGTTATCGCGAAGCCCGAACTATGAATCCAGTTTTGAGCGATGGCAAAACCGTGTTCAAGTCGCTATGGGCGCGTGCGCCCTGGTGGCGTACCTGTTTGATGGCTGCGACGTTTCTCTCGGTGGTGGTGGTGTTTTTCCCACCAGCCATAGGGGCGACGAATCTAAATGCACCGCATGCCCTTGCGGAGCAGGTGGATTATCGACCGCAGCGCAACCCGGCAGCTCCGCTTCCGCTACTGGCCGGGGGTATGACGGCGAAAGGCGTGACTTATCCGCAGGACTTCATGGTGGTGAGGTTCTTTCGTGCGGAAAAATGGGGACTGCTTGAAGCCAACTATTGGTTCAGCCCTGAGTTGGAGGGGATTAAGTCCAACAGCGTACCGTCTTTCCATGAGTCCGACTGGGAGGCGAGGAGTATTTCCCGGTTTCCTGAAAAACAGGGCTATGTGGGTAAGCTGAAGAATTGGGGCGCTGCTTTCTGGCCAAGGTTTCAACAGGCTTTTGTAGCAGGCAGGCCGTCGAACAATTCCGTCGGAAGCTGCTGCGGTGATGGAACACCGAAAACGGCCGGCCCAAGTGCCTGCGGTCACTTCACCACGTCAGCAGCAGTCAAACGAACGGATTTAAGCTCACCTCGGTGTTCCCCACGGGGTAAAATCTGCGACGTTGAGCGGTTGGTTACCTTCAAGTCCATGGTAAAGCCACCAGTCTGACCTTTGGGGCCGTGCTAGCCAGTGCGGCCAATGGTATGTGTGATCGGTAATGAATGTCTGCTATAGAAAAGATAAATGTGGGGGCGGCAGAGTGGACAAGGTGGATGAACTGATAATTGCTGCGTTGAAGGATGACTCCAGGGTCAGCCTGGCGCAGCTGGCGCGACAAGTTCACAAGTCTAGAACCGCTGTGGAGTCGCGCGTTCAAAAGCTGATCGATAAGGGCATTATTCTGGGCTTTACCATCAGTGTTGCTGAGGATGATGAAGCACAGCAATCAGCGTTTTTGATGTTGAAGCTCAATGGCAGTAGTTGCCATCTGGTGTTTCCGAAGATCTATCAGTATCGCGAGGTGGTTCACGCCTATTCGCTGTTTGGCGATGTAGACATGATGCTCGACATTAAATACAGGAATTTTGAAGAACTGATGGTTTTCAAGGAAAACCTGCTGAAGATCGAACATGTGAGTGAAGTGGTGGTAAACCCCGTACTGAAGGCCTGGCGCTAGAAATGCAGCCGCCGCCGAGGTCCGCGGCGGCGGCTACATGTTCCCTGAGGTTAGCCGCATTCCAGATCATGTACGGTTTCGAGAAAGTAATGACTCAAGGCTGGCATTCTCTGGCGAAGGGTGTCGACCAGTTCTTCAATCACCGCCTGATTGAACTCGAACGGCGTGTCGTCATGTCCCAATACCACCACCAGCAGGTTTGACGACTCTTTCGTCAGCCTGAAATCATGGGCATCGGCGTCTACTTTGCCGATGCTCGCCAAAGGCACGTCACCGCAGGTATAGACGATATCCCCGACGGGAATCGTGACGTCCTTCTTGGCGAAGAGCGGGCGGAAAGCCCTGGGTTTCTCCGAGCGCATGACGTAAATATCATCCTGCTGATGATAGGTGTGCACGCCGATGCTGACCCCATGCCGAATCGCTACGGCGTTGTAGGCATCCACGATATTGTTGATGGGATGGACGCCTTTGGCGATGAAGCGCCGGAGCAGTTTTTCGTTGGCACTGACGGTGTTTTCATAACCGAGCTTTTTAAGCTGCTTGGCAAAGCCGTCGTAAATGATGTTCGAGTCCAGCTCGTTCAGGTGGGAGGCCACGTGATTCAAGTTGTTTTGCAGGACGTCCACGAAACTCTGATCATCAGACACCGTAATGTCTTCGATCACGGCGGCGCAGGCATTCTTGATGCCCAGGTCACTGGCGGACTTTCTTATGATCAAGCGACTTTTCATAAATTCAACACCATAATTTTTTGCGTAGATGGTCGGTACTGATGTCCAGTTGCAGGGTCGAGGGATGCTGCAACCAGAACAGGCCCGGGCAGGTGGCGAAGTCGATGGTGATCGGGGTGGTGTCGCCTGGGCTGATGAAGTACCGGTGACCGCAATAGGCAACATCCTCAACCGCGCTCTGCAATACCTGCGGCGCCGGCGCGCGGAAGGTGCGGCTTTGGTCGGAGCAGAAGAAGCCGATCCGGCCATGGCTGGTTTGGCTGACAGCATCAGCCTGGGGGCGTGGGCGTTCCAGATAGCAATCAATGGCCAGCGACAGCAAGTCGGGCTGGTACACCTGTTGAAACAGCTGCGGCGCGATGCCGCCGTGCAACCGTCCACCGGCTTCAATCATCACCGGACCGGCATCGGACCAGATGATTTCCATGTGAATCGGGCCGACCTTGATGCTCAAGGCCGCTGCCGCTTGGCGGGCATAGTCGATCAGGGGTTGCAGGTCCGGTGCCTGGGGATCGAGGGTGTCCAGGCTTTCGTAGACAAACATGCTGCCGTTTTTCTGAATCTTGGTGTATTTGCACACCGAGGCAATAATGTACGTTCCCGCAAACGCGACCATATCGACGACGTACTCCGGGCCCGATACGAACGGCTGCACGATAAAGCCGAGGTTGATTTCTCCCAGGTCATTCTTTTGCTGCCAGGCCGCGTTGTTCAGCGCGGCTTCTACTTCATTCTTGCCTTGGGCAAACACCACGCCCTCGGTGGCTGCCGAATTCAGCGGCTTGACCACGTAGGTGGCGGTGGGATCCAGCGAGGCCACCACTTGCGCAATGCGGCTCGGCGAACTCAACAGCTGTGAGGCAATGTTTGCCAGCTGGTGTTTTTTCAGGGCCTGTTGCATGGAAAACTTGTGGCGACGAAGGTCGCTGGTGATTCGGCTATTGCCCGGGATATCGAGAATTTCCGTCAGGTAATCGGTGAGGTAAATCGCCGTTTCACACCCGGCGATCACCGCGCTTGGTTGCAGATTCGCCAGGGTGGTCAGCAGGCTTTCCTCCCAGTAGTGAACCTCCTGGAAGTTTTCCCTGACCAGGTCATTACTGAAGTGCTCGGGCAAATCGGGCGTGGAGATCACGGCAATGCAACGCACGCCCTGGGCCTTGAGCAAAGGGGCGTAAAGTTTGCCCGTGGAGAACGGGTCAACAATCAGTACGGTTTTCAAGTCTTGTACTCCTTATTCAGCGGTGGCGGTGGCCGTGACAGCGGGTGTGAGATTCCAGGCCAGTACGGCAACTGCCAACAGGGCGGCGGAGACGATCATCAACAGGCGTGCCCCTTCGAGCCCGAGGAATCCTGCTGTGGTAAAGAACGTCAGAATCATCGGCGCCGAGCCACTGACCAGCAGGTAGTAGAGCGAGCTTTTGGTGGCGATGACGTCGGCTATCCGAGCGTTAGGCGCGGACTCAATCAGGGTTTTACGCAGCTGGATCCGCAGGCTGTTGATACAGAAGCCCAGCAGAAAGGCGGCCGCCATCATCATGTAGAGGTTCTGGAAATAGACGATCGCCACGTCGGCCAGGATTACCAGCAAGACGACGCTGTAGCTATTGAGCTTGATACGTGGCAACACCGCCGCGCTGAATGCCCCCAGGCCGGCGAGGCCGCTGGCGATGCCAAACAGGGTCGCGTTCCACTCATTGAGCTTTTGAAAAACGATCGGCACCAGGCTGTTGAACGCGCCGATATGGAAACCGATCATGCTCAGTACGATGATCAGGATGTACAGGTTGCGCGGCAGGTGCAGTGGCTGTGCGGTGTTGATGTCTGCCGCTTGTTCGTGCATGTCGGCAGTGGGTGTCGCGGCGATAAAGAGCATGGCCACCAGGGAGAGGATCGCGCCCAGGCTGATGATTTGTAGGGTTTGGTTGACCGAGAACCTATCCACAATCACCCCGCCCAGCAGGGCGCCGCCGAAAGCGCCGAGCTGGATGGAGGTTTGCATCAGTCGCGACGAGGTGTCGCTGTTGGTCAGGCCGGCGAGCACCAGCTTGGTGTTTTTTGATTCCAGGGTACTGACGGTGAAGTAGTCAGTGACACCCACCACAAAGGCAATGGCCAGGAAGCCGATCGGCAGCAGGGCGGCGTCGGTAAACGAAAGGCCCAGGACCGCGGCGAATGCTGTCAGGCGAATGTACAGCAGCCGTTTCATGCTCAGTTCAATGGTGAAAAACTTGCCGATGTACTGTTCGCACAAATAAGGCACCACCGTCGCCACGCACAAGGTCGCACCGACCAGGAACGTCGAACCGGTGGTCTCCAGGCCAAACCAGACCATGGCAATGACGATCGCCATGTCCAGGCCGGTAAAGAGGGTTACGATCGAGTAGAACGCCGCAAGTGTTGATTTATTAGTCATGAGATCCATCAATCGTAGCGAGAGAGTTTAAGTAAAGGCACACACCGGTCGGTGTCACCCACGACGGTACTGATCCGGTTTCTGACACGGACGGTGGGCAGGGACTTCTTTTCCAGGTTGCACACCTTGTAAGCGTTGTCGTGCCACGGGCAGATCACACTCTGTCCGTCACTGCTCACTTCGCCCATGTGCAACGGGCCACCTCGATGGGGGCAAGCCGTTGGCAATAGTTGGGTTGAATAAGCGTGGCGCTTGAGAAAGTAGGTTTTCTCTTCCACGGCTACATAGTTGGTGTGGCTGATGCTCAGGCTGATGGCTTTCATTGGGCTGGCTTACTCAAATGGCCGTGACGGTGTAAGTGCAGGACTTGCTGGTGACGTACGTGCCATGAATCATCCCTTTGGGAATCGCGACGCCTTCTCCGGCCTTGAGGCGAATGGTCAAATCGGGGCTGGCGATAAAATCCAGCTCGCCCGACTCGACCCAGAACAACTCATCATTCGGGTGGGTGTGTAATACCGACAGTTCATGTTCGGATTCGGTAATGGTCAGGTCCACCGGCTTGCGGCCCTGGAGGGCCGCGGCCTGAGCACGATGTTCGTCCATCTCGTCATGCCATTTGATATGGGCATAGAGTTCTTCGTCGGCGATCTCCTGAAGCAGCTTGAACTCTTCAAAACCGCGGATTAGGTCGGGGATTATCTTGTTACCGAATTGCTCGATCATGGGAATGATCAGGCGCTGGAGGGCCATTCTTCCGTGATGGACATCGATGTGTGAATGTTCATCGAAGTATTCGGTGGACACCGTGCCGTTGAAGATGGTCTTGATGGCGCGGGACTGATGCTTGGTCGTCAGGGCCAGCGTGGCTTCGGTGTAGTACATGGCGCCGATATACCGGAACAGCTCGCCATGGTTCGCCGAAACGTAGTGGAAATAGTTGGTGAGCGATAGCGAGCTGGGGGTATAGAACTGCCAATAGTGGTGCACGTGATGCGACATGCCCAGGTCCTTGAGCATGCCTTCAAAAATGCTGCTGTGCTTTTTTTTGTCGATGCCGTAGCCGTACTCGTCAATCAGGATCTTGAACAGTTCGCTGGTGTAAACACCGGCGTTGCCCAGCACATTGCGGGCCATGGCCGAGGCTTCACTGAGAAAGTCGCCTGCGCATTGAGCCATGAAAAACCTGGCCGCACGTTCTGGCTGACGGCTGGTGGTCAGCACCTCATAGAGTTTGGATTCGGACTGGGCAACGTCATCCAATACCTTATCGGTATGGGCCACGAAGGACTCGCTGTGCCAATAGATGTTGGCTGTTTGCAAGCTGATCGCTGGTCAGGCCGGTGCTGATGATTGATTCATTGACGTCCTGCGGCCTGGAAGGTCGCTGATACGGGCTAGTTGTATAGAACGTGCGAGGTTGAGCAAAGGCATTGGCGCGACAGTAGTGGGTCAGCGCTTCGGCATCCGAACTTAAGATAAAGCTTGTCGAGTCGTCTGAAAGCTTAGTTGTCCATAACATAAGTGGTGCCTTTCCATGGAGTTGTTTGATAGCCAGATGCTATAGCTTTGGTTTTTCTAAAGACAGATTAAAAATTGTGCGCGCATGTAGTGAAATTTACTAAACGCATAGGTGGAGTTTTCTTTATCGGTGGGCTGGTTGATTTCTGCCGGGGCGGCAGCTACACAGGCTCGTCGGTTTTTGTTGGATGCGCTTGGCGGGCCTTTCGACCGGCGACTGTAGCTGTCCGCTCGGACAGTTTTGTAGTGGTCTAATTCCCCCGGACACCTCGATAGGTGGAAAATGCATCTATCGAGGAGTTTTTCATGACCGACAAACGCAGAACATTCGACGACAGCTTCAAGCTGCAAGTCGTGAAGATGATCAAGGATCAGCGCCTGAGCGTTTCACCGGTTTGTCGTGATCTTAATATCGATGATCTACCGCGAACTGCGGACCCGCATGCCGGGTGGTGTGGCAGGGGAGCGGCCTATGAATGCCGCCCCCTATGCCGATTATAGGGTCGTATTGGCGAGGCGAGATCCATGTCGCAGCCGCCGCGTACCTTGGGGATCGCTGTTGCGCAGGGGCTTAGCTATCGAGCAACCGGAAAAACCTGTCGCGAACCTGTGTGTTATCGCTGTGGGCGACGTTGAAGCGCAGGAAATGGCTGGCATCCGTTGCTTTGCTGAGCAAGGTACCAGGGGCCAGTACCAGATCATTTTCCAGGCCTTTTCTGGCCAGGGTTTCGGCGTGCAATCCTTCGGGCAGGCGAGTCCAAATGAACAGACCTTCACCCGGAAGAGAAGACACCGAGCAGCCTGCCGCCACCAGCCAGCTCGCCACGCGACTGCTGGACTCATACAGCCGATCTACCGTGCGCCGAGCATGTTTGGTATAGCGTCCGTCGCTGAGCATGGTGCAGGTGATCTGCTCCGCCAGTTCCGAGGTCACGCCCCCGCAGCTCATTTTCAGCGCCACCATCCGCGCCGCGAGTTGTGGTGACAGCACCGTATAGCTGACCCGGCTGTTGGCGGTCAGGGTCTTGGAGAAGCCGGAGACGTAACTGACATTGTCCAGACCGCTCGCGGCCAGGCGCGGGGTGCGTTTTTGCTGGATGTCGCAATACAGGTCGTCTTCCAGAATATGGAAGCCGTAGCGGTGACTCAGCTCCAGCAAGCGATAGACCTGGGCCGGGGAAAATGAATGACCGGTGGGATTGTGCAGGGTGCTGTTGGTCAGGTAGAGCACAGGACGATGAGCGATCAGCAATTGTTCGAAAGCATCCAGGTCCATGCCTTCGCAGTCCCGCGCAATGGTGATGACCTTGGCGCCGTGCAACGCCAGGTTGGCGTGCAGGTTGAAATAACACGGATCATCGAGCAGCACCGTGTCACCGGGTTTGATCAACAGGCGCATCAGTAGGTCGATGGCCTGCATGGTGTTGGCAGTGGTGATGATTTGCCCCACCGGCACGTCGATGCCGAAGGTCGACAGCTTTACCCGCAACGCCTCGCGCAGCGGCAGGTAACCGCCGGCCATGCTGTATTCGCCCATGCGCAGCGTCGTCGCGCGAAGGGTGCCGCGCACGGCTTTGAGCAGTTCTTCGCCGGGCAGCCAAGAGGAGGGCAGAAATCCGCAACCGGGGCGCAGCGCGCCGTTGTCCAGCAGTAGCGCACGGCGAACCACGCTGAGGGTGTCCTGAGGTTGCAGGTCGGGGGCGGCAGCGATGGGCTCCTGGGCGCTGCTGCGGTGAACGTAATGTCCCGAGCCCTGTCGTGAAACCACCAGCCCCTTGGCCCGCAATCGGTCGAAGGCGTCGACCACCGTGGATTTGCCCACGTTCATCAGTTCCGAGAGTTCGCGAATCGGCGGCAACTTGGCACCGTGGGGCAGGCTGCCCAGGCTGATTGCCACAGACAACTGATCGACGATTTGCTGTACCAGCGGCGCTCCAGGCTGGAACTCGATGGCGGCGATAACTGCGCGCTGAACCTGCATTTTACTGGTCACTCCGGCAGTAAAGTTCGTTGGATTCTATACGAACTTGCTCTGATCAGGACAAGCGTCTCTCTCTACCATCGCCTTACAGACTTTCCTGATTGCCGATCGGTCAATCACCGGGTTCATGAGGTGTTGCATGAGTGTTGAAACAACGGCCGCGGTAGCAAAACCTGCGATTAACGTTCGCCTGTTCATTATTCGAATCATCACCGCTGTGTCGCTGTTTGCGGTGCTGGGCAAGGCCAACGTCTGGCTCGATACCGCCACCAACAGCATCCTGGCTCTGGGTTATCGGGCCTTATTGCTGCTGCTGCCGTTGACATTGTTGGTGCTGGGACGCCGATCCCTGAGCGTCACCTTGCTGTGCGCAACCCTCGGGCTGGTGTTGCTCGCGGTGACCAGTAACCAGGGCCTGGTGATGTTCGCTGCGGCGTTGTTTGCCTACGGCATCGCCATCGCCGGTTACTTGATCAAGAGTGAAGCGGCTCAGACCAAAGAAGGCGCGGCCTACAACCGAGTCGCGATGAACATGGGCAGCCTGGTGGCGGGTTTGATCCTGCTGTCACCCTTGTTGACCCCGACCCTGTTTTTTCTCGGCGCCGCAGGTTTTGTGCTGATGTGCCTGCCCATCGCCATGGGCGCAACGTTCACCGTTCCACCGGTCGCCCCTCGTGCCGCCATCCAGGACGGCAGCGGCTGGCGCAACAAGCTGCCGTGGGTGATCGCCGGCATCATCATGGGCATCAAGCTGTTTGGTGTGTTCTCGATCCTGCCGCAAGCGATCCTGCTCAAGACCGGTGAATTGCCGGCCTGGTATGGCCTGATGCTGATCCTCAACAGCGCCGTGGTGGTGTTCGCCCAGGTGCCGGTGATGAATCTGATCGAGCGCACCGGACGCTTCAAAGTGGTCACCGTGATCGGGATCATCGTCGGCGGCTTTGCGGTACTGTCGTCGCCCGCTGCCTTCCACGTGGAAACCCTCGCCGGTGCGCTGATCTGGGTGGCGCTGCTGTCCATCGCCGAGTGCGCGTTCAGCTACCTCGATTACTTCTCGGTCAAGCAGAACAACATGTTCGTCAAGGAAGTGTCCCTCGGCGTCGGTGCCGGGCTGACGGTGCTGATCATGCGGGTCGCGCCGCAGCCCTACAACGCAGTGGTACTGGCCTTGATCGGCGCCGGCGGGATTCTGGCCTGGTACTACCTCAACCGTAAGTCCAATGCGTCCCTGCACGACTGATTCATCGCGGTCCGTTTTTCACTTCACTGGTCGGGGGTTTCATGAGTAAGACTTCATGCGTAGTAGTGGTCGGGTACAACGGCAATCGGGTTCACGATATCCAGAAGCTGCGCGACCTCTGCAAGACGCTCTACGACGCCCGAATCATCCTTCTGGTCGAGCAGATTCAGCCCGAGGACCGTCATGTGGCGGATCACGTCTGCACCACCTCGCTGGCAATGGCAGACGTTGCAGACTCCGTCGATCTGGTGGCTGACTTCCTCAGTGCTGATGGCTGGAACCTGATCGGCGTGCTGCCCTTTTCCGACCGAGGAGTGTTGCTCGGCGCAGCGCTGGCCACGCATTTCAGGCTGCCCGGCATTACTCTTGGCGAGGCGCGGGCGGGGTTGGATAAGCAGATTTTTCGCCAGCTGGAAGCCGTTGCCAGCGCCTCGCCGGAAGATTACCGCCCGGTGTTTTGCGCGCGCATCGAGAGCCTTGCCGAACTGCGCCAGCGGGTTGTCGAACTGGGCGGCAAAGCCTTTATCAAACCCGCTTGCGAAGGCGCCAGCAGAGGTTGTCGGGTCATCCATCAGGTGTCCGAGTGCGAGGAAGCCTGGCAGGCGCTCAAACCTTATAGCGAAGGCGGGATTGTCCTTGAAGAGTTGATCCAGAGCGCTCTGGAATACAGCTGGGATTACGTAGCCGGCAGTACCTGGGTCACCGAAAAGACCACCACCGAAGGCGCCTACCGCGCAGAAATCCAGCAAGTCGTGCCCGCCCCGTTGGCGGCGGACGTCCAGGCTCGACTGGCGGCGGCCGGTCGGCACATGTCCGGGCTGGTCTCGCTGGATAACGGCGCCTATCACAACGAGATTTTCATGCGCGCCGACGGCCTGACTTCGGCGGTGGAAACCAACATGCGCCCCGGCGGCATGCACATCTGGGATCTGGCCCGGCGGGCGTTCGTCGATTTCGACCCGTGGGAGCGCTGGGTCAGATGGGCCGTGGAGGGCAAGACCGAACACCATGATCCGGTCGCTCGTGGTTATTGCGGCATTCGCCTGCTCAGGGCGCCGTTCGGCGGCACTCTGCGTACAGCGCCGGACGTTGAATCACTGGCCCTTGAAATGAACATCGAACTGGTGGAGGCGGTGTATGCCAAGCAGGTCGGTGATTCGGTCACGGCGCTGGTGCAGGACAACACCTCGTTTATCGGCCACATCGTGTTGTTCAGCGAGGACTACGCGCAACTCAGCGACAACCTGCTGCGTCTGGCAGAGGCGATCGAGTCACGAATCAAGGTCACCGGCGTTGCATCGGCCATCGAGCCTGCTTTGAGCGTCATGGGGTGATCCACCGTGATCGGCGTTTTTCGAGCTACTGGTTATACAGAGGATTGAGCAAATGATTGAGCGAATGACTCGTGACGAACGCTTCATCGCCCTGGCAAAAGAACTCGGCCATGACATTTATGGCGAGAACACCGCCGGTGGGCATTACGCGCCGCTGATTCGGCATCACGATGAACTGTATGTCAGTGGTCTGGTGCCGCTAATGAATGGCAAGGTTCAGTATCCCGGCCGAGTGGGCCTGGAGCTCAGCCTCACGGATGCGCAAGCGGCAGCCCGTATCAGTGCGATGCGCGGACTGGCGTTGATCGTTGATGCGATCGGTTCGCTGGATAAAATAAAGTCGCTGCTTCGTATAACCGTCTATGTGAAGTCTACGGCGGATTTTGTTGATTTGAGTGAGGTGGCGAATGGCGCATCGGATGTATTCAGTCATGTGCTGGGAGATGCCGGTAAACATACCCGAACAACCGTCGGGGTTTATCAATTGCCGAAAAACGCGGCGATAGAACTGGAGATGATCGCTGTCCTGCTCCCATCGGCGTTATAAGAGCAAACGGTACGGCTTTACAGTGCTGAACCGTTGCCATAAGGTTCGGCCGCTCAAGTGTGCAGAATGAGAAGAGATTCGCAATGGATAACGTTCAAGGTGCGTTTTTTTCATATAAGGATTTTCGCCAGAGTTTGCACCACCGCCCGGTAAGTCCACGGGTGTGGAAAGGAACTGAACTGGCGGACATGCGCCGAACCCCTGATGACAGCGAAGTCGATATCGTTACGCTGGCCCACGACAAGAGCATTGACGGTTGTGAAGTGACGCCCGGTATGGCGGTTGCCATGCAATGGTTGGCCCCCGGTGCGGTGCTTAATGGGCATTCCCATTCCTGGTGGCATCTGTTTGTCATTCAGTCCGGAAACGGCACGTTGACGCTGGGTGATGCCGATGAAGCGAGCGTCAGTAGCGGCGACGTGCTGCTGGTGCCAGCCTGGACTAAACACGGCTTCGTCAACACCAGTAGCGACGAGCAGCTGGCGATGCTGAACATGAGCAACATGCCGCAAATGGCACTGCTCTCGAACTTTGCCGACAGTCACGGGCTGATCACCGCCCAACCCTGATCCATCCTCGTTTTACCCAGGGAGTAAACGTCTGTTTATTCCCTTTTTTTATCGACCCCCTCCCGAACTCGCCTTCCTCTCCACGCGCTCGCCCGGTTTTCGGTGCGATTGCGCGCATAGAACCGTTTGCAAATGCTGACTTTCTGTATCGATAGAAACAGCAGAATTCTGTATCTATTCAACTAACGGTGAACTAACTACGATCACTTCCGTTGCGCGTTAACTAAAAAACAACACGGCTTTCAGTGGCGCGAGTTCGCGCGGTTAATGAGATGGAGTGTTCTATGGAAAACCGGAAGCTGAAACTTTATGTTGGTGCGGACTGTGTCAGTGCGTTCGCCATGTCGGTCTTTGTTGCGCTCAAGGAAAAACAACTTTCATTCGAGTTGATTGCACTGGATTTGAAAAGTCGAGAGAACTATAAAGCGACGTATCGTGATCTCTCGCTGACCTGCAAAATCCCCACGTTAGTTCACGACGATTTTGCCTTGTCGGAATCTTCGGCCATTGCCGAATACCTGGATGAAATCTCCGCGGGTCATAAAAAGTTATTGCCCCTGGATATCAAGAGCCGAGCGCGGGCTCGTCAATTACAGGCCTGGTTGCGCAGCGATCTGCTGGTCATTCGCAAAGAGCGCCCGGCAGACCTTATTTATTTCGGCAGGAAAGACAATCCACTGTCCGGTGATGCCCTGGCTGCCGTAGATCGATTGTTTTTTGTGGCCGATCAGTTGCTGGAAGAGGGCGCCGATCATTTGTTCGGCGAATGGAGCATTGCCGATACCGACCTGGCAATCATGCTCAACCGCCTGGTCGCCAATGGTGATGAGGTCCCCGTGCGTCTTGTTGCCTATGTCCGTCGGCAATGGGATCGCGACAGTGTCCGAGCATGGATGGATATAGCGCGCGCAGCGCCAGCCATTCAATAAAAAACGACAAGAAATCAGCAGGAGCGCTGCCATGCAGGGAATGTCGGAGCAGGAAAGATACAAACCCTATAACTCACGCACCATACGTGAGACGCCGTACTGGCAGAAACTGACGCCAGCGTTGCAGGAAGCCATGACCGTGGTTGCCAAGGTCATGCCGTTTCGCACCAACGACTATGTACTGGGGACGTTGATCGACTGGGACAACATACCGGACGATCCGATTTTCCGGATGACCTTTCCCCACAAGGACATGCTGCTGGCGGACGAATACGAGTCCCTCAAGCAGCTGATCGAGCAGGATGATGCCGCCGCCATCAAGCGGCGGATCGAGGCCATCTGGCTGCGCATGAACCCTCATCCGGCGGGGCAGCTGACGCACAACGGCGTCACCCTCGACGGAAAAATCCTGTCGGGCATACAGCACAAGTACCGGGAGACCGTGCTGTTTTTCCCAGGGGCGGGTCAGACCTGTCACGCCTATTGCACCTTCTGTTTCCGCTGGGCGCAGTTCATCGGCGAGGAAGAACTCAAGTTCAATGCTCGTGAGTCCCAGGAGCTGTTGAGTTACCTGCGGGTGCACACCGAGGTCACCGATGTGCTGATCACCGGCGGCGATCCGATGATCATGAACACCCGTTCCCTGGCCGCTTACATCGAGCCGTTACTGGAACTGCCCCACCTGAAAAGCATCCGCATCGGCACCAAATCGGTGGCGTACTGGCCGCAACGGTTTGTCACCGACAAGGATGCGCCCGCGCTGCTGGAGCTGTTTCAGCGGATCGTTGCGACGGGGAAAAACCTGTCGATCATGGGCCACTACAACCACCCGGTGGAGATCAAACAGGACATCGCTCGTCGTGCCATCGAACGCATTCGCGCCACCGGGGCGACCCTGCGCATACAGGCGCCGCTGATTCGGCACATCAACGAAAGCCCTGCCGATTGGGCCGCGCTCTGGACCGAAGGCGTCCGGCTCGGGGCCATTCCCTATTACATGTTCATCGAGCGCGATACCGGCCCCAGCCACTACTTCGCGATGCCGCTGGCTCGGGCATTCGAGATCTTCCAGGCGGCCTATCGCACGGTGTCCGGGCTGGCGCGCACGGTTCGCGGGCCGTCCATGAGCACCTTCTATGGAAAGGTGTTGATCAACGGCATCGAAACCGTCGCCGGGGAAAAAGTCTTTGTGCTGCAGTTCCTCCAGGCTCGTGATCCGCAATGGGTGTTGCGCACCTTCTACGCGCGCTTCGATCCCCAGGCGACCTGGTTCGACGAGTTGCTGCCGGCGTTCGGCGAGCGCTCGTTCTTCTTTCAGGCGGAGCCCGTGACGGCCCTCAGGTTGATACCGGTCGTCCTCGCGACCGCGTAGGAACTTTCATCAAATTTGCGGAGGTAATGGCATGAGCGGTATCCCGTTTGATCAGCGTGAAGGTTTTATCTGGCTCGACGGCGAGTTCGTTGAGTGGTCACAGGCGCGGCTGCATGTGCTGACCCATGGCCTGCATTACGCAAGCACCGTGTATGAAGGCGAGCGCGTCTATAACGGCAAGATTTTCAAACTGCGCGAACACAGCGAACGCCTGTATAGATCGGCGAAGTTGATGGACTTCGTCATTCCCTATGAACTCGCCGAACTGGAACAGGCCAGCCATGAGCTGTTGCAGCGCAACAACGTCGTCGACGGCTACCTGCGTCCAGTGGCCTGGCGCGGCAGTGAAATGATTTCCACCTCGGCTCGCTACAACACCGTCCATGTGGCAATCGCCTGCTGGCAATGGCCGAGCTATTTCGATCCGGCGGCGCATATGGCCGGGATCCGATTGAAAACCGCCACCTGGCGCCGTCCGCCGCCGGCCAGCAGCCCCTTCGAAGCCAAGGCTTCCGGGCATTACATGATTGCCACGCTCAGCAAGCATGACGCTGAAAACAACGGTTACCACGATGCCTTGATGCTCGACTGGCGCGGCAACGTCGCGGAAGCCACCAGTGCCAACGTGTTCTTCGTCAAAGGTCGGACGTTGCACACCCCGGTGCCGAATTGTTTCCTCAACGGCATCACCCGCCAGACTGTCATCGAACTGGCCAAGACGCTGGATTACCAAGTGCTCGAAAGAACCATTGTTCCTGCTGAGCTCGGCGACTTCGATGAGTGTTTTCTGACTGGCACCGCCGCCGAAATCACACCCGTGCGCAGCATCGATGAACAGCTCTATCGACCGGGCCCCGCGTGCAGCGAATTCATTGCAGCTTACACCTCAACCGTAAACGCCGGATAAACAGCCAGGAATTTCACCATGTCAGATCAAGGGATTGTTACGTCTCGACCTTACGTTTCATTGGCCCACCGCCATGAAGAATTGTCGGTGCATGGCTGGACGGTGCTGACGCCGGACGAGTTCGCCGACGATGTCGAAGGCACGCTGCACGCGTTCGGCCCGGTCATACCGCAATTCAATGGGCAGACCGCTTTCGCCATCACCCGAAAGCCGGGGTACGAAGACCTGCCGTACTCCCAGAGCATGAACGGCATCGGCCCACACACCGAAGCGCCAGTCTATGGGCCGCCGCCGCGTTATCTGGCGTTACATTGCCATCGACAGGCCACGTGTGGTGGCGGGCATACGGGGTTGGTGGACGGGCTCGAGTTTCTCTCCTACCTGGAGAGTGCCGACCCGCAGTTGCGGCAATGGATCAACGACACCCCGGTAGAGTTCGTCGCCACCGCCAAACCTGGCGAGGCTGCGCAGCGCAGGGTCGAGGAGTACATCCTGACACCTACGGAGGACGGCGACATTTTCCGCTTCAGCTACAACCAGTTCCACTATGGCGATGTGAATCCATCGAAGGACGATTTGCGTCAGTCGCAGGTCGAAAACAGTTCATCGCCGCTGGCCAGATTTGCGGCACTGGGCGAGGACTATTTTGTGCGGCACAACACGCCGGTGCTGATCCCCGATGGCTGCATGCTGATCTGGGACAACTGGCGAATGATCCATGCCCGCAGTCGATACAGTGATCCGGCGCGTAACCTGACCCGCTACTGGCTGGCCTGATCTATCCGTCGTCCTTTATCCATTGGTGTACCCCTCAGCGGGTACGCATCCTACAGGTAGCGAGTCATGCAAACAGCAATCGAGATTGCCAAGGTCGATCATCAACTGGTGATACGCCTGAATCAGGCGTGGGCCAAACGAGCCACGGTCTGTGCACCGGACAAGGCCGGGATCAGCGAAGTGTTTGATCCGGCGCGTGCGGATTATCCGCAAAGCATGGTGCCGTTTTTCCATCACCCCAAATTCCAGGCGCTGAGCGATGAACTCAAGAGCGCGGTGCTGACCTGGGGCTGGATCGGCTACAACCTGCGCACGGTCACCGCTGAAGAACACGTAGTGAACCCGGCGTTGAGCGTCATCGCCAATCAATACCTGGGCAAGGACAACTGGCATTACCGTGAAGCCATGCAGCAGATGCTGATCGACGAGCACTACCACACGCTCTTGCATCTGCGGGCCATCGAGCGGACCAAGGCGCAGCGTGGCCTCAAGCAGGAACTGGATTTGCCTCCATCGGTGACTTATTTGCGGCTGGCGGCCCTGCGTGAAAAACTGGCAGAACCCTGGCAGCGGGATCTGGCGGCGATCACCTTCGCGGTGATCGCGGAGATCAGCGTCAACGCTTATCTGGACCTGCTCGCTGATGACCAGAGCATTCAACCGCAAAACCGCCGAGTGGCCGAACTGCATAACCGCGACGAGTATGCCCACAGCAAAGTCCTCGCCGAGGTGGCCAAGGTCATGTACGGGAATATGCTGGCGACTCAGCGGGAATTTTTCACTCGCACTTTGTCGATCGCACTGAGTGCTTTTGTCGCTCAGGACTACTCGATGTGGGAGGCGATTCTGACGCAGCTGGGGGTCGAGAATGCCGCGCTGATTATTGCCGATACTCGGGAAAGCAGTAAAAACGCGACGATCATGCGCGACTACAGCGGGCTGCATCGGCTGGCACAGGATCTGGGCATTATCGATGACATCGATTTTGACTTCTGTCCGACACTCAAAACCACCGCTGTCGCACAGCCGGCCTGATTCAGGAGATGCCCATGTCCGTTCCTGTGTACGAAGTATTCGCCATTCGTGTCGGCGCCAACGCCCAACGCACCGCCCGGGAGAATTTTCTTTACGACGCCTGTTGCGGTGATCCTGCGGCGTCCATGCCGCTGGACTACTATTTCTGGGTCATTCGCAATGATCAGCATGTGGTGGTGGTCGACACCTGTTTTCAACCGGCCACGGCGGATCGGCGCAACCGCCAGATGTATCGCCTGCCGGAAGACTCATTGCGCCAACTGGACATCGATCCGGGGGAGATCGACAACCTGATCCTTACCCATTTGCATTGGGATCACGCGGGCAATCTTGGGTTGTTTCCGATGGCCACGGTGCATTTGCAGGAGGCGGAGCTGCGCTTTTGCACCGGGCCGAAAATGGCCCATCGCACGCTGAACAAAACCTACGAGGTCGAGGACGTGATGTCGGCGCTGCCACCGTTGTTCGAAGGTCGGTTGCGCTTGCATAACGGTAGCGTCGAGGTGATCCCCGGCGTGACCTTGCACCCTGTGGGCGGCCATACCCCCGGCAGTCAGGTGGTGCGGGTCGCGACCCAGCGCGGCTGGATCGTTCTGGCCTCGGATGCCGCGCACTTGTGGGCCAACATACGCCAGCGCAGTCCATTCCCGATTCTCGATGACCTGGCACAGACCCTTGAGGCGTTCAGCCTGATCGACAGCCTGGCCGACGGTGAGGACCACGTGATTCCCGGCCACGACCCGCAGATCGCCCAGCGTTTCCCTCATTGGCATGACGATCCGCACATCATCTGCCTCCACGAAAACCCCCTCTGAAGGCTACGTTCAATGGTGTAGCAGCTGCCGAACGCAGGCTCGCGGGCTCGGCAGCTGCTACAAAAGGTGTGTTTAGCCCTGTCTTTTGAGCAGTCGACCTAATGTCGCGACTGCTTCATCTATGCGCGGTGAATAGGGTGCGCCGCAGCCGATGCGTACGAAATGGTTGAAGCGCTTGGCATTCGAAAAGATATCGCCGGGGGATATCTGGATACCGGCCTTTAATGCCTCATGGAAAAACGCCATGGATGAATGCTGGCTAGGCAGTTCCACCCACAACAACGTGCCGCCCTGCGGGTTGGTCACGCAGGTGCCTTCAGGGAAATAACGAGTGATTGCGGCGCTCATCTGTTGCCGTTGTTGAGTCAGAGTTTTCCTCAATCTTCGCAGGTAACGTTCATAGGACGGCGTCTTCATGAACGCGCTGACCGCCAATTGTGACAACGCCTCGCATCCCCGGGACTGGGTGTGTTTGAGCATTTCTACCCGATCGTGCCATTTCCCTGCGCTGATCCAGCCCAGACGAATGCCGGGGGCGAGGGTTTTGTTCAGCGATGCGCAATAGATCAGGTTATCGGTGTGATCCCAGTGTTTGAGCGTGGACAGCGGCTGCTCGGTATCGACCAGGTCGCCATAGGTGTCGTCTTCGATCAGCACCGTGTCGTGCTCGGCGCACAGTTGCACCAGCCGCGCCTTGTTGGCATCGGGCATGATGCTGCCCAGCGGGTTGTGCAGGTTGGGAATGACGATCAGCGCCTGTATCCGCTCGGGGCCCTGCAACAGTTGTTCGAGGGCGAACAGATTGATTCCGGCGTGAGCCGTGGCGGGGACTTCCAGCACTTGCAGGTTCAGGCTTTCGAGAATTTGCAGCAGCCCGTAAAAGGTCGGCGACTCCACTGCCACGGTATCGCCCGGCTGGGTCACGGCCCGCAAGGCCAGGTTGATCGCTTCGGTGGCGCCGTTGGTGATAACGATCCTGTCCGCTGTCAGGTTGGCCTTGGTGGTCAGCGCTCGTCGGGCAAGGATATTGCGCAAAGCAGTATTGCCGCAGGCAGAGCCGGGCGCTCCTAGCAAATGTTGATCCTGGCGCAACGCCTTGAGCATATGGGTCTGCAGAATTTTCAACGGATAGAGTTCGGGCGCGCTGTAGGCACTGGCGAAATTGACTTTGATCGAGGCGCGCTGGCTGGCCTTGAGCACCGATGACACCTGTTCGTGAATGCCGACGTAAACGCCTGTATCAAGGGGCGGGGGAGGTGCGGTCGGAGTTGGTTTGGGTAGCATGTCGGGCTGGCGAATGAAGTTTCCGGAGCGTGGGCGAGCTTCCAGAACACCGTAGTCCTCGAGTTGCCGGCAAACCTGCACCGCAGTCGACAAGCTGACGGCGTGTTTCTCCATCATCAGGCGAATGGAGGGAAAGCGTTCACCGGTTTTCAAGGTACCGCTGCGGATTGCGTCGAGGTAGTGCTTGGCTAACTGACGGTAAAGGGGGGGAGCGTTCATGATGACCTCAGCAATCGCACCACTGACGTCTCGGACTGGAAAGTGAGTTGACGCTCCCTGCAGGCGGACCCGTGGTGCTAAGGGTTAGGGAAAGGTTGTGTGGCGCCGATCGAGGCGGCGCCATTACGTCACCGTTGCATGGGCAAGCTCGCGGTTACTCAAGAGGATTGGAGGCATTGATTGCCGCAGGAGATGGCGCTTTGCAACCGTCTCGCGGGGGGTGGCGATGACGCAAAGGGGAAGGGTTTTGTGTGCTGCGAAGGAAGAGGGTGCAACCCGATGTTCGGAAAGGTTGCACTGATACGGTCTCAAGTTTTATTGGTGCAACCTCGCCAGGCTGTTTAACGGACGGTTATTCAATAATCATAAATACTGATAATTCTTTATCTGACCGGGTGTTTCTGGCGCTAACTTCGTCACGGTGCGGTGATGTTGAAGTGCAAAGCTTGCACTGAAATAGTGCGAGGCATGATTCGCTCAGAAGTATGTGACATTTTTGTTAAAAAATATTGCCAGGAATTTTTTTTTACGATAACGTGCGAGTGGTTAAAAGGAAGCTACTCGGTGAAGGATCATATGCGTATTTCATATTCGTCCAAAAACCTTACGGTCCTCATCTGGATCGTCAATCTTTGTGCTATATGTGCATCCACGCTGAGTTATATATACCTGTCTTATTACACCTATAAAGAAACCGGCAATCTGCTGTATTCTCAGGTCGTGCTGTTTTCGCCAATGGTGTTGCCTGTTTTATGTGTAGGGCAGATCTATCGAGTGGCCGACCGGGTTTCCCCGCGCACCTTGTTGCTGTTGTCCAATGCCCTGGCTCTGCTGGTGGTAGTGATTGTGTATTCGTTTCTTCCCAGTGTTGTTCTGTTTGCCATTGTCGGTGGTATTGCCATCGGCACTCTAGATGCGTTGCAGCGTGTGGGTCGCATCGTCGCGATCAAGTGTTACTTCAATTCGCAAAACGTCGAATCTACCGTTCCCCTGACACTGACGGCGCAGTTCATCGCTGGCGGTATTGCTGGAGCGACCATGGGCCTGGTCAAAGGCGAGATGATGCCATGGCAGGCCTTGGCGATCACCGCCGTACTGCTCGCTATCGCCGCGCTCGCCGCCTTCCTGCTGCCCAGGGTCGAGCGGCCGGCAGCGCCCTCTGTCGCGCAGCCTCTGGCGCTGATCGCGACTTTTTCCAACCTGATGAAAGCCAACCCCGAACTGCGCCGCAGCTTCTGGAGTTTCATTATTTTCGTCAGCGTTTATCAGGGTTTTTTCAACGTCTCGCGGATTATCCTGCCGGCTCACGTGCTGGGATTGTCCGAGGGATATGTTGGGCTCCTACAAGCAGTCAATAGCATCGCCGCCCTGGCCGGTGCGATTCTGTACTACAAGCTGAACAAGCGTGGCCACCGACTGGCGCCAGCGTCCATGGCCACGGCCAGTGCGTTGTTCATGATCACCGCGGCTTACGGCGGCGGGTTGATCTCCAGTTACGTCGCCTACTTTTTCTATATCTTTTTCTTCGAACTGGCTTTTTTCAAACTGCAGTCCGATGTGGTGCTCAATACACCAGCGAATGCCATGCCGCTGGTGGCGTCTGTTCAATATGCCGGTGTTTATGTCGGCATGATGGTCACCATATTATTGGGTTCATTACTGGTTGAGCAAGTTGGCCTGTTGTGGACCAGTGCGGTGTTTGCTGCCGTTTATGGGGTGGCAAGTACGCTCTTTTCGTTTGTTTTGAAACCTGTCGAGCAAACTATTTAATCAAGTTTCACATCTGACAAGGAAGTCATGACCTATGCGTTATATAGCGCCGGTGTTTCCGTTCGTTCGTTTTTTGGATCTGGCTAACTGGGTTACAATATTAAATATACTCTTGTCCTTCGTGGCAGTTGTCGCAGCGCAACGGGGCAGTCTTTCTTATGCCGCCAGTGTTATTTGTCTGGCCGCCATACTCGACTTTGTCGATGGGCATATTGCAAGAACTTATCTGGCGGGTAATGCGCCACGCCGCGCCTTTGGCAAACACCTGGACAGCTTTGCCGACCTGCTGAACTTCAGTGTCGCCCCGGCGCTCATCCTGGTGCTCTTGTTTCCTTCTTCCCTGGCGGTCATCGCGGCCGGCGCACTGGTGCTGTCCGGCGTCTTGCGTCTGACTGTCTTCGCCCTCAACGACCCCAATGCGCCGGTCGGTTATCGCGGGCTGCCGACGACCTATTCCGGCTTACTGTTTGCGCTGGCGTTCCAGGCCATTGCGGCCGGCAAAGTCGCCCCCCATGACGTGCTGTTTCTGACATTTCTGATCGCGGTGCTGCAAGTGACGAACCTTAAGCTGCCCAAGTTCAAGGCCATCCCCACCGTTGCCTTCATTGCAATTGCGTTTTCCCTGAGCAGTTTTCTCCTCTACCACTCATAACTACACGGAGCGTTCTATGAAACATGTCGTTTTGGTCGATAGCACAGTCAGCGGCCTGCTGGCCTTCGAAGCTGCCAAGCGCCTGGGGTGTCATGTCACTTTTATTCATCAACGCGATACCTCGTTCCTGACGATTTCGGTCAAAGGCGATCACTCGAAAATCGAGCCGTACCTCAAACATGTGGACGAATACATCCGCGTCGACTCACTGGAAGGCGACGAATTTCATAACGTGCTGGCAGAGCTCAACGCCAGTCGAAAAATCGACGCGCTGATCTCCACGTCCGAAGCCGCAATCGTCGCCGTGGCCCGGGAGGCCGAGTTCCTCGGTACTCGCTATCCGAGCTACGAAAACCTCTGTGGCGCGGTGTACAAAAGTCGTCTGCGCGAAGCCCTGCGCGCGAACAATGTGCGCTCGCCTGACTTTCAGGTCTTGAGCGAGAGCCAGTTGGCCGAAGGCATCGCGCCTCAGTTGGCACTGCCGTTTGTGGTCAAGCCGACCCGCGGGTTCTCCAAGCAGTTTTCTGCGATCTGCTTCACTCAGCGTGATTTCGATGCATTCGTCGAGACCATTCGCCAGGCCCGTGCCGATTCCGATCCGATGATCGATGCATTGGTCAGCCGCGATTACCTGGTCGAGCAATACGTCAACGGTACGCTGCATTCGGCCGAAGTCATCGTTCAGGACGGCGTGGTGTCGTGTTATGCCACCACCATTCGTTTCCGTGCCGACTACAACGAAATTCTCGAGATGACGGCGACCATGCCATCGGGTCTCGACAACACCGCACGCGATGAAATCAAAGCCTATGTTCAGCAGGTCTTCAGTGCCTTGAAGCTGGATATCGGGCTCTATCACGTCGAGTTGCTGCGGGACGAAAAAGGACCCTGCCTGGTGGAGATCAACGCCCGCATGATGGGCAGTGTCGCGCCGCAAATGTACCGGATGCTGACTGGCATCGATCCGTTCGAAATGCTCATCCGTCTGCACCTGGGCGAGAAGATCAAGATCGACGACTCCTTGATTGAAACCGCAGGCACCGTGGTCACCGTCGCATCGCGCCATGGTGGCCGGATCGCCGACAGTTACGACCCGCGCACGCTGCAACCGCTGCTGGACAAATACCAGATCGAGTTCTGCACCGCGCACGTCGTTCCGGGTCAGCAGGTGAGCGTCTACACCGGCAATATCGGGACCATTGGCCACGTGATCGTGCTCGATAGCTGCCCTTACGCGGCGGCGAAAAAGGGCAACAGCTTCCTGGCTGAACTGTCGCTGCTGTACGGCAACGAACTGGCGAAGTACACCGGCCCTGAGCTGGATTAAGCCGATTTCATGCCGGGTGCCTGGTGGTCATCGCTGCCCACAAGGGAATGTAATTACCTCTAACAATGGAAGACGACATGCAGTCAATGACGCTCGCCAGTCCCTTCGAGTTTTCCGGGAAGGCCGGAACTCTGGAAAGCCTGGCCCCGTTTCTGAAGACCGGCCGCGTGCTGCCGTTGCACCGGTTCACGGTCAGAAACTGGCGCAGCAAACCCCAGGCCATCCTGGATTACTGTGAAAAGCGCTTTGGCGATCATCCGATGATCGTGCGCTCCAGTAGCCTGTCCGAGGATCAGGACGGCACATCGGGTGCCGGGATGTACGACTCGGTCGCCGATGTACGCGGGCCGGTGGCGTTGAAGCAAGCCATCGAACAGGTAATCGGCTCTTACGGGCAGGCCAGCGATTTCGATGAAGTGCTGATTCAGAGCATGGCCACCGGCGTGCAGGCCTCGGGCGTGGCGATGACCCGTGACCCGGAAACCGGTCTGCCATATTACGTGGTGGATTATGTGCCCGGGCACGGCACTGATGGCGTCACGGCGGGGACCGGCATCGTTCACTCGTTTGTGGCGATCAAGTCTGCGGCCGGTTCCGAACCGGCGGCACTCAAAGGGCTGTTCGCCTTGCTCGCGGAAGTCGAGTGCCTGACAGAACGTGATGCATTGGACATCGAGTTCGCCATCACCGAGGACGGTCCGTTGCTGTTTCAGGTTCGGCCGATGACGGGGCAGGGCGTGGAAAAAATCGACGCGCAGTCAGACTTCGCCCTGCGCGCGGTGCTCGATTGCGAAGTGGCACTGCTCGAAAGGTTGGCCAGAAAGACCCGGCAACCCGAGCACAGTTTCAACGCCTTTCTGGGGCTGATGCCTGACTGGAATCCCGCCGAGATGATCGGCGTGAAGCCGCGGCCCCTGGCGTACTCGCTCTACAAGGAGCTGATCACCGATGTGAACTGGGCATCCGCGCGGTTCCGCTACGGTTACCGCGATATGCGCAACAAGCCGTTGATGCATCAGTTCAGCGGCTCACCTTATATCTGCATTCCTTACAGCGTGGAGTCGTTCATTCCCGCAGCGCTGCCACTGACGATCGTCAACTCGGTGGTCACCCAATGCTGCGAGCACCTGGCTGCCCATCAGGCGCTGCATGACAAGATTGAGTTCTCGATCATTCCTACCTGTTTTACCCCGCAACTGGCGATCCTGCCGGCAGATGACATTCCAGCCTTCAAAGGGCTGAACGTTGCTCAGCGCGAGCTCTACCTGGCGGAGTTGAAAAGCGTCACCGAGCACATCATTTCGGCGGACGGGCCGTTTTTTTCGGACCTGACGCGACTGCCGCGCATCGAGCAAAAGGTCGAGCGGCTGGCCCGTGGCAACAACCACCGCGAAGATCCTCTGCAGGGTTTGCGCCATGCTCTCGCCGATGCCAAGGTCGTCGGCGAAGTGTTCTCCGGTGTCGCCCGCGCTGCGTTTGTCGCGACGGCAGTGATCAAGTCACTGGAGAGTCTGCAGCGGATCCCGGCAGGTTTTACCGATTCGCTGATCGGCGGTGTGCATACCGTCGGGCGCAAGATGGCCGACGATTTCCGCATCCTCCATAAAGAAGCGTTCCTGCGTCTGCATGGCCACGTGCGCCCTGGCACTTACGACCTGCGAGTGGCGCGTTATGACGAGACACCCGACGCTTACTTCGACTGGACTACGCCGCCGCAACGCGCCCATCGCGACGATGGCCCGCGGGTAATCAGCCGCGAAATCAAAAACGCTGTCCAGCAAGCCTTCGACGAGTGTCACCTGCGAGTCTCGGCCGAGCATTTTTTTAAGTTCCTGGATGCGGCCGTAGCGGCTCGGGAGAAGGTCAAATACTTGTATGGCGCGTTCGTTTCCCAGGCGCTTCAGGCGCTCACGAATTGGGGCGAGAGTCACCAGTTGAGCGGCGAAGAACTGAGTTTTTCCAGACTCGGTGATTTTCTCGGCAACCTGGAGGAGGTCCGGCTGGAGGCGATTCACCACAAAATCGTCAGTAACCGGGCGCGCTGGCAATCGACTCAGGGCATACGCACGCCGGTCATCGTCTGTAAGCCCGATGACCTGCTGTCCCATGCAATCGAGTCTTGTAACCCCAACTTCATCACCCGCAGCGCCACCGAAGCGCCAGTGGCGGTGTTGCGGGCAGAGGAAGCGAGCAAGCACGACATCGAGGGTTGCATCGTACTGATCGAGAATGCCGACCCGGGCTTCGACTGGATTTTCACCCGTCGCATTGCTGGGTTCATTACGGCTTACGGTGGCGAGAATTCCCACATGTCGATTCGCGCCCGAGAGTTCGCCATTCCGGCCGCTATCGGGGTCGGCGAGGTGAAATTCCGCAGCCTGCTGGCGAGCAAACGGTTGATTCTCGATTGTGCCGAGCGCCGTATTCAGGTGTTGGCGTGACCCTGGTTGCGGTGACCATGCTTCGGCTGTTCGATACCGGGCGCAGCGAGTGGAGAGATGCAATCGACCAACGCTGGAGCACTTTTCTCGCGCGTTGCGGCGTGCAACCGGTCTACCTGCCGAACAACCCCGAGGTTGCCGCAGGCCTGCTTGAGCAACTGCGGCCGAGCGGTGTGCTGTTGACCGGTGGCGGCAGTTGTCAGGCGTTGTCGGGTGTCGCCGATTGCCGGGATGACACCGAAGCCCTGTTGCTGATGTGGGCACAGCAACGGTGCCTTCCGGCATTGGGCGTCTGTCGCGGCATGCAGGTCATGCTCACACGGGCAGGGGCCATCCTGGAGCCGGTCACCGAGCATGTGGGGGCTCACGACATTCGCTATCGGGGCGAGGTCCGCCGGGTCAACTCGTTTCACGATTACGGTTTTCGTGCCGTTCCACCCGGCTATGAAATCGATGGGATGGGTGAGGACGGCGTCATCGAGGCGGTCAGTAACCCAGAGGCAGGCCACACCGCTGTGATGTGGCACCCTGAACGCAACGAACATTTGGAGAGCGCCGACCTTTCACTGGTCCGGCAGGTTTATGGAGTTTCACAATGAAGGCAATTATTCTCGCCGCTGGCCGTGGCAGTCGTTTGGGGGCGCTGACCGATCAACGACCCAAAGCGCTGGTGGAGTTCAACGGGGTGCCGTTGATCGAGCGAACCGTGCGCACCTTGCGTGCCGCTGGTATCAGTGAAGTCGGTATCGTCGCCGGCTATCGCAGCGAAATGCTGGCGCCCTATGCCGATCGGCTGTTCATCAACCCGCTCTGGAGTACCACGGGCATTCATCAGTCGCTGAGCGCGGCCCACGAATGGCTCGACTCCCAGCCCTGTGTGGTGAGCTATGGCGATATTTTCTATTCGCCCGAACTGGTCGGTGCGCTGATGGCCAGCGGTAACGACATTGACCTGGGTTACGACCCACAGGCGGTAGCGCTTTGGAAGCAGCGTTTCGATCAGCCGTTGGAGGACATGGAACGCTTTTCTATCGATAACGAGCGGATCTGCGAGATTGGCCATCGTGCCCAGACTCTGGAACAGATTCAGGGGCAGTATATGGGGCTGTTCAAACTGACACCTTCGGGCTGGCAGGCACTCAATGCGCAGTTGGGCGGATTGAGTGCCGAGCAGCGCGATCAAATCGATATGACGTCATTGTTTTCATTGCTGATCGAGGCGGGTGTGCCGGTCGGGGGGACACCGACGAACCAGCCCTGGGGTGAGATCGATTGCCCTTGCGATGTGGCACTGTATGAGCGGATTTATCCACAGCTGTGATTGACAGGGTTTAGCGACGCTGAACATCCAGGCCCAAAAAAGCCCCGCCTTCGAGAGAAGAGCGGGGCTTTTTGCTGTGCGCCCAGCATGGGCGCAATCTTCCCTCCGTCCCCTCCAGCCATTCCCTCCGTGATCGTGTTGTAAAAATATAGTTTGGAAACTTGGACACACGGTCAAGCCTGTGAAAGCGGATCAAATATGCTCGGCGAATTTAATGCTCATTTAGCAGCAATGAGCCGGGGAAGAAAAAATGCACTGCACGCATCGCACGACCCTACGCAAATCCAGGCATCGGCAGCCATCGACAGCAGGTCGCCTGACCGTATTAAGCCTGGCCCTGACGTCCGCGCTGGCGGCAATGGAACTTCCGTCAGTTTTTTGGCGAATAAAAGTGCGAGAGAATCGGCGTATTAATGGCGTTATGTGCCGATTTTCAGTGAAACACAGCCTTCCAGCAGAAACATTATGAAACACACATATAAAGGTTGGCAGGCTGATGTCAATTAGGCATTATTTCGCCATTACTTTGACTTTGCCGCTTCCTCCAGGCGGATTGTCGCGGACTCTGGCCCCCAGAGTCGTCCCCCCAACCTCTTTGAGTTATTGCTGGAGCCATCCGCATGGCCGTCCTTGACGTTGCTCGTGGGCAGCAATCAGGTGCCCGATCGCTGAGTGATAGCGAATTCTGGAGGCTCTTGCGCCAGGAAGTGTTGCCTCTTCGTCCGAGCCAGTACGACATCACCTCGATCTGCAACCTGACCTGCGAAGGGTGTCTTTTCTTTTCAGGCGATGACTATCTTGGGCACAAGGATGTGAAGGACCTGCAGAGCATCGAGCGGTTCTTCGCCGACGAAGGCGCACGAGGCGTGCGCTACGGCTACTTCGGCGGGGCGGAGCCGTCGCTGGCGGAGAACAAGTTGCTCATTGCCAGCCGGCACATTCCTTACGGCGTGGTGTTCACCAACGGCATCAAGCGCTTGAGTGCCGAGATCGACTATCGCGTGCATGTGTCGCTCTGGGGCAACCCCGAGCGCAGCCGCGAACTGCGCGGTGCCGACACCATGAGCAAGCAGATCAGAAACTATCGCAATGACCCCAGGGCGGTCTTCGTCTTCACCCTGACCGCACGCAACCTCGACGATATTCCGTATATCGCCCAGCTCTGCGCGGACAACGGTCTGGCCCTGACCTTCAATCACTACAGCCCGACCAGCAAGTACCTGGACTTTATCGACAGCGGAGCCGGCGCCGATCAATACCACATCACCAGCACCGCCGCCGACAACCTGGTCCTGAGCACCGACGATCTCCTGCGTGCCCGGGACAGTATCGGGCTGCTGCTGCAACAACCGGGGCAGCGGATTCTGTATGACGATGATTTCAATGCGCTGATTCACGACCCGGCGGGCCTGTATCCCGATGCCCAGGGTGCGGGCGCCGTGACCCGCGATTGTGGCGTACTGCTGACCCCCTCGCTGCGCCACTACAACACCGACCTGAGCCAGAGCACCGGTAAATGCTGCACGCCGAACATCGATTGCAGCAGCTGCCGGCTCTACGCCCAGTCCTTTGCCAGCGTTCTGGCCCGGGCCACTCGGGATCTGCGCCAGGAGGGGGGGCAGCAACGACTGATCAAGCTATGGCGCCTGTGGTGCGAGCTGTTCCTCAACGACACTCGCCTGCGCACGCCTTACCCGGGCAATGGCAGCCAACCTTCACTCTGACCTTCAACACGAGAAGCTGCCATGTCGGCCATCAGCTCATTCAAAAATCACCGGATCGTCTGGGTATGGGGGCAGGTCACTGCCCAGATGCGCAGCGAACTCATCGCGTTCTGGGGCGCAACCGGCGCGATACCCGATCCCGCCGAGGCCTGGCGCAGAACCTTCGAGGTTACGTGTGTGGTCCTGGACCCCGAGGGGCGGATCGTTGGGGTCAGCTCGGTGTATTGCGCCTCTCCCGGCGCCGGGGCGCTCTATTGGTTCTATCGCACCTTCATTCGTGAGGACCACCGCGACGTTGGCCTGGCTCCCAGGTTGTTTACCCATACCTACGAGCAACTGGCGCTGGCCTATGCCGGCGACGCTCAGGCGCCCGTGGGGATGATGATCATTGTCGAGAATCCGAAGCTGGAGACCGCCGCTGGTATCCGTGTGATCCAGCGCGCCGGGTTCCAGCACCTGGGTATCGATGAGAGCGGTCAAAGTGTCTGGCATCGGCTGTTCCTGTCATGAGCCAGAGCGTTATCACCTACTTCACCAGGAACCCAGTCTATGGCTGAGCGCAGTCTGCATTTCATTTCCGGCCTGCCCCGTTCCGGCTCGACCTTGCTGTCGGCCCTGTTGCGCCAGAATCCGCGTTTTCATGCGCACATGAGCAGCCCTGTGGCAGGCCTGGTCGATGACCTGCTCAATGGCATGAGCGGCAAGAACGAGTATTCACTGTTCATCTCCGATCAGCAGCGTGAACGCATTCTGCGTGGGCTGTTCGAGCAGTTCTACGGTGACGAATTTTCCGCGCCGGTGATCTTCGACAGCAACCGTGCCTGGTGTTCGCGCATGGCCTTGCTCAAAAGCCTGTTCCCCGCCAGCAAGGTGATTGCCTGCGTGCGCGACGTGCCCTGGATCATCGACAGTATCGAGCGCCTGGTCCAGAACAACCGCCTTTCGCCCTCGGCGATTTTCAATTTCCACGCCGGTGGCACGGTCTATAGCCGCGCCGATGCTCTGGCGAATGCCGAGGGCATGCTCGGTTATCCCTACAACGCCCTCAAGCAGGCATTTTATGGCGAGCACGCCGCCAGCTTGCTGCTGGTGCGTTACGAGAGCCTGGTCAGCGACCCGCAAGCGGTGCTCGACGGTATTTACGACTTCATTGGCGAGACGGCCTTCGGCCACGACCTGCATAACGTCCAGTTCGAGGCGCAGGAGTTCGACCGGCGGGCCGGTACGCCAGGGCTGCACGATGTGCGGCCGAGCGTACAGGCCGTCCCCCGGCCGACTCTGCTGCCGCCCGATGTGTTCGCGCGGTTTATCAACGACGCTTTCTGGCAACACCCTCAACACAACACTCAAGGGGTCAGGATTCTTTGAAGAGCCCCCATAAAAAAATCAAACCATTGGAGCGCACGAGATGAACAAGGGGATTTATCGATTGGTCTGGAACAGCGGCCTGGGGGCGTTGCAAGTCGTTTCCGAAGCCGCCAAGTCAAAGAGCTGTGGTGGTTCGGGCACGCGCCTGGCGGGGGGGCGCGGTAAAGCAGCGGTCTGGCCGCTGGCACTGCTGTCGCTGGGCATTGCCTCGTCGGCCTGGGCAGGTGCGTCTCCCAACATCACTTCCAATGCCGATTCCGGTACGGGTTCCTTGCGCGAGCAATTGTCCATCGGTGGGACGTTGCGGGTGGACCCTTCCGTCAACACGATCAACCTCGGTTCGGATGCCACGATCAACAGTGGGCTAACGACGCTGACAGTGACTGCTCCCCTGACCGTCACCGGTGCCAATCTGGTGGGGAACAACGGTTCTCTGGGGTTGAGCGGGGCGAGTGGTGGGATCATCACCACCGCGATCGCGGGGCAGTTCAGCGGCGCTGCGGGGAGCGGCGGCCCATCGCATCCGGGAGCCACGGGGTCAGCCGGCTCGAACGTCAGCTCGGGTACCGGCGGCGTCGGCGGCACGGGCTCCACCGGCCAATACTCCACCCCGAACAATGCTTCGGCAGCCATCAACGGGAGCTTTTTTACGCTGACCAACAATGCGACCCTCACCGGTGGTCAAGGTGTTGCCAGTGTCCCCGGCAACGGTGGCAATGGGGGGGTTGGCGGGTCCACCAATCTAGCACCCGGTAACACCGGGGGCTCCGGTGGCACCGGCGGGGCCGGAGCGAACGGAGGCGCCGGCTCGGCCGGTGGGGACGGCATTTCAGGCAGTTTCTTTACCGTTACCAATAACGCCAGCATCACCGGCGGCAATGGTGCCACCGGTGCCACCGGTGCCACAGGCGGTCAGGGTGGGGCCGGCAGCACTTCCGGTAAATATGGTGGTAGCGGTGGCAATGGTGGTCGTGGTGGGAACGGCGGTAATGGCGGGGTGGGTGGTGCCGGCATCAGCGGTTTCAACATTCAGGTGATCAACACCGGCACGATTCAAGGCGGTAACGGTGGTATCGCCGGTGCTGCGGGCGTGGGTGGCGCAGGCGGTGCGGGAGGTGGGGGCTTTGTTCACGCCGGCGCGGCCGGGGGCGCGGGCGCCAACGGTGTTGCCGGCTTCGCGGGAGCAGGTGGCGCGGGTGTGGTGGTGACGGGCAACTCGACGGTCTTCAACGCCGGAACCATTTCTGGTGGTTTTGCCAATGGCGGCAGTGGCGCCCGGGCCAATGCGATCGAGCTCAGTGGTGGTGGTAACCAGCTGACTCTCGCTGCCGGTTCGGTGATCAATGGCAATGTAGTCAGCTCCAGCGGTGGCAGCGATGTACTGGCCCTTGGCGGCGACAGCAACACCGGTTCCACCACGTTCGACCTCGCTTCGACCGGCCCTCAAGGGAGCCCGATGCAGCAGTATCAGGGCTTCGGCAGCTTCGAGAAAATCGGCAACAGCACCTGGACTCTGACAGGCACTGACACCTATGGCCAGAATTGGGCCGTCAACAACGGCACCCTGGTCATGGCCAGTGGCGCGAGCCTGCTGGGTTCGGTGGCTGTCGCCAGCGGTGCCACGCTCAACACGAGTGACGCTTCGATCGCCGGGGGGGTGAGCAACGCCGGTGCGCTGGTGATTGGTAGTGCGGCCACGCCTTTTTCCACGCTGTCAGTGGGGAACACCTTCAGCCAGAGCAGCAGTGGCACGTTGCAGGTCAGCGCCCTTAGTTCATCGCAGTACAGCAAGCTCAGCGTCAATGGCAACGTCGCCCTGGCCGGCACCTTGAACGTCGACGTCAAAAGTGGCGATACCCTGGCCGCCGGTAATCAGTTGACCCACGTGATCAGTGCGACCGGCACGGTCACTGGCCAGTTCAGCCATGTCACCGATAACAGCCTGTTGTTCGACTTCACGCCGACCTATAACAGCAGCAGCGTCGACCTGAATGTGCTTGCCAGCGGTACCTCTGGCAGCGCCAACACCGTTCAAGGCAGCGTCCAGGCCCTCGGCAATTCTCCGGCCCTAGGTGCAGCGGCAGCCTTGGACCAGATCATTGCCAACGATCCAAATGGCAAGTTGGCCAGCCACTTTGTCGCGCTCAGTACCCAGGGCGAAGTGTCCAGGGCCGCCAGCGAAGTCCTGCCGCTGATGACCGGGGGATCCACCACGGCGGCACGGACTGCATTGAGCAGTATCAACGGCGTGGTGCAGGCGCGCAGCGAATCGGTCCTTGGCGGCCAGTCTTCCGGCGACAGCGGCCTGTCTTCCGGCGAGAGCGTGACTGAGCGGCACCTCTGGATCAAGCCGTTCGGCTCCTGGGCCAACCAGCAAAGCCACGATGGCGTTGCCGGGGTCAACTCCAGTGTGGGCGGTATGGCCTTCGGTCTCGATGCCAGCCTCAATGATCGCTGGATGCTGGGTACCGCCTTCATCTACGCCAAGGCGGACACTCACAACAGTGGTGACACCGCCCGTCAACAGCTGACCACCGACGTCTATCAATTGGTGGGCTACGGTGCGTATCACCTGGACGACACCACCGACCTGAGTTTTCAGCTCGATGGCGGCCAGAACCACAACGATGGCAAGCGCAACCTCGACTTCGCCGGGCTGCAAGCCAAATCCAACTATGATTCCTGGACCGCCCATGCCGGCGTTGCCCTGGATCGGACCTTCAGCCTGACGCCTGCCACGCGCTTCACCCCCTCGGTACGGGCGGACTACACCTGGATCAAGGATGAGGCCTACAACGAGAAAGGTGCCGATGAGCTGGACCTGCAGGTCAAGAGTCGCAGCACCGATCAGTTCATTCTCGGTGTGGATGGCAAGCTGGCCCATGACCTCACGCAACAGCTGACCTTGAGTGGCAAGCTGGGCGTCGGTTATGACTTGCTGGCGAGTCGTGACTCGCTGACCAGCAGCTTTGCTGGTGCGCCGGGAACGGTCTTCACCACTTACTCCGGCAGTCCGCAGCGCTGGCTGGCTCGCGGTGGCACCGAGTTGAGCTACGCGGTCAACGGCCAACTGCAACTGGCCGTGCGTTATGACGTGGAGGAGCGCAGCCACTTCGTCAACCAGACTGCTTCTGCCCAAGCACGCTGGGCCTTCTAAAGGTCGGGTAGGCAGGGAGGCCGACCACGGGGGCTTGATGTTCCCGTGTGCAGTCATCCGGTGATACGCAAAAGGCCCCTGAAGTCGAGAGACTCCAGGGGCCTTTCGTTTTCTCGGTTCCGAAGCGGTTGCGCCGCTCTATTCCCCCACCCGTCTTTATGGGGACGCTAGTGTGCTGTTCTCGAAATAATTTACCTATTAGCCTGGACTTGCCCCTACAAAACCGGACACCAACACCCCGTTAAATTGATGCTGCCGCTAAGCGCCTGAACTCTCTCGACCAGCGATATACCTGCACTGAAAAGAACCGGAAATACCATGATTCCCCATGGCGACAATCCTTGGGAGGTCTGGCTAGCGGAGATGCCCAACAGAGCAATTTCAGTGGCGGTATCGAAGCCCAACCCGAACAGGAAGCCCAAGGGAAACATGTGCCAGCTTCGAGTGATCAAGCGAACAATGGCCGGAAAATCCTCGCAAGAAAACCACGATCCGCCAGTAGCAGGTCAAAGTCATCCTCGACATAAACACCACCCTGCCTGACGTGGCGTCATGCCTTATAAATCGACCTCAAAATAATCAGGTTCATCAGTGCGATGACGAAAAGGAACAAGGCGGAAACCGAGGTACTGATAACGCCCTCCATCTGTCCCCCCCACTTCATCGTCGGATGAGGTCAAATGGTGTTGAACACCATCGGACAGGGGAATGCCTGAAGCCCCCGGAATAGCTAGGCTATCGGCAGAATTTTCGGATGGGACAGGATTATTTTGGACAATTAAAAAGCCGGCTTGTGGCCGGCTTCTCGGGGACGGGATTGGCTTATTTTTGGTAAGCCTCACTCGCCTTCAAAACGTACATCCAGAGCAAATCTGGTTGTGGGACGCAGCGCAGTTGTCTCGCGCCGTGTCGTGGGCAATCTGGCCTGCTGCAAGCAGGACGCTGCCCAAATGTGCCGCGCAGGATACCGGCATTTACGACAGATTCCCAGCGAAAACCACACACCAGAGCTGTCGTTTTCAGACAAGAGGGGATCTTGTCCCCTATTTCGACGGCACCGGGGGCCGCCGCTTGTTCAGCGTCGACCACCAGAACACCCAACCCAGTATCCGAACGTTCTGTTCCTCGATCTGCTCCGCGGTGAACACTTCATCCGGATACTCGGCACTGTTGTGGCTGCGCAGCCGCAAGGCCCCCGCCGGCAGGCGGTAGACATATTTCACCCGCAACATGCCGTCGTGCTCCAGCGCGTAGATTTCGCCGTCCACCACCTGGGTCAGGCTGCGGTCGATGGCAATGGTGGAGCCGTCCTGGATCTTTTCCGCCATGCTGTTACCCGTCATGGGCGCGCAGATGGCCTGGTCCGGGCCGACCCCCATGGCCTGCAGGATACGATAGGGCAGGCGCACCTTGCGCCCGGGTATGACCGCCACCTGGGTCTGGCTCGAACCGGGGGCTGCGGGGGTCTCCTTGTACAACGGCACTTGCACGTCGTTGCGTTCGGTGGCCGCCAGGTCGTCGCGAGAGGAGTAAGGCTCCTGATCGTGAGTGGGCAGCAATTCGCGTTCAGCCTCCGTCTCGTTGGTCGAGCTGCCAGGGTGTTTGGGCCCTTCGCCGGTGCGCAGCCAGCGGCTGTTGACACACAAAAGCTCGGCTATCTCGTCCAGCCGCGCCATGGGAATGCCGCGCTTGAACCAGTTGTTGACGTGCTGCGGCGTCACTTGCCGGTTGGCAGCGAAGTCCGAAGCGGATAGATGGCACTCCCGCAGGAGGGCCCTTAAGCGATCGCCTGATGTATTCATGAACACAGAGTTTACTGGCGTGCTACACCTGTTTAAATAAACGAGGTGTTCAAAAATTCTCCCGGTTCGCACACGAACCGATTGGTGTCGTTCAGGATTCCTACACTCAAATAGCTGAACCTGAGTCGTTATGTTTATTTATTAAAACTCTTGTTTGTTTATTGGTAAACAGGCACAAAAAACCCCGGCAAGCCGGGGTTCTTCAATTCGCGCCAGGGCGCGGCGGATCAGCCCTTGTAAGCGGCGACCGACTTCATGATTTCGGCACGGGCGGCTTCGGCATCGCCCCAACCTTCGATTTTCACCCATTTGCCTTTCTCGAGATCCTTGTAGTTCTCGAAGAAGTGCTTGATCTGCTCCAGCAGCAGCGCTGGCAGGTCGGTGTATTCCTTCACGTCGACGTACAGCTGGGACAGCTTGTCGTGCGGGACCGCGAGAACCTTGGCGTCGCCGCCGCCGTCGTCGGTCATGTGCAGGATGCCGACTGGACGGGCACGGATCACCGAGCCAGGGGTGACCGGGTATGGGGTCACGACCAGCACGTCGAGGGGGTCGCCATCGTCGGCCAGGGTGTTGGGGATGAAACCGTAGTTGGCCGGGTAGAACATCGGGGTGGCCATGAAACGGTCAACGAACAGGCAATCGCTGTCTTTGTCGATTTCGTATTTGATCGGCGCGTGGTTGGCCGGAATCTCGATCGCGACGTAGATGTCGTTCGGCAGGTCTTTGCCAGCCGGAATCTTGCTGTAGCTCATTGGGCGATGCCCCCGTTGGTTGATCAGAAAACTTGGCCGGTTTGACCAAAAAGTGGCGGGGATTATAGGCCTATTCCGGGGGCGATGCCACGGGCCGCCGGACACTCGGAGGCGCCCCCGGATCTCGGGCGACGAGCTGATCTGCGATGGTTAATCACTGTGGAGCCTGTGGGCGCGGAGCTTGTCGGATCGCCGTACCGCCGCGAAGGCGCCCTCAAGACCGCCAAAAGCTTCGCGGGCAAGCTCCGCTCCCACAAGGGCAGAGGCAGGGCCGCGGCCGGGATTTCGGCGTCAGTCTTTAGTCTTATACCGCGGGTCGTGGGCCTGCAGTTGCTGTAGCCGCGCCAGCGGATCCTGGCGATAGAACGCGCGCAATTGCTCGTACACCCGTGGGTAGGTCGTGGCCAGGATATCCGGGGCACTGAAGAAATACTCGCTGGTCACGGCGAAGAACTCCGCCGGGTTTTCCGCCGCATAAGGGTCTATGGCGGTGTCGGCGTTGGGGTTGCGGTCCAACTGGCGATTGAGGTTGTCATAGGCGTGTTGCATGACCTTGGCCCAGTCGCCCACGCGCATGTCGCCGTGCAGCGGTGGCAGGCCGTTGGCGCTGCCGCTGAGCATGTCGAGTTTGTGTGCCAGTTCGTGGATCACCAGGTTGTAGCCTTCCCAGCCGCCGCTGGCCTGTACCCCGGGCCACGCCAGGATGATCGGGCCCTGTTGCCAGGCTTCGCCGCTGTGCTCGGCATCCCACTCGTGTTCCACGCCGCTGGCGTCGCGATGGCGCTGGGGACTGAGGAAGTCGTCCGGGTAAAGGACGATCTCATGGAAACCCTGGTACCAGTTCAAGTCCCCCAGGTGCAGCAGTGGCAGTTGCGCCTGGGCCGCCAGCAGCAGGCGGCTTTCCTGGTCCAGTTCCACGCCCGGCAAGGCACTCAGGTGCTTGTCAGCGAGGAATAGCACGCTGTGTTCCCGCAGCCAGCGATCCTCGGCGTTGCTGAGTCCGTCGAGGAAGCTCAGGCGCTGGCGGACTCGCTGCCAGGTTTCATCGGCAACCGGATGGCGGGCCAGCGTTCGCCGGCGCCGCCAGGCACTCAGCGACCACACGGGATCAGTGGGTGCCGGCTTTGGACGCGGCGTTGCCGAAGCGGCTGCGGACCATGCCGATGATCATCGGCAGCAGCGACAGCAGGATGATGCCGACCACCAGCAGCGACAGGTTTTTCTTGATGAACGGTACGTTGCCGAAGAAGTAACCCAGGGTGACCAGGCCGCCAACCCAGAGCACGGTGCCAAGGATGCTGAACAGGAAGAAGCGCGCATAGGGCATTTTGCCAACGCCGGCGACGAACGGTGCGAAGGTCCGCAGGATCGGCAGGAAGCGCGCCAGGGTCACGGTCTTGCCGCCATGGCGGTCGTAGAAGTCGTGGGTCTTTTGCAGGTAGTCGCGGCGGAAGATCTTCGAATTCGGGTTGCTGAAGAGTTTCTCGCCCGCCGTTCGGCCGATGATGTAGTTGGTGCTGTCGCCGAGAAGCGCCGCCAGCATCAGCAGGCCGGCCAGCAGCACCGGGTCCATGCCACCGCCCGCGGCCACCGCGCCGGCGATGAACAGCAGCGAATCCCCCGGCAGGAATGGCATGACCACCAGGCCGGTTTCGCAGAAGATCACCAGGAACAGGATGGCGTAGATCCAGAGCCCGTAGTTGTTCACCAGCATGTCGAGGTAGACATCGAGATGCAGGATTATGTCGATCGGGTTGAAATCCATGGATGGCACCTGTGTGAACGGTCCGGCTCGGCGGACCTGTGCAAGGAAAATAGATATGCGTAGTTAACTACAGGAAATGTAGTTTTTTCGTACATTCCGTGGGAAAGCGGGATTATAAGAGTTAGGGAGATTTCTGCCTGCTGAGTTTGTAGCGGGGAATGTCGAGCGAAGGCGATGCATGGCGATGCAGGAGCGTCGATGGATGTTCGATTGCCAGCGATGGTGACGTAACATTCACTGCCGTCATCGCTGGCAAGCCAGCTCCTACAAGGGCTGCGGGCCTTTTGGGCCGGCGTTGATCATTTTTCGTCGATCGGCAATACGTAGTTCTTGAATTCGCTGTCTTCGCGAAAGCCAATGGATTCGTAGGTTTTCTGTGCCACCAGGTTGTCGCTGCTGGTGGAGACGCGCAGACGAACGGCGTGGGTCTCACGGGCCATTTTCTTCGCCGTGCGCATCAGGTTGTCGGCCACCAGCTGGCGCCGGGCGTCCTCGGCGACGTAGATGTCGTTGAGGATCCAGACCCGCTTGAGCGATAGCGAAGAAAAGCTTGGATACAATTGGCAGAAACCGAGCAGCTTGCTGTCGTCATCGTCCGGCAAGGCCAGGTAAATCACCGACTCTTTGCGCCGCAGGCGTTTTTCCAGAAAGTTGCGCGACGAATCAGGGTAGGGCAAGGCACCGTAGAATTCGCGGTATTTGACGAACAGGGGGGTCAGCAGGTCCAGATGTTCCAGGGTCGCTTGAGTAATCCGCATAGATCAGGCCTCAACTTCATGGATTTGACGGCAAACGGTTCACTCGGGCAGCCGTAGCGTTGATGCTGCCCAAAGCGCGGGAAAAGAGCAATCCGGATGACGGTCAATCTTGGGACGGGCCCAGTAGGAAGTTGCCATTTGAATGGACATCCGATTCACTCTCCAGCGTTTGCACTTGAGCCTCGTCCTTGAGATTGACCCCCGATAATTGTCGGCGGCAGGCTTCTTTCATCAGGTACAACAATTTATGCGCGGCCATGCCGTAACTCATACCCTCCAGGCGTACGTTGGAGATGCAGTTGCGGTAGGCGTCGGTCAGGCCGACTTTTGGATTATAGGTGAAATACAACCCCAGGCTGTCCGGCGAGCTCAGGCCCGGGCGTTCGCCGATCAGGATCACCACCATTTTCGCTCCCAGCAGCTCACCGATCTCATCGGCGACCGCCACGCGGCCCTGTTCCACCAGGACGACCGGCGACAGCGACCAACCCTCGGCCGCGATCTGTTCTTCCAGGCGGGTCAGGAACGGCAGCGTATGGCGATGCACGGCGAGGGCCGACAAGCCGTCGGCCACGACAATGGCCAGGTCGATGCCACCGGGGTGAGCCAGTGCATGCTCACGCAGTTGCTGGGCCGACGCGCTGTTGAGCTTGCGGCCCAGGTCCGGGCGTTGCAGGTAGCTGTGGCGGTCGTCGGCGGCGCTGTGCAGCAGCAAGGTTTCCCGACCGCGCTCGGCAAGTTGCGCACTCAGGCCCGCGTGGTCGAACGGCAGGTGCACGGCATCGCGGGCCTGGGCGTGGGCGAACTGGAAATCCAGTTGCGCGCTGGTGGGCAGGCTGGTGCCGGTACGTCCCAGGGCGATACGCGCCGGGGTCAGGCGGCGCAGTTGCAGCCAGGGGTTGTCGCTGTCGATCTGTTTGGCCATGTCGTTCATCCAAGCTGCGCCAGTGCCTGGCGAAACGCCGGGGGCAGGCTGTTGCCAAAGTGCACCTTGCCGTCGGCCTGGGTAAAGATCCCCATTTTCGCCAGCCACTGTTCGAACTCCGGCGCGGGCTTCAGTCCCAGGGTCTGGCGGGCATACAGGGCATCGTGGAACGAGGTGGTCTGGTAGTTGAGCATGATGTCGTCGGAGCCGGGAATGCCCATGATGAAGTTGATCCCGGCCACCCCCAGCAGGGTCAGCAGGGTGTCCATGTCGTCCTGGTCGGCTTCGGCGTGGTTGGTATAGCAGATGTCGCAGCCCATGGGTACGCCCAGCAGCTTGCCGCAGAAGTGGTCTTCGAGGCCGGCGCGGATGATCTGCTTGCCGTTGTAGAGGTATTCCGGGCCGATAAAGCCGACCACCGTGTTGACCAGGAACGGTTTGAAATGCCGGGCCACGGCGTAGGCGCGGGTTTCACAGGTCTGCTGGTCGACGCCGAAGTGGGCGTTGGCCGACAGCGCGCTGCCCTGGCCGGTTTCGAAATACATCAGGTTTTGCCCGAGGGTGCCGCGATTCAGGCTCAGGCCGGCGTCGTAGCCTTCCTGCAGGACGCTCAGACTGATGCCGAAACTGGCGTTGGCCGCTTCGGTGCCGGCAATCGATTGGAACACCAGGTCCAGCGGCACACCGCGGTTGATCGCCTCGATGGAGGTGGTGACGTGGGTCAGCACGCAGGCCTGGGTGGGGATTTCGTAACGCTTGATCACCGCGTCGAGCATGTGCAGCAGGTCGCAGATCGAGCTCAGGCTGTCGGTGGCCGGGTTGATCCCGATCATCGCGTCGCCGTTGCCGTAGAGCAGGCCGTCGAGGACGCTGGCGGCGATGCCGGCCGGATCGTCCGTGGGGTGGTTGGGTTGCAGGCGGGTCGACAGCCGGCCGCGCAGGCCCAGGGTGCCGCGGAATTTCGTGACCACGCGGATTTTTTGCGCCACCAGCACCAGGTCCTGGACGCGCATGATCTTCGATACGGCGGCGGCCATTTCCGGGGTCAGGCCCGGGGCCAGGGCGCGCAGGCTCTGTTCGTCGGCGGTGTCGCTGAGCAGCCAGTCGCGCAGGCCGCCGACGGTCAGGTGGCTGACGACGGCGAAGGCCTGTTTGTCATGGGTGTCGACGATCAGTCGGGTGACCTCGTCGGATTCGTAGGGGATCAGCATTTCCTCGAGGAAATGCTTGAGGGGAATATTGGCCAGGGCCATCTGCGCCGCGACCCGTTCGCCGTCGTTGAGGGCGGCGACCCCGGCCAGGAAGTCGCCGGAGCGGGCGGGGCTGGCCTTGGCCATGACGTCCTTGAGGCTGTCGAAGCGATAGGTCTGGGCGCCGACGGAATGGGCGAATGTGGCCATGGGGCGGTGTCCTCCTGAACCTCTGTTAGCAATAAACCGTCCCTGTCGGAGCCGGCTTGCCGGCGATGGCGGCCGATCAGATGATGCAAATCTCGCTGGCCTCATCGCCAGCAAGCTGGCTCCTACAGTACGGCGGTGTTCATGTGTACAGCGTAAGGGCGCAGGACGCCCCGTGCTGGTGCAATCAGTTACCTGTGAGCATAGCGTCCGCCGGCGCGTCCGAGCGCTGGCTGGCGGTCAATTGGAAGTAGATGAAGCCTACTGCCATGAAACCGAGGAAAATCAGGCCGATCAGGGTGTTGAACCAGGCCATCGCGATCAGGCACACCACCGCCAATAC
>NZ_JBWKUQ010000014.1:0-173703 GCF_059420925.1 Pseudomonas sp. GW821-FHT03C07
CGGTCTTCCCTCGATGATCAGTCGAGAACTATCGCTCCTGACGGAGCGTTAGTCGAGATACAAGGAGCTGGCTTGCCAGCGATAGCGTCCGCAAAGTCGATGCAGAGCTTGCGGGCCTCATCGCTGGCAAGCCAGCTCCTACAAAGACCGCGTCCAGCCAGGCCGGTTACTCCGGCAACTGCATCACTCCGTCCTCATCGGTCATCGCCCGCTCCAGCAACTCCGCCGGCAGGCTCTTGCTCGCCCGCGCGCCCAACAGCTTGAGCTGTTCGCTGCGGCTGACCAGGTTGCCACGCCCGTCCGTCAGCTTGTTCCTGGCGGCGGCGTAGGCCTTGTCCAGTTGCTGGAGACGATTGCCGACCTCGTCCAGGTCCTGGATGAACAGCACGAACTTGTCGTACAGCCAACCCGCGCGCTCGGCGATTTCCCGGGCGTTCTGGCTCTGGCGTTCCTGCTTCCAGAGGCTGTCGATCACCCGCAAGGTGGCAAGCAAGGTGGTCGGGCTGACAATCACGATATTGCGGTCGAACGCCTCCTGGAACAGGTTCGGCTCGGCTTGCAAGGCCGCCGAGAACGCGGCTTCGATGGGCACGAAGAGCAAGACGAAATCCAGGCTGTGCAAGCCTTCCAGGCGTTTGTAGTCCTTGCCGGCCAGGCCCTTCACATGGTTGCGCAGCGACAGCACATGCTGTTTGAGCGCCGCCTGGCCGATCACCTCGTCATCGGCGACAACGTATTGCTGATAGGCGGTCAGGCTGACCTTCGAGTCCACCACCACCTGCTTGTCACCCGGCAACAGGATCAACACGTCCGGCTGGAAACGCTCGCCATCCGGTCCTTTCAGGCTGACCTGGGTCTGGTACTCGCGGCCCTTTTCCAGCCCGGCATGCTCAAGCACCCGCTCAAGAATCAACTCGCCCCAGTTGCCCTGGGTCTTCTGCCCCTTGAGCGCCCGGGTCAGGTTGGTCGCTTCATCGCTCAGGCGCAGGTTCAGCTGTTGCAGACGCTCCAGCTCCTTGCCCAGGGAAAAGCGTTCGCGGGCTTCCTGTTGATAACTTTCTTCCACGCGCTTTTCAAAGGACTGGATGCGCTCCTTCAACGGATCGAGCAATTGTCCGAGGCGTTGCTGGCTGTTTTCGGCAAACCGCGCCTCACGCTCATCGAAGATCTTTCCGGCCAGTTCGGCAAACTGCGCACGCAGCTCATCCCGCGAGCCCTGCAGGTCGTCCAGGCGCTGCTGATGGCTGTCCTGCTGCTCCCGCAGCTCAGCACTCAACGACGCCGCCTGGGCATCCAGGCGCCGCAGCTCGGCCTCTTTCTGGGCGCGCTCGAGGTTCCAGGCATGGGCGGCGTCGCGGGCGTTGTCACGCTCGATCTGCAGTAACTCGACTTCCCGGCGCAACGCCGCCAGTTCTGCCTGCTTGACCGTATTGGCCTGGCTCAGGTCGCTGACCTCGTCACGGCAGGCATCCAACTGGGCACTGAGACCGTCCGCCGCCAACCGGGCACTACTCAAACGCTCGTCCAACAGCAGCAACTCGGCCTGGGCAACACTCGCCCGGCGCTGCAACTGCCAGGCCAGCGCCAGCAACGGCAACGCCGCGCCCGCCAAACCGAGCAAGAGACTGGTCAGATCCAACGCCATAAGAACTCCCAAAGGGCCAACGAACGGTAAAGAATCAAGGGTAACGAACGTGATCGCCCCTGGACAGTTCGGCCCAGATGGAAATCGTATCGGCCCTGAACGAGGGCAGGGAAGCCAAGCGAAATTTCATGTAGCAGTACATGCCATATCGCAGGGCGCGCCACTCTACGCTGTTTTTCGTACGGGTAAAGTCGAAAAAACCCGGCATGCCCGGGCTAGAGCAAGCGCTTGGGACAATCCACAGAAGCTGTGGATAACTCAGTGGACAACCCTCCTCCAACCCTCGCAAAGCCGCATGGAATGGGGCTCGCAGTCAAACTGTCGATTTTTTCACCAATAAAAAAAGACGATATTTTTCATTGACTTGTATTGGCGATACAGGCATTCGAGGGACAGATTGCGCAGATGACAGTCAGGTGACAAGCCGTGGCCCAATTGTGCACAAGTAGTGCGATAACCGTTATATCGACGCACCTTTTTTGCACAGGCATGGCCATTCGCTCGCCAACGCCGCCTCTGGCACCGGCACATCGCCCTCTTTCGTGCCGCCTCCCGCCAGCGGGATCCTGCCTCAACGCCAAGGCAGCCCCCTGGACAATATTTTTCGCTAACACACTTCCCTTATTCATTTCAATGCGATAGTATCCGCACCGTTAGTACCAAGCTGAAAGTCAATTCTGGTCGAACATACCCTCATAAGCACTATCCAAAATGGATCAGTCGCTCGAAACAGGGATCGACCCCTCGATGGTTTCCAGGTAAATCTTCTCCAGTACAGCCTTATGAAAGGCGGCTGCCGAAAATGATTACTCTGACCGAACCAACCTGCAAGATTGATCAGGATCTTCACCCCGGGCCCAGAACCTTTGCCCTTGTTGTGACTGCCTGCCCTCCTAAGTACCTACCTGCCAGCCCAAGCGCCACTTAACTTCATGCGCTTCAACTGGCGGCTTTGTTCCAGTCAGGTTCTTCGTCCGATCCATAATGGTTCGACGCTACTGGAACGTTTTAACGTTGCACGGATCAGATTCCGTGTCATTTGCAGGAACACCTAATAATTATGTCGACTCAAATCCATACCCAGGATGCCATTCGCACCCTGACCAACGCCTTCGCACCGATGAACTGCCTGATCATGGCCGCTCGCAAAGGCTGCTTCAGCTTCACACTGGTCAACGAACACGGTATCGCTCGTCACAGCGAACGCTTGTATCCCGACCAGTACTCCAGCGCCGAACCGCTGCAAGCGATCATCGACCGCACGCGCCAAGCCCTGGTTGCCTGAAGTTCGAAACAAGCTGTAACCCAAAAGCCCGGCCTTTGTTGCCGGGCTTTTTATTGCCTGAAGTTTCGCGATTTTGGCTGTATGACTAAGCACGAATAAATATATAAGCCATGTGCTCATGGCTTAAATATTTTAAAAACAGACCTTTACAGCAAAGATATGACACTACACTTCAACTCAAGCGGCCCGGGCCGCTTCCGGCGGGCCTGAACGCCTCCACCGCTACCAGAGGCCAGGCCACGCCGACCAATAAAAAACGCCGATCACACGGCAGGAACATCGAGGGTGTCATGGGTATTGCCGCCAGGGAATTGCGCCTTTATGTGATTCGTCCGACCCTGCTGTACCTGGGCCGGCACAGCCCGAGCGCCGAGGCGCTGCTGCTGGGCATCGCCGCCAGCCAGTCCGACCTTGGCTCAGCCCTGCACGACCGGCGTGGCCATGGCCTGTATTGCATCGACGAGAACCGCCATGCCGCGTTATGGGACCGCTATCTGGCCCCGGACCCGGAATTGGCCAGCCTGGTTCGCGGTCTCGCCAGCCAGCACGCCTTTTTAAGCAGCCCAAATCTGGAGCTCGCGGTAAATCTTCGTTATGCCACCGCCATCGCCTGGCTGCTGGTGGAAGAACACCACCCTCACCTGCCCGCCATCGACGATCTGCTCGGTATGGCGCGGATCTGGCGACAGACTTTCCAGCCACAAGGACGCTTAAGGGACTTCACCCGCGCCTGGCGAAGTTGTGACTCATCGGTCACTCCGATCGCCTGTTAGAGCCCATACCGAGTTTCTGGAAAAACCCACCTACTTTGGTCGGATTGTCCTACAAAACCGCTCTATCTTCAGCAATACAGCCTATGGCGTCGAAGCGAAAATGTTGGTAGTTTTCGCTTCGGTGATCACCACGGAGTTCTAATAATGAAAAAAGTAATGCTCAAGACCACACTCAGCCTCGCCGTTGCTCTGGCATCCACCCAGTTGTTCGCGAGTGGCTTTGCCCTCAACGAACAGAGCATCAGCGGGATGGGGACCGGTTATGCGGGTCGATCTTCTTCTGCCGAAGATGCAAGCACCGTTTACGGCAACCCTGCCGGTATGTCCCTGCTCGGTCGCGATCAAGTGACTGCAGGTGTTGCAACCATCGATGCCAAGACCGATATCAAGAACGCCAGCGGCGGTCGCCGAGGCGGCACCAACGACGGCGATATGGTCCCGTTCACTTCCGTACCCAATGGCTTCTTCGTCAAACAGCTGGGTAACGGCTGGGCAGTGGGTCTGGGTGCTTACGCGCCTTTCGGCCTGATAACCGATTATGAAAGTGGCTTTGCTGGCAGTAACTACGGTCAAAAGAGCGAAGTCAAAGTTGTCACCCTGCAACCGACTGTCAGCTATGCCATCAACGATATGGTGTCTATCGGCGGCGGCCCGACCTTTAACCGTATGAGCGGCGAACTGAGCTCCACGACGGCGACTGGCGGTTTTGTGGACGTCAAAGGCGACGACACGGCGGTGGGTTACAACATCGGTGTGATTGTCCAACCAACCAACACCACCCGCCTGGGCCTGACCTACCATTCCAAGGTCAGCTACTCGCTGGATGGTCACACCGCCCTCAGCGGCGCGGGCTTCGGTCCCTTCAACGGTACCCGCTACAAGGGTTCCCTGGATATCACCACGCCAGAAAACGTCGACTTCTCTATCACCCAGAAACTGGATGATCAGTGGACGGTCTATGGCGGTGCCACCTGGACCCGCTGGAGCCGCCTGCAAAACATCACCATCAACAACCAGGGCGTTTCGCCGCTCCTCGGTGGCTCTGCCGGCCCGATCGGCACCATCACCGAACAACAGAACTGGCATGACACCTGGGCCTCGGCCATCGGTGTTTCCTACCGGGTCAACAAGGAATGGGTCCTGCGCAGCGGCTTGTCGGTTGACCAGGCGCCAACCAACAACACCGATCGTTCCGTGCGTATCCCGACCGGTGATCGCCGCGCCATCAGCTTCGGTGCTGGCTGGAGCCCAACCGATGACCTGACCATCGACCTCGCCGTCTCCTACCTCAAGGAAGAAGACGTCAACGTCAACCTCAACATCCCGGGTAAAGGCGCCTACAGCTCCACGTACGAAAACAGCGCATGGGGCTACGGCCTGGGCGCCACGTACAAGTTCTGATTCACAACGAGCCTGAACCACTCAGTTGTTGGATAGAAAAAACCCGCATCGTCTGATGCGGGTTTTTTATTGCCCCCTAGCAAGCACCCATCCCCAGTTGCATCAACGCCAGGCCGCCTTGATGCCAGCCCCACCAGGCCAGCGCCAGCAGCAAGGCGATCACCGCCAGGGCCAGCAGCCGCGACCAGAATGCACTCATGCCAGGCCTGCCTGCGCCTGTAACCGCGCCACGGGCCGCTCACGCACCGGCCAGTTCAAGGCCGCCGCCAGCAAGCTTAGAAGGATGGAGACCTGCCAGATCAAGTCGTAGCTGCCGGTACGGTCATAGACCACGCCGCCCAGCCAACCGCCGAGGAAAGCCCCCAACTGATGGAACAGGAAGACGATCCCACCGAGCATGGAGAGATTGCGTACCCCGAACAGCGTCGCCACGGTGCCATTGGTCAGGGGTACCGTCGACAGCCAGAGAAAACCCATCACCATGCCGAACAGGTAGGCACTGAACTGCGTCACCGGCGCCCAGAGAAACACCGCGATCACCACCGCCCGTGCCAGATACAGGGCGGTCAACAGGCGTGGTTTGGAGATCCGTCCGCCGAGCCAGCCGGCCGTGTAGGTACCGAAGATATTGAACAGGCCGATCAGCGCCAGCACCGTGGTTCCAACGGTGGCCGGCAAATGCTGGTCCACCAGGTAGGCCGGCAGGTGCACACCGATAAATACCACCTGGAAACCGCAAACAAAAAAACCGAACGCCAGCAACCAGAAGCCGGAATGGGAACAGGCCTCGCGCAGCGCCTCGGACAGGGTCTGCTCGCCCTCGAGCTTGGGCAGCGGCTTGTCCTTGAGCAGGCTCACCAGCGGCACGATCAGCGCCACCAGCACACCCAGCACCAGCAACGCCGTCGACCAGCCAAGCCAGCCAATCAGGCCCAGGGTGCCCGGCAGCATGGCGAACTGACCGAAGGAGCCGGCGGCACTGGCGACGCCCATGGCCATGCTGCGCTTCTCCGCTGGCACGGCACGCCCGACCACGCCGAGGATCACCGAGAACGAGGTCCCCGACAGGCCGAGACCAATCAGCAGGCCGGCACTCAGGGACAGGCTCAGCGCGGAGTCGGACAGGCCCATGCAGACCAGTCCGACGGCGTACAGCACGCCACCGATCAACACCACTTTTGCCGCACCGAAGCGGTCGGCCAGGGCCCCGGTGAAGGGTTGCGTCAGCCCCCAGATCAGGTTCTGCAAGGCAATGGCAAAGGCGAACACTTCACGGCCCCAGCCGAACTGCGCGCTCATCGGCGGCAGGAACAACCCGAAACCGTGCCGTATCCCGAGGGACAGCGCGAGGATCAGCGCGCTCCCGAGCAGAATCCAACCACTGGCACGCCACATCGATGTCATTGTTATGCTCCATTAGCGGGTATATACCCGCTTTATTCAAATAAAACGGCGATTACTCGCCGCTTGCCAACTCTTCCAGCAAGGCCAACAGAGTCGCGCGTTTTTCATCCCCGAGACGCTCCACCAGACGCTGCTGCGAGGCTTCCCAGGCCGGCTGGGCGGCCACCAGTCGCTCGGCCCCGGCATCGGTGAGCCGGACCAGGCGATTACGCTGGTCGGCGCCTTCGGTCAGGGCCACCAGACCGTCACACTCCAGTACCCGCAGGTTGCGCCCGAGGGTGCTGCGATCCAGGCCCATGGCTTCGGCCAGGCTGGAAATGCTCGGCTGGTCGAGACGCTTGAGATTGCACAGCAGAGAATACTGGGCAACATTGATCCCGAAGCCGTCGAGAGCGCCGTCGTAATGCCTGCTGACGCCACGAGCGGCGCGACGCAGGCTGATGCATAAGCAATCGGTTGATAACATAGCGTGTGTATATACCCGCAACACAGTAAAAACAAGTTTGAGCGATCTATCAGCGGTGTGGCGAATGACGCCATCGCCGGCAAGCCGGCTCCTACAGGGTGGTGGCGGTGTGGCAAATGTCGTGACCGTCGCGGCCCCTGTAGGAGCCAGCTTGCTGGCGATAGCATTCGCAAGATCGCCGAACAACCGTCAGACCAGCGCCAAGCCCACCAACACCACCATCTCCAGCAACTCCAGCAACGCCCCCGCCGTATCGCCTGTCGTACCGCCCAATCGCCGCATCATCAGCTGCCGCAACCAGCAGAAGCCCAGCACCGCCAGCCCGACCGCCCAAGCGCCCTTGATCCCGGCCAGCAGCCCACAGAACAGCACACTCACCAGCAACACATACCAGCCAGCCCGGCGCGGCAGATGATCGGCCAACGCCTGTCCCAACCCGCCGGCACGCACATAGGGGGTGGTCAGGAACAACCCGAGCAAGGCGCTACGGCCGATCAGCGGCACCAGCAGCAAGGTCACCGTCTGCTGGCGCTCGATCAACGCCAGCAAGGCGCAGAACTTCAACAACACCACCAGCACCAGCGTAACCACGGCAATCGGCCCGCTGCGCGGGTCCTTCATGATCAACAAGGTCCGTTCACGATCACCGAAACCGCCCAACCAGGCATCCGCGCTGTCAGCCAGGCCGTCCAGGTGCAGGCCGCCGCTGAGCAGCACCCAAGCCGTCAGCAGCAAAGCACCATGGAGCAACAACGGCGCGCCCGCCAATGCCCAATCGAGGGCATAAAGGACGGCGCCGAAGAGTAACCCCACCAACGGGTAGCAAAGCAACGACCGTCCCATGTCCCGGGGTTCCGGCATTCCCGGCAAGCGAATAGGCAGACTGCTGAGAAACTGCAAGGCGATCCAGAACGGCAAGCGGTTCACCGCGCCTCCCTCAACCCACCGTCCGCCGCCACCTGCAAGGCGAACAAAGCGCCATGGGCCACCTCGACCTGCAGCAACTGCTGACGTGGCAACCCACGAGCCTGGGCCAGCAAAACCTTCATCACCCCGCCATGACTGATCAACAGCAGGCGCTGGCCGGTATAGCGTTGCCGCAAGCGCGCCACCGCCGCCAGCACTCGCTCGGCAAACTGCTCCACCGGCTCGCCATCAGGCGGGGTAAAGCCATAGGGATCGGACCAGAACCGGCCCAGATCATCGGCGTCCGTCTCCATCAACGCTGCCGCGCTCTGCCCTTCCCAGGCACCAAAATGCAACTCGCGCAGGTCGCGCTCGATCTCGACCGCAAGCCCCAGGCGCGCGCCCAGTTCCTCGGCAAAACGCGCACAACGCTGCAAAGGCGAACTGATCAAGCAATCCCAAGGCCCTTGCTGCGCCACACCGGCCCGCATCTGTTCCCAGCCCTTGAGCGTCAAGGCATCGTCCAGGCTGCCGCGCAAGCCGCCACCCAGTTCGGTTTCGCCGTGACGCAGCAGGTCCAGGCGCAAATTCATGCCGGGCGATCGGCCACGGCCGCCTCGGCAAAGGTCGCCATCTGCCCGTGCAGGTCGCAGGCCAGGCGCACCAACGGCACCGCCAGCGCCGCACCGCTGCCTTCGCCCAGGCGCAGGCCCAGATCGAGCAAAGGCTCGGCCAGCAGGCTTTCCAGGACATGCCGATGCCCGCGCTCGGCGCCACGGTGGGCGAAGATCAGCCACTGCCGACACTCGGGATTCAAGCGCACCGCGACCATCGCCGCGACAGTGCAGATAAAGCCGTCGACCAGCGCCGCCACGCCTTCCTGGGCACAGGCCACATAGGCCCCGGCCAGCGCCGCGATCTCAAAGCCGCCCAGGCGGAACAAGGCCTGCAACGGATCGTCAGTATGCTCGGCATGCAGCGCCAGCGCCCGCTCGATGACCTGCGCCTTATGGCTGACACCGGCCGGGTCGAGCCCGGTGCCAGGGCCGGCCAACAACGCCGCCGGGCATTTCAGCAGCGCACAGGCCAGCGCACTGGCCGAAGCCGTGTTGCCGATGCCCATTTCGCCACCGATAAACAACTCGCTGCCCGCCGCCACCGCACGCCGCACGCTGTCACGCCCGGCGTCCAGCGCCAACCGGCCCTGGGCTTCGCTCATGGCCGGGCCCTGGGCGAAGTTCGCGGTACCGGCGCCGATCTGCAGATGACGCACGCCCGGCAGATTGAGCATCGGCGTCACGGTGCCGAGGTCGTTGATATCCAGTTGCGCGCCCAACTGCCGCGCCAGCACACTGATGGCCGCGCCGCCACCGACGAAGTTGGCGAGCATCTGCCCGGTCACTTCCTGCGGATAAGCCGACACCCCTTCCGCCACAACACCATGGTCGCCGGCAAAAATCGCGACCCACAGCGTGTCGACCCGCGGCTTGAGCCGGCCTTGCAAACCGGCCAGTTGCACCGCGACCTGCTCCAACTGGCCCAGGGAGCCAGCGGGTTTGGTCAATTGTTGCTGACGCTCGAACGCCGCGTCCTGCGCCTGCAGATCAATCGTCTTGCACGGGTTCAGCCACCACGATTCACTCATAACGCAGTTCCTTTCAAAGTCAGGGGCAAACCGGCGACTGTCAGCACCACACGCTGACAACGCTCGGCCAGAGCTTGATGCAGCCAACCGGCTTCATCGACATAACGGCGAGTCAGTTCGCCCAACGGGACGATACCCAGACCGGTTTCGTTGCTGACAAAAATGATCTCTCCCGGCAACTGCGCCAGGCCTTGCAACAGGGCTTCGCGCTCGATCTTCAAGCGTTCGGCGTCGTCCAGCATCAACAGATTAGTCAACCACAGGGTCAGGCAATCGACCAATAGACAGACATCGGGCGCCGCGTTCTCGCGCAGGACCCGGGCCAGTTCCAGCGGTTCTTCGATCAAGCGCCAATGGGCCGGACGCCGCTGGCGATGCAGGGCGACCCGTTCGTTCAACTCAGCGTCCAGCGGCTGGCTGGTGGCAATATAGATCACCGGCAGCGCGCTTTCCGCCGCCAGCCGTTCAGCCAGGCGACTCTTGCCGGAACGGGCACCACCGAGAATCAGTTGCAACATGGTCGGACGCCCTTATTCAAGACCGCAAAGCTGACGCAAGCGATCGGTATCCAGATGTTTTTCCACCAGGTCGGCCAGGCGTTCGATATCGCGCTCGCGCAGGGCGTGATAATCCACCTCCTGCACCTGCGCCAAGCCAGCCCAGCGCAGCAGTGCACTGCAGGCCCGGGGCGACTCGAACAAACCGTGCAGGTAAGTCCCGAGCACCTGTCCGTCAGCACTTTGGGCGCCGTCGCAACGACCATCGTCCAGGTGCACGAGCGGCTGTTCCAGCGCCGCGCCGACGGTTACCCCGGCATGGATCTCATAGCCGCTGACCTCGGCGTCTTCCAACGCCAGGCGACCGTGCACATTGCGCAGTTGTTTTTCCTGTTCCAGTTCGGTGCTCAGGGCCAGCAGCCCGAATCCTGCGCTGGAGCCCGGTGCCCCTTCCAGGCCCAAGGGATCACGCACCTGCTCACCGAGCATCTGCAGACCGCCGCAGATCCCCAGCACCTTGCCGCCATAGCGCAGGTGACGGTTGATCGCCGTGCCCCAGCCCTGCTGGCGCAGATAGGCCAGATCGCTGCGCACGCTCTTCGAGCCGGGCAGGATGATCAGGTCCGAGGCTGGAATAGCCTGGCCGGGACCGATAAATTGCAGGTCGACCTGCGGATGCAGGCGCAACGGATCGAAATCGGTATGGTTGCTGATGCGTGGCAGCACTGGCACCACCACCTTCAGCACCTGGTCGGCCTTGTCCGTCTGGCGTTGGTCGAGGCCATCCTCGGCTTCCAGGTGCAGGTCCAGTACATAAGGCAGTACGCCGATCACCGGCTTGCCAGTGCGCTGTTCCAACCAATCCAGCCCGGGCTGCAGCAAGGCGAGATCGCCGCGAAAACGGTTGATGATAAAACCCTTGACCCGCGCTTGCTCGCTGGGCGACAGCAGTTCGAGAGTGCCCACCAGATGGGCAAATACTCCACCGCGATTGATATCGGCAATCAACAGCACCGGGCAGTCCACTGCCTCGGCGAAGCCCATGTTGGCGATATCCCCGGCACGCAGGTTGATCTCCGCCGGCGAACCCGCGCCTTCGACCATCACCACCGGATAGGCGGCGCTCAGACGCTGGTGCGAGGCCAGCACGGCCTGCATGGCGATGCTTTTGTAGTCGTGATAGGCCACGGCGTTCATGCTGGTCACGGCACGGCCGTGGATGATCACCTGGGCACCGGTGTCACTGTTGGGCTTGAGCAATACCGGGTTCATATCGGTATGCGGCGCCAGGCCCGCCGCCTGGGCCTGCACCGCCTGGGCCCGGCCGATCTCGCCGCCGTCGGCGGTCACCGCGCTGTTGAGCGCCATGTTCTGCGGCTTGAATGGCGCCACACGCACGCCCTGGCGGGTCAACCAGCGGCACAGCGCTGTCACCAGGGTACTTTTGCCGGCATCGGAGGTGGTGCCTTGCACCATCAGGGTGGTCATGCCGGCTCCCCGGCAAAGACCAGCAACGCCTGCTCCAGCCGCAGCCAATCCGCTTCATTGGCGGGCAGGCCGAAACGCAGGCTGCTGTTCTGGGTGAACAGTCGCAGCAGAATGCCGCGACGGGCCATGAACTCATACAGCGCCTCGGCCCGCGCAGTCACCAGCCACTGGAACAGCGCGCAACCGCCCTGAGGTGCCAGATCGAAACGCGTCAACAACGCCACCAGCCGCTGGCTGGCCTGTTCGCTGCGCACCCGCTGGCGCTCATGGCCGGCGGTGTCGGCGAGGCAGACCTGCCCCAGTACCCGCGTCGGCCCGCTGACCGCCCAGGGCCCGACCTGTACGGCGAGCAACTTGAGCAACTTGCCTTCGGCCAGGACAAACCCCAGGCGTACGCCGGCCAAACCGAAGAACTTGCCGAACGAGCGCAGGACAATCAGCCCGACCTGGTGACTGTGGGCGGCCAGGCTGCGCTCTGGCGTGTTGTCCATGAAGGCCTCATCCACCACCAACCAGCCACCGCGCTGGGCCAGGCGGGCATGCCATTCGAGCAACTGCTCCGGGGCCAGGCTCAGGCCGGTGGGATTGTTCGGATTGACCACGACCAGCACGTCGAGGCTGTCGAGAAAAAACTCGACTTCATGCTCCAGCACTTCGCGCACGATGTAGCCATTGCGCCGCCAGGCTTCGGCATGCTCGGCATAACAAGGCGACAGCACACCGACCTTGCCCGCACGACGCAGGCGCGGCAGCAACTGGATCGCCGCCTGGGAACCGGGCACCGGCAACACCTGGGGGGCGCCGTAATAGCGGCAGGCGGCCTGCTCCAGGCCGTCATCGGTTTCCGGCAGGCGCGCCCAGGCACGCTCGGGGATCGGCGGGATCGGCCAGGGCCAGGGCGCCAGGCCACTGGACAGGTCCAGCCAATCGGCCTCGGCAATCCCGTAGTGTTCCACCGCCTTGCGCAGGCGCCCGCCGTGCTCAAGCATAGATCTCAGCTCCCAGACAAAGAATCAGCAACCACAACCACACACCCCGTTGTACCAATTGCCAGCCCCGGTCGATGGAGTCGGCGGTCGCCGGCTCCCCTTCGCCCAACGGCGGACGCTGATGCAATTCACCGTGATAAATCGCCGCCCCACCCAACTCGACCCCCAGCGCCCCGGCGCCGGCCGCCATCACCGGCCCGGCATTCGGGCTGTCCCAGGTCGGTCCCTGGCGGCGCCAGCATTGCAGCGCCAACCCGGTTTTGCCGAGCAAGGCATAGGTCAGGGCCACCAAGCGTGCAGGAATATAGTTCAAAACATCGTCGATCCGCGCCGCCGCCCAGCCAAAACGTTCGAAACGTTCATTGCGATACCCCCACATGGCATCCAGGGTATTGCTCAGGCGATACAGCACCACGCCGGGCGCGCCGGCCACGACAAACCAGAACAGCGCGGCGAACACCGCATCGCTGCCATTTTCCAGCACCGACTCGGTGGCCGCGCGGGCCACTTCGGTGTGATCGAGTTCCGTGGTCTGGCGACTCACCAGATAGCTCACGCGCTGACGGGCGCGATCCAGGTCATCGCTGCGCAAGGCCTGGGCCACGGGGATGACGTGTTCACCGAGGCTGCGCAAGCCGAGGGCGCAATAGAGCGCGAGGATATCGACGATCCAGCCGACATAGGGCGCCCACGACAAGGCCGTGGCCAAGAGGGTCAGCGGCAACACCGCCATCACCCACGCCGTGACCCCATGACTGCGCCAGCCACGCCCGCCGGAATTGAAACGTTGTTCGATACGGTCCGCCAGACGGCCGAACGCCACCAGCGGATGCCAGCGTTTGGGTTCGCCCAGCAGCGCATCCAGCGCTACCCCGGCGACACTCAACAACGCCACACTCATTGACTCACTCCCCAATAATTCTCATACAACAGTTCACTCAAGGGGCGCGGTTGCGCCCAACCTTCCAAGACCAGCATCGGTGCCGGATAAAACGCCTGGACCGGTCCCAGGCACAGCACCGCCAGCGGCTTGGCCCCCGTCGGCAGACCGAGCAGTTGCGCCAGGGCCTGCGGTTCGAACAGCGAGACCCAGCCCATGCCCAGGCCTTCGGCACGGGCGGCCAACCAGAGATTCTGGATGGCGCAGGACAAGGACGCCATGTCCATTTCCGGCAAGGTCCGCCGGCCGAAGATATGCCGCTCGCGATCATCCATCAGCGCGGCGACCAGCACCTCGGCACAGTCATTGATGCCTTCGACCTTCAACTTCATGAATTCATCGGAACGCTCGCCCAGGGCCTCGGCGGTGCGTATCCGTTCTTCTTCCACCAACTGCTGGATCTGGCCGCGCAATCCGCGGTCGGTAATGCGAATAAAACGCCAGGGCTGCATCAACCCGACGCTGGGCGCCTGATGCGCCGCCTCCAGCAAGCGCGAGAGCAGCTCGGGCGCGACGCTGCCAGCGGTAAAGTGGCGCATATCGCGGCGTTCACCGATGACACGGTAGACCGCCGCGCGTTCTTCAGGGCTAAAAGCGTTGTCGGTCATGGCCTCCGCGCGGGTAAGTCCGCGCGCTCCGAGAGTGCGCCGGCCTTGGCAAGGTGGATATCCGGGGCCAACAGCGCGGCAATCGCCCGCGGATTGGACGGAAAATAAAAGTGCACATAAGAAGCGGTCATCCGCCCTTGGCGATACACCGCCTCGGCGCCGCGCCCGCCATTGGGGCTCAGGCCCCGGGCAATCGGTTCCAGCGCCGTGGTGGTCAGCGAATGGTGATAGGTGTGACCGCGCAACAGCCCTTCCGGCAACGCCACCGCCTGCAAGGCCAGGGCCGCCAGGCGCTTCTGCATCGTCGCCTCACCCGCCAGCAGGCCCAGCAACTCGGCGCGTTGCCCTTCGACATCGGTCAGCGCATCGAGCAGATAGAGCATCCCACCGCATTCGGCGAGCAAGGGTTTGCCGGCCTGATGATGGGCGCGGATCGCCGCCAGCATCGGCGCGTTCCGGGCCAGGACCAGGTGATGCAGTTCCGGATAACCACCGGGCAGGTAAAGGCTGTCCGCCTCGGGCATGACTTGATCGTGGATCGGCGAGAAAAACCGCAACTCGGCGCCCATGGCCCGTAACAGATCCAGGTTGGCCCCATAGATGAAGGCAAAGGCCTCGTCATGGGCGACGGCGATGCGCACGCCGGCCAGCAGCGGCTCGGCGACTACCGGCGCGGGCGCGGCAAACGCCACTGGCGGCGGCAACGCCACCTCGCAGCTGCCGGCCAGAGCCTCGGCAGCCGCGTCCAGGCGCTTGTCCAGGTCATTCAATTCACTGGCCTGCACCAGGCCGAGATGACGACTCGGCAGCTCGATCCCGGTTTCCCGCGAGAGCGCGCCGTACCAGCGCAGGCCTTCGGTCAGGCTGCCTTCGAGCAATTGCGCGTGCCGTAGGGTACCGACACGGTTGGCCAGCACCCCGGCGAACGGCAGGTCCGGCTGGTAACGTGCCAGCCCCAGGGCCAGGGCGCCGAAGGTCTGGGCCATGGCCGTACCGTCGATCACTCCGAGCACCGGCACACCGAAATGTCGGGCCAGATCGGCGCTCGACGGCGTGCCGTCGAACAGCCCCATGACCCCTTCGATCAGGATCAGGTCGGCCTCGCCCGCCGCCTCCCAGAGCAGCCGGCGACTCTCCTCGGCGCCGACCATCCACAAATCCAGCTGATAGACCGGCGCACCGCTGGCGCGCTCATGGATCATCGGGTCGAGAAAGTCCGGGCCGCATTTGAACACCCGGACCTTGCGCCCCTGATTGCGGTGCAGGCGCGCCAGGGCCGCGGTCACCGTGGTCTTGCCCTGGCCGGAAGCCGGCGCGGCGATCAGCACCGCCGGGCAATGACGCGCTTGCCTCATAGTTCGATGCCCTTTTGGGCCTTGATCCCGGCCTGGAACGCATGCTTGAGCAGGCCCATTTCGGTCACCGTGTCGGCCAGTTCGATCATTTCCGGCTTGGCGCCGCGTCCGGTGACCAGCACGTGCTGCATCGGTGGACGGGCTTGCAGGTCGGTCAGGACCTGATCGAGGTCCAGATAACCGTGCTTGAGGGCGATATTCAGCTCATCGAGCAGCACCAGGCCGATGCTCGGGTTGCGGAGCATTTCCCGGGAGACTTCCCAGGCGGCTTCGGCGGCGGCGATATCGCGCTGGCGATCCTGGGTCTCCCAGGTAAAGCCTTCGCCCATCACATGGAAGCGCACCTGCTCGGGGAAGCGCCGGAAAAACAGCTCTTCGCCGGTGCTGTTGCGGCCCTTGATAAATTGCACCACGCCACACTGCATGCCATGGCCCATGGCCCGGGCGAGCATGCCGAAAGCCGAGCTGCTCTTGCCCTTGCCGTTGCCGGTGAGGACCAGCAACAGGCCGCATTCATTTGGCGCACTGGCAATACGCTCGTCGATCACCGCCTTTTTGCGCAGCATGCGCGCCAGGTGGCGTTCGTCGCGATCAGGGGATTCGTTCATGGCAGCTCTCCGTTGGGGCTGGATAAGGCAAACGGGGGGCAGGGAAAAACGCGGCCGGAGCCGTCCAGCATCGCCCGCCGTGACGCTGTGGGATGGATCAGGCCGGTCTCCGGGCTCATGAGCGCTATTCGCGGGACCGCGCGCCTTCCCATGTCGGCTGGACACAGTGGCTCAAGGCGCGGTCTTGACTCATTTACCGTTGCGGGGGCAGCGCCGGAATCGCGCCTGTCGAAGGGCTCACCGGCTTCCCTGTTTCACCCTGTCGGCGATTCGCCACAGAGCACCTGAAACAATCGGCGAAGGTTAGAGGGTTGGGGGTGGAGCGTCAAATAAAGCCGCCATCAGAAAAGCAAACGCCCCGGGCCAGGCGGGGCGTTTGTAGACAATTTGGGAGGAAGCCTTTTGCCAAAGTCGATAGTGGGAGCCAATGTCAGGAGCGAGCACCCGCGAGCACACCAGCAGGCTCGAGTTCCTTGCCGCGGCTCAAACCGACCTTGAGAAAACGACGCTGATTTTCAGAAACACCCACAGCAGCCAACGACATGGCTTCAGCGGTGAATTTGGCAATCATGGCCGCTTTCGCAGCGTTTTTAGTCGTTTTCATAGACACCTCTGCGTCTTGACAATTAAAGAGATCTTAATGACCCGCTACAGAAATCACAAGGCGACCGTCATCGCCAAAATCAAACCCTAACTCCTTGTACAAGGCGATAGCTCCCTACCCCGACCCAGATCAAAAAACCGGCGCCAGAAATTGTGCTACGTTGAGGAAGGTGATATCAAATAGCCATAACCCGACCAACAATAAAAAGGGGAGCTCCATGCAAGGCCTGATCATCAGCAATCCGAAACTGGAATTCCTGCGCCCCGCCCTGGAGCGCTGGCCCGAGTGCATCGATCGCTACAACCAGCTCCTCGGTGACGGACAGGCGCCCTACTGGTTCAACGAGCGGGCCAATCTGGGGTTATTGTCGGTCGCGGCCTGGGCGGCGGAAATGGTCACCCTGGAGCATTTCCCGACCAAGAAGCAGCTCGAAGAGGGCGACCGCAGCGGACGCTGCGACCTGCAGATCTCCACCGCGCAGGAGTCGGTCTATATCCAGGCCACGCAACGCTGGCCCAAGGTCAATAACCTCAACCCGATGCCGGCCCTGCTGGATGTGGCGAGCGATGCCAAAAAAATCAGCCATCCGCATCACCTGAAACTCGGTTGCCTGTTCGTCTCGCCGTTCAAGCCGCAGCAGAGCCCCAGCCCGGAAGACCTGCAGGATATGGTCGACGACCTGCAAAAGGCCAACAGCTGCGCCGTGGCCTGGTACTTTCCCTACGCTTATCGCAAGTTGCACAACGAAGCCGGCCAGTATCATCCCGGCATCGCTCTGCTGTTCAAGGAAGCCTAGCGCTTACGGCACAAGGTCAGGCCATCGCCCAGCGGCAGCAGCGACAAATCCACCCGCGCGTCATCCTTCAAGGCCCGATTCAGCGCCTGGATGGCCCGGGTGTCGGCGCTTTGCCCATTCACCTCGAGCACCCGCCCACTCCACAGCGTGTTATCGAACATCGCCAGGCCGCCCGGGCGCAGCAAGCGCAGGGCACTTTCCAGATACGCCGGGTAATTGGCCTTGTCGGCGTCGATGAATATCAGGTCGAACTGCTCGCCCTGCCCTTGCTGCTCCAACTGCGCCAGGGTCTCCAGCGCCGGCGCCAGACGCAACTCGATACGCGCAGCCAGACCCGCCTCCCGCCAGTAGCGCAGCGCCGTGGCGTTGTAGTCCCCGGGAATATCGCAGCACAGCAGGCTACCGCCCTCCGGCAAGGCCGAGGCCATGCACAAGGCGCTGTAACCGGTGAAGGTGCCGACTTCGAGCAAACGCCGGGCGCCGGTCAGCTTGACCAGCAACGCGAGGAACTGGCCCTGTTCAGGCGCCACCTGCCAACGCGCCATGGGCAACGCCTGGGTTTCGTCACGCAGACGCTTGAGCAACGGCGTTTCGCGCAGGGAAACGTCCAGCAGATAGCCGTAGAGGGCATCGTCCAGCTTGAGGGTGCGAGCGGTCATGACAACCTCGCGGTAACGCAGTGGCTAACTAAGGGTTGCTCGCCAGACGCCCGGCAGGCAATACACGTTTGGCATTCAGGTAGGCGTGCTGCCAATAGGCCTTGGACAGACTGTCCAGTTTCACCGTGCCGCCGGTGGCCGGCGCATGGACGAAACGGCCTTCGCCGACATAGATCCCGGCATGGCTGACCTGGGAGCCACCGTTGGTGGCGAAGAAGATCAGGTCGCCGGTCTGCAAGGCGTTCTGCGGCACGTTCGGCGCGCGCATCACGATCATCTCACGGGTCGAGCGCGGCAGGTTAATGCCTGCCATATCACGATACACATAGCTGATCAGGCCACTGCAATCAAAACCCGAGTCCGGCGTATTGCCGCCCCAACGATAGGGCGTGCCGACCAGCCCCAGGGCGCGGAACAGCACGTCTTCAGCTTCTGGCGAGGAGGGTTGCGGGGAGGCGAAGACCACGGGCCGAGCCACAGGCGCTGGCGGCGGCGGCGCATGGCCAGCACAGGCACCGAGCAAGGCGGTGAAGGCAATCAAGGCAATACGGGCCGTGGTCGACATGTGCAGAAATCCTGACTGAATGCGGCTTTCTCTGCCGTGGTGTAGAGAAATCAAAACCGCGCAAGCAGGGCTCGCGCGGTCAGATACTCAACAATATCTCAGGATTCTAGCGGCTATGCGCTAAACTTCAAGTATCACTTTAACTTCGGACGTTTTTTGTACAGATTCGCCTGACACTGAAGCTTGGCATTTAGCCATCAGCAGGGCCGAAGACTACAAAACGTTCGCGCGATTACTTGTTGCTGGCGGTGACCACGGTCGGAGCCATCGCCAGGGCGCGCTTGGCTTCAATGAAGGTCTTGCTCCAGTAGCTGTCGCCCAGGCTGTCGATCCGCACACCACCGCTGCGGCGGCTGCTGGAGTGGATGAACTGGTCATCACCCAGGTAGATCCCGGCGTGGCTGACACGACCGCGACGACCGTTGGTGGCGAAGAACAGCAGGTCACCCGGCTTGAGCTTGTTGCGCGCAACCAGCGGCGCCTTCACGTTGATCATCTCACGGGTGGAGCGCGGCAGGTCCAGCCCGGCTTCCTCACGGAACAGATAACCAATGAAGCCGCTGCAGTCAAAGCCGGAACTCTCGTTGGTGCCGCCAAAACGGTAACGGGTACCGATCAGGGACATGCCACGTTCGAGAATGCTGTCGGCCAGGACCGGCAACTGGTAAGGCTTACCGTCGGCGAACTCGGCGAGTTCCTTTTCCGTGGCCAGTTCATCGTCCAATACGGCCGAGGATTTGACGCCAGAAACCGATGCGGTTTTGACCGAATTATCGACCTGTTGTTGCGAAACCGGCGTATGCGCCGCGCAACCAAACAACAGGGTAACGAGTGCGAGAGGCACGAGGGGTGCGAAGCGATTTAGCATGGGCACGACCGTGGCTGAATGTGTAAGGAGGCGTGACTATGCCCTCTATCACCCTCATTTGCAAATTTTATGGGACAAGATGTGACTCGGTCGCTTCTTGAAAACATCTAACGACTTAATACCCAAACGGTTCCCGCGCGCCTGAAAAAAGCTTCTGGCGTGGGTTTTGTGACGTCTGGATTTTGGCGAAAAAGCGCTGAAAGCCCCGGTTTTACCAGCCCAGGGTCTCTTTGAGAAAGGGGATGGTGAGCTTGCGCTGGGCCTGCAACGAGGCCTGATCGAGCCGTTCGAGCAATTCGAACAGGGCACTCATGCTGCGAGTACCACGGGTCAGGATGAAATGCCCTACTTCGTCGGTCAAATGCAGGCCACGTCTTGAAGCACGCAGTTGCAAAGCCCGCAGCTTGTCTTCATCCGAGAGGGGACGCATCTGGAAAATCAGTGCCAGGGTCAGGCGCGATTTCAGGTCGGCCAGCTTGACCGGCAGTTCACGCGGCGAGGTCGAGGCGGCAATCAGCAGGCGCCGACCGCTGTCACGCAGACGGTTGAACAGGTGAAACAGCGCCTCTTCCCAATCCGCGCGCCCGGCGACCACTTGCAGGTCATCCAGGCACACCAACTCGTACTGCTCGAGGTTGTCGAGCAACTCGACCCCTCGGTCCATCAACTCCGCCAGCGGCAGGTACACCGCCGGCTCCCCCATCTGCTCGAAGCGCAGGCAAGCCGCCTGCAACAGGTGGGTACGCCCCACGCCGTCCTTGCCCCAGAGGTAGATCAGGCTTTCGGTCCACCCAGCGTCGGCTTCGCATAGCCGCTCGACATAGCCGAGTGCAGCGGCATTGGCGCCTGGGTAGTAGTTGATGAAGGTGGCGTCATCACGCAGACGCACACCTAGGGGCAGCTGAATCGGTTTCATGCTGACTGAACGGTTACCGGGAACCGTTAGTGGCCTCTGTGTAAAGTGTGCAAAGTTTATACCCGTGACGCCGGGTGCACAATGCAACAGACCACAAGCAAAATCAAAGGTTTGCGTGCGCTCTTCAGAGGTCGGGGTCTTCCTGGCCGCCGTACATGTCCGAACGTTTGTACAGATCGTGCATATGCCGCACCAGCACCATGATCACCGCGGCCACCGGCAGGGCCAGCAATACGCCGGTGAAACCGAACAGTTCACCCCCGGCGAGGATCGCGAAGATCACCGCCACCGGGTGCAGGCCTATACGGTCACCGACCAACAGCGGCGTCAGCACCATCCCTTCCAGGGCCTGGCCAATCATGAACACCGCGAGGATGCCGATCATCGGGTACAGGTCACCGCCAAACTGGAACAGGCCGGCGATCATCGCCGCGCCGATGCCAATCACAAAGCCCATATAAGGCACGATGGCCGCCAGTCCGGCCAGCAGGCCGATCAACAGCCCCAGCTCCAGGCCAACCAACATCAGGCCACCGGCGTAGATCCCCCCCAACGCCAGCATCACCAGCAACTGGCCGCGCATGAAGGCCCCCAGTACGTCATGGCACTCACCGGCCAGGGAAACGATACGCGCCTCGCGGCCACGGGGTAGCAGGCTGCGGATCTTCGCCATCATCAGGTCCCAGTCCCGCAGCAGGTAGAAACTCACCACGGGGACCAGCAACAGGTTCGCTGCAAAGCCGATCAGCGCCAGACCCGAGGCCGTCGCCTGGGACAGCACCACACCGACAATGTCGCTGGTCTGGCCCATGTGCTCGCTGATGGCCGCCTTGACCTTGTCGAACTTCCAGAAACCGTCGGCCAGGCCGAACTTGTGCTGGGCCCAGGGCATGGCGGTGTGCTGCAGCCAGTCAAGCATCTGCGGCGCCAACTCATACAGGCGGAAGAACTGCTTGGCCAACATCGGCACCAACACCAGCAGCAAGGTCATCAACACCAGGATAAACAGCGCGAACACCGAGACCACACCCCAGGTCCGGGACATCCCGAGTGTTTCCAGGCGATCGACCACCGGGTCGAACATATAGGCCAGCAGCAGACTCACCAGGAACGGCGAGAGTATCGGGTGCAACAGGTACACGAACAGACACAGCAGGATCGCCGCGCCCAACCAAAACCATCGACGTGTGTCGGTCATGGACGACCTCTGCCTTATATATAGAAAGAAATTCGATAGAAGCGAAAAGCTACCAACGGAAACGCAACTGCGCCGTCGCTGGCGTCGGTGCAACAGGTGTCGCGGCCGGAGCCCCAGGGGCTGCTGGCGGAGCGCTGGCCGTCACTGCCGGCAAAGCCTCACCCGCCGGAATTTCCTGCAACTTCGCCAATCCCAACTGCGCACGCAACTGCTCGGCACTGCCGCTGACCTGATAGACGATCCTCTCGCCATCCACACTTTGCGGCCGGCCGCCGAAGGGTTCGAGCAAATGTTCCAGGGCCGCGTAACGCTCCAGGGTCATGCCCCGCACTTCCAGCAGTTGTTCGCTGGTCACCCCGGGCTTGGCCGCAAAGCGCGGCGCCAGGCGCTCGCTCACCGCCAACAGCACGGCATCCGCCAACGCGGCGCTGTCGGCGCCCTGGGCCGTGCCCTGTTCTTTCTGGTCGCCCAGCCACAAGCGCCATTTCGCCTGCCACTGGCCACCGTCCTGATGGGCGTGCACCGCCAGCAGCGCATCGGCGCCGTAGCGTTCGGACGCCGCGTGCAACGGCGAAGCATCGCTGCCTTCAAGGTTCTTCGCCGTGGCCACGATCTGTTCATCCAGGTCGGCCAAGGGCAGACGCAGTGGCAGACCACGGTGTTGCGCCGCGCGGCGCAGCGGTTCGGCGGCCGATTGACCGTCACCGACCAGGTTGGAACCCTCGGTCGAATCATTCAGCCACCAACCGAGAATCGCCGGTCGGTTGCTGCCCCACAGCGCCAGTCCGGCACCGCGCAGGGCGCGATCGGTGCTCACCGGGTCGAAATCCACCTGCAGGCTTTCCGGCGGCCCGGCGTCATAGCCGTACTGGCTGATGATTTGCTGCGGGTCCTTGCGCACTTCGGCCAGGCCCGGGCTCTGCAACGCCTTGGGATCGCCGGTCAGGCGCAACACCAGGGTTTCCAGAGCGCGCTGGGTGGCCTGGGTGCGCTCATCCGGCGTCTGGCTGCTGACCGGTTCGCGCACCTGGTACAAGCCATTCAGGGTTTGCGCGTGGATCGCCAGGCTCAACAGGGAAAGACAGCCGGCACTCAATAATGTGATCAGACGCATGAAAAATTCCCGACGGGCAGAAAGCGGCAGGTAAAGACCGCATGAATACAAGGCGACAGGTTTAGGACCACGGCGCAGTGCCATTATTCACACAATCGCTGAAAAGTTTTTCCCCGTCATAAAGATCGCGGGGCAAGAGCTATACCTTATACAGCCGCGTCAATTGCGGCCAGCATGAGCGCACAGGGATTTTTTTAACACGATATGACCCTGCCGTCGGCCCGAGGATGGCCGCTGCTGCCCAAGCCTGATAAAATCGCGCGCCTTCGCAGACCGGCGAGCGTCAGGCCCAGGGAAACTCGAACCTGTTCGTTTTCCCCATGAAGCCCAACCGCTGCCGGTCGATACCCCCTGAATCCCCCCTAAAGGCCTGGATCATGAGCAAGCAACCCTCCCTGAGCTACAAGGACGCCGGTGTAGACATCGACGCCGGTGAAGCATTGGTCGAACGCATCAAGAGCGTGGCCAAGCGCACTGCGCGCCCGGAAGTCATGGGCGGCCTGGGCGGTTTCGGCGCCCTCTGCGAGATCCCGGCCGGTTACAAGCAGCCGGTCCTGGTCTCCGGCACCGACGGCGTCGGCACCAAGCTGCGCCTGGCGCTGAACCTGAACAAGCATGACAGCATCGGCATCGATCTGGTGGCCATGTGCGTGAACGACCTGGTGGTCTGCGGTGCCGAACCGCTGTTCTTCCTCGATTACTACGCCACCGGCAAGCTCAATGTCGACACCGCCGCCCAGGTGGTGACCGGTATCGGCGCCGGCTGCGAACTGGCTGGTTGCTCCCTGGTAGGCGGCGAAACCGCTGAAATGCCAGGCATGTACGAAGGCGAAGACTACGACCTGGCCGGTTTCTGCGTCGGTGTGGTGGAAAAGGCCGAGATCATCGACGGCTCGAAAGTCGCCGCTGGCGATGCCCTGCTCGCCCTGCCGTCTTCCGGCCCGCACTCCAACGGCTACTCGCTGATCCGCAAGATCATCGAAGTGTCCGGTGCCGACATCGAAAGCATCCAGCTCGACGGCAAGCCGCTGGCCGACCTGCTGATGGCCCCGACCCGCATCTACGTCAAGCCGTTGCTCAAGCTGATCAAGGACACCGGCGCGGTCAAGGCCATGGCCCACATCACCGGCGGCGGCCTGCTCGACAACATCCCGCGCGTCCTGCCAAAAGGCGCCCAGGCCGTGGTCGACGTGGCCAGCTGGCAGCGTCCGGCGGTTTTCGACTGGTTGCAGGAAAAAGGCAACGTCAATGAAACCGAGATGCACCGCGTGCTGAACTGCGGCGTCGGCATGGTCATCTGCGTGGCCCAGGAACACGTCGAAGCGGCACTCAACGTCCTGCGCGAAGCCGGCGAGCAGCCATGGGTCATCGGCCAGATCGCCACTGCCGCCGAAGGCGCTGCCCAGGTCGAACTGAAGAACCTCAAGGCGCACTGATGTCCGCGCCGATAACCTCGACCTGTAACGTCGTGGTGTTGCTGTCCGGTAGCGGCAGCAACTTGCAGGCGCTGATCGACAACGTGCGGACCGGCGAAAATCCGGCCCGCATCGCCGCGGTGATCTCCAACCGCGCCGACGCCTACGGCCTGCAACGCGCCCAGGACGCGGGGATCGAAACCCGCGCCCTGGACCACAAGGCCTTCGACGGCCGTGAAGCCTTCGATGCCGCGCTGATCGAACTGATCGACACCTTCAATCCGCAACTGGTGGTCCTGGCCGGTTTCATGCGTATTCTCAGCGCTGACTTCGTCCGTCACTACCAAGGGCGCCTGCTGAATATCCACCCCTCTCTCCTGCCCAAGTACAAAGGCCTGCACACCCATCAGCGCGCGCTGGAAGCGGGTGATCGGGAGCATGGCTGCAGCGTGCACTTCGTCACCGAGGAACTCGATGGCGGACCTCTGGTCGTACAGGCTGTGGTTACGGTAGAGTCTGACGATACCGCGCACAGTCTGGCGCAACGGGTCCACGCCCAGGAACACAGGATTTATCCGCTGGCGGTACGCTGGTTCGCCGAGGGGCGTTTGGTCCTGGGTGAACAGGGTGCATTGTTGGACGGTCAATTACTCGCGGCCAGCGGCCACATGATTCGAACCTAGGAGATTTTATGCGTCGTGCCCTGCTCTTCGCTCTTACCCTGCTCGCCTTGCCGGCAGTGCAAGCGGCGGATCTTCAACCTTTCTCCGCCAGCTACACCGCCGACTGGAAACAACTGCCCATGAGCGGTTCGGCCGAGCGCAGCCTGTCGAAAAACGACAACGGCACCTGGACCTTGAGTTTCAAGGCTTCCATGATGATCGCCAGCCTGACCGAGGAAAGTACTATTCGCCTCGACAAGGACACCCTGCTGCCACAGAGCTACACCTTCGAACGTGGCGGCCTGGGCAAGGCGAAGAAGATCAACCTGGACTTCGACTGGGCGTCGAAGATGGTCACCGGCACCGATCGCGGTGACCCGGTCAAGGTGCCCCTCAACAGCGGCATGCTCGACAAGTCCACCTATCAGTTGGCCCTGCAACGTGATGTTGCGGCCGGCAAGAAAAGCATGAGCTACCAGGTGGTCGAAGGCACCGACACCGACACCTACGACTTCCGGGTCCTGGGCGCGGAAAAAGTCAGCACCAAGGCCGGCTCGGTCGATGCGATCAAGGTCGAGCGCGTGCGCGACCCGACGCAGAACAAGCGCACCACCGTCATGTGGTTCGCCAAGGACTGGGACTACCTGCTGGTCCGCCTGCAACAGGTGGAAACCGACGGCAAGGAGTACAACATCATGCTCCAGGAAGGCACCGTGGCCGGCAAAGAGGTCAAGGGCAGCTGATTCAAGCCGCCAGAAAGAGCCCCGCGAACGCGGGGCTTTTTTATGCCGCGATAAAACCTGCATCACGCTTCTGTAGGAGCTGGCTTGCCAGCGATAGCGACCTGACAGTCACCACCGTCCTCTTACCGTAACCACGCTCGCCAGTGTCTGGGACGCTGTTTTGCAGCGCAGCCAAGATGAAACTTTTGTCATAAAACTCCCGCCCAAAAGACGCAAACCCAAGCAATCCGGGCCCTTGGCTATTATTGCATTCCTGGCAAGAGTAAATTCCGTCTGTTACCGATTTACGTAGGAGCCTAATGAATCATATAACAGAGGCCTGCGACGCGTTGCCGCAGTTCAACAGAGACTGGAGCTTGCAGATGACCGTAAAAGTAACCGAACGCGATGATGCACACATGTCCCATGAAGGCGTTGCCCACGGCATTCGAATCTGGGATGTACACCAGCAGGACCTCCTGGTAGGCATGTTCCACAACGAGACCGACGCTCATAATTATAAGAACGAGCTGGAAACCCTCGAGAAGAACCGCGAGATGCAGGCGTCCTGAACGCCTGGCAGTGACAGACTTGTAGAACGACAAACCCCGCACCTGGCGGGGTTTGTCGTTTCAGGCCGGAGCAGGTGTGGAGGTGTGCCGGCTTAGGCGGCTTGAGCGATATGCAGCTCAACATGCAATCCGGCGGCGGCCAGCATGTTGATCAGCGTGTCGATGCTGAACAGTGTGATCTTGCCGCGAAGCAGATCAGAAATACGCGGCTGAGTGACGCCGAACAGCTTGGCGGCAGCCGCTTGCGACAAGCCATCGGCCTCAATACGTCCCTTCAAAGCGATCATCAAAGCGGAACGCACCTTCATGTTTTCGGCTTCGGCAGGGGTGTCCTCAATGGCATCCCAGACACTTTCGAAACGTTGACTCATGGGACTGACTCCTTTATCAAATCCTTCAGTCATTGGGTGGCCAGCACGACATCAGCGCGGCTGGTCTTCTGGGTTTTCTTCTGGAAGCAGTGCAGCACAAAAATGGCGTCTTCAAACTTCGCGACATAGATCACTCGGAAAGCTCCAGAAGCTTCACGGATGCGTATTTCACGAACGCCGACGCCAATACTTGCCATTGGCTTCCAATCGTCCGGCTCACGACCTTGCTGAATCTGATCCAGTTGGTGACCGGCCTCTCGCCGAGCATCTTCTGGAAACGTGCGCAGATCGCTAAGGGCGCTGCCGCAAAACTCTAGGGGCTTATGGTTTCGCGTCATGATTTAAACCATACAAAATTTTGTATAAACTAAGCAAGTGCCTTCTGTCTATCAAACGATAGCCTGGGTGGGCGATAGCTGATTGAATGGGGACGCGCCCTCAAGCAGCGCATCTACCACCGCACGTGCCACTTCCACCGAATGCAGCATGCCCCAGAACAACGCCCGCTCGACGGGATTAGAATGCAAGCTGATTTCGTCGCCGTTGAGTTCCGCCGTTTCGAGCAGATTGGAAACGTAGGTCAGGGCGTCCTGGGCATTGATGCCCGGTTGAATGGAAAACAGCGTGGGTTTGTACGGAGCTTCAGGGATGACGGGTTTGGAGCAGGTGAATGCGAGGGTGTCGAGCAAACGGGACATGTTTGCCGGGGTCGGCTCGGGTTCGCTGGAGGGGATATCAGAGAGTCTGCGCAAGTACGTCGCCCTGTCAGCGGTGCTGAGGGCTTTGCAAACGACAGGCGGGTCGGGGGTGATCTTCTTAACCATAGCGGCATTCCTATTCGAGTTCAGGAGTTCGCCACTTTCCGCGTTCAAACAAAAGGTGGCGGACCGTACGCAGGTTGAACGACCGGGAATAGGAACCGGCAGGCCGAAGCCTCCTGCGCACAGCCCGCCATAACGCGAGCACAAAAATACCGCTTTCGCGGGGCTGTGCGCCTATTCATTTCCGGGCGTTCAAACCCGTGTCGCTGAATTTGCAGCGACACCTGAACAGTAGCCCCGACGTTTGGCGCACGCAATATTCTCCCATGCCTGAAACGTGTGGGAAATATGAGTTTTTTCCAGCAGGCTATATCGCGTATTGATTCGGCGCTACGGCCCGCCCCATGCCTGGCCCCCATAAAACACAAACCCCGCCTTTTCAGCGGGGTTTGTTGTTTTCAGCCGGTTACCACATCAGATCATCAGGGATCTGGTAGGCCGCGTACGGATCATCCTCATCCGGCACCTGGGCTTCGCTCAGGACGTTGAGCTGGACGATACGCTCAGGGGCCCGCTCCTGGATCTTCAGCGCCGCTTCACGCGGGATCACCTCGTAGCCGCCAGCGTGATGGACGATCGCCAGGGAGCCGTTGCTCAGCTTGTTGCGCATCAGCGTGTTGACCGACAGGCGCTTGACCTTCTTGTCGTCGACGAAGTTGTAGTAGTCCTCGGTGGTCAGCTTGGGCAGGCGCGAGGTTTCGATCAATTGCTTGACCTGGGCCGCGCGGGCCTTGGCCTCGACCTTTTCCTGCTGCTGGCGGTTCAGTTCCTGGTCGCGCTTGACCTTCTCGGCCTGCGCTTCCTGGGCCAGGCGCGCCTGGGTGTCGTCAGCCTCGATCTGGCCCTTGTGGACCAGGCGCTGCTGCTTCTGTTTCTCTTTGCCGACCTGTTTGGCCTGCTTCTGGTTGACCAGTCCTGCTTTGAGCAACTGGTCGCGAAGGGAAAGACTCATGGTGCTTACTCACTTGGGCAACGGCTCAGCCGCAGCTGGGCCTATTCTTTTCCTGACGTTTGGCTTCGCCCCACAAGGCGTCCAACTCTTCGAGGGTGCAATCTTCCATGGGACGGTGGGTGTCGCGCAATGCCTGTTCGATAAAACGGAAACGTCTGTCGAATTTGCCATTGGCGCCACGCAAGGCATTTTCCGGGTCGACCTTGAGGTGCCGGGCCAGATTGACCACGGCAAACAGCAGGTCGCCGAGTTCATCGGTGATCGCCGCCGGGTCGTTGTCGGCCATGGCTTCGCGCACTTCGTCGAGTTCTTCGCGGATCTTGTCCAGCACCGGCAGCGCGTCCGGCCAGTCGAAACCGACCGTGGCCGCGCGCTTCTGCAACTTCGCGGCCCGGGACAGGGCCGGCAAGGCGGCCGGTACATCGTCGAGCAGGGACAATTGCTCAGGGGCGCGGTGGTTCTCCGCACGCTCCTGGGCCTTGATCTCGTCCCAGCGCAACTTGACCTGTTCCTCGCTCAAGCGTGGCAGGTCCAGCGGCGCATAGAGATCGCCGGTAGGAAAGACATGCGGGTGGCGACGAATCAGCTTACGGGTGATGCTGTCGACCACACCGTCGAATTCGAAACGCCCTTCTTCCCGCGCCAGTTGGCTGTAATAGACCACCTGGAACAGCAAGTCGCCCAGTTCACCCTGCAAGTGCTCGAAGTCGCTGCGCTCGATGGCGTCGGCGACTTCGTAGGCTTCCTCCAGCGTGTAGGGAACAATCGTCGCGTAGGTCTGCTTGATGTCCCAGGGGCAGCCGTATTGCGGGTCGCGCAGGCGGGCCATGAGGTGGAGCAGGTCTTGAAGGCTGTACATCGATGTTCTCAATACTCTTGAATTGAGCGTCGCGAGCGAAGACATGGCTAGGCCCAATGCCATTCAGTTAAGCGAACATTGCCCCCTGTAGGAGCGAGCTTGCTCGCGATGGTAGTCAGGACGCCGCGGGGTATCAGGTGCCCAGCGTTATCGTTGACGTCCATCGCGAGCAAGCTCGCTCCTACAGTCGACCGTATGCGGCCTTAACTGAACAGCATTATGGCCAGGCCGAGCGCAGCCGCTCAAGGGATGCGGTTACGCCGGGTTTCAATGATGTTCGGCAACTGGGAAATCCGCCCCAGCAACCGCCCCAGTGCGTCCAACCCCGGGATCTCGATGGTCAGGGACATCAACGCGGTGTTGTCCTCCTTGTTCGAGCGGGTATTGACCGCCAGCACGTTGATCCGTTCGTTGAGCAGCACCTGGGACACGTCACGTAGCAAGCCGGAACGGTCGTAGGCACGGATGATGATATCCACCGGATAGGTCAGCACCGGCACCGGGCCCCAGCTGACCTGGATGATCCGCTCTGGCTCGCGCCCACCGAGTTGCAGCACCGCGGCGCAGTCCTGGCGATGAATGCTCACGCCACGACCCTGGGTGATGTAACCGACGATGGCATCCCCCGGTAGCGGCTGGCAGCAGCCGGCCATCTGGGTCATCAAATTGCCGACCCCCTGGATCTGGATATCGCCACGCTTGCCCGGTTTGTAGCCGGTGGCCTTGCGCGGAATCAGTTCCAGCTGTTCGTTGCCGCGCTCCGGCTCCACCAGCTGCTGCGCGGCGTTGACCAGTTGCGCCAGGCGCAGATCACCCGCGCCGAGGGCGGCGTACATGTCCTCGGCGGTTTTCATGTTGGCCTTGTCAGCCAGCTTGTCGAAATCCACCTGCGGCAGGCCCAGGCGCGCCAGCTCACGTTCGAGCAAGGTCTTGCCGGCCGCGACGTTCTGGTCGCGGGCCTGCAACTTGAACCAGTGCACGATCTTCGCCCGCGCCCGCGACGTGGTGATGTAGCCCAGGTTCGGGTTCAGCCAGTCACGGCTCGGCGTGCCGTGCTTGCTGGTGATGATCTCCACCTGCTCGCCGGTTTGCAGGCTGTAGTTGAGCGGCACAATGCGCCCGTTGATCTTCGCGCCCCGGCAGTTGTGGCCGATCTCGGTGTGGACCCGATAGGCGAAGTCCAGCGGGGTCGCGCCCTTGGGCAGGTCGATGGCATGACCATCAGGGGTGAAGATATAGACCCGGTCCGGCTCGATATCGACCCGCAACTGCTCGGCCAGGCCACCGATATCCCCCAGCTCTTCATGCCACTCGAGCACCTGACGCAGCCAGGAAATTTTCTCTTCGTAATGATTGGAGCCGGATTTGACGTCGGTACCTTTGTACTTCCAGTGCGCGCACACCCCCAGCTCAGCCTCTTCGTGCATGGCATGGGTGCGGATCTGCACTTCCAGGACCTTGCCTTCGGGACCGATCACCGCCGTGTGCAACGAGCGGTAGCCGTTCTCTTTCGGGTTGGCGATGTAGTCGTCGAACTCTTTCGGAATATGCCGCCACAGGGTGTGGACGATGCCGAGCGCGGTGTAGCAGTCGCGCATTTCCGGGACCAACACGCGGACCGCGCGCACGTCATAGATCTGGCTGAACTCCAGACCCTTGCGCTGCATTTTGCGCCAGATCGAATAGATGTGCTTGGCCCGGCCGCTGATATCGGCCTTGACCCCGGTGGCCAGCAATTCATTTTCCAGCTGGTTCATCACCTCGCTGATAAAACGTTCACGGTCCAGCCGCCGCTCGTGCAGCAACTTGGCGATCTGCTTGTACTGGTCGGGTTCCAGGTAACGGAACGACAGGTCTTCCAGTTCCCACTTGATATGTCCGATACCCAGACGGTGAGCCAGCGGCGCGTAGATATCGAAGACCTCGCGGGCGACGCGGTTGCGCTTCTCGTCGTCGGCAGTCTTCACCGCACGGATCGCGCAGGTGCGTTCGGCCAGCTTGATCAGCGCCACGCGGACGTCGTCGACCATGGCCACGAGCATCTTGCGCAGGTTTTCCACCTGCGTCTGACTGCCCAGGACCTGGGACTGGCGCGGGCTGAGGCTGGCGCTGATGGCGGCCATGCGCAGCACGCCGTCGATCAGCTTGGCGACCACTGGACCGAACTTCTGGCTGACCGCGGTCAAGGGGATCTGCCCCTCGCGCACGCAGCGATACAGCACCGCCGCTACCAGCGAATCCTGGTCCAGCTTGAGGTCGGCGAGAATCTCGGCGATCTCAAGGCCAGTGCTGAAACTGGAACCCCCTTCGGGCCAGAGGTTCTGCGCCGCGTTGGTCTGTTGTTCGGCAAGCCGTGCGTATTCGCAGGCTTGTTTCAAGGCCTCACGGTCCAGCGCCAGATCGACGCTCACCGTATGATCAAGCCATGCCTCGAGATTGATACTGCCGTCGGTGTTGATCGGCTGGTGTGCTCTCACCTGTACCATCTTGCTTACCTTCCCTACGACGCAGATTCAATGCGTCAAAATCGCTGACCTGTTATAGCCCCCGCAGCCTGGCTGGGCTGACAGAATACGGCGGCGGTCAGTCGGACCAGACGAGCATCCTAGCTCGCTTCAAATAACGCCATGGCCTCGACATGCGCAGTCTGCGGAAACATATCGAGGATCCCGGCACGTTTTAACCGGTAGCCCTGCTTGATCAATTCAACTGTGTCGCGCGCCAGCGTCGCCGGATTGCAGGACACATACACCAACCGTTTGGCACCCAGGGCGGCGAGCTTGCCCACCACCTCGAACGCACCGTCACGGGGTGGGTCCAAGAGTACCGCAGAAAAGCCGTCTTTGGCCCAACCGGCATCACTCAAAGGCTGGGATAAATCGGCCTGAAAAAAATACGCATTATGCAGATTATTGCTCAAGGCATTGGCGGCGGCCCGTTCGACCATGCTCGCCACGCCTTCCACCGCCACCACTTCACGCACCTGACGGGCCAGCGGCAAGGCAAAGTTGCCAAGCCCGCAGAACAGGTCCAGGACACGCTCATCGGCAGCCGGCTTCAGCCAGTCCAGCGCCTGGGCGATCATGGCCTCGTTGACCCCGGCATTGACCTGGACGAAGTCCCCCGGCCGATAGGCAAGCGCCAGATCCCAGGTCTCCAGGCGATAGCCCAGGGGCAACGACGGGTCCACCGGCTGCGGGCCGTCTTCGCCATGCAGCCAGAGTTGCGCCTCATGCGCAGTGCAGAAATCCTGCAGTACTTGCAGGTCCTGCGCCGACAGCGGTGCCATATGCCGCAACAACAACGCCAGCGCCGAACCACTGAACAATTCCACATGGCCCAGGGCCTGGGGTTTGCTCAAGCGCCGCAGCATGGCCGGCAATTCGCGCATCAGCGGTTGCAAGGCCTGTACCAGCACCGGGCAATCGGCGATGGCAACGATATCCTGGCTGGAGGCGGCACGAAAACCGACCTCGAGGGCCTTGCTCTTGGCGTCCCAGCGCACGGCCACGCGGGCCCGTCGCCGATAGCCGAATTCCGGGCCGGTCAAAGGTGCCGCCCACTCCAGCGGTTCGACGCCGGCGACACGCGACAGTTGCTCGGCGAGCATGCTCTGTTTCAGGGCGAGTTGGTCGTCGTGGGGCATATGCTGCACGCTGCAACCGCCGCAGCGTCCGGCATGGGCGCAGGGCGCGGGACGGCGCTGTTCGCTGGCGAGGAACACCCGTTCGGTGCGCGCCTCGACCACCTTGCCGTGGGCCGCCAACACCCGCGCTTCAACCTCTTCACCCGCTAGGGCGCCGGCGACGAACCAGGTGCGCCCTTCAACAAAGGCAATGCCACGCCCGTCGTTGGACAGCCGCTCGATGGTCAGGCGCTGCTTCTTGCCGGTTGGTACTTGTGGCGCCCGGCTACCGCCAGTGGGCTGGAAGCGCAGGCCGCGTTCATGCTTGGCCATCAGTTGGGCGCGTCGTAGATGCCGGTCGACAGGTAACGGTCGCCTCGGTCACAGATGATCGCGACCATCACCGCGTTCTCGACTTCACGGGACAGGCGCAGCATGGCTGCCACCGCACCGCCGGAAGAGACGCCGCAGAAAATACCTTCCTCGCGGGCCAACCGACGCATGACGTCCTCGGCTTCTTCCTGCGCCATGTCGACAATGCGGTCGACCCGTTCGGCCTGGAAAATCTTCGGCAGGTATTCGTGGGGCCAGCGACGGATGCCCGGAATCGAGGCGCCTTCCATCGGTTGCAGACCGACGATCTGCACGTCTGGGTTCTGCTCTTTCAGGTAACGCGACACGCCCATGATGGTCCCGGTGGTGCCCATGGAGCTGACGAAATGAGTGATGGTGCCCTGGGTCTGACGCCAGATTTCCGGACCGGTGCTGGTGTAGTGCGCTTCGGGATTGTCGCCATTGGCGAACTGGTCGAGCACCTTGCCACGGCCTTCGGCCTGCATGTGTTCGGCCAGGTCACGGGCGCCTTCCATACCTTCCTCGCGGGTCACCAGGATCAACTCGGCGCCATAGGCGGTCATCGCCGCCTTGCGTTCGGCGGTGGAGTTGTCCGGCATGATCAGGATCATCTTGTAACCCTTGATCGCGGCGGCCATGGCCAGGGCGATCCCGGTGTTGCCCGAGGTGGCTTCGATCAGGGTATCGCCGGCCTGGATCTGCCCACGCAATTCGGCGCGGGTGATCATCGACAGTGCCGGGCGATCCTTGACGGAGCCCGCGGGGTTGTTCCCTTCGAGCTTGAGCAACAGGGTATTGCTGGTGGCGCCGGGCAGACGCTGCAAGCGGACCAGGGGCGTGTTGCCGACGCAATCGGCGATGGTGGGGTACTGCAAGGTCATGGCGTATTCGCAATCCAGACTGCGGGGGCTGACATCATACCGGCAAACGCTGGCGCTCCATATCACTCAAAATGCAGTGCCTATAACTGAACGATATAACCCGAGCAAACCCAACGCCCCGCTGCCTGTCGTCGTGCCCCCCACATTTTTTTGAACCCCCTGAAGGATTTTTTGCGCTCATGGTCCATGACTCCTCTTGAGAAAATAGAAAAACAAGACTGTTTTCCAAGACTAAACATCCGGAGCGTTTTGCCTATCTGTCAGAAATGACAGTTCCGACCAACGGCTACCTCTTCCCCCTTCGAACTGTCATTTCTGACAGTAGCCAGCCTGGTGTTTACGGCGCCCAATAAACCCCATCGTCAACCCGATAGGAGTCCCGCCATGACCCGCTCGGTCGTCGCCCTGCCGCTCGAGGAAATCGACATCCCCGACAAGAAAAGTCCCCTGCCGCCCATGCCCCCAGACACCTGGGGCATCAGTCGCGCCGCGGCCGTCGACCTCTGGCCCCATGCCGGCTTGCGGGTACAGATCCCCGCCTGGGACATCATGCACATCGGCGACAGCGTCGTGGTCAGGCTCGATACCAACACTGTCGCGCAGGGCAGCATTATCCAGGCTGACGAGGTCGGCAAGCCCGTGACGCTGTTCATTCCCAGCGCACGCCTGGGGGACGGGGGCTATTTCATCGTGGACTATGTGGTCACGCGGGCCAGCGACGATCCTGATTTTTCGCCCCGCACCAAGATCTACGCCAAGCTCGACCTCCCCGGCGGCAAGGATGAGAACGGCAGCATTCCCGGTCACTCCGAACTGCATATGGAGATCCCCGAAGAGATTCTGTTGGACGGCGTCGATGCCGATACGCCCTTCGTGCCGATCACCATCAAATCCCCCGTTGCCGGGGAGCCGCCCTATCCCAACATTGCCGAAGGCGACCGCATTTCCCTGAGCTGGGGGGGCGTGTATGTCGAACATGAGGTGACCTACGACGAAGCCTTCAACTTCGAGGCCTTTCCGATCGAGGTCATCGTCGACAAGGCGACGATCGATGAGGCCGATGATTCCGACGGCCTACCGGTGGCCTTCGAAATCTACGACGTGGTCGACAACCGCTCCGAGGACTGGAGTGCCGAAATCCGTATCGTGGTCGACACCGGCAGCTCGCGGCTCGACGCGCCGATTATCAAGGAGGCCATCAACAATATCCTGGATATGGACGCCTTGCCCACGCCGAACACGGTAACCGCTCAAGTCATCGTGAGGAACGGTACTCCCGGCAATCCCGACTTCGCCGTGGGCGACCAGATTGAAATGCGGGTCAAGGGCACCACGCTGGATGGCGAATCGATAGCGCTTGAGTACCCGCCTAAAACCATCGAGAGTGTTCCCAGCGTTCCCGAGATTCCACTGCCCAGCGCCGATATCCGTCCGCTGGTCAGGACCCAGGCGGTGTTCTCCTACCGTTTGATCAAGGCTGACAGTTCCGCCGACCTGCTTTCCAAAGGCCAGTTCGTTCGTGTGATCGGCGAGGCCGGCCTTCTGGCCGCGCCCATTGCCGTGGACGCCATTGCGGACACCCTCGATCCGGCGTTGCCTCGGACCGTGATCGAAATTCCCTGGGACGAGAGCATGAAGGCCGGCCAGGTCATAGAGCTGAAGTGGTTCGGCACCCGGGCGATCGGCGGCGGGGTTTACCTGCCCGATCTTGATCGTCACCCGATCACCCAGGGGGAAGGGGATGCCAAGGAGTCTATTTTCATGCCCGTCGACGGTGCTCATTTACGCGCCATCGAGGGCGGCACGCTGGAGCTCTTCTACCTGCTGTTGCGTGACACCGATGCCCGTGACGTGGTCAGCCGTGAATCCCTGCATGCCGAGCTGTTGAACGTTGGCGAGCCGGTAGCGGAACTGCCGCCACCGGTGGTCGAGCATGAGCAAGGCGGTGTGCTCGATCCTGCGGACGCGCCCACCGGTACTCGCTTGATTGTCCTGAAGTACACCGATCAGATTTCCGGGGATGAAGTGCACTATATCTGGAGAGGTTCGAAGACCGGATCGAAAACCGACTCTGTCACCCTCAATTCGATTACCGACAAGATGGACGTGCCGTTCGACATCCCCTTCGCCCTGATCAAGGACAACGAAGGCGGCACCGTGCGGGCTTCTTATTGGGTCAAGCGCAAGGCCGGGGGCTACAGTGCGTCCGAGGTCTTGCCGATGACCATTGGCGCGGCGATGAATCTGTCGGCGCCCAGCGTCAAGCAGGCCACCGGCACCGCGCCCAGCCAGCAGCTGAATCCGGTGGCGGCCAAGGATGCCCTGACCGTGGTGATACCCGAGTACGGCGTCCAACCCGGTGATCAGGTCCGTGTGACCTGGACCGGTACGGCGGGAGGGGGCTCGCACACCACCCCGGCGCAAGCGCTCCCTACCAGCCGCGAGATCCCTATTCCGGTCGAGGTGCTCGCCTACAACCTGGGCAAGCCGGTGACGGTCACCTACAGCGTGATTCGCAACGGCGAAGCCTCCGATCCCTCAGCCGCGCTCAACCTGGCGGTGCAGACCTTCGCTCCCGGCGATCTGCTGGACGCCAGGCCGAAGATCCTGCAAGCCGAAAACGGCGGTGAAGGCAGCGAGCTGGACCTCAATACCATCAGCGCCAATGCCACCTGCCGAGCGGGTGTCTGGCCGCTGATTGCGCCGGGCCAGGACGTGTGGCTGCGTCTCAAGGGCACGAAAGCCGACGGGACCTCCCCCTATGACCTGAATATCTGGACGCCACCACCACAGGGTCCGGTCGCCAGCACGACCTGGATAAACCAAGGCTACTACGACACTCCCGTCGCCTACAGTTATCTGAAAGAACTGAAGGACGGCAGCACCCTGACCATGGAGTTCAAGGCCGACTTCAGCCAGACCACCAATGAAGCCAATGCGCAGACCTTTCCGTTGCGCACCTATACCATCCGCGCGGCCATGGACCTGTCTGCCCCCAGGGTCAAGCAGGCCACCGGCACCGCGCCCAGCCAGCAGCTGAATCCGGTGGCGGCCAAGGATGCGCTGACCGTGGTGATTCCGGAGTACGGCGTCCAACCCGGTGATCAGGTCAGCGTGACCTGGACCGGTACGGCGGGAGAGGGCTCGCACACCTCCCCGGCGCAAGCGCTGCCCACCAGCCGCGAGATCGATATCCCAGTCGAGGTGCTCGCCTACAACCTGGGCAAGCCGGTGACGGTCACCTACAGCGTGATTCGCAACGGCGAAGCCTCTGATCCCTCTGCCGCGCTCAACCTGGCGGTGCAGACCTTCGCTCCCGGCGATCTACAGGACGCCAGGCCGAAGATCCTGCAAGCCGAAAACGGCGGTGAAGGCAGCGAGCTGGACCTGAACACCATCAGCGCCAATGCCACCTGCCGAGCGGGTGTCTGGCCGCTGATTGCGCCGAGACAGGACGTGTGGTTGCGTCTCAAGGGCACGAAAGCCGACGGGACCTCCCCCTATGACCTGAATATCTGGACGCCACCACCACAGGGTCCGGTCGCCAGCACGACCTGGATAAACCAAGGCTACTATGACGTCCCCGCTGCCTACAGTTATCTGAAAGAGCTGAAGGACGGCAGCACCCTGACCATGGAGTTCAAGGCCGATTTCAACAAGACCACCAATGAAGCCAATGCGCAGACCTTTCCGTTGCGCACCTATACCATCCGCGCGGCCATGGACCTGTCTGCCCCCAGGGTCAAGCAGGCCACCGGCACCGCGCCCAGCCAGCAGCTGAATCCGGTGGCGGCCAAGGATGCGCTGACCGTGGTGATTCCGGAGTACGGCGTCCAACCCGGTGATCAGGTCCGTGTGACCTGGACCGGTACGGCGGGAGAGGGCTCGCACACCTCCCCGGCGCAAGCGCTGCCCACCAGCCGCGAGATCGATATCCCAGTCGAGGTGCTCGCCTACAACCTGGGCAAGCCGGTGACGGTCACCTACAGCGTGATTCGCAACGGCGAAGCCTCTGATCCCTCTGCCGCGCTCAACCTGGCGGTGCAGACCTTCGCTCCCGGCGATCTACAGGACGCCAGGCCGAAGATCCTGCAAGCCGAAAACGGCGGTGAAGGCTCCGAGCTGGACCTCAATACCATTAGCGCCAATGCCACCTGCCGAGCGGGTGTCTGGCCGCTGATTGCGCCGAGACAGGACGTGTGGTTGCGTCTCAAGGGCACGAAAGCCGACGGGACTACTCCCTATGACCTGAATATCTGGACGCCACCACCACAGGGTCCGGTCGCCAGCACGACCTGGATAAACCAAGGCTACTACGACACTCCCGTCGCCTACAGCTATCTGAAAGAACTGAAGGACGGCAGCACCCTGACCATGGAGTTCAAGGCCGACCTCAGCCAGACCACCAATGAAGCCAATGCGCAGACCTTTCCGTTGCGCACCTATACCATCCGCGCGGCCATGGACCTGTCTGCCCCCAGGGTCAAGCAGGCCACCGGCACCGCGCCCAGCCAGCAGCTGAATCCGGTGGCGGCCAAGGATGCCCTGACCGTGGTGATTCCCGAGTACGGCGTCCAACCCGGTGATCAGGTCAGCGTGACCTGGACCGGTACGGCGGGAGAGGGCTCGCACACCACCCCGGCGCAAGCACTCCCCTCCAGCCGCGAGATCCCTATTCCGGTCGGGGTGCTCGCCTACAACCTGGGCAAGCCGGTGACGGTCACCTACACCGTGATCCGCAACGGCGAAACCTCGGATCCCTCAACCGCGCTCAACCTGGCGGTGCAGACCTTCGCTCCCGGCGATCTGCTGGACGCCAGGCCGAAGATCCTGCAAGCCGAAAACGGCGGTGAAGGCAGCGAGCTGGACCTGAACACCATCAGCGCCAATGCCACCTGCCGAGCGGGTGTCTGGCCGCTGATTGCGCCGGGCCAGGACGTGTGGCTGCGTCTCAAGGGCACGAAAGCCGACGGGACCTCCCCCTATGACCTGAATATCTGGACGCCACCACCACAGGGTCCGGTCGCCAGCACGACCTGGATAAACCAAGGCTACTACGACACTCCCGTCGCCTACAGTTATCTGAAAGAACTGAAGGACGGCAGCACCCTGACCATGGAGTTCAAGGCCGACCTCAGCCAGACCACCAATGAAGCCAATGCGCAGACCTTTCCGTTGCGCACCTATACCGTCAAGACGCTGGAAGTGATCGCACCGACGCTCACCGACATCACCGACTCCCTGGGTTCTGTTGTCGGAGGGACAACCCTGGAAACCAGCGTGACCGTCACTGGCACCGGCAGCAGAGGCCAGGAGATTCAGTTGATAGATGGTGCTGATACTATTGGCGGTGCTGTCAGCATTCCGGCTGACAGCACAACCTGGAACACTATTCTCACGAACCTGGCCGCCAAGGCTTACAGTCTCAAGGCCAAAGCCCTCTACGGCGACGGCCAGGAGTCGGAGGCCAAAGCCTTTAGCGTGGTGGCACCGTTGACGATCAATCCGGAACAGATGGTCCTCGACACCTGGATCTTCCTGAGCAGTACCGGCGCCGTTCCGCCCAGTCCGCCACCCGGTGCATATGAAGTTCGTCAGCCCAGCGGTGGCGTTCCGCCTTACCGATACAGTTCCAGTGACCCTAACGTGGCTTATGTGGATGACACTGGGAAAGTCACTTCCTTTGGCAACGGCTACGCCACCATTACCGTCGTGGATCAGGTCGGCCAGCCGGTGTCCTATACGGTTGCGGTCTCCAACGTGTTCGTGGCCTTCGGCACAGGCGTGAACGGCACATACACCCAGTGCAGCAATGCGGCAAGCAACCAGGGAGGACGCCTGCCATCACTCGCTGAATGGCAGCGACTGAGAAGCGACTACAACGGCACGCCAGGAGTCGGCCCCAACTGGACCTGGTCGACGACCGCGTTTGGCATCGGTTATGTGTACGGCATCCTGACGGAAAACGGCCAGACAAAAGCACTCGAGTCGGTTTTGGGCAGGGATCGGGCCGATGGGTTTGGTATCAAGGCGAAGTAGGTCAAGTGAAAGCACCGTTACAACAGCGGTGCTTTTTTACACCGGTGTCCAGCTCGCTGATCCGACCAGCGGCCCCCTTTTACCCCTCCGAACTGTCAGAAATGACAGGTTGCAGGGGAAATGAGGAGCACTTGTCGGAAGGGGCGGGGGAGCTTCTATTTCATCGCCGTCGCCTGTCCGGGCGACGGGATCAGCTCTGATTCAGCTCCAGGTATGAACCGGCCAACCGGCCTTTTCCGCCTGCGCCCGCAGCACCGGATCCGGGTTGACCACATGCGGATGATCAACCTTGAGCAGCAACGGCAAATCGTTGCGTGAGTCCGAGTAGAAACTCGCGCCTTCGAGGTTCTCGCCTTCGGCATCCAGCCACTCCATCAACCGCACGATCTTGCCTTCACGGTAGGTGAGGGTACCGACGGTATGGCCGGTGTAGACACCGTGCAGCACGTCAAGGTCGATGCCCAGCACTTCGTCGATCCCGACGCGCTCGGCAATCGCCCTGACCAGGTGAGTGCCCGATGCCGAGATCACCAGGATCCGGTCACCCGCCGCGCGGTGGGCGGCAATCGCCTTGCAGGCATCGCTGTAGATCAGCGGCTCGATCACGTCCTCGACCCAGGGCGCCACCAGGTGGGCGATTTCTTCCGGGGTGCGCCCGGCTATCGGCTCCAGGCTGAACAGCATGTAGTCTTCCATGGCCAGTTCGCCACGGCCGTAGGCGTCCATCAGCTCGTTGTTGCGCTGCATGAACGTCTCCGGGTCGACCCAACCCAGGCGAACCATCTGCTCGCTCCAGAGGGTGGCGCAGTCGCCGTGGATCAGGGTGTCGTCCAGATCAAAAATTGCCAGGGCCATCAGTACCGCTCTCTCTTCAAACGCTCCAAGGACATCAGGCTACCTCACATAGCGCACTGGGATCGATAGACAGCGACAAACGCCGGCCTTCGGGGTGCAGGTCGGCGGCCGAGCGGTTGAGCACGTCCACCACCAATTCCACGCCGCGGGCCTCGACCCGATAACGAATCACGTTGCCCAGCAAGCTGTGACCGCGGATCAGCGCGTCCAGTTCACCCTCGGCACGCAGTTCGATGGCTTCCGGGCGAATGGCGATACGCCCGCTGATCGGCCGCTGCAACAGACGGCTGGCCGCGTCGGCGTCGAGCAGGTTGTAGTTGCCGATAAACCCGGCGGCAAACACATCCACCGGCGCGGTGTAGAGCGATTCGGCGTCACCGCTCTGGACGATCTTGCCCTGGTTCATCAGGAAGATCCGGTCACTCATGGTCAGGGCTTCTTCCTGGTCGTGGGTGACGAAAATCGTGGTCAGCCCCAGTTCGCGCTGGATCGCCCGGATCTGCTCGCGCAGGTGCTTGCGAATCCGCGCATCCAGGGCCGACAGCGGCTCATCGAGCAGCAGCAGGCGCGGGCGGGTCACCAGCGAGCGGGCCAGGGCCACGCGCTGGCATTGGCCGCCGGACAGCTGGTGCGGGTAGCGCGCGGCGAAGTCGTGCAGCTCCACCAGCTTGAGGGCTTCGATAACGCGCTTGTGGCTGTCGTCGGCATTGACCTTCTGCATCTTCAGGCCGAAGGCGACGTTCTGTTCCACGGTCATGTTGGGAAACAGCGCGTAGCTCTGGAACACCATGCCGATCGCGCGTTTCTGCGGGCTCAGCGGCACGATGTCCTGGCCGTCGAGGAGGATTTTGCCGCTGTCCACCGCGGTCAGGCCGGCGATGCAGCGCAGCAGGGTGGACTTGCCGCAACCGGACGGGCCGAGCAGGGTGACGAATTCACCCTTGGCGACTTCGCAGTTGATATCGCTGAACACCGTGGTGCCGGCGTAGGTTTTTTTCAGGTTCTGGACACTGATGAAGCTCATTGGCTTTTGTCCTTCTCTTTTGGTGAAGAGCTCAGGCGATTGGCGACCCAGGTGAGTACCAAAACGAAGAGGAAATAGGAGATGACCAGGGCACTGGTGAAGTGGCCGCTGCTGTTGCGCATGTTGTTCAGGTACACCTGCAGGGTTTCATAGCGGGTACCGACCAGGATGTTGGCGAACACGAACTCGCCGAACAGGAAGGAGAACGACAGCAGCAATGCGACCATCAGGCCCTTGCGCAGGTTCGGCAACACCACCAGGAACGCCGCCTGCCAGGTGCTGGCGCCGAGCAGGTGGGCGGCGTCCATCAGGTCGCGCAGGTTGATCGCCTGCAGGTTGTTGGTGATCGCCCGGTACATGAACGGCAAGGCCACGGTGAAGTAGCAGCCGATCAGGATCCACGGCGTGCCGACCATGGCGAACGGTCCGGAACCGTACAGCTGCAACAGGCCCACCGAGGACACCACCGGCGGCACCGCGAAGGGCAGCAGGATCAGGATGTTCATCAGCGCGTCAAGCCTGGGGAAGTGGTAGTGGACCACGAACAGCAGCGGCAGGATCAGCACCACCGACAGCACCAGCGAGCCGACGCAGACGATCAGCGACTGGCCAAAGGCATTGAGGAAGCGCGGGTCGCTCCACAGCTGCAGGTACCACTTGAAGGTGAAGCCGGCGGGCAGGATGGTCGCCGACCAACTGCTGGCCAGGGAGTAGACCAGGGTGCCGGCCAGCGGCAGCAGCAGGATCAGGAACAGCAGGTAGACCACCAGGCGGTGGTACAGGGCGGCGGAGCCGGGTTCAGCGCGCGACATGGTAGCTCCTCTTCAACAGCCACTGGTGGATCAAGGTTACGAAGGTCATCAGTCCCACCAGGATCACCGCCAGCGCGCTGGCCATGTTCGGGTCGAGGCTGATGTCGCCGGAAACCATCGCGGCGATACGGATCGGCAACACGTTGAAGTTACCGGTGGTCAGGGCATACACCGTGGCGTAGGCGCCGAGGGCGTTGGCCAGGAGGATCACGAAAGTCCCCAGCAGCGCCGGGGTCAGCACCGGCAGGCCGATATGCCGCCAGAACTGCCAGCCGCCGGCACCGAGCAGCGCGGCGGACTCGCGCCAGTCTTCGCGCAGGGCGTCGAAGGCCGGGTAGAGCAGCAGCACACCGAGGGGAATCTGGAAGTAGGTGTAGAGAATGATCAGGCCGGTTTTCGAGTACAGGTTGAAATCCTGAATGATCCCGGCCTGTTTCAGCATGATGGTGATGGTGCCGTTGAAGCCCAGCAGGATGATGAAAGCGAAGGCCAACGGCACGCCGGCGAAGTTGCTGGTCATGTTGGCGAAGGCGTTGACGAAATCCCGCAGGCGCGAGTCGACCCGGCGCAGCGAGTAGGCGCCGAGCACGGCGATGAGCATGCCGAACACGCTGGACCAGAAGCTGATTTCCAGGCTGTACTGGATCGCCTGCAGGTAGAACTTCGAGCTGAAGATCTTGCTGAAGTTGGCCAGGCCCCAGCCGTCGTCTTCCGATTGCAGGCTGTTGATCAACACCCACACCAACGGCGCGATCTCGAACACGATAAAGAACAGGGCAAAGGGCACCAGGCAGAGCACGGCGAGCCATTTGCCACGGGTGAGTGAATTCACTTCAACAACTCCCGGCATACAGGTTTGTCATGGGGGACGCCCAGCAGTTCGCAGATCGTGCCGCAGAGCTGCGTTTGTCGGGGCGCGGCGTCGGGGTTGAAACTGAAGGCATCGCCGAGGACGAACAGCGGCACTTCGCGCTCTTCGGCCAGCAGGCCGTTGTGCGAGCGGTCGTTGTTCATGCCGTGGTCGGCGGTCACCAGCACCTGGTAGCCGGCGTCGAGCCAGCCTTGCAGGTAGTCGGCCAGGATGATGTCGGCGGAACGCGCGCTGTTGCGGTATTGCGCGGTGTCGAGGCCGTGTTTGTGGCCGGCGTCATCGATGTTCATCGGGTGCACCAGCAGGAAGTTCGGCGCGTGTTGCAGGCGCAGGCTTTCGGCATCGGCGAACAGATGGGAGTCGGGGTAGTGGTCGACCCAGTAGAAATGGCCGTGCTGGATCGCCAGATTGTCGTCCCGGGTGTGACGGTCACGGGCGGCGACAAAGGGCGTGCGGTTGTACAGCTCGCTGACCCAGTGATAGGCCGCCGCGGCGGTGGTCAGGCCGGCGTCGCGGGCGTAGTGGAACACGCTGCGCTGGTTGGACAGGCGCGCGACGTGGTTGTGCACGATGCCGCTCCGGATCGGAGCCACACCGGTAAGAATGCATTCGTAGAGCGGTCTTGAGAGCGAGGGCAACTCGCATTCCAGTTTGTACAGCGCCGCGCGTCCTGCGCCAGCGTAAGCCTGGAGATGGCCCATGGCATGGCGGGCGACCTCGTAGTTCAGGCCATCGAGCACGACCAGGATAACGTTGTGCTGCATAAGCCGGGTCTCCATGTTGGGGAACAAACAAAATCTGTAAACACGCTCTCGGCCCGTAACGCGTCACTGTGGGAGCCGGCTTGCCGGCGATGAGGCCCTTGAGGCTTGCATCGTTCTCCCGGTCCTCATCGCCGGCAAGCCGGCTCCAACAATGACCGTGTTGACCCGAGTGACGCGCACCGGGTCAAGCCTGTCGCGTTATTGCATGTTGATGATGACTTCTTCCTGCCACTTCTGCGGCAGCGCCTTGGACGTCTTCTCCCAGGCGTCGGCATCTTTGATCGGCGTGACTTTCTTGTACTGCTCGTTAGGCAGCAGCTTGGCTTTCACGTCTTCCGGCAGGGTCAGGTGCTCGGCGCGGATGGGACGTGCATTGCCTCGCGCCAGGTTGGTCTGGCCGGCGTCGCTGAAGATGTACTCACGCGCCAGCTTGGCCGCATTCGGGTGCTTGGCGTATTTGTTGATGAGGGTGGTGTAGCCGGAAATCACCGAACCGTCCGCTGGGATCAACACCACGTAGTCATCCGGGTTGGCCATCTTGGCCTTGTAGCTCAGACCGTTGAAGTCCCAGACCACACCGACTTCGACTTCACCCTTTTCCATGGTGGCGATGGTCGGGTTGGCGAGCGACAGGCGACCTTGCTTGGCGATCTCGGCAAACATCAGCAGCGCCGGCTGGACGTTCTTCTCGTTACCACCATTGGCCAGGGCCGCGGCCAGTACGCCGTTGGCGGCCTGGGCAGCGGTGCTCACGTCACCGATGGAAACCTTGTATTTACCGGTCTTGAGGTCAGCCCAGCTTTTCGGCGCTTCGGAACCGTGCAGCAGCTTCTTGTTGACGATGAACGCGATGGTGCCGGTGTAGGCCAGCGCCCAGTTGCCATCCTTGTCCTTCGCCCAGGCCGGAACCTGTTCCCAGGTGCTTGGCTTGTAGGGTTGGGTCACGCCCTGCTTGACCGCGATCGGGCCGAAGGCGGCACCGACGTCGCCGATGTCGGCGCTGGCGTTGTCTTTCTCGGCCGCGAACTTGGCCACTTCCTGGGCCGAGCTCATGTCGGTGTCGATGTGCTTGAGGCCGTACTTGTCGCTCAGGTCTTTCCAGGTGCCCGCCCAGTTCGCCCAGTCATCGGGCATGCCGACGCTGTTCACGGCGCCTTCTTTCTTGGCGGCGGTTTCCAGTGCTTTCAAATCGGTGTCAGCGGCCATGGCGCAAGTGGACAGGGCAATGGTCGAGCCTAACAGTGATGCCAGGAAAAGCTGTTTCATCCGAAGCTCCTTTGGGCGTTTTCAACGCTGAGATTTTTATCGACGGTTTTTATAAAAGTAGTGCAGTGGTTTGGATCGTTTGGTCTAGGTCAGCAATACCTGAGCCAATTTAAGCTTGCTGGATGACACTTTGATGTCGGCATCAGTCCTGCAAGGTTTTTTTGCGGCAGTCTTCAGGATTGTCGAGTTAAGCGTAGACCATAGTTAACTTACTGATATTAAAAGGATTGATCCTTATGGAACGAACGTCCATGTGCACCGTTTCGTCGCTTTGTCACATATCAGTCATCTGTATTGCCTAGGCTTGAGGCAACCCACGGAAGCCGTGATCTACCGCGCTTCTGCCCTGAAACAGTGCTGGTCTAGTCCAGATAGGTAACGTTGATGCGTGATGAGGCACCAAAGGCGGTGACAGCCATCGGTCAGGCCCTGTATGAGCAGATCGGACACGGCCTGCTGCCACCGGGTAGCAAATTGCCCGCCGAGCGCAAACTCAGTGAGTTGTTCGGTACCACCCGGATCACGGTGCGCGAGGCCTTGTTGCAGTTGGAGGCCCAGGGGCTGATCTATCGCGAGGAGCGCCGCGGCTGGTTTATTTCGCCGCCGCGCCTGGCTTATAACCTGATGCAGCGTAGCCACTTTCACGCGATGGTCAGTGCCCAGGGACGGGTGCCGTCGACCCAGGTGATTTCGGCGCGGCTGCAGCCGGCATCGGCGGCGGTGTGTGACTGGTTGCAGTTGCCGGCGTTGTCCAGCGTGATCCAGATTCGCCGGGCGCGGCGGATCGACGAGCGGCTGGTGCTGTATGTCGAGCATTACCTGAATCCGCAGTATTTCCCGGGGATCCTGGAGTTTGACCTGAACCAGTCGATCACCGAGCTGTATGCCCGGCATTACGACCTGCATTACGGGCGGGTGAGGTTCGAGATCGTGCCGACTTCATTGCAGGTTGAGGCGGCCGCGGCGTTGCGGGTGTCGGTGGGCAGCCCGGGGTTGCGGATTGCCCGGGTCAACTATGACCAGCATGGACGGCTGATCGACTGCGATCTGGAGTTCTGGCGCCATGATGCGATTCATGTCGGGGTGGATGTGGTTTAACCCGCAGTTGGATCCGAGGGGGCTTGAAGTTGAGTAGGGTCTTGTGGCGAGCGGGCTTATGTGGGAGCGGAGCTTGCCCGCGAAGGGGCCCTTAAGATCGCTAAAAGCTTCGCGGGCAAGCTCCGCTCCCACAGGTTCAGTGGTGTGCTCAGGATTTCAGCTGAGCACTCAAGATTGCTGTGGCAGTCTCAGGATTTCAGCTGAGCACTCAAGATTGCTGTGGCAGTCTCAGGATTTCGGCGTGGATTCCGTTTCCGGATCGCCGCCCGCCGTCACCACCTGCACACTCAACCGCGGCGTCGCCAGATCCAGCCCGGCCTCGTCCATGGTGCGCTTGAGCGCCAGGTTGAAGGCGCGGGAAACCTCCCACTGCTTGATCGGCGCGGTCTTGAACCGAGCACGCAGGATCGCGCTGCCGGACTCGAAACTCTCCACCCCCTGGATCTCCAGCGGCGACCAGATATTGCGCCGTTGCAGCGGGTCGGTGCGCATCTTCTGGCCAACATCGCGCATCAGCTTGATCGCATTGTCGATCGGCATGTTGAACGGGATCGCCACCCGGAAGATCGCGTAGCCGAACTCCCGCGAGTAGTTCTTGATGCTCTTGATCTCGCTGAACGGAATGGTATGGACGATGCCGTCGATATCCCGCAACCGCACCGTGCGGATGGTCAGGCCTTCCACCGTGCCGAGGTGGCCGCCGACGTCGACGTAGTCGTCGATGGCCAGCGAATCCTCGATGATGATGAACAGGCCGGTGATCAGGTCCGCCACCAGCGACTGCGCACCGAAACCGATGGCCAAACCGATCACACCGGCACCGGCCAGCAGGGGCGTGACGTTCATGCCCATGTTCGCCAGGGCGACGATCAGCGCGATGATGAAGATCGCCACGAACAGCACGTTGCGGATCAGCGGCATCATGGTCTGTGCCCGGGCATTCGCCAGGCCTTTGCGCGAGCGGGTCAGGGCGTGGTGCACGGCGGTGTCGCTGAGAATCCACACCAGCCAGGCGAAGATCAGCGTGCCGCCGAGGCTGAACAGCTTGACGCTGACCTCATGGCCCTCGCCCTCGGTGAAGCGGATCAGCGACATACCCCAGACCCGCAGACCCAGTTCGATAAACACCAGCCACACCGCCAGGTGCACCAGGGTGTAGCCGAAATTGGTCAGGCGCTCGGAGTATAGGGCGTGGCGCTTGTGCCCACGGTGGGGCTTGAGGGCGTGACGGCGTACCAGTCCGTTGAGCACCATGCACAACACCACCAGCACGGTGCAGATCAGCGACTGGCGCAGGGCGGTGCTGGTATCGCCGGCGGAGATGAAGGTGGCGAACAGCGAGATCGCCACCAGGATCAGCGCCGGGACGAACCAGAAGGTGCCGAGGATCGCCAGGGTGTCGCTCAGGGCGCGGCGGTTCAGGCGCCGGGACAGCGGCTGGTTGCGGATCAGGTGGGCGATGGGCCGACGGAAGCGCAGGATGAATAGGCCGCTGGACAGCGCCGCCATGACATTGGCAAAGGTCGCGGCGGTGTGCGCCAGGTGGCTGCCGAGGCCGGCGATCATCCGTGGGTCGCTGAGGGCCTCGCCAAAGGCGGCGAAACTGCCGATCAGCCACAGCGGTCGGAAGGCTTGGCGCCGCAGGATGTACAGGGCCTGATGGCGATGCTGGCCGTCGAGCACGGAGAAGGCGATCACGCAGATGGCCGAGAAGCAGGTGCCGACCACCAGGGCATAGGCCAGCACCATCGCCAGGTTCTTGCCCAGGGACGAGGGCAGGGCGTAGCTCATGTACACGGTGATGATCAGGGCGATCAGCCAGGGCCCGAGCTTGCGCAGGGCGAAACGCAGCAGGTCGACGGTACGCGGGTGTTGTGGCAGCTCTTCGCTGAGGCCGAAGCGCAGGCGCACTTGGCGTCCGAGCCAGATCATGGCCCAGGCAAGGAAACTCCAGAGCGCCAGGATCAGGGCGAAGGCCAAGACCATTGGCACCCACTCGCTGGCCGGTAGCATCAGGTCCAGCAGTTCGCCCTTGGCCAGGTCGAATTCTTCCGACCAGCGATTGATCGGGCTGTCGTCCCCGGAAAACTGTTTTTCGAAGCCGGCGAGGGTACTGCCGATCAGCCCCAGCACGCCTTCCTCGGTGGCCGGTTGGGCTTTTTTGGTGCTGTCGCGCAGCTTCTTCAGGTCGCTGAGCAGCTTGGCGCGTTGCTGGTCGTTTTCCAGGTTCTTGATCACTTCATCCAGCGATTGCGCCAGGGGCTCGCTGGGGGCCGGCTGGGTTTTTTCCGCGCTGGCCAGCAGGCTCGGCAGGCCGGCCGCATTGGCGCTGAGCAGCGGCAGGAGGGTCAGCAGACAGATGAAGAAAACGGCAGGCAAGGCGAGGAGACGGGCAAACACTGGGCAGTCAACCATGGACAATACGGGTCGACGAAGTGTACGTCAGGCTTGGGGGCAATGCATTTAATCGCTCAGTTGGGCGAGGATCTTGTAGACCACGGTGCCGAGGATGAACAGCATGCCGACCCAGATCAGCAGGACCCCGGCGTTGCGCTCGCGAAAGTTGAAGCCGATGGCCAACATCAACATACCGCCCACGATGGGAATGAGCATGGTGTGGAAAGCGAAGGGTGTGATCATGACGACGACCTGGTCGGGGGGATACCTTGAGTCTAGGTCGGATTGGCGGGGGTGGGGTCGATGTGTAGCAGGGAGGATTGACGACGTTTAAAACTGTGGGAGCCGGCTTGCCGGCGATGAGGCCTTCAAGAACGATGCAAGCTTCAAGGGCCTCATCGCTGGCAAGCCAGCTCCTACACAGGTGTTGTGTTGTTTTCAGGTCCTATGGCAGCTCGCGGCTGGCGTAGAACGCGCTCAACACTTTCACCAGATGCGCCAGGTCGTGGCTGCCGGCCAACTCGCGGATCGAGTGCATGGCGAAGGTCGGCAGGCCGATATCCACCGTACGCACCCCCAGGTGGCTGGCGGTGATCGGGCCGATGGTCGAGCCACAGCCCATGTCGCTGCGCACCACGAAGCTTTGCACCGGCACTTCCTCGGCCATGCACAGGTGGCGGAAGAACCCGGCGGTTTCGCTGTTGGTGGCGTAGCGCTGGTTGCTGTTGACCTTGATCACCGGACCGGCATTGAGCTTGGGGCCATGGTTGGCGTCGTGCTTGTCGGCATAGTTGGGATGCACGCCGTGGGCATTGTCCGCCGAAACCAGCAGGGATTTCTGGATGGTCCGTACGAACTCATCACCTTCCGGCAGCAGGCGGCGCAGGGTCTGTTCCAGCATCGGGCCGTCGGCGCCGCAGGCGGAGCAGGAACCGACCTCTTCGTGGTCGTTGCAGACCAGCACGCAGGTTTCCTCGCTGTCGGCGCTGAGCAGCGCTTGCAGGCCGGCGTAGCAGGACAGCAGGTTGTCCAGGCGCGCGCCGGCGATAAAGTCGCCGTTCAGGCCGATGACCGCGGCGGCCTGGGTGTCGTAGAAGCTCAGCTCGTAATCGAGCACCACATCGGCATTCAGGCCGTGTTCGCGAGCCAGTTGTTCGGTCAGTACGGCGCGGAAGTCGACCCGTTCGTCACCGGCGAACTGGGCCAGGATCGGCGGCAGCTCGTTCTGCGCATTGATCGCCCAGCCCTGGTTGGCCTCGCGGTTGAGGTGGATCGCCAGGTTGGGGATGGTGGCGATGGGCAGCTTGAAGTCGATCAGTTGGCTTTCGACCTTGCCGTCGCGGCGGAAGGTCACGCGCCCGGCCAGCGACAGGTCGCGGTCGAACCAGGGGGCGAGCAGGGCGCCGCCGTAGACTTCGACCCCCAGTTGCCAGAAGCCCTGGCGTTGCAGCTCCGGTTGCGGCTTGACCCGCAGGCACGGGCTGTCGGTGTGGGCGCCGACCAGGCGGATGCCGCCCAGCAACGGCGAGGCACGGCCGAGCTTGATGGCGATAATCGAAGAGTCATTGCGGGTGACGTAGTAGCGACCGTTGGCCTCGGTGTGCCAGGTCTCGCGCTCGTCGAGACGCTGGTAACCCGCCGCTTCCAGGCGCTGAACCAGGCTGGAAGTGGCATGGAACGGGGTGGGGGAGGCCTTGAGGAAGTCGATCAGGCCTTGGTTCAACTCTTCGCGCATAAGTAGCTCCAGACAGCAGTGTCAGGAGTTTACCGTATCTTGTAGGAGCCAGCTTGTCGGCGATGAGGGCCTTGAGGTGTGCATTGTTCTCACGGGCCCCATCGCCGGCAAGCCAGCTCCTACAGAGGCCGGGGCAATGCCGGGAGTTTGTGCCGGGTTGCCGAAGCAGGACTTGCCCCGATGCCACTCCCAGTGTCTCAGAACGGGGCCGGGCACTCGAAGCGCAGGCGTTCGCCGCTTTGCGGGTGGGTGAAGCTCAGCATGCTCGCATGCAGGCACAGCCGGGGCCAGGCGGCCAGCGCCTGAGGATGGGCGTACAGGCCATCGCCGAGCAACGGGTGACCGATGGACAGCATATGCACCCGCAACTGGTGTGAACGCCCGGTGATCGGGGTCAGTTCCACCCTGCACCAGTCGCCGCAACGCTCCAGGACTTTCCAGAAGGTCAGCGCGTGTTTGCCGAACTCGTGGTCGACCACGTGGCGTGGCTTGGTCGGCGGGTCGTAGCGCAGGGGCAGGTCGATGCTGCCGCTGTCCAACTCCGGTTGGCCCCAGCAGAGTGCGGTGTAGGCCTTTTCGGTTTCCCGGTCGTGGAACTGTCGCGACAGTTCGCGATGGCTATCCGGGTCGCGGGCCAGCAGGATGATCCCGGAGGTTTCCCAGTCCAGCCGGTGGACGATCCGGGCTTCGGGGTAGCCGTTTTCCTGCAGACGGGTAATCAGGCAGTCCTTGTTGTCATCAGCCCGGCCGGGGACGGAGAGCAACAGGGTCGGTTTGTCCACCACCAGTACGGCGGCGTCCTGATGGAGGATGCGGATATTGGACAGCGGCATTAAAACAGTCTCGTAACAAACGCCAACGGCGGCCCGCACCCCGCGCCTTCCTGTAGGAGCAGAGCTTGCTCGCGAATGGATTTCACAGCCGACTCAAGTGTCGACTGATTGATCGCTTTCGCGAGCAAGCTCTGCTCCTACAAAAAGCACAGGCTCCGGGCCGCCGTGGCTCCGGCCGGATCGATCAACGATCGGGCAGGGTGATATTGAGTTCCAGGATCGAGCAGCTGCCCTGGTTTTCCAGCGCCACGTGTACGTCGTCGGATCCGATATTGACGTACTTGCGGATCACTTCCACCAGTTCCTTCTGCAAGGCCGGCAGGTAATCCGGGGTGCTGCGTTGGCCGCGTTCGTGCGCCACGATGATCTGCAGACGCTCTTTCGCGACCGACGCGGTGCTTACTTTTTTGCTGGCACGAAAGAAGTCAAAAAGGTTCATTGCTTAGTTGCCTCCAAACAGGCGCTCGAAGAGTCCTTTCTTCTTCACATCGAGAAAACGATGTTCCACGGTCTTGCCCAGCAGTCGGTCGACCGCGTCGCTGTAGGCCTGGCCCGCATCGCTCTGGTCATCGAGAATCACCGGCACGCCCTGGTTGGAGGCCTTGAGCACCGCCTGGGATTCGGGGATCACGCCGAGCAGGGTCACCGCGAGGATTTCCTTGACGTCTTCGACGCCGAGCATCTCGCCGTTGCTGACGCGCGCGGGGTTGTAGCGGGTCAGCAGCAGGTGTTCCTTGATCGGCTCTTCGTTGTTCTCGGCGCGGCGCGACTTGCTCGCCAGCAGGCCGAGCATACGGTCGGAGTCACGTACCGAGGACACTTCGGGGTTGGTCACGACGATGGCTTCGTCGGCGAAGTACATGGCCAGGTGGGCACCGGTTTCGATACCCGCCGGGGAGTCGCAGACGACGAACTCGAAGTCCGCCTTGAGCGCCATCAGGACTTTTTCCACGCCTTCCTTGGTCAGCGCGTCCTTGTCCCGGGTCTGGCTGGCGGCCAGCACGTAGAGGTTTTCCAGGCGCTTGTCCTTGATCAGGGCTTGCTGCAGGTTGGCTTCGCCCTGGACAACGTTGACGAAGTCATACACCACGCGACGCTCACAGCCCATGATCAGGTCGAGGTTACGCAGGCCGACGTCGAAGTCGACGATCACTGTCTTGTGGCCCCGCAGCGCGAGGCCGGTACCGATGGCGGCGCTGGTGGTGGTCTTACCCACACCACCCTTGCCGGATGTAACCACGAGAATCTTGGCCAAGGTGTATCACCCCTAAGGAATAAAGGACTTTCAGCCCCTGAAGAACGTCACTAAAAAAATAACTGTAGTCGTGTAGCGTCGGTTGGGAATCGAGGAAAAGTCTGAAGTACCTCGGGTTTTTCTTACCTTTCGCGATTTCCCACACCATTCGAGCTGTTTTCGCTACGAGAAGGCGACATTTTGGAAATGGCGGCAAGTATCCGTTAAAGCCGGATGATGTTCAACACGTCGCCGGACAAGCTGACTTGAACACCGGCGCCCCACAATGGATCGCGGCGCAAATCTTCGGAGACCTTGTACTGGCCGGCGATCGAGATCAGCTCGGCGCTCAGTTGCTGGCAGAAAATCCGCGCCTTGGTGTCCCCCTTGATGCCGGCCAGGGCGCGACCGCGCATGGGGCCATAAACATGGATGTTGCCATCGGCCAGAAGTTCCGCGCCGGGGCTGACGGAAGCGATGACCACCAGGTCGCCGCCCTGGGCGTAGACCTGCTGGCCACCGCGTACGGGCGAGGTGATGATTTTCGTCGGTTTGATGGTCGGCTCGGGTGGTTTTTCCGGCGCTTTCTTTTCCAGACCTTCCGTCGGGTCGACCGGCCGTTCGCGGGCGCCGGACGGTGGCAGCACCGGCAGGTCAATGGCAATCGCGGCGGCAATGTCTTCGATACGGTTGGCGCGGATCGCCAGGGTGCGCAGGCCGTGTTGACGGCAGACGCGCATCAGCCCGGGCAGGTCGATCGGTCCCTGGCCGTCCGGCAGTTTGTCCAGCGCCAGTACCAGCGGGGTGTTGCTGAAGAAGTTCGGGGCCTGGGCGACCTTGGCCGCCAGTTGCCGATCGAGGGCGTCGAGGTTGTTCTGCGCCAGTTCCAGCACCGTGATGGCGAGCATGCTGCCCTTCAGCTGGAACACGGGATCCTGGTCTAGCAGTTCGGTTTGGCTCATGGTCGGCATAACGCAGCTTGTCACTAAAAGTGCCGAGACTTATAACGAGAACGCCCTCAGGCCGCAAGCCGCCGCGAACCGTTGTAGAATGCGCGGCCCTGTTGTCTGTCCGGAATCACCCATGGATCGCCCGCGTTTTCGAGCTGCTTTTCTTCATCCCCGTTACTGGCTGCTATGGCTGGGGTTGGGTTTGCTGTGGCTGATTGTCCAGTTGCCCTACGGCTGCTTGCTGTCACTCGGGCGTTTGCTCGGTGCGGTGATGTACCGGGTGTCCGCCGACCGACGGACGATTGCCGCGCGCAATCTGCAATTGTGTTTTCCGGCATTGTCCGACGCCGAGCGTGACCAACTGCTACGCAAGAATCTCGCCTCCACCGGGATCGCCTTCTTCGAAATGGCCATGAGTTGGTGGTGGCCCAAGCCGCGCCTGGCGCGCCTGGCCCATATCGAAGGCCTTGAACATCTGCAGCAGGCCCAGCGCGAAGGCAAGGGCGTGATCCTGATGGCCCTGCATTTCACCACCCTGGAAATCGGTGCGGCCTTGCTCGGCCAGCGGCACACCATCGACGGTATGTACCGTGAGCACAGCAATGCGCTGTTCGATTTTATCCAGCGCCGTGGCCGCGAGCGGCACAACCTGGATTCCCTGGCGGTCGAGCGCGATGACGTGCGCGGCATGCTCAAGTTACTGCGCGCCGGTCGGGCGATCTGGTACGCGCCGGACCAGGACTACGGGATCAAGCAGAGTGTGTTCGTGCCGTTGTTCGGCATCCCGGCGGCGACGGTCACCGCCACCAGCAAGTTCGCCCGCCTGGGCAAGGCGCTGGTGGTACCCTTTACCCAGGAGCGCCTGGCCGACGGCCGTGGCTATCGGCTGGTGATTCATCCACCGCTGAGGGACTTCCCGGGGGAAACCGAAGAGGTCGACTGCCTGCGGATCAACCAGTGGGTCGAGGTGGTTCTACGCCAATGCCCGGAGCAGTACCTCTGGGCTCATCGCCGCTTCAAGAGCCGACCGCCGGGTGAACCCAAGCTCTACGAAAAGCGCCGATAAACCTGCCCGGGTGTTGCGGCGGGGACCGGGGGTGGTGTATCAGGAAGTTTCCTGATTGACGGAGTGTCGCGATGAGCCCAGCTGAACCGGTCACCGGTCTGATTCTCTCCGGAGGGGGCGCGCGCGCGGCCTATCAGGTGGGGGTGCTGGCGGCGATTGCCGAGCTGTTGCCGCCGGGAGCAGTCAATCCATTTCCAGTGATCGTCGGCACGTCGGCCGGCGCGATCAATGCGGTCAGCCTGGCCAGCGGGGCGATGGACTTTACCGCGGCGATCGAACGCCTGACCGCGTTCTGGCAGGGCTTTCGCAGCCACCTGGTGTTGCGCAGCGACTGGCCGGGAGTGATCCGCCAGGCCAGCCGTTTTGTCGGCCACAGCCTGCTGGGCCTGGGCACGCAGGTCCCGGTGGCGCTGCTCGACAGTTCACCCTTGCGCGATCTGCTCAATGACAAGTTGCACCTGCCGGGTATCGACCATGCCATCGAGCAACAGCGTTTGCACGCCGTGGCAATCACCGCGTTTGGCTATGAGTCCGGCCAGGCGGTGACCTTCTATCAGGGGAAGGGCGCCATTGACTCCTGGTTGCGCCATCGGCGGGTCGGTGTGCCGACCCGGTTGAGCGTCGAGCATTTGCTGGCCAGTTCGGCGATACCGCTGCTGTTTGCTCCGGTCAAGCTCGGCCAGGAGTATTTCGGTGACGGTGCGGTGCGCCAGTCGGCGCCGATCAGTCCGGCGTTGCATCTGGGGGCGACCCGGGTGTTGGTGGTGGGGGTCAGCGGCAACCCGCGGGGTGTCGACACCGCCACCGAGCGGACTTATAGCGGGCAGCAGCCGAGTCTGGCGCAGATCGGTGGGCATATGCTCAACAGCACCTTCATCGACAGCCTGGAAAGCGATATTGAGTTGTTGCAGCGCTTGAATCAGTTCAGCCGGCTGTTGCCGCCCCAACCGAGTAGCTTGGGCTTGGCGCCGGTGGATGTGCTGGTGATCGCGCCGAGTCAGCCGATCGATGAAATCGCCGCACGCCATCGGCATGAATTGCCGGCGGCGTTGCGCTTTTTCCTGCGTGGGCCGGGGGCGACCCGGACCAGTGGCGCGGGGGTGTTGAGTTACCTGTTGTTCGAGGCGTCTTATTGCAGCGAACTGATCGAGCTGGGGCGTCGCGATGCGCTGGCCAAGCGCGAGGAGCTGTGCCGGTTCTTGGGGTTGCCGCAGGTTTCGCTGCTGGCGCAGACGGCGTCGGCGCTGACCTGAGAACACCACACAACCCTTGTGGGAGCGGGCTTGTCGGGACGCCGCATCGCAGCGATGGGGCCCTTGAGTCTTGTGGCGTCCAGGTGGACGCCATCGCCAGCAAGCTGGCTCCTACAAGGGACCGTGTTCAGTCTGTGTCTTGGGCCGGCAGCAGATTCGCCGCCAGATAGCGGGCCACCGATTCCTCGCTGCAACTGCCCAGGGTTTCATGCCCCGGCAGGGCCTGGAACACCTTGGCGTGAGCCGTCCCCATCACCAGGCCCTTGCCGATGCTCGAGAGCATCTCGACATCGTTCATCCCGTCGCCGAACGCGATGCATTGGCTCAGTGGCACTTGCAGGAAGTCCGCGAGTTTCTTCAGGGCACTGCCCTTGGATACGCTGGCGGCCATCATTTCCAGGCACCAGGGCGAGGAAAAGGTGCTGTGCACCTGATCGCCGACCCGGGCCTTGAGCTGTTCATCGAGACTCGCCAGGGCTTCGTGGTCGTGGTCCTGGTGGATAAAGAAGATCTTCTCCACCACCTCGATCGGGAACTCGTCGATCCCCACGACCGTGGGCGGGAAGCCCAGGTTCTGCTTGAACTGCTTCAGTTGCTGGCTATCGGCGTTGGTGAACCAGCGGGATTGGCAATACAGGTTGGTCACCAGCTTCGGGTTGTGGCGGGTGGCGTCCAGCAGTGTCCGCACGACCTGCGGTGGCAGGTGCTCGCTGGTGTCGAAGGTCTTGCAGGCACTGCTGATCCGCGCGCCGTTGGCGGTGATCAGGTGAACCGACAAACCATAGGGCCGCAGGATCGCCTCGACATCGGGCTGGCTGCGCCCGGTGGCGATGACCACGTGCTTGCCGGCCTCCAGCAGACGCTGGAGCACCCCATGCGAATAGTCGCCGATGCGGTCGTTCGGTAACAGCAGGGTGCCGTCCAGGTCGGTAGCGATCAGCTGGTACATGCTTGAGTCCTTGTTGAGCCTGTTTATCGACAATCCCGAGAGCACCGCGTCCCTGTAGGCGCCAGCTTGCTGGCGATGGTCGTCAACGATAACCCGACAAACCTGACGCCCCGCGGTGCCTCGGCCACCATCGCCAGCAAGCTGGCTCCTACAGGGGGAGATGCACGCCGTCCCGATAATCTCCGGGCTTATTCGGCGATCTGCAACTTGCGCGCCTCGGTGTACACGTAGCGGACTTTCTCGTATTCGAACGGCGAGTTCAACTGGCCATAACGGAAGCTGGTGGTGTAGCGCTTGTCGATGGCCTCCAGCAGATAGATTTCCGGATGGTCCGAGCTGACCTGCGAAACATTGAGGAAGTTGATCTGTGATTCGGCGGCGAAGTCGAATACCAGGCCACCGGTATCGCGCAGGTTCGACGGTCCGAAGAACGGCAGCACCAGGTACGCCCCGCCCGGCACGCCATAGAAACCGAGGGTCTGGCCGAAGTCTTCGGTCTGCCGTGGCAGGCCCATCCTGGTCGCTGGATCCCACAGGCCGGCGACGCCGATGGTGGTGTTGAGCAACAGGCGCCCGGTGGTTTCCAGTGCCCGCTTGCCCTTGAACTGGAACAGGCTGTTGAGCAGGTTGGAAACATCTCCCAGGTTACTGAAGAAGTGGCTCACGCCCTCGCGCAGGAAGGTTGGCGTGACGTAGCGGTAACCATCGACCGCTGGCAGAAATACCCATTCGTCGAAGCGGTAGTTGAAGTGGTAGACCCGGCGGTTCCAGGACTCCAACGGGTCGTAGACACTCAGGGCGTTGAGGGTCGAGCGTTCGAATTCACGCTGGTCCAGGCCCGGGTTGAACTTGAGCTTTTTCAACGGTTCGGTGAAGCCGTCCGCGTCCGGCACCACGGAGTCGTGGGCTTTGCTGTTGTCGGCCAGGGCAGGGGTTGCGCAGAGCAAGGCGGCGAGCAACAAAAGAGATTTAGCCACGGAAGAACTCCAGCATGGCGTCGGCGTTGACGCGGTAATTGAGGTTGCCGCAGTGACCGCCATGGGGGTAGACCGTCAGGCGATTGCCAAAGGTGCTGCGCAGGAAACCGAGGTCGCCAGGGCCGAGGATGACGTCGTCGGCGTTGTGCATCACGGCGATTTTCGGGCTGTCGTGCAGGTAGTCCTTGAGCGCGTAGAGGCTGACCTGGTCGATCAGTTGCAGCAGGCTGCCGCCGTCGCTGCGGGCCCGCCACATCGGGATCACCTGCTCGGTCAGGTAGCAGTCGAAATCGCATTGCAGGGCACGCTTGAACATTGGCGTAAGGCTGGTGCCTTCGCTGATCGGGTACTTCGGTGGGGTGATCAGGCCGCGGCGGTTGATCAGGTCCGAGGTGAAGGCGATGTCCGCCGCCGAAAAGCGGAAGGTGGTGCCGATCAGCATGGCCATCTGTTCGTTGCTCAGATGTTGCTTGGAGTGTTGGAAGTCGTAGAGCAGGGCGTCGTTGAGGTCGATGTAGCCCTTCTGCTGGAAGTAACGGGTCAGCTTGGCCAGCACCAGTTCATAGAAGGAGGTGGTATTGGTGATGCCCTTGACCTCGGTCTGGACCAGCTTGTCCAGGTTGGTGACCGAGGTGTAGAGGTTGACCGGCGGATTGAGCAGCAGGACTTTCTTGAAGTTGAAGCTGCGCCGGGTTTCATCCAGTTTGCTGACAAAGGCCGCGTCGAGGGCGCCGAGGCTGTAGCCGGTGAGGTAGTACTCGGTCACCGGCAATTTCGGTTGCTGGGCACGCACCGCCTGCATGACCCGGTACATGTCCTCGGCGTCTTCCTGGCTGATGCCGGGGGTGGCGAAGCGCGAGGCGGCGCTCATGAAGTCGAAGCTGGTGGGCGACGACAACTGCACGACGTGGTAGCCGGCCTGGTAATAGAGCTTCTTCAGGTATTCGTTGATGCTGCTGTCATAGCGTGCGCCGGTGCCGGAGATCAGGAAGATCAGCGGCGCCGGGTGATCCTGCCGGGCCAGGCGGTAGGTGAGTTTTTTTACCGCCCAGAAATTGTCCGGGAGGATGAAGTCGCGTTCGGGGCGCAGCTTGAGGTTGTAGTCGGCTTGGTGGATGTCGTCGTCATCGGGCAGTGTTGGACGCAGGGCCGGTGGCGTGGTGGCGATGGTCGCTTCGAATGGGTTGGTCAACGGGTAGCCATAGCTGGCGGCGTCGACATCGACTGCCAGGGCGGACGCACTCAAAATGAGACCGCCGATAAAGGCAGCGAGGCGTAGAGAACGGAGCATGACTACATCCCTTTGAAGGAAAGCACTGAATGAGGTTCGCAGGCTATGACCACCGGGGTACTGCCGAAGTGCCATGTTCCGACACTAAAAAAGCATTTTAGACGGGGTTGCCAGGGATATTTCCTTGGCAACGATACACTTTGCCGCAGTTTGCCGAGCAGTTAAGTGTGGCGAGCGCTTGCATAGGTGGTTGTGGCGATTATGCTGGTCGCCGTTTTCGCTTATCGGAGTTGTCCATGTCTCGCCGTTTGCCGCTGGTCCTGCTGCTTATTCTCCTGCCGTTGTGGCTGGCTGCCAGTTATGGCGTGCGCTACGGGTTGATGGAGGACGGGCAGTGGGTCGGGGCGTGCGTGGATGAGGCATTGCGTTGGCAGTGCCAGGCGCGTTCCAGCCTGGGCTGGTTGATCCACTTCAAGGCGCTGGGCTGGACGGCGTTGGTCGCGGCGCTGCTGGCGTTTGTCGCGCCGGGGCGTTTGGGCCGAGGCTTGGCGGTATTGGCGCTGCTGGCCGGATTTCCGGCGCTGGCGTTGTACAACACCAGCCTGGCGGTGTTTGCGTTGGTGATTGCGGGGTTGCGGTTGGTGCGGGCGGCTTGATGGCGCGGTAGAGACCGTCTTGACCTTTGTCTCATCGTTACGCTCAACACGGTCATTGTGGAAGCCGGCTTGCTGGCGATGGCGTCCTTATGGGCAGTGCAAGGCTTGCGGGCCTCATCGCCGGCAAGCCTGCTCCCACAGGGTGGTGTTTCAGCGCGCAATAGCGTCGAGCCCTGAAGCAAGGCTTTCCGGTTATTTACAAACCCGCATGCTGCGCCACAGGGCGGCCACCATCAGCCCGTTGACCAACGCCCAGCCCCAGGCCTGCTGGTTGGCCAGGCCCTCGCGATACAGCTGCGGGGCAATGCCGGCGCCGATGATCAGCGCCAGCAGACCGAGCTCCCGACGCGGACCACGGACCGGCCGCACCAGGAATACCAGCGCCGGCAACAGCAAGGCCGCGCTCGGGAAGCTGCGGTAGCGTGGATCGAACACCAGCTCCAGCATCATCACCGCCGCGGCAAAGCCGGCACCCGCCAGCAACCAGCCAGCGCGTTGTTCCAGCCATTTGCACAGGCCCGCCCGCCCGCCGGCCTGGCTGCCGAGGGTCAACGTGGCATGGGCCAGCACCAACAGGTTCAGCGCCAGCAGCAGGGCGGCCCAGATCCACTCGCCGGGAAACCGGCTGGTCACCCGCGCCAACTCGCCCCAGGCACCGATGGAACAACCCGCCAGTGCTCCCAACAGCGGTAGCAGCAGCGCCGCCCGCGTGCTGCGGACCCGTCCGGCGATCAGCAAGGTGCCGAGGAAAATCAGCCCACCGAACCCCAGCCACTGCGGCCAATGCGGCAAGTTCGAAACCGCACCGGCCAACACCCCCTTGTCCTGGCGATCGGCATCGAACAGGCCCCAGTAACCGCCGACAGCGCCTTCGCTACCGCGTTTCCACGGCTGGTCGAAGGCCTCGATCAGGTTGTAGTGCCAGCCGTTCTGCTCGGCCAGGGTGACAAAACCACGAATGAAGCGGGCTTCGTTGACCCGGCTCGGCAGGGCGGTTTCGCGCTGGCGGCCTTCGCTCGGCCAGCCGGTTTCGCCGATCAGGATGTCCTTGGGCGCGAACTGCTTGCCGAACACCTCGCGGACCTGGGCGACATGTTCGAGCGCGCGGTCGATGCTCGAGGGTTCGTCTTCCCAGTACGGCAGCAGGTGAATGGTCAGGAAGTCCACGGCGGGGGCGATCTGTGGATGCTCGAGCCAGAACACCCAGACGTCGGCATAGGTGACCGGCTGCTTCACATGGGCCTTGACCTTCTGGATCAGCTTGACCAGTTGGTCGCCGGTCACTTCCTTGCGCAGCAAGGCTTCGTTGCCGACGATCACCGCGCTGACCACGTCGGGGTTGGCGTTGGCCGAGGCGATCAGGGCATCGACTTCCTGTTCAGTGGCCACGGGATCGCTGCTGACCCAGGCGCCGATCATCATCTTCAAACCGTGCTTGCGTGCCAGGTCCGGCAGGGCTTCGAGGCCGGTCATGGAGTAGGTGCGAATGCACTCGAAGTTCGTCGCCAGCAGTGCCAGGTCAGCCTCCATGCGTTCAAGACGTGGCTTGAACGGTTGGTCGAACGGCGATTGGTCCTTGGCGAACGGGGTATAGGAGGCGCATTGCAGCTTGTGCGTCGGCGTCGCCGCATCGGGCAGCAGCACCGGCTGGCCGAGGCCATACCAGAAGCCGCAGAGTGCAAGAAGCCCGAGCAGGCAAGCGAACAAATAGGGGCGGAGCGGGAAACGGGCAGTGGCGGACATGGTCGGGCCGTATGGGAACAAAGCCGCGCATATTACCCGGATTTCCCCAGGCCTTGGGCCCGTGCAGTATTTTGTCATGCAAAGTTCGAGCGCAATAAACGAGGGGGATTTCTCAAGCCCCCGATTGATGGCGTTCTGATGTCGTTTCTCGTTGCCTTGAGGTCGCTGTCAGAGCAGGTCGATGGGCGAGTCGGGTTGATGATCAGGGCGTCAGAACTCCGCTGATGATCGGACGGGTTTACGGGTGAGGCGTGATGGGGGCGCCATGCGCTATAACAATACGTTGACGTCGCCCGGCAGTCGTCGGGTGCAGCATTTCGGGGAAGTAACGATGAAGATGCGACGACTCTTAGGCGCTGGTGCCGTTCTGGCGCTGGCGATCAGCTCCACACTGGTGAGTGCCGCTGGCAAGGAAATCACCATCGGTTATGTCGATGGCTGGTCCGACAGCGTTGCCACCACCAACGTGGCGGCCGAGGTGATCAAGCAGAAGTTGGGTTACGACGTGAAGCTGCAGGCTGTGGCGACCGGGATCATGTGGCAGGGCGTTGCCACCGGCAAGCTCGATGCCATGCTCTCCGCCTGGCTGCCGGTGACCCACGGTGAATACTGGGCCAAGAACAAGGACAAGGTGGTCGACTATGGCCCCAACTTCAAGGATGCCAAGATCGGCCTGATCGTACCGGAGTACGTCACGGCCAAGTCGATCGCCGACCTGAAGGATGACACCACCTACAAGAACAAGATCGTCGGTATCGACGCCGGTTCGGGTGTGATGCTCAAGACCGACCAGGCGATCAAGGACTACGGCCTGGACTACAAGCTGCAAGCCAGTTCGGGCGCGGCGATGATCGCCGAATTGACCCGTGCCGAAGAGAAGCACGAATCCATTGCCGTCACCGGTTGGGTGCCGCACTGGATGTTCGCCAAGTGGAAGCTGCGGTTCCTGGACGACCCGAAAGGCGTCTACGGCGCGGCTGAGACCGTCAACAGCATCGGCAGCAAGGGCCTGGAAGCCAAGGCGCCGGAAGTGGCGGCGTTCCTGAAGAAATTCCAGTGGGCCTCCAAGGATGAGATCGGCGAAGTCATGCTGGCGGTCCAGGACGGCGCCAAGCCGGACGTCGCGGCCAAGGACTGGGTCGCCAAGCACCCGGACCGCGTAGCCGAGTGGACCAAGTAACCCGCTTCCCCGCGTAGTACCCCGAAAAGGCCGCATGACTGCACGTCATGCGGCCTTTTTGCGTCTTGAGGCCAGGTGAGGCGTCCTGCCGGTCGATAGCGTTTTGACCCAAACATCGCGCTTGCGCGATGAGGGTCAAGACGGTATCTACAGGTTTTGTGGCGGTTTCAGGGCTTATTCGGCCAAAAACTGGCGAAACCGTAATGTCGTTCTAATACTAAGGTCGTCTGGAATCCATTCGATAGCCGCCTAAAGTGGAATATGTTCCAACTCATCTGTGCTGCGAGGATAAAAACAATGAACGACAGCATTTACCTCTCGATTCAAAACAGCCCCCGCTTCAAGGAGCTGGTCAAGAAACGAGAACGCTTCGCCTGGACACTTTCGGCGATCATGCTCGGGCTTTACTCGGCTTTCATTCTGATGATCGCCTATGGGCCACAGATCCTGGGCGCCAAGCTCAGTCCTGGCTCTTCCATTACCTGGGGCATCCCGTTGGGTGTCGGACTGATCGTTTCGGCGTTCGTCCTGACGGCCATCTATGTGCATCGCGCCAATGGCGAGTTCGATGACCTGAATAACGCGATTCTCAAGGAGGCCCAACAATGATCCGGCGTCTATTGGCAGTATTGGCTGGCTCGGCCTTCGCGCCCCTGGTCCTGGCGGCTGACGCCCTGACCGGCGAAGTGCACAAGCAACCTCTCAATGTGGCGGCCATCGCGATGTTCGTGGTGTTCGTCGGCGCAACCCTGTGCATCACCTACTGGGCCTCCAAGCGCAACAAGTCGGCCGCCGACTACTACGCGGCGGGCGGCAAGATCACCGGTTTGCAGAACGGTCTGGCGATTGCTGGCGACTATATGTCGGCGGCGTCCTTCCTGGGGATTTCCGCGCTGGTCTACGCCTCGGGCTACGACGGCCTGATCTACTCGATCGGCTTCCTGGTGGGCTGGCCGATCATCCTGTTCCTGATTGCCGAGCGCCTGCGCAACCTGGGCAAGTACACCTTTGCCGATGTGGCGTCCTATCGCCTCGGGCAAACCCAGATCCGCTCGCTGTCGGCCTGCGGTTCGCTGGTGGTGGTGTCCTTCTACCTGATCGCCCAGATGGTCGGCGCCGGCAAGCTGATCCAGCTGCTGTTCGGCCTGGACTACTACGTGGCGGTGATCCTGGTGGGCATCCTGATGTGCCTCTATGTGCTGTTTGGCGGCATGTTGGCGACCACCTGGGTGCAGATCATCAAGGCGGTGCTGTTGCTGTCCGGTGCCTCGTTCATGGCGCTGATGGTGATGAAGCATGTCAACTTCGACTTCAACACCCTGTTCTCCGAAGCGATCAAGGTTCACCCCAAGGGTGAGGCGATCATGAGCCCCGGTGGTCTGGTGAAGGATCCGGTCTCGGCCTTCTCGCTGGGGCTGGCGCTGATGTTCGGTACTGCCGGCCTGCCGCATATCCTGATGCGTTTCTTCACCGTGAGCGACGCCAAGGAAGCGCGCAAGAGCGTGTTGTATGCCACTGGTTTCATCGGTTACTTCTATATCCTGACCTTTATCATCGGTTTTGGCGCGATCCTGCTGGTCAGCACCAATCCGGCGTTCAAGGATGCGGCGGGCGCGTTGCTCGGTGGCAACAACATGGCGGCGGTGCACCTGGCCAACGCGGTGGGCGGCAACATCTTCCTTGGCTTTATCTCGGCGGTGGCCTTTGCCACCATCCTCGCGGTGGTGTCCGGTCTGACCCTGGCCGGTGCCTCGGCGGTGTCCCATGACCTGTATGCCAGCGTGATCAAGAAGGGCAAGGCCAACGAAAAGGATGAGATTCGTGTCTCGAAGATCACCACCATCGCCCTCGGCGTGTTGGCGATCGTCCTGGGTATCCTCTTCGAAAGTCAGAACATCGCGTTCATGGTTGGCCTGGCGTTCTCCATTGCTGCCAGTTGCAACTTCCCGGTGCTGCTGCTTTCCATGTACTGGAAGAAGCTGACCACCCGGGGGGCGATGATCGGCGGCTGGATGGGCTTGATCAGTGCGGTCGGGCTGATGGTTCTGGGGCCAACCATCTGGGTGCAGATCATGCATCACGAGAAAGCCATTTTCCCGTATGAGTATCCGGCGCTGTTCTCGATGGCCATTGCGTTCGTCGGGATCTGGTTCTTCTCCATCACCGACAAGTCGACGGCCGCCGAGAACGAGCGGGCGCTGTTCTTCCCGCAATTCGTGCGTTCGCAGACTGGGTTGGGGGCGAGCGGGGCGGTTTCTCACTGAGGGATGGATACGCTTTATAGATAAGCTGTGTTGCAACAAAATGCCCCGGTCGAGAGACCGGGGCATTTTTTGTTGGGCTGTCTCGGTCCTTGTAGGCGCGAGCTTGCTCGCGATGGGCGTTAACGATAACGCGGGGCATCTGGGGCTTAACGGTGTGGCGGCTACCATCGCGAGCAAGCTCGCTCCTACAAGGCCGGCATTGAGCCGTTGGATCTCCACAAACAGAAACGGCCTCTATCAAGAGGCCGTTTCCGGTGTAGCCAAGACGCTATTGCAAGGCCGCTGTTACTTGCGGTCTTCCAGCTTGGTGATGTCACGCGACTCGTAGCCGGTGTACAGCTGGCGCGGACGGCCAATCTTGTACGGGCTGGAGAGCATTTCCTTCCAGTGGGAGATCCAGCCCACGGTCCGCGCCAGGGCGAAGATCACGGTGAACATGCTGGTCGGGATGCCGATCGCCTTGAGGATGATCCCCGAGTAGAAGTCGACGTTCGGGTACAGCGAGCGCTCGATGAAGTACGGATCGGTCAGGGCGATCTCTTCGAGACGCATGGCCAGTTCCAGCTGCGGATCGTTGTTGATGCCCAGCTCTCGGAGGACTTCGTCGCAGGTCTGCTTCATCACGGTGGCGCGTGGGTCGCGGTTCTTGTAGACCCGGTGACCGAAGCCCATCAGCTTGAACGGATCGTTCTTGTCCTTGGCCTTGGCGATGAACTTGTCGATGTTCGAGACATCGCCGATTTCATCGAGCATGGTCAGGACCGCTTCGTTCGCGCCGCCATGGGCAGGGCCCCAGAGCGCGGCGATACCGGCGGCGATACAGGCGAACGGGTTGGCACCCGAAGAGCCCGCCAGGCGCACGGTGGAGGTCGAGGCGTTCTGCTCGTGGTCGGCATGGAGGATGAAGATCCGGTCCATGGCCTTGGCGAGCACCGGGCTGATCGGTTTGATCTCGCACGGGGTGTTGAACATCATGTGCAGGAAGTTTTCCGCGTACGACAGGTCGTTGCGCGGGTACATCATGGGCTGGCCCATGGAGTACTTGTACACCATCGCGGCCAGGGTCGGCATCTTGGCGACCAGGCGAATGGCGGAAATCTCGCGGTGCTGGGCGTTATTGATGTCCAGCGAGTCGTGGTAGAACGCCGACAGGGCACCGACCACGCCGCACATCACGGCCATCGGGTGGGCGTCGCGACGGAAGCCGTTGAAGAAGGTCTTCAACTGCTCGTGCACCATGGTGTGATTCTTCACGGTGCTGACGAACTGGGCCTTCTGCTCGACCGTCGGCAGTTCGCCGTTGAGCAGCAGGTAGCAGGTTTCCAGGTAGTCCGATTTCTCGGCGAGTTGCTCGATCGGGTAGCCGCGGTGCAGCAGAATGCCGTTATCGCCGTCGATATAGGTGATCTTCGACTCGCAGGAAGCGGTCGACATGAAGCCAGGGTCGAATGTGAACCGGCCCGTGGCCGTCAGGCCCCGCACGTCGATTACATCGGGACCAACGGTGCCGGTTAAAATGGGCAGCTCGACGGGGGCTGCGCCCTCGATGATCAACTGCGCTTTTTTGTCAGCCATGTGGCCTCCTATTTATGCTTGAAATCATCAGACAGGCCCCCCACGCAGGGCCCGCACCACTATAGTGAGATAAATTTGAATGTCAATTTGCCAAAAGTCTTGTCGTAGGCGGCTTTGGGCGGAGCTTTTCCTCGAAATTGACGGCTATTTACGCCTTTTATCCTACTAACGCAATGCGCTATTAGGGGTAGTCCTTTGCGTTGTCATTAGTAGCCTAACTGTCTATACTCGGCAGCCGACCGCCAGGGGCTTTTGGGCCTGTTTTACTGGGGGTCGTCACTCCCTGGGTGGTGGGTACCTGACCAGTGCACTTGCCCAACAACTTTGCCCTGATCGTTAGGGCTCATCAGTGAAAAAAAAGCCGTGAAAAGCCAACGACCTGTAAACCTAGACCTAAGGACCATCAAACTCCCCATAACCGGCGTTACGTCGTTTCTTCACCGTGTATCCGGCATCATCCTGTTCCTCGGCCTGGGCTTCATGCTGTACGCATTGAGCAAATCCCTGGGTTCGGAGGAAGGTTTCGCCGAGGTGAAGGCGTGCTTGACCAGCCCGCTGGCCAAGTTCGTTGGATGGGGGCTTCTGTCCGCCTTGCTGTATCACATGGTGGCTGGCGTGCGCCATCTGATCATGGATATGGGCATCGGTGAAACGCTGGAAGGCGGCAAGCTGGGCTCGAAAATCGTCATCGCCATTTCCGTGGTGCTGATCGTTCTGGCGGGAGTTTGGATATGGTAACCAGCGTTACGAACCTATCGCGTTCGGGCCTCTACGACTGGATGGCGCAGCGCGTGTCTGCCGTCGTTCTCGCGGCTTATTTCATTTTTCTGATCGGATACGTCGTCGCGAACCCTGGCCTGGGCTACGCCCAGTGGCACGGCCTGTTCGCCCACAACGGGATGCGCATCTTCAGTCTGCTGGCCCTGGTGGCCCTGGGCGCTCACGCCTGGGTCGGCATGTGGACCATTTCGACCGACTACCTGACGCCGATGGCGCTGGGCAAGTCCGCGACAGCAGTGCGTTTCCTTTTCCAGGCAGTGTGCGGCGTTGCGATGTTCGCGTACTTCGTCTGGGGTGTGCAGATTCTCTGGGGTATCTGATTCATGGCTAACATTCCAACGATTTCTTTCGACGCCATCATCATTGGTGGCGGCGGCGCGGGCATGCGTGCCGCACTGCAACTGGCCGAGGGCGGTCACAAGACTGCCGTGATCACCAAGGTGTTCCCGACCCGTTCGCACACCGTATCCGCTCAGGGTGGCATCACCTGCGCCATCGCTTCGGCCGACCCGAACGATGACTGGCGCTGGCACATGTACGATACCGTCAAGGGTTCCGACTATATCGGTGACCAGGACGCTATCGAATACATGTGTCAGGAAGGCCCGGCTGCGGTTTACGAGCTGGACCACATGGGCATGCCGTTCTCGCGTACCGAGCAGGGTCGTATCTACCAGCGTCCATTCGGCGGTCAGTCGAAGGATTACGGTAAAGGCGGTCAGGCTGCACGTACCTGTGCCGCTTCCGACCGTACCGGTCACGCGCTGCTGCACACCCTTTATCAGGGCAACCTGAAAGCCGGCACCGTGTTCCTGAACGAGTACTACGCGGTCGATCTGGTGAAGAACCAGGACGGCGCGTTCGTCGGTGTGATCGCCATCTGCATCGAAACCGGCGAAACTAGCTACATCCGCGCCAAGGCTACCGTCCTGGCCACCGGTGGTGCCGGTCGTATCTACTCGTCCACCACCAATGCCCTGATCAACACCGGTGACGGCGTCGGCATGGCTCTGCGTGCTGGCGTGCCGGTACAAGACATCGAAATGTGGCAGTTCCACCCGACCGGCATCGCCGGCGCCGGTGTACTGGTCACCGAAGGTTGCCGCGGTGAAGGCGGTTACCTGATCAACAAGCACGGCGAGCGTTTCATGGAGCGTTATGCGCCGAACGCGAAAGACCTGGCCGGTCGTGACGTGGTAGCACGTTCGATGGTCAAGGAAATCATCGCCGGCAACGGCTGTGGCCCGAACGGCGACCACGTGCTGCTCAAGCTCGACCACCTCGGCGAGGAAGTGCTGCACAGCCGCCTGCCAGGTATCTGCGAACTGTCCAAGACCTTCGCTCACGTTGACCCGGTCGTTGCGCCAGTTCCGGTTGTCCCAACCTGCCACTACATGATGGGTGGTGTTCCCACCAACATCCACGGTCAGGCGATGACTCAGGACGCCAACGGCGTCGACACCATTATCCCGGGCCTGTTCGCGGTCGGTGAAGTGGCCTGCGTATCGGTTCACGGCGCCAACCGTCTGGGCGGCAACTCGCTGCTCGACCTGGTGGTCTTCGGTCGTGCGGCCGGCCTGCACCTGGAAAAAGCCCTGAGCGACGGTATCGACTACGACGACGCCACCGACGCCGACATCACGGCGGCACTGGCACGTCTGTCCGCTCTGAACGAGCGCACCGACGGCGAAGACGTCGCCACCCTGCGTCGCGAGCTGCAAAGCTGCATGCAGAACTACTTCGGTGTATTCCGTACCGGCGAATACATGCAGAAGGGTATCGCTCAGTTGGCTGGCCTGCGCGAGCGTATCGCCAACGTCAAGATCAACGACAAGTCTCAGGCCTTCAACACCGCGCGTATCGAAGCCCTCGAGCTGCAAAACCTGCTGGAAGTGGCCGAAGCCACGGCGATTGCCGCTGAGCATCGCAAAGAGTCCCGCGGCGCCCATGCCCGTGAAGACTTCGAAGAGCGCGACGACGAAAACTGGCTGTGCCATACCCTGTTCTTCCCGGGTGAGAAGCGCGTGACCAAGCGTGCCGTTAACTTCTCGCCGAAGACCGTTCCGACTTTCGAACCAAAAGTCCGGACTTACTAAAGGGTGATCGATATGTTGCAAGTCGAAGTTTATCGTTACAACCCGGACACCGATTCGGCGCCGAAAACCCAGGTTTTCCAGGTCGACACCGGTGGCAAGGACTTGATGGTGCTGGACGTTCTGGCCCTGATCAAGGAACAGGACGAAGGTTTCTCCTATCGTCGCTCGTGCCGTGAAGGCGTGTGCGGTTCCGATGGCATGAACATCAACGGCAAGAACGGCCTGGCGTGCATCACGCCGCTGTCCGCCGTGGTCAAGGGCAACAAGCTGGTGGTACGTCCGCTGCCTGGTTTGCCGGTGATCCGTGACCTGGTCGTCGATATGAGCATCTTCTACAAGCAATACGAGAAGGTGAAGCCATTCCTGCAGAACGACACGCCGGCCCCGGCCATCGAGCGTCTGCAGTCGCCGGCAGAGCGCGAGAAGCTGGACGGTCTGTACGAGTGCATCCTGTGCGCTTGCTGCTCGACTTCCTGCCCGTCCTTCTGGTGGAACCCCGACAAGTTCCTGGGCCCGGCCGCCCTGCTGCAAGCGTACCGCTTCCTGGCAGACAGCCGCGACACCAAGACCAGCGAGCGCCTGGCTTCGCTGGATGACCCGTTCAGCGTGTTCCGCTGCCGCGGGATCATGAACTGCGTCAACGTTTGTCCGAAAGGCTTGAATCCGACCAAGGCCATCGGTCACATCCGTAACATGCTGCTGCAAAGCGGCGTGTGATTCAGCGGCTGTAACCTGGCTGTTGTAAAAGTGCTACCGCTGTAACCGTAGAAAGGCCAGGGCGCGGGCTTCAACCCGCGCCCCGGCTATAACCAGAGCAACGGCTCATAAAGCTGTGGCTCTTATTTTTGAAGAAATGAGACCAGCAGGGGCATCCGGGCTGGTACCCGGACTATCAGCGTGATCCCAAGTGGCTTGTTTTGGTCGCTGCATTCGGACTGTTGCAAGTGTGCGTGGTGTTTTCGTCGATGGTGTCCCCTAACCGAGGGTGACCAAGCATGCAAGAAAGCGTGATGCAGCGCATGTGGAACAGCGGCTATCTTTCAGGTGGTAACGCTGCCTATGTGGAAGAGCTCTACGAGCTCTACCTGCACGACCCTAACGCTGTGCCAGAAGAGTGGCGCACCAAATTTCAGACGTTGCCCGCTGACGGCAACGCTGCCACCGATGTTTCGCACTCGACAATCCGCGATCATTTCGTCTTGCTGGCAAAGAACCAGCGCCGCGCCCAACCGGTTTCTGCCGGCAGCGTGAGCAGTGAGCACGAGAAGAAGCAGGTTGAAGTGCTGCGATTGATCCAGGCCTACAGGATGCGTGGCCACCAAGCAGCCCAGCTCGACCCGCTGGGACTGTGGCAGCGTCCTGCACCCGCAGACCTGTCGATCAATCATTACGGCTTGACCAATGCCGATCTTGATACGACCTTCCGTGCCGGCGACCTGTTCATCGGCAAAGAGGAAGCGAGCCTACGCGAAATTCACGAAGCGTTGCAGCAGACATATTGCCGCACCATCGGCGCTGAATTCACGCACATCGTCGACTCCGAGCAACGCCACTGGTTCCAGCAGCGTCTGGAAAGCGTGCGCGGCCGTCCAACCTTCTCCGCGGACATCAAGAGCCATCTGCTCGAGCGCGTCACCGCCGCCGAAGGCCTGGAAAAGTACCTGGGCACCAAGTACCCGGGCACCAAGCGTTTCGGCCTGGAAGGTGGCGAGAGCCTGATTCCGATGCTCGATGAGCTGATCCAGCGTTCCGGTTCCTACGGCACCAAGGAAATCGTCATCGGCATGGCCCACCGTGGCCGTCTGAACGTACTGGTCAACACCTTCGGCAAGAACCCGCGCGAGCTGTTCGACGAGTTCGAAGGCAAGAAGAAGGTCGAGCTGGGTTCCGGTGACGTGAAATACCACCAGGGCTTCTCGTCCAACGTGATGACCACCGGCGGTGAAGTTCACCTGGCAATGGCGTTCAACCCGTCCCACCTGGAAATCGTTTCCCCGGTGGTCGAAGGTTCGGTTCGCGCCCGTCAGGACCGTCGCAACGATGCGACCGGTGACAAGGTTCTGCCGATTTCCCTCCACGGTGACGCTGCGTTCGCAGGGCAAGGCGTGGTCATGGAAACCTTCCAGATGTCGCAGACCCGCGGTTTCAAGACCGGCGGCACCGTGCACATCGTGATCAACAACCAGGTCGGTTTCACCATCAGCAACCCGCTGGACTCGCGCTCCACCGAGTACGCCACCGACGTTGCGAAGATGATCCAGGCGCCGATCCTCCATGTGAATGGCGATGATCCGGAAGCCGTCCTGTTCGTGACCCAGCTGGCCATCGACTACCGCATGCAGTACAAGCGCGACGTGGTGATCGACCTGGTCTGCTACCGTCGTCGTGGTCACAACGAAGCGGATGAGCCGAGCGGCACCCAGCCGTTGATGTATCAGCAGATCACCAAGCAGCGCACCACCCGTGAGCTGTACGCCGAGCGCCTGGTTCAGTCCAAGGTCCTGGATGAAGCGCGTGTCCAGGCGAAAGTCGACGAATACCGCAACGCCCTGGACAACGGTCTGCACGTGGTAAAAAGCCTGGTCAAGGAACCGAACAAGGAGTTGTTCGTCGACTGGCGCCCTTACCTGGGTCACGCGTGGACCGCACGTCACGACACCCGCTTCGATCTGAAGACCCTGCAGGAATTGTCCGCCAAGCTGCTGGAAATCCCGGAAGGCTTCGTGGTCCAGCGTCAGGTCGCGAAGATCTACGAAGACCGGCAGAAGATGCAAGCCGGCGGCCTGCCGATCAACTGGGGTTACGCCGAAACCATGGCGTACGCGACCCTGGCGTTCGAAGGTCACCCGATCCGCATGACCGGCCAGGACATCGGCCGTGGTACGTTCTCGCACCGTCATGCCGTGCTGCACAACCAGAAAGACGCGGGCACCTACATCCCGTTGCAGAACCTGTACGCAGGTCAGCCGCGCTTCGATCTGTACGACTCGTTCCTGTCCGAAGAAGCGGTGCTGGCGTTCGAATACGGTTACTCGACCACCACGCCGGAAGCGTTGGTGATCTGGGAAGCCCAGTTCGGCGACTTCGCCAACGGTGCCCAGGTGGTTGTCGACCAGTTCATCACCAGTGGCGAGCACAAGTGGGGCCGTCTGTGCGGTCTGACCATGCTGCTGCCGCACGGTTATGAAGGTCAGGGGCCGGAGCACTCCTCGGCTCGTCTGGAACGCTACCTGCAGCTGTGCGCCGAGCACAACGTCCAGGTCTGCGTGCCGACTACCCCGGCACAGATCTACCACCTGCTGCGTCGTCAAGTCATCCGTCCGCTGCGCAAGCCGCTGATCGTGCTGACACCCAAGTCGCTGCTGCGTCACAAGCTGGCCATCTCCACGCTGGAAGATCTGGCCGAAGGTTCGTTCCAGACCGTTATCCCGGAAATCGATGCCCAGGACCCGAAAAAGGTCGGTCGTCTGATTCTGTGCAGCGGCAAGGTTTACTACGACCTGCTGGAAAAACGTCGTACCGAAGGCCGTGACGACATCGCTGTCGTGCGTATCGAGCAACTGTATCCGTTCCCGGAAGACGACCTGATCGAAGTCCTGGCACCGTACAAGAACCTCAAGCACATCGTCTGGTGTCAGGAAGAACCGATGAACCAGGGCGCCTGGTACAGCAGTCAGCATCACATGCGTCGCATCGTTGGCGGGCACAACAAGTCGCTGGTACTTGAGTACGCCGGCCGTGACGCCTCTGCCGCACCGGCTTGTGGTTATGCATCGATGCACGCTGAGCAGCAGGAAAAACTGCTGCAAGATGCCTTTACTGTTTAACGCCTTCGCGCACCTGAAACCGAATTTAAGGAACCACAGATAATGGCTATCGAGATCAAAGCCCCCACTTTCCCGGAATCGGTTGCCGATGGCACCGTTGCCACCTGGCACAAGCAACCGGGCGACGCCGTCAAGCGTGACGACCTGATCGTCGACATCGAAACCGACAAAGTGGTCCTGGAAGTACTGGCTACCGCCGATGGCGTGTTGGGCGCTATCGTCAAGAACGAAGGCGATACCGTTCTGTCCGATGAAGTCCTCGGCTCCATCGTTGCCGGCGGCGCTGCTGCCGCTGCTCCTGCCGCCGCCGCTCCGGCTGCCGCTGCCCAGGCTGCCGCACCGGCTGCGACTGGCGAAGACGATCCGGTGGCTGCACCGGCCGCGCGCAAGCTGGCTGAAGAAAACGGCATCAACATCGCTTCCGTTGCCGGCACCGGCAAAGGCGGTCGTGTGACCAAGGAAGACGTGGTGGCTGCTGTTGCCGCGAAGAAAGCCGCGCCTGCCGCCGCACCGGCCAAGGCTGCCGCTCCGGCTGCCGCCGCGCCGGTGTTCGCTGCCGGCGATCGCGTCGAGAAGCGTGTACCGATGACCCGTGTTCGCGCCACCGTGGCCAAGCGCCTGGTTGAAGCACAGTCGAACATGGCGATGCTGACCACGTTCAACGAAGTGAACATGAAGCCGATCATGGACCTGCGTTCGAAGTACAAGGACCTGTTCGAGAAGACCCACAACGGCGTGCGCCTGGGCTTCATGTCGTTCTTCGTGAAAGCGGCCACCGAAGCGCTGAAACGCTTCCCGGCGGTCAACGCTTCCATCGACGGCGCCGACATCGTTTACCACGGCTACTCCGACGTCGGTGTCGCGGTGTCCAGCGACCGTGGCCTGGTGGTTCCGGTACTGCGCAACGCCGAGCTGATGAGCCTGGCCGAAATCGAAAACGGCATCGCCACCTACGGCAAGAAAGCCCGTGACGGCAAGCTGTCCATCGATGAAATGACCGGCGGTACGTTCACTATCACCAACGGTGGTACATTCGGTTCCCTGCTGTCGACTCCGATCGTCAACCCGCCACAAGCCGCCATCCTGGGCATGCACAACATCAATGAGCGCCCGATGGCGGTCAAGGGTGAAGTGGTGATCCTGCCGATGATGTACCTGGCGCTGTCCTACGATCACCGTCTGATCGACGGCAAGGAAGCGGTGTCTTTCCTGGTGACTATCAAAAACCTGCTGGAAGACCCGGCTCGCCTGCTGCTGGATATCTGATTGCGCCCAAGGGGCAGGGCGCTTGTGCCTTGCCCGCTTAAACGATCAGCTTCGTCCCACGACGGTCCCCACGCGGGGCCGTCCGGTTTGATTCGATAAGGAATGACACATGACTCAGAAATTCGACGTGGTAGTGATTGGCGCGGGCCCTGGCGGCTATGTAGCCGCCATCAAGGCAGCGCAACTTGGTCTCAAGACTGCCTGCATCGAGAAGTACCAGGATAAAGAGGGCAAGCTGGCCCTCGGCGGTACTTGCCTGAACGTTGGCTGCATTCCGTCCAAGGCGCTGCTGGACAGCTCCTGGAAGTACCATGAAGCCAAGGATGGGTTCGCCATCCACGGTATCAGCACCGGCGCCGTGAAAATGGACGTGCCGGCGATGGTCGGTCGCAAGGCCGGTATCGTCAAGAACCTGACCGGCGGCGTGGCCATGCTGTTCAAGGCCAATGGCGTGACTTCGATCGAAGGCCACGGCAAGCTGCTGGCTGGCAAGAAAGTCGAAGTGACCAAGCCTGACGGCACGGTTGAAGTGATCGAAGCCGAGAACGTGATCCTGGCGCCTGGCTCGCGTCCGATCGACATTCCACCGGCTCCGGTTGACCAGAACGTGATCGTCGATTCGACTGGCGCCCTGGAATTCCAGGCCGTACCGAAGCGCCTGGGCGTGATCGGCGCGGGCGTGATCGGTCTGGAACTGGGTTCCGTCTGGTCCCGTCTGGGCGCGGAAGTGACGGTGCTGGAAGCCCTGGACACCTTCCTGATGGCTGCCGACACCGCCATCTCCAAGGAAGCGCTGAAAACCCTGACCAAACAAGGTCTGGACATCAAGCTGGGTGCGCGCGTGACCGGTTCCAAGGTCAACAAGGGCAAGGAAGTGGTTGTTACTTACACCGACTCCGCCGGCGAACAGACCATCACGTTCGACAAGCTGATCGTTGCCGTAGGCCGTCGCCCAGTCACCACCGACCTGCTGTCGGCTGATTGCGGCGTGGTTCTCGACGAGCGCGGTTTCGTGCACGTCGACGACCATTGCGCGACCGCCGTACCGGGCGTCTACGCCATCGGTGACGTGGTTCGCGGCATGATGCTGGCACACAAGGCCTCGGAAGAGGGCATCATGGTCGTCGAGCGCATCAAGGGCCACAAAGCCCAGATGAACTACGACCTGATCCCGTCGGTTATCTACACCCACCCGGAAATTGCCTGGGTCGGCAAGACCGAACAGGCTTTGAAAGCCGAAGGCGTTGAAGTTAACATCGGCACCTTCCCGTTCGCCGCCAGTGGCCGTGCCATGGCAGCCAACGATACCGGCGGTTTCGTCAAGGTCATCGCGGATGCCAAGACTGACCGCGTTCTGGGCGTCCACGTGATTGGCCCAAGCGCTGCCGAGCTGGTACAGCAAGGCGCGATCGGTATGGAATTCGGCACCAGCGCCGAGGACATCGGCATGATGGTTTTCTCCCATCCGACCCTGTCCGAAGCGTTGCACGAAGCGGCACTGGCAGTGAATGGCGGCGCCATCCACATTGCCAACAAGAAAAAACGCTAAGTAGATAATAAGAAACCACGGCGGCCCGCCCGTCGTGAGCCTTGCGCGCAAGACTCACCGCGGAACGTCCGCTGGACGCAGTCTTGCGTCGTCGCGCCGGGCAACCGGAAGACCACGCAAGCAGCAGTCACAGGTGGTGCGGCACTGCAATCAGTGCAGCACCGAATGCGCAGTACCTAACGAAGACGGTAAAAAGCATGAATCTTCACGAGTATCAGGGTAAGCAGCTGTTCGCTGAGTACGGCCTGCCAGTATCCCAGGGTTTTGCGGTAGATACCCCGGAAGCAGCAGCAGAAGCTTGCGACAAGATCGGTGGTACCGAGTGGGTTGTCAAAGCCCAGGTCCACGCGGGTGGTCGCGGTAAAGCGGGCGGCGTCAAGCTGGTTCGCAGCAAAGAAGACGCTAAAGCCTTCGCACAGCAGTGGCTGGGCAAGCGTCTGGTGACCTATCAGACTGATGCCAATGGCCAGCCTGTCACCAAGATCCTGGTTGAATCGTGCACTGATATCGCTAAAGAGCTGTACCTGGGCGCTGTCGTTGACCGTTCGAGCCGTCGCATCGTGTTCATGGCTTCCACCGAAGGTGGCGTGGACATCGAGAAAATCGCGCACGACACCCCTGAGAAAATTCTCAAGGCCACTATCGATCCACTGGTTGGCGCTCAGCCATTCCAGGGTCGCGAGTTGGCATTCCAGCTGGGTCTGGAAGGCAAGCAAGTGACTCAGTTCGCCAAGATCTTCGTCGGTCTGGCCAAGCTGTTCAAGGATCACGACCTGGCCCTGCTGGAAGTGAACCCGCTGGTGATCAAGGCCGACGGCGACCTGCATTGCCTCGATGCGAAGATCAACATCGACGCCAACGCCATGTACCGTCAGCCTAAGCTGAAAACCTTCCACGATCCGTCCCAGGACGATCCGCGCGAAGCGCACGCTGCCAAGTTCGAACTGAACTACGTAGCCCTGGAAGGCAACATCGGTTGCATGGTCAACGGTGCTGGCCTGGCCATGGGTACCATGGACATCGTCAACCTGCATGGCGGCAAACCAGCCAACTTCCTCGACGTGGGCGGTGGTGCAACCAAGGAACGTGTGACTGAAGCGTTCAAGATCATTCTGTCCGACACCAACGTCGCGGCCGTACTGGTCAACATCTTCGGCGGCATCGTTCGCTGCGACATGATTGCCGAAGGCATCATCGGCGCGGTGAAAGAAGTCGGCGTGAAAATCCCGGTTGTTGTTCGCCTTGAAGGCAACAACGCTGAACTGGGCGCTAAAGTACTGGCAGAAAGCGGCTTGAACATCATCGCTGCTACCAGCCTGACCGACGCTGCTCAACAAGTTGTCAAAGCTGCGGAGGGCAAATAATGAGCGTCCTGATCAATAAAGACACCAAGGTTATCTGCCAGGGTATCACCGGTTCGCAGGGTAGCTTCCACACCCAGCAAGCTATCGAATACGGCACCAAGATGGTCGGTGGCGTAACTCCGGGCAAAGGCGGCACCGAGCACCTGGGCCTGCCCGTGTTCAACACCGTGAAAGACGCTGTAGCCGCTACTGGCGCCACCGCCAGCGTGATCTACGTTCCAGCTCCTTTCTGCAAGGACTCGATCCTGGAAGCAGCGTTCGGCGGCATCAAGCTGATCGTCTGCATCACCGAAGGCATTCCTACCCTGGACATGCTGGACGCCAAGGTCAAGTGCGACGAACTGGGCGTGATCCTGATCGGCCCTAACTGCCCAGGCGTGATCACTCCAGGCGAATGCAAGATCGGCATCATGCCAGGTCACATTCACTTGCCAGGCAAGGTCGGTATCGTTTCCCGTTCCGGCACCCTGACCTACGAAGCTGTGAAGCAGACCACTGACGCCGGTTTCGGTCAGTCGACTTGCGTCGGCATCGGCGGTGACCCGATCCCAGGCTCGAACTTCATCGACATCCTGAAGCTGTTCCAGGAAGACCCGAAGACCGAAGCGATCGTCATGATCGGTGAGATCGGCGGTTCGGCTGAAGAAGAAGCGGCGGCCTACATCAAGGCTCACGTGACCAAGCCAGTGGTTTCCTACATCGCTGGTGTGACTGCCCCTGCGGGCAAGCGCATGGGCCATGCGGGCGCAATCATCTCCGGCGGCAAAGGCACTGCGGACGAGAAGTTCGCTGCCCTGCAAGACGCCGGTGTGAAAACCGTGCGTTCGCTGGCAGACATCGGCAAGGCCCTGGCCGAGCTGACCGGTTGGGCAGTCAAGTAAGCCTCGCGCTTAGCTGACGCTTTACCTGCAAAGGCCACCTTCGGGTGGCCTTTGTGCTTTCTGGGTGTCAGGAAGTTTTATGCAATCTGTGCCGGCCTCTTCGCGGGCAAGCTCCGCTCCCACAGGTTTTGTGTCGTACACAGAATTTTGGGTTGACTCGAACATTGTGGGAGCGGAGCTTGCCCGCGAAGGCGTCGGCACGGGCGGCACCGTTTTCATATGAAAACGCGACACGGAAATGTCGCTTATCGGACAATTCGCCCTCTAACAGTGCGTTTTCCGCCCGAATTCGTTAGGCTGGCAGCCATTTTGCGTTGGCTCCCCAAAAGGGATCGGCGCGCTAAACGGGTCAACCCCATACGGGTCGACAGCATTTCCCTCACCCCACGGGAAATCCCTCTCTAAATTCCGATTCAGCAGTGTGGTATTTCCTGAAATGAAAGTGTTGAAAGGCCAGGACATCCTGGCACTTGGCTTTATGACTTTTGCCCTGTTCGTCGGGGCTGGCAACATCATCTTCCCGCCGATCGTCGGTTTGCAGTCCGGGCCCCATGTCTGGATGGCGGCGCTGGGCTTCCTGATCACCGCGGTCGGCCTGCCGGTCATCACCGTGGTCGCGCTGGCCAAGGTCGGCGGCGCCATGGATGCCCTGAGCAGCCCCATCGGCAAAGTCGCCGGCGGCTTGCTGGCCGCGGCCTGCTACCTGGCGGTCGGTCCGCTGTTCGCCACCCCGCGCACGGCCACCGTATCCTTTGAAGTCGGCCTGGCGCCGTTGACCGGTGAAAGCCCGTTGGCGCTGCTGCTCTACAGCTCGGTGTACTTCTTGCTGGTGTTCTTCATCTCCCTGTACCCCGGGCGCCTGCTGGACACCGTCGGCCGTTTCCTCGCGCCACTGAAGATCATCGCCCTGGCGGCCCTGGGGATCGCGGCCTTTGCCTTGCCGGCCGGCGATATCGGCACCGCCACCCCCGAGTACGTCGCGGCACCGTTCTCCCAGGGCTTCATCAATGGCTACCTGACCATGGATACCCTCGGCGCCCTGGTGTTCGGTATCGTCATCGTCAATGCCATCCGCTCTCGTGGCGTCGATTCGCCGCGGCTGATCACCCGCTACGCGATCATTGCCGGACTGATTGCCGGGGTTGGTCTGGCGCTGGTGTACATCAGTCTGTTCCGCCTGGGGTCGGGCAGCCATGAAATCGCGGCCGGTGCCAGTAACGGCGCGGCGGTGCTGCACGCCTATGTGCAACACACCTTCGGCTCCCTCGGTAGCGGTTTCCTCGCGGTGCTGATCTCCCTGGCGTGCCTGGTGACGGCGGTGGGCCTGACCTGCGCCTGCGCCGAGTATTTCAGCCGCGTCCTGCCGCTGTCCTACAAGAGCCTGGTGATCATCCTGGCGGCGTTCTCGCTGCTGGTGTCGAACCTGGGGCTGACCAAGCTGATTGCCTTCTCGATCCCGGTCCTGACCGCGATCTACCCGCCGTGCATCGCCCTGGTGGCCCTGAGCTTCTGCCAGTCGTTCTGGCATGCGCAGGGGCGTATCGTCGGGCCGGTGATGCTGGTGTCGTTGCTGTTCGGCATGATCGACGCCCTCAAGGGCGCCGGGCTGGCGGACTGGATGCCGGCTCAGCTGTCGCACCTGCCGCTGAGCGAGCAGGGCCTGGCGTGGCTGGTGCCGTCGGTGGTGATGCTGGCGGTTGCGGTGCTGATTGACCGCGTGCTCGGCAAACCTAGCGAAGTCCTGGCCTGATCGCGACCTCTGTGTGCCGGCTTGCTGGCGATGCGATCTGTTAGTCGAGGTCGTTGTCGCCTGGAATATCGCTATCGCGAGCAGGCTGGCTCCTACAGGGGGAGATGGCAGGCCGGTGTCAGAAAAAATAAAACCCGCACTAGGCGGGTTTTATTTTGCGTGAAGGTTTTTGCCGTTGGGTCTTTGCAAGAACCTCCAGGGCAATCAGGAGCCGGTGGCTTCCTTGGACTGCTCTTGTGCCGCTGCTTTGCTGGAATCAACCTGAGCTTTGGCAGCATCGGCGTTTTCCTTGGCGGCCTCGTTCACCTTATCCTGAGCTTGGCTCATGCTCTTCTGAGCTTCCTGAGCGTGTTGGTTGGCGTCTTGAGCTTTGTCCTCGGATTTTTTATCGCAGGCGGCGAGACCGAGGGTAGCGGTCAACATCAAGGCAATAGCTAAAGTCTTACGCATGGGGGTGTTGCTCCTGTGTGGATATCACTGACTACTGGCCTTCAGAACACGCCCCCAAGGGTTAAGTTCCTTGATTTTAAAAGATATATAAGTACCGACCGAACGGAACTTTTTCTCTATGTTTCGTTTTTTCGGACGTATTTCTCCCGGACGAGAGCCATAAGTTCATGACCCAGAACCCTATTTTCGAGCGCGCTACGCGCTTTCTCGGCGCTATCCGGCACTGCCAGGTCCTCGGGCTGCGCTTGCACAGCGCCGATGCCCAGGGCCTGACCGTGCTCCTGCCGTACAGCGCCGAGATCGTCGGTGATCCGCAGAGCGGGGTGATCCATGGCGGGGCACTGACGACCCTGATGGACACCGCCTGTGGCATGGCCACCCTGTGTGTGTTGCCCGAGTTCGAGGTCTGTCCGACCCTGGATCTGCGCATCGACTATATGCACCCGGCAACGGCGCAGCAGGATGTCTATGGTTTCGCCGAGTGCTACCGGGTGACCCGCGACATCATCTTCGCCCGCGGCTTTGCCTATCAGGATGACCCGCAGCGGCCCATCGCCCATGTGGTCGGGACCTTCATGCGCATGGGCAAGGGAATCAAGGGCGCCCACGGTTTCAGCGGCGCGATCAACGGTGGTGCGGCATGAGCGAGGACTTCAAGACGCTGCTGCAGCAGGCCCACCAGCAGGGTGACTACGGGCAATTGCTGCAGCTTATCCCCTACGCCAAGCTGATCGGCATCCAGTGCTCACGGCTCGGCGATGAGCTGTTGTTCTGCCTGCCGGCGAACAAGGACAACATCGGCAACCCGTTGCTCCCGGCGATTCACGGCGGGGTGATCGCCGGTTTTATGGAGCTGGCCGCCGCCCTGCACCTGCTGGTGTTTACCGGCTCGCCAGGGGTGCCCAAGGTCATCGACTTTTCCGTCGATTACCTGCGCGCCGGGCAATACCGTGACACTTACGCCAAATGCCAGGTCTGTCGCCAGGGCCGGCGGGTGGCGAACGTCGCCGTCACCGCCTGGCAAAGAACCGAGGCCGAGCCGATTGCCACCGCCCGGGCCCACTTCAAGATCGAGGAAACGCTCCCGGGCACTTGAAATCGCCGTCACCGCCCCCAACTTTGATGACAACCCGCCGCCAACCCTTTCGGGGGCGGCCACTGCCATCCAATTGGAGTTTGATGACCATGAGTGTGGAAACTCAAAAGGAAACCCTGGGCTTCCAGACCGAGGTGAAGCAACTGCTGCACCTCATGATCCATTCGCTGTATTCCAACAAGGAAATTTTCCTTCGCGAATTGATCTCCAACGCTTCCGACGCTGTCGACAAATTACGTTTCGAAGCCCTGTCCAAGCCTGAGTTGCTGGAAGGTGGCGCGGAACTGAAAATCCGTGTGAGCTTCGACAAAGAGGCCAACACTGTCACTCTCGAAGACAACGGTATCGGCATGAGCCGTGACGATGTGATCACCCACCTGGGGACCATCGCCAAGTCCGGCACCGCCGATTTCATGAAGAACCTCTCGGGCGACCAGAAAAAGGACTCGCACCTGATCGGTCAGTTCGGGGTGGGCTTCTATTCGGCCTTTATCGTCGCCGACCAGGTTCAAGTGTTCAGCCGTCGTGCCGGCCTGGCCGCCAGTGAAGGCGTGCACTGGTCGTCCAAGGGCGAGGGCGAGTTCGAAGTCGCCACCGTCGAGAAGGCCGACCGCGGTACCCGTATCGTCCTGCACCTGAAGTCGGGCGAGAACGAATTCGCCGACGGCTGGCGCCTGCGCAACATCATCAAGAAGTACTCCGACCATATCGCCCTGCCGATCGAGCTGCCGAAAGAAGTGGCTGCGGTTGAGGGCGAAGAGAAGCCGGCGCTGGAGTGGGAAACCGTCAACCGCGCCAGCGCCCTGTGGACCCGTCCGCGCACTGAAGTGAAGGACGAGGAATACCAGGAGTTCTACAAGCACATCGCCCATGACTTCGAGAACCCGCTGAGCTGGAGCCATAACAAGGTCGAAGGCAAGCTGGAATACAGCTCGTTGCTCTACGTACCGGCCCGTGCGCCGTTCGACCTGTACCAGCGTGAAGCGCCGAAGGGCCTCAAGCTCTACGTGCAGCGCGTGTTCGTCATGGATCAGGCCGAGTCCTTCCTGCCGTTGTACCTGCGCTTCATCAAGGGTGTGGTCGACTCCAACGACCTGTCCCTGAACGTGTCGCGGGAAATCCTGCAGAAAGATCCGATCATCGATTCGATGAAGTCGGCGCTGACCAAGCGTGTCCTCGACATGCTGGAAAAACTGGCGAAGAACGAGCCTGAGCAATACAAGGGCTTCTGGAAAAACTTCGGCCAGGTCATGAAAGAAGGCCCGGCTGAAGACTTCGCCAACAAGGAAAAAATCGCCGGCCTGCTGCGTTTCGCCTCCACCCTGGGTGACGACGGCGAGCAAGTGGTGTCCCTGGCCGAATACCTGGCTCGCGGCAAGGAAGGCCAGGACAAGATTTACTTCCTGACTGGTGAAACCTACGCCCAGGTCAAGAACAGCCCGCACCTGGAAGTCTTCCGCAAGAAAGGCATCGAAGTGCTGCTGCTGACCGATCGTATCGACGAGTGGCTGATGAGCTACCTCAACGAATTCGACGGCAAGAGTTTTGTCGATGTGGCACGGGGCGACCTGGACCTGGGCAACCTGGACTCGGAAGAGGACAAGAAGGCTGCCGAGGAAGTCGCCAAGACCAAAGAGGGCCTGGTGGAGCGGATCAAGACCGCCCTGGGCGACGCAGTCAGCGAAGTGCGGGTTTCCCACCGCCTGACCGACTCCCCGGCGATCCTGGCCATCGGTGAGCAGGACCTGGGCCTGCAGATGCGCCAGATCCTCGAAGCGAGCGGGCAGAAGGTGCCGGACTCCAAGCCGATCTTCGAATTCAACCCGGCGCACCCGCTGATCGAGAAACTCGATGGCGAACCGGATGAAGACCGCTTTGGCGATCTGTCGCACATCCTCCTCGACCAGGCGGCCCTGGCGGCCGGTGACAGCCTGAAGGATCCGGCGGCTTATGTGCGCCGTCTGAACAAGTTGCTGGTTGAGTTGTCGGTTTAAGCACGCTGTACGAAAACCCGCTTCGGCGGGTTTTTTTATCCTTGAATGTTTTTATCGGAGTCCGAAATGAGCCAAGTTACTGTGAGTTCGGTGGTCTATCAGATCGATGGCCAGTCCTATGAGAGTCGCCTGGCTTTTGACGCCGGCCACAAGGGGCCGCGTCCGGGCCTGTTGATGGCGCCGAACTGGATGGGCGTCAGCGCTGGTGCCGAGAAGATCGCTGAAGCGGTCGCGGCCAAGGGGTATGTGGTATTGATCGCCGACCTTTATGGTCAGTCGGTTCGCCCGAGCAATAACGACGAAGCCGGCGCGGCGATGATGCCATTGAAAAATGATCGTGCGTTGTTGCGCAAACGCATGCAGGCGGCGTTCGAAGCGCTGCAAGGCCAGGAACTGGCTGTGGTGGACACGACTAGGCTGGCGACCTTCGGTTTCTGCTTCGGCGGTTGCTGCTCGTTGGAACTGGCTCGCGCCGGCGCGTCGTTGAAAGCGACCGTGTCGTTCCATGGCACGCTGGATACGCCGAACCCGGCGGATGCGAAGAACATCAAAGGCTCGGTACTGGTGCTGCATGGCGCGGCCGATCCCCTGGTGTCGAAAGAGCAGTTGCCGGCATTCGAGGAGGAAATGAATGCGGCGGGTGTCGATTGGCAGTTGCTGAGCTATGGCGGCGCGGTGCATTCCTTCACCGATCCGCACGCCAATGTGCCGGGCATGATGATGTATGACGCGAAGACGGCGGGCCGTGCGTTTGTGTCGATGCACAATCTGCTGGAAGAAGTGTTCAAGGGCTGAGAGGGCCTCTAACCTCTGACCCGGTCCCGTGTCGGAGCCGGCTTGCTGGCGATGGCGGCGGTGAGTTTTACATCGCCATCGCTGATGGGCTGTGTTGTTCTGGCGGCCGCTATCGCCAGCAAGCCGGCTCCTACAGGTTTGTGCTTGTCCTTCAGGGCCGTGTCGGCAACTCGATCCGCTCGCTTTCCCCCGGCACCTTCGGCCAATCCCCGGCCGCCCAGCGCTGACGGGCGCTATCGATCAAGGCCGGATCACTGGCGACAAAGTTCCAGTTCATCCGCCGCGGCCCATCCAGTGGCGCGCCCCCGATCACTACCAGGTGACACTCACTCTCGGCGAATAGCGTGAGGTTTTCCCCTGTCGGCAGCACCACCAGGCTGCGCGGCTCCAGCGCTTCACCCTCCAGTTGTGCCTCGCCTTCCAGCACATACACCGCACGTTCCGCATACTCATTCGCAATCAGCAGGGTGGTTGCGCTGTCCATGTGGATATCGGCATACAGCGTGGGTGACAGCACCGGCACCGGTGAGGTCAGGCAAAAACCGCTGCCGGCCACCAGGCGGATTCGCACCCCGAGATTGTCACTGCAGGGCAGGCTGGCAGCGGGGTGATGGCTGTAATGGCCGGGCCCCTGTTCCAGGGCCTTGGGCGATGCCAGCCAGATCTGCAGGCCATGCAGGCTGGAACCGCTGGCGACCAGTTCGGCCGGGGTCCGTTCGACATGGGCAATAGCGCTGCCGGCGGTCATCCAGCTGACATCGCCGGGTTTGACCTGCTGCTCGGAGCCGAGGCTGTCCTTGTGCACGATCTCGCCGGTGAACAGGTAGGTCAGGGTCGACAGGCCGATATGCGGGTGTTGCCGCACATTCATTCCGTGCCCCGGCGCATAGCGGGTTTCCAGCATATGGTCGAAAAACACGAAAGGCCCGACGCTGCGGCATTGGGCCGAGGGCAGGGGGCGCAGGATCGGTTGACCTTCGACCTCCTCGGCGCGAGGACGGATCACCAGTGGTGTGTTCATGGGGGGCTTCCTGGCTCGGCGGGCGATGGGCAAAGCATAACCCGCTTTTTCGCCGCCGCCCTTACTGGCTCAAAGCGTCTTCGGCCAGCAGGCCGTACTTGCCTTTCTGTTCCTGGCTGTTGTCGCGCTTGACCTCGACGGTGACTCCGGTCAGCGGGATGGTTTTTTTCGCGCTCGCGCCCTGGCGGGCCGATCGAGCGGCCTCTCAGCACAGGAGTGGTACTTTCCGGCAGGCAAAAAAAGCCCCGAACCAGTCGGGGCGTTTTTCATCTGGCGATCAAGCCGGGCTTACTTGCCCTGCCAGCGCTTCAGGACCAGGGTGGCATTGGTGCCGCCGAAGCCGAAGCTGTTGCTCATCACGTTGTTCAACTCAACATTTTCGCGGGTCTTGGTCAGGACCGGCATGTCAGCGACTTCCGGGTCCAGCTCTTCGATGTTGGCGGAACCGGCAATGAACTTGCCTTCCATCATCAGCAGGCAGTAGATCGTTTCGTGAACGCCAGCGGCGCCCAGGGAGTGACCGGACAGGCTCTTGGTCGAACTGATGACCGGGGCCTTGTCGCCGAAGACTTCACGCACACCTTTCATTTCCGCGACATCGCCGACCGGAGTCGAGGTGCCGTGGGTGTTCAGGTAGTCGATCGGGCCGTCGACGGTGGCCATGGCCATCTGCATGCAACGCACCGCGCCTTCGCCGCTTGGCGCGACCATGTCGTAGCCGTCGGAGGTTGCACCGTAGCCGACGATTTCCGCGTAGATCTTCGCGCCACGGGCCAGAGCGTGCTCCAGCTCCTCGACCACCACCATGCCGCCGCCGCCGGCGATGACGAAACCGTCACGCTTGGCGTCGTAGGCGCGGGAGGCCTTTTCCGGGGTTTCATTGTACTGGGTGGACAGCGCGCCCATGGCGTCGAACAGGAACGACTGGCTCCAATGTTCTTCTTCACCGCCACCGGCGAAGACGATGTCCTGCTTGCCCATCTGGATCTGCTCCAGGGCGGTACCGATGCAGTGAGCACTGGTGGCGCAAGCGGAGGAGATCGAGTAGTTCAGGCCCTTGATCTTGAACGGCGTGGCCAGGCACGCGGAAACGGTGCTGCCCATGGTGCGGGTCACGCGGTACGGCCCGACGCGCTTGACGCCCTTTTCGCGGAGGATATCCAGCGCTTCCATCTGGTTCAGGGTCGAGGCGCCGCCGGAGCCAGCCACCAGGCCAGTACGCGGGTTGGACACCTGCTCTTCGCTCAGACCGGAGTCGGCGATGGCGTCTTTCATGGCCAGGTAGGCGTAAGCCGCCGCGTGGCCGACGAAGCGATAGATCTTGCGATCGATCAGCTCTTCGAGATTGAGGTCAATGGAGCCGGAAACCTGGCTACGCAGACCCATTTCGGCATATTCCGGGTTGAAGCGGATGCCAGGGCGGCTTGCACGCAGGTTAGCGGAGACGGTCTCTTTGTCATTGCCCAGGCACGAAACGATGCCCAGACCAGTGATAACGACGCGGCGCATGCGAATAACCCTTAGAAGTTGTCAGTGGAAGTAAAAACGCCGACCCGAAGGCCTTCGGCGGTGTAGATCTCGCGACCGTCGACCGTCACCGAACCATCGGCAATGGCCAAGTTCAGCTTGCCTTTGAGGACGCGCTTGATCTGAATGTTGTAGGTCACTTTCTTGGCGGTCGGGAGGACCTGGCCGAAAAATTTCACTTCGCCCGAACCCAGCGCACGACCACGGCCCGGCAGACCCTGCCAGCCGAGGAAGAAACCGACCAGTTGCCACATGGCGTCGAGGCCCAGGCAGCCTGGCATCACCGGATCGCCCTCGAAGTGACAAGCGAAGAACCACAGGTCCGGAGTGATATCCAGTTCGGCGACCAATTCACCCTTGCCGTACTTGCCACCCTCTTCGCTGATATGGGTGATGCGATCGACCATCAGCATGTTGGGGGCGGGCAGTTGCGCGTTACCTGGGCCGAACAGCTCGCCACGACTGCAGCGCAGCAGATCTTCCCGGGTAAAGGCGTTTTGTTTGGTCATGCGAGCTCCTCAATAGTCCCATGCGGCAGGTGGGGCAAATCTTCCCGGCCGATCGAAGCGTTCATGCCTCGAATCGACAGCCTACTCATAGACTATTGCGTTGTGGTGAAAGTCACAGCACCAAGGACATGAATGTACACTTGTGCACTGAAATTTTTATTCAAGCCGGTTTTCCAGCTCATTCGGGTGCCTAAGACTGCCGCACTTTCGTCTTTCACGCCAGTCGCACATCGTATTCAGGGCAGCCATTTCCGGAGAATCTGCTGTAAGTCCACACGTTTGAAGGGCTTGGCCAGGTAGTCGTTCATGCCCGCCCGCAGGCAGCTTTCGCGATCGCCCTGCAAAGCGTTGGCGGTCAGGGCGATGATCGGTACCTGAGCGTACTCGGGCAGTTGGCGGATTTGTCGGGTGGCTTCGTAGCCGTCGACAATCGGTAGCCGGCAGTCCATCAGGATCGCCGCGAACAGGCCGTTGCGAGCCCGGTCGATGGCCTGGGCGCCGTCGGTGGCCAGGCTGACGTCGAAGCCGAGGCCGCGCAACATGGCGTCGATCACGGTCTGGTTGACCGGGTTGTCCTCCACCAGCAGCACCTTGCGCCCTTCGCCATGACCGCTCGACATGGGCGCCGAGGCGGCGGTTTCGGTCGGATGATGCAGGGCCAGGGGGATTTCCAGGGTGAACACCGAACCCAGGCCTTCTTCGCTGTGGGCGTGCAGGGTGCCGCCCATGCGTTCGGCCAGGGTTCGTGCAATGGGCAGGCCCAGGCCGGTGCCGCCGTAGCGCCGGGAGATCGAGCTGTCGGCTTGCTGGAAGGCATCGAACATCAGTTCCAGGCGTTCGCTGGAAATGCCGATGCCGCTGTCGCGTACCGTGCAGGTGAACCACAGCACATCGTCGTCCAGCGCCTGCCAGTGCGGTTCGATGCCGACGCTGCCGTGTTCGGTGAATTTCAGCGCATTGCCGATCAGGTTGACCAGGATCTGGCGGATCCGTGTCGGGTCGCCCTTGACCTGCAGGGCCAGCATGTCCGTGGGGATCTGCAGGTCCAGGTGCAGGCCGCGTTGGCTGGCATTGTGCTGGAAGGCCTGGGCGCAACTGTTGAGCAGTTCCGCGAGGTTGAACGGAATATGTTCCAGCTCCAGGGCCGAACGTTCGATCCGTGAGAAGTCGAGGATATCGTTGATCACCTTGAGCAGGTGCTCGGTGGACTCCGAGGCCAGGGCCGCGTATTCGCTCTGTTCCTCGGTCATTTCGGTGGTTTCGAGCAATTGCAGCATGCCCAGTACACCGTTCATCGGCGTGCGCAGTTCATGGCTCATCATGGCCAGGAAGTCCGACTTGGCATTGTTCGCCCGTTCCGCTTCCTCACGGGTCTGGATCAGTTGGGCGATGGCCTGGTGCTGTTCGCGGCTGGCCTGTTCCAGGGCGCCGGCAAGGTTATTGATATGTCGCGACAGGGCCCCGAGCTCGGCGTCGTCGACCACCGGCAGTTGGGTCTTGTAGTCGCCCTGTTGAATGGCCTTGACCGCCAGGCCCATGGCGCTGATCGGTTGCGCCAGGCTGGCCGCCAGTCGCCGGGCCAGGAGAAAGGTGAAGAGCAGGGCGAACAGCGCCAGGATCCCGGCCTTGAGCAGGATTTCCTGTTGCCGCTGGCTGAAGGCGTCATTGGACATGCCGACAATCACCCGCCCCAGATAGTCCTCGCTCGGCGCCACGCTGGGGGCGCTGCCTTCCTGCAGGAAGTCGTTGTCCAGTTGAATGCGTTGCAGGCGCACCGGCGCCAGGAACAGTTTCAGCGACTGTGGCCGGGCGAGCTCCGGCGCGGGTTGTTCGACATGGACCAGGATATTGTTGCTACGGTCCTGGACCTCGAGGAAGCGTACGTGGGGTGTGGCCAGGGTCGCCCGCATCAGGCTCTCGAGGACTTCGCTGTTGCCGGAAATCACCCCGTATTCGGTGGCCGGGGCCAATTGGTTGGCGATCAGTTGGCCGGTGTGGTCGAGTTCCTGGCGCAGGTCCTGGATCCGCACGAAGGTGAAGAAACTGATCAACAGCAACGTCAGTAACAGCGCGGGGCCGAGGCTGATCATCTGGGTCCGGGCACTGATGCCCCAATACCGGCGCAGGGTCATGGGCGGGTTTCTCCTTCGGCCAGCCGGATGGCGAGCGAGGCTTCGTCGATCGGCTCGATACCCAGGGCGCGGGCGACTTGCGGGTTGCTCAGAACCTTGAAACGGTGCGGGTACAGGTTGCCCGGCCAGCTGGACGGGGCACGGTCGAGCAATTCGTCGAGGATCGCCAGCCAGTCGCTCTGGTCGCTGTAGGTGCTGGCCAGGCTGCCGGCCTTGACGAAACCGGCGTTGGGGCCGATCAGCGCCAGTTGCCGGGCATAGCTGCTGAGCAGCAGGTTCTTCGCGGTCCGGGGGTTATACAAGGTCGGATCGTCCAGCCCCAGCAAGACGTCGCTGCTCTTGAGCAGGGTTTGCAGCGGACGACTGTCGCTGGTGTCGTCCCAGCGCTGGGTGACGATCTCCAGCCCCAGAGGCCGGGCCGCCTGGTTCAGTTCGGTGAGCAGGAATTCGCTGCCCTGGGTATACAGCACGCCGATCCGCCGGGCCTGGGGCATGACTGCGCGGATCAGGCGCAGTTGGCGCGACAGCGGCGGATCGCTCCACAGCAGGCTCAAATTGGCCGGCAAGCTGTTGCCCAGGCGCTGCATCGCCTGCAGGCGGCTGATGCGCAAGACCAGGGTCGCCGGCCCCTGTTTATCCTTCAGCCGCCAGTCGAGGCTCGGCGGGTCCAGCAGGATCAGCCGGGTGGCGGGGGGCAGGTGGCTGGGGGCGGGCATCTGGGCCAGGGGCACGAAGCGTATCTGGTCGCTCGGGCGCTGTTGTGCCAGGGCGGCGGTAAAGACCCGGACTCCGGGGCTGTCCTCCAGGCCGGTCAACAGCACCTCGGCCGAGCGCGCCGGGACGCTCGACAACAGCACGAACAGGGCCAGGCCCAGTCGCCTCAGGCGTCGGTTCCATGCAGATGTCATCCTTGACCTCGGGTGGCTCATGCTCAGAACTCCAGTTCTGCGCTGAAGTAGACGGCGCGGCGCTGGTTGTAGTTGTTGTCGATCCAGGTAACGGGTTGGTCGTCGAGGCGTTGTTGCAGCATCCCGGCCAGTTCCAGGCTGGCCTTGTTAAAGGGAATACGCTTGGCCAGGCGCAGGTCGACCCGTTCGAAGCGGTACTGGTTGATGGCCGCGTCGCCATAGTAGAAGGCCGAGCTCGACCAGCCGCCGCCCCAGTCGCGCATCCAGCCGGCCGAGCCGCTGTTGCGGGCGGTGAACTGCTCGTCGACCGGGTTGCTGGCCTGGACATCGACATAGGCATAGGTCAGGCGCAGGCGGTCGGCGCTACCCAGGCGCCAGTCGAACTGGGCTTCGCTACCGGTGAAGCGGGAGCTGTTGGCGTTGCTGGCGATAAACTGGTTGTTGCGCAACGGCGTGCTGATCATGTCGCTGATTTCGTCGTAGAACAGTTTCACGTCGAGGCTCAGGCCGATCTCGGCGAAGAAACCGTTATAGCCCAGTTCCCGCGAGCGCATCCGCTCCTTGTCCAGGTTTCCCGGGCCGCGGGTCTGGACAAAATACTGGCCGCTGCTCTGGCCGTAGGTGGGCGAGCTCAGGTTGGTGACCTTGTAACTCCAGTTGACGTTGTTCTCGAACATGTCCGGCGAGCGTATGGCTTCGGAATACACCGCGCGTAAGCCATGCCGGGGATTGATCAGGTAGTTGACCGCAAAGCGCGGGGTCAGGGAGGCGCCGGTCAGTTGCGCGTCTTCGTACATGGCGCCGCCCTGCACCAGCCAGTGTTCGCTGGCACGCCATTCGAGCTGGCCGAACAGGCGCCAGGTGCTGTCGTCGATGGTGCCGTTGAAATAGGTCTCGGAGTCGGCCTTGTCATAACGATAGTTCATGCCGCTGACCAGGCGCAGGCTGTCCGACAGGCTCAGGGTGTCCTGCAGTTCGAGATCGTAGCGGGTTTCGCGGGTGCTCTGGTCGATATCGCCGCAGACGGTCTGGCTGGCCCCGCCGGCCCATTGGCCGAGGACCTGGCTGGCCAGATCCTGCTCCGCCGTGCTGCCTGCCGGCGGGCTTCCGGCATTAGAGTATTGTTTTATATTGCGCGCCAGGTTTTCGGCATAGTTGGGATTCAACTGCCACAACTGGGTCAGTTGCGGACTGAACGAGATCTTGGCATCGCAGGCGCGCCAGACCTGCTGGCGATCCCAGTGCTGGGCCGAACCCTGGATATACAGGCTGTGCTGGGGATTGAGGTCGAGGTTCCAGCGCAGCGAGCCGGCGTAGTCCTTGGCGACCACATCGGAGTTGTCGCCGGCCGCCGTGATATCGGGAAACACGGCCTTGTAGGTATAGGGTCGCTGGTTGGTGCCGTCCTTGACGTTCAATTGCCAGTCGATGCTCTGTTGTTCGTTGAGCGTCTGGCTGACCGAGAGATTGACGCGGGTGATGCGCCGGCCATCGCGGTAGTCATTGCCCAGGTGGTCACTCTGGAACCCGTCGTCGTCCTGGCCGGACATCGACAGGCGCAGGTCGCCGGTGCCCCAGCCGCTGCCCTGGCTGGCGTACCAGTCATTGATGCCACGTTCGCCACGGGTGATCTTCAGGGTCGCGCCGTGGGTACTGCCCGGTGACTTGGTGAGGATATTGACCACCGCCATCAGCGCATTGGCGCCGTAGCTGACGGTGTTGGGGCCGCGAAACACCTCGATGCGCTCGATATCCTCAAGGGCCACCGGGATATCGCTCCAGTCCACGGTCGCCAGGCCCGCGCGATAGACCGAGCGGCCATCGATCAGCACCTGCATGCGTCGGGCGTTGCTGGCATCGGTACCGTGGTAGTTGATGCTGGCCTGGTTGCCGTTGGTGTAGCCGACCATCATGCCCGGCACCAGGCGCAGCAGCTCGCTGATATCCCGGGCGCCGCTGGCCTTGATCAGTTCATTGTCGATGACCGTCATGCTGCCGGGTACCGCGGCCGGCGATTGTTTCAGACGGGTGGCGGTCAGCACCTCGGGCAAGGGCTGGTTTTCCAGAAACAGGTCGTCAGCCAGCAGCGGGCCGCTGAATATCAGGGCCAGGACGACGGAGGAGCGCGTGGTGGGGGGGCCAAAGGACACGGCACAGCCTTGAAAAAAATAATAGCCGTGCATGTTAACCGAGCTTGCCAGGTTTGCCATGGCGTATGGCCGTCATTGTATAGGCTGAATCGGTCAAGCGTCCGAAACCCAGGGCACGCCACCAACTTGTGGGAGCCGGCTTGCCGGCGATGGCGTCGGTAAGGACGCTACAAGGCTCAAGGGTCCCATCGCTGGCAAGCCGGCGCCTAAAAGGATTGCGTCCGTTTAGAGGATTTGTATTGGGGCTGGCTGCCGGTGGCGTGCTCCGTATAATGCAGCCATCGCCATTGGTAGGGATAGACGGGTTACATATGACTGAACAGTACCCAATCGCGGTTCTGGGTGGCGGAAGTTTCGGCACTGCCATCGCCAATCTGCTGGCCGAGAACGGTCACCGGGTGCGCCAATGGATGCGTGATCCCGAGCAGGCCGAATCGATTCGCGTCAATCGCGAGAATCCGCGTTACCTCAAGGGCATCAAGGTGCACGCGGCGGTCGAGCCGGTCACCGACCTGGTCGCGACCCTTGACGACTGCGAGCTGTTTTTTGTCGCCTTGCCCTCCAACGCCTTGCGCAGTGTGCTGGCGCCCCATGCCGAACGCCTGGGCGGCAAGCTGCTGGTGAGCCTGACCAAGGGCATTGAGGCACAGACCTTCAAGCTGATGAGCGAGATTCTCGAAGATATCGCGCCACAAGCACGGATTGGCGTGTTGTCCGGGCCGAACCTGGCCCGCGAAGTGGCCGAGCACGCCTTGACCGCCACGGTGGTCGCCAGCGAAGACGAGGCACTCTGCAGCCGCGTCCAGGCCGCGCTGCATGGCCGGACCTTCCGCGTCTATGCCAGCGCCGACCGCTTTGGCGTCGAGCTGGGCGGGGCGTTGAAGAATGTCTACGCGATCATTGCCGGCATGGCGGTGGCGCTGGGCATGGGCGAGAACACCAAGAGCATGCTGATTACCCGGGCCCTGGCGGAAATGACCCGCTTTGCCGTCAGCCAGGGCGCCAACCCCATGACTTTCCTTGGCCTGGCCGGGGTCGGCGACTTGATCGTCACCTGTTCCTCACCGAAGAGCCGCAACTACCAGGTCGGTTTCGCTCTCGGCCAGGGCCTGAGCCTGGAAGAGGCGGTCACCCGCCTGGGCGAGGTCGCCGAAGGGGTCAATACCCTCAAGGTATTGAAGGTCAAGGCGCAGGAAGTTGGAGTCTATATGCCCCTGGTGGCCGGTTTACATGCCATTCTGTTTGAAGGGCGGACCCTGAACCAGGTGATCGAGCTGCTGATGCGCGGCGAGCCGAAAACCGATGTCGATTTTATTTCCACCAGCGGTTTCAACTGATATTCAGCGCCACGGGAGCGAGTCATGAACGAGTCCAAGTACGAATCCATTGTGTTGCGCATTGTCTGGATGCTGGTGTTCCTGCTGGTCTGGCAGGTCGCCCAGTTCATCCTCGGCGGAGTCGTGCTGGTGCAGTTGGGCTATCGGCTGTTCTATGGCGCGCCGAGTGCCAACCTGATGAACTTCGGCGACAGCCTGAGCCAGTTCCTCGCCCAGATCGGTCGTTTCGGCAGTTTCCATAGCGAACAGAAGCCCTGGCCGTTCGCCGATTGGCCGGCACCACGGGCTCCGGAAGGCGAAGCCGCGCATGTGGTGCCGCCGGCGCCGCATCCGGCCCGTGACGAGGAGCCCAAGCTATGAAAGTCTGGGTTCTGCGTCATGGCGAAGCCGAACCCCAGGCCCGCAGTGATGCCGAACGGGCGCTGACCGCCCATGGCCGCGAGCAGGTCCTGCGCAGCGCCGCCCAACTGATCGGCCAGCCGTTGCAGGCGATCTACGCCAGCCCTTACCTGAGGGCGCAACAAACCGCGCAGCTGGTGCGTGATGTGCTGGGTTTCGAGGCCGAGATCATTACCGTGCCCTGGCTGACCCCGCAGAGCAATCCGCGCGATGTCAGCCTGCGGCTCGACACGGGGCAGAACCTGTTGCTGGTCAGCCATCAGCCGCTGGTGGGCAGTCTGCTCAGCTTGTTGCTGCACGGCCATCTGCACCAGCCGGAGCCCATGGGCACGGCCAGCCTCGCCGAGCTGGAAGGGGAGTTGCCGCTGGACGGGGCGATGACGCTGTTGGGCGTCAGGCACCCCTGAGGGTCAGTGGCTCAACACCGCACCGAGCAAATCGGTGCGGGTGTTTTTCAAGGTGGCGGCGTTGACCCTGGCGCCCTTGAACAGGCAGGCCTCAAAGTGACCGGAGAGCACGGTGTTCCTCAGGTCGCAATGGCTGAAGTCGTTGCTTTTGAAACCACTGGAGAGCAGTGCCGCGTTGAGATTGGCGGCTCTGAAGTCGGCCTCCTGATATTGCCCGAAAAATCTCACCCCGCGTAAATCCCCGCCGCTCAGGTCAACGCCGATCATATTGACGTTGGTCACCTGCAAGGCCCTTAACGCCTGGCAGATGGATGCCTTGCTCCAGTACCTGAACGCGCGGCGGGTATCCTCGTCCTGGAATGGCAGGTCCTGGATGGCCTGGTGATCCCGGGCGGCGATGTTCAGGGCGCAGCGCTTCAGGGCGTTGGTCAGTTGCGGTGATAGCGAGGGCGGTACCCGCAAGTCGAAGAGTTTCTTCTGCACATGCAGGGACACCCGGCCGCCACCGTCCAGGTGAACACCGTCCCAACTGTTCAGGATGCCAGGGAAGCGGGCGGCGGCGGCCACCATCAATTCCAGCAGGTCGGCCAACGGGTACTGGCGCAGGGACGGCGCGCTGCCGAGGAACAGCCGCGCCTGGAGCAGCGAGTCCTTCAAGCCGAGCAGGGTCAGGTCGCGTTCGCTCCGCGAGAAATCGTCTGACATCAGCTCGCGGACCGCGCCGCTGTGCGGTTCGCCCGGGCTGGTGTTTGTGAGAACGGGGAGCTGGGCGTTGACCTGGGCGTTACCCGAGGGCATGAAGCGGCGAAGAAGACGGCCTATCGTTGCCATGGAAATCTCTTGCAAGGGCTGGAAGGCGGAAATTCGACGCGATATGCCCCGTGGCGACTATCAGATTCCGCCCGGCTTTCCTGGCGCGGGCTGCTGCCTCCTGCACTTGATGGGGGCTTTTTCAGCTTGCGAGCTTCTGTTCTTCCGTGAAATAGTCGACCGAGCGTCTGCTTGGTTGGTCGGACCTTGGCCGTGTGGCGCCTGAGGTGAACACGGGGCGAGGGTAGGGCCGCGGCTAAGACGAATAATCAGCGTAGGGGAATCAATAATGGCTTTGTGGCGCACCGTACCGAATCTCGAACAACTCAATGCCTTGCAGAAAAACACCATCGGCGAACTGCTGGATATCCGCTTCGAGGCCTTTGATGAGGAATCGCTGACCGCCAGCATGGTCATCGATCATCGCACCCATCAACCCTACGGGCTGTTGCACGGTGGCGCCTCGGTGGTGCTGGCCGAAAGCGTCGGTTCCATGGCCAGCTACCTGTGCATCGACGCGAGCAAGTTCTATTGCGTGGGCCTGGAAATCAACGCCAACCACCTGCGCGGCCTGCGCAGCGGGCGGGTCACCGCCGTGGCCAAGGCCATCCATATCGGCCGTACCACCCATGTCTGGGATATCCGCCTGAGCAGTGACGAAGGCAAGGCCAGTTGCGTGTCGCGCCTGACCATGGCCGTGGTGCCGCTGGGGCAAACAGCGCCGGCGCGCTGAGTCGAACCATAGCGATGGCCGGACTGTCATCATTCCTGGCAGTTACGGTCATTGCCGTCGGGCCGGCGCGTGCCGACAATGAACACCTGTCTTTTTCGAGATGTGCCCGGTATGTCGCAGCCTGTGTTCTTCGCCCACGCCAACGGTTTTCCCTCGGGCACCTACGGCAAATTGTTCGCCGCGCTGGCGCCGGAGTATCAGGTGGCGCATCTGCAACAGCATGCCCACGACCCGCGTTTTCCGGTGGATGACAACTGGCGCAACCTGGTCGACGAACTGATTCATCATCTGCAGCAACAGCCCGAGCCGGTTTGGGGCGTCGGCCACTCCCTGGGCGGCGTCCTGCACCTGCACGCGGCCCTGCGTTGCCCGTGGCTCTACAAGGGCGTGGTGATGCTCGACTCGCCGGTGCTGACCCGCGCCGACCAGTGGCTGATCCGCGCAGCCAAGCATCTGGGCTTTATCGATCGTCTGACGCCGGCCGGCCGTACCCTCGGGCGACGGGAAGAATTTGCCGATCTGGAGTCCGCGCGCCGCTACTTTGCCGACAAGAGCCTGTTTCGCGGTTTCGATCCGGAGTGCTTCGATGCCTATCTGCAACACGGTCTGCGCCAGGACGGCGACCGCCTGCGCCTGAGTTTCGATCCGGCCACGGAAATCCGCATCTATCGTGGTGTGCCCCATACCAGCCCGGGGTTGGCCCGGCATTTGAAGGTACCGCTGGCGGTGGTCCGTGGTCAGCAGAGCCGTGTGGTCATGCGCCATCACACCCGCAGTGTCGGCCGCCTGCCCCATGGCGAATCCCTGAGCTTGCCCGGCGGCCACATGTTTCCCCTGGAGCGTCCGCAGGACACCGCGCGCTTGCTCAAGGATATTTTCGCCCGCTGGGAACGCCAGGCCGGGCAGGGGTGCTGCGCATGAGCCATGCCGTTGAAGAGGTGCGCCTGAGCCTGCCACATATCGAGTTGGCGGCTCATCTGTTCGGTCCCGAGGATGGGCAGCCGGTGATTGCCTTGCACGGCTGGCTGGACAACGCCAACAGTTTCGCGCGTCTGGCGCCGAAGCTCCACGGCCTGCGCATCGTCGCCCTGGACATGGCCGGGCACGGGCATTCCGGGCATCGACCGGTGGGGGCCGGGTATGCGCTGTGGGACTACGTCTACGACGTCTTGCAGGTCGCCGAACAGTTGGGTTGGAAGCGCTTCAGCCTGTTGGGGCATTCGCTGGGCGCGATCGTCTCCATCGTGCTGGCCGGTGCCTTGCCGGACCGGGTGACGCGCCTGGCCCTGATCGATGGGGTGATTCCACCCACCGGCAGTGGCGAAAACGCCGCCGAGCGCCTGGGCATGGCCTTGCAGGCGCAGCTGGCGTTGCAGGACAAGCGCAAGTCGGTGCATTCGACCCTGGACCGGGCCATCGAGGCGCGGATGAAGGGGTTGGTGGCGGTCAGCCGCGAAGCCGCCGAACTGCTGGCCCAGCGCGGCCTGATGCCGGTGCCCGGTGGTTACACCTGGCGTAGCGACAATCGCCTGACCTTGCCGTCGCCGTTGCGCCTGACCGAGGAGCAGGCCATGGCCTTTATCCGCCGCATCGTCTGCCCGACCCAACTGGTGGTGGCCGAGCAAGGCATACTGGCCCAGCACAAGGACTTGCTCGATCGTCTACCCTTCAGTCTGGAACGCCTGCCGGGTGGGCACCATCTGCACCTGAACGACGAGGCCGGCGCCCTCCTTGTCGCAGACTGTTTCAATCGCTTTTTCTCCACGCCTTGACTTGTCGCCTGCAACTGTCGAGGCTTGGTGGGTTGAAAGGGAGACAACCATGCCAGACCTCGACCTCCACACGACCTTGAGTCGTCCTGTTCCGGCACGTCCTGTTCCGGTTATCGCGCTTACCGTTCAGGCCCTGTCTATCCGATGATGAAGTTATCCACAGCCCTGGCCTGCGCCGTTGGGATGGCCTGTTGCAGTTCGCCGCTTTTCGCCGCCGATGTCCCGGGTAGCCATGATCTGGCGCTGGTGCCGCGCCTGGCCGATGCGCAGATCGTCGACTATCGGGCGCCCGCCGAACTGGAGCGGATTTATCCACAGAGCGCGATCCGCAAGATCAGCAACCGCCTGCGCACCGATGCCCAGGTCAGTGCCCGTGGGCAGATGACCTCGGTGACCTACGAATTGCCCCCTGAACACGGTGCCGACGAAGCCTTCACCGCGGCGCGCGAAGCCTTGCAGAAGCAGGGTGCGCAGCTGCTGTTCTGGTGCCAGGCCCGCGATTGCGGGGAAAACAGCCTGTGGGCCAATGAAGTGTTCGGCAACTCCACGTTGTCCGGTGCCGACGATCAGCAGGCTTACCTGCTGCTGCGCCTGGCGGCCCCGGCGGATAATTCACTGGTGGCCTTGTACAGCATCACCCGTGGCAACCGCCGCGCCTACCTGCATGTGGAGCAGTTCGCCGCCGCTTCACCGCTGGGCGAATTGCTGCCCACCTCGGCGACCTTGCTGCGGGAACTGCGCGATACCGGCAAGCTCGACTTCCCGATGTTGGCCGGTGCGCCCCAGGACACCTGGGTCACCCTGATTTCCCGCGGCCTGAACCTGGACGCTACCTCGCGGGTCAGCCTTTCGGGGGCCTCCGCCGAGGCCTGGCGCCAGGCGCTGATGGCCCAGGGTGTGAGGGCCGCACGCCTGGAGGTTGGCGGCGCCGCTTCCAGCGGTTTGCATATCGAATTGCTGCGCTAGAGGCTGTACGAAAGGCCCCCGAGAGACGATCATGCGCGTTTACGGCTGAACCCCGGTCGTCTGTCGGTAAAAAACGCCCGGCCCTGGCTTCGCCTACGCTTTGATTGCCTCTCTTTGTCTGGAATACCGATGCCCAATAATGATCGTCTGCTGGTGCAGATACTGCTCCTGGTGCTGTTCGGTGCCACCTTGTGGGTGCTGGCACCGTTCTGGTCGGCGCTGTTCTGGGGCGCCGTGCTGGCGTTTGCCAGTTGGCCGCTGATGCGCCTGTTGACCCGCGTGCTCGGCCACCGCGAATCCCTTGCGGCCGGGCTGCTGACCCTGGGCTGGATGCTGCTGGTGGCCGTGCCCCTGGTCTGGCTGGGGCTCAACCTGGCGGACCATGTGCGCGATGCGGTGACCTTTATCAAGGATGTCCAGGTCGACGGGCTGCCGGCGGCACCGGCCTGGCTGGGCACCTTGCCGATCGTCGGCGAACGCCTGGTGGGCATCTGGAACACCATCGACCAGCAAGGCGCGGCCATGCTGGTGGCGATCAAGCCTTATCTGGGGCAGGTCGGCAACTGGCTGCTGGCGCGCAGTGCGCAGATCGGCGGCGGGATCCTCGAACTGACCCTGAGTATCGTCTTCGTATTCTTTTTCTATCGCGACGGTCCGCGGCTGGCGACCTTTATCCACGGCTTGCTGGAACGGTTGATCGGCGAGCGTGCCGATTACTACCAGGAACTGGTGGCCGGTACGGTGCAGCGGGTGGTCAACGGTGTGATCGGCACGGCGGCGGCCCAGGCGGTGCTGGCGCTGATCGGTTTCCTCATCGCCGGTATCCCCGGCGCCCTGGTGCTGGGCATCGCGACCTTCCTGCTCAGCCTGATTCCGATGGGGCCGCCGCTGGTCTGGATTCCCGCCACGGCTTGGCTGGCCTGGAAAGGCGAGTACGGCATGGCGGTGTTTCTCGGGATCTGGGGCACCTTCATCATCAGCGGCGTGGACAACGTGCTCAAGCCGTACCTGATCAGCCGTGGCGGCAACCTGCCGTTGGTGATTGTGTTGCTGGGAGTGTTCGGCGGCTTGATCGCCTTCGGCTTTATCGGCCTGTTTATCGGCCCGACCTTGCTGGCGGTGGCCTACAGCCTGTTGATCGACTGGAGTACCAGCCAGTCGCGGCGGTAGGAGCGAGCTTGCTCGCGATGGACCTCAACGATGACATGGGGTACCTGACGCCCTGCGGTGTCAGGACCACCATCGCGAGCAATCGAGCGTCGACCGGCTGCTCCTACAAGTAGGTGGATCAGGCAGCGGCGGCGACGCTGCTGCTATTCTGTGCCACGGTCTGGCTCTTGAGGTTGACCATCAACCGACTCAAAGCCTCGGCGATGTTTTCCTGGGCAGTCTGGCTGTTGGTGCCCGACCCTGTACCCGAGCCGCTACCGGTGTTGCTGCTACCGCTTGCACTGGCCAGGGCCTGGAGCAGCAGCGTGGTGGCGTTGAGGCTGGCGCTGGTGCTTGTGCTGCTGGTGCTGCTTGTCGTGCCAGTGGTCGAACTGCTGGTCGAGGTGCCCTGCAAGGCGCTGGTCAACTCGGCCTGACTGATGCTGCCGTCACCATTGCTGTCCAGTGCGCTGAACAGGTCGCTGGCGGACATCGAGGGTGGCGGTGCTGGCGGTTGGTTCGCGGCCAGGGCCGAGGCCAGCTCGCTGGTGCTGATGCTGCCGCTGTTGTCGGTGTCCAGGGCGCTGAATATCGAGGCACTGTCGGCGGTGCTGCCGGCGTTGGTCAGCCCGGTGGCCAGTTCGCTGCTGCTGATGGAACCGTCACCGTTGGTGTCCAGGGCCTTGAGCAGGGCATCGGCCAGTTGGGTATCGGGCTTGCCGTCGCCACCGCCATGACCGTGCGGTTTCATCGCCGACAGTTCAGTGGCGCTGATGGTGCCGCTGCCGTCGGTGTCCAGGGCGCTGAAATTCTGGCTCAGGTCATTGAGCACTTTGCTGCCGCTGTTCTGCGACAGGGCCGCGTTCAGTTCGTCTTTGCTGATGGAGCCGTCACCATTGGTGTCGAGCTTGGCCAGCAGTTGCTTCTGGAACTGTTGCTGGCGTTGCGTCGCCGTCGTGCTGCTGGTGTTGTAACCGGTATAGCTCGAGTAGTTGCTGACGCTACTGATCGTGCTCATAAGTGCACACTCCCTAAGTGTTGGCAAAGCCGATGACAGTGCACCGGCTTGTGCAGACTCCAAGGCTAAGGTGTCGAGGGTGTGTGGGCTTTGTACCGGCGGTTACACAGAGTGTTCAGGCCCGGGGTAGACGCACCACCGCGGTCAGGCCGCCGCCCGGGGTTTCTTCCAGGGTCAACTCGCCACCCAGGCGCTGGGCCGCTTCCCGGGCAATGGTCATGCCCAGGCCGACGCCGCCGGAGTTGCGGTTGCGCGAACCTTCCAGGCGAAAGAAGGGTTCGAACACCGCTTCGCGTTTCTCCGCGGCAATCCCCGGACCATGGTCGATGACCCGGATCAGCAGTTGTCGACGGCTGTCTTCCAGGGTGATCAGGGCATCGCCGGCGTAGCGCAGGGCATTGTCCAGCAGGTTGTTCAGGCACGAACGCAACGCCATGGGTTGCACCAGCAACGGCGCGCAATGGCCGCTGGCCTGGACCTGCGAGCCCTGGTCCTGGGCGTTTTCGCACAGTGACTCGACCAGGGCCTGGACGTCCATCCATTGCATGGCTTCGCTGGTGCGCTGTTCATGCAGGTAGCTGAGGGTAGCGTCGAGCATGCTGATCATGTCGTCCAGGTCCTGGCGCATCTGGCCCTGGAGTTTCATGTTGTCGACCTGTTCAAGCCGCAGCTTGAGGCGGGACAGCGGCGTGCGCAGATCATGGGACACGGCGCCGAGCATGCGTCCACGCTGTTGCACCTGTTCCCGGATGCGTTGCTGCATCAGATTGAACGTGTTGGCCGCCAGCCGCGCCTCGCGCGGGCCGGTTTCATCCAGTGGCGGGCTGTTGAGGTCTTCGCTGAGGCGCTCGGCGGCATCGCTCAGGCGCTGGATCGGTCGGGACAGCAGTTTGGCGCCATACCAGGCGACAATCACCAGGGAAATCACCTGGAATGTCAGCGGCACCAACGGTCCGCCAAACCAGGGCCGGGGCGGGCGACGATGGGGCGGCGGATGGTCGGGGTCGAAATTCTCCATCATGCCGGGAGGGGGCGGTGGCGGCGGTGGGCCGCCGTAATGATGAAACCAGAGAAAACCCAGCAAGTGGGCGAGGATGATCGCCACCAGCGACACGCCGAACAGGCGACCGAACAGCGTGTCGAGGCGGGTGCGCATCAGCCGATTTCTCTCGCGTCGAACAGGTAGCCTTCACCCCGCACGGTCTTGATCAGTTGCGGTGATTTCGGATCGTCGCCGAGTTTCTGCCGCAGGCGTGAGACCAGCAGGTCGATGCTGCGGTCGAACGCTTCGATGGAGCGACCCCGGGCGGCATCGAGCAACTGCTCACGGCTGAGCACCCGGCGCGGGCGTTCGATAAACACCCAGAGCAGCCGGAACTCGGCGTTGGACAGCGGCACCACCAGCCCGTCGTCGGCGATCAATTGGCGCAGCACACTGTTCAGGCGCCAGTTGTCGAAGCGGATATTGGCCCGCTGTTCGGTCCGGTCGTCGCGCACCCGGCGCAGGATGGTCTGGATGCGGGCCACCAGTTCACGGGGCTCGAAGGGCTTGGCCATATAGTCGTCGGCGCCCAGCTCCAGGCCGATGATGCGGTCGGTGGGTTCGCAACGGGCGGTGAGCATCAGGATCGGGATGTCCGATTCGGTGCGCAGCCAGCGACACAACGACAGGCCGTCTTCACCCGGCAGCATGAGGTCGAGGACCACCACGTCGAAGGTTTCCAGCTGCAAGGCCTGGCGCATGCCGGCGCCGTCGGTGACACCGGTGGCCTGGATGCTGAAGCGCGCCAGGTAGTCGATCAGCAGTTCGCGAATGGGGATGTCGTCATCGACGATCAGCGCGCGGACATTCCAGCGCTTGTCATCGCCCGTTGGAAGCGATTTGTTGACGTCAGCCAGAGGAGCGGGAGTGTTCTGCATGCGTGCGATTATCTACCGGTAAGCAGCCAGCGCCTGATAAGTAGGGGGGCCGCGAATTGTTGCAGGATAGATACCCGGCTCGAAGCCAGGAATCCCTTTCAAGTGTAGCCATGCAAGAAGCTACAGGGGGGGGATGTTGGCCGCTTGTCGGTTGTGTATCTGGACTGATACAAATATTCCCCGTCAAACCGCTTATCTCCCTGGAGCTCGTCCGGATTCTAGGGTGTAACGCCTACGTAAAGTCACTCTTTACGCCTTCTTTACGCATCGCCCCCGGCGTCGCTCTCGTTCCTTTACGGCCTCCCTCACGACAATAAGCCCCACACACGGCCGTTGCCGTACCAAGGGGAAAATTCCATGAGCATTCTGGACGGGGTGTCACTGCTGCTGGCTGTGGCGCTGTTCATTTATCTACTGGTTGCGCTGTTGCGCGCGGACCGGAACTAGGAGCGGCAGGTATGCACAGTTATGACTATTTGCTGATCCTGGCGTTTCTTGTGCTGGTGCTTGCGCCCGCACCGGCATTGGGACGGTTTTATTACCAGGTGATGGAAGGTCGGCGGACCTGGCTAACGCCGCTGCTGGGGCCAGTGGAGCGGGCCTGTTATCGCCTGTCCGGGGTGGACGCCAGTAGCGAACAGAGCTGGCAGAAATACGCTCTGGCCTTGCTCGCCTTCAACTTCGCGGGCTTCCTGCTGTTGTTCGCGATCCTGCTGTTGCAGCAGTACCTGCCGCTCAACCCGCAGAATCTGCCGGGTCTGGAGTGGACCCTGTCGTTCAATACCGCCGTCAGTTTCATGACCAACACCAACTGGCAGAACTACAGCGGTGAAGCCTCGCTCAGCTACCTGAGCCAGATGGCCGGCCTGACCGTGCAGAACTTCGTCAGTGCCGCCACCGGCCTGGCCGTGCTGGTTGCACTGTGCCGCGGCATCAGCCGGCGTTCAACGGCGACCCTGGGCAACTTCTGGGTCGACATGACCCGCGCCACGCTCTACGGCCTGTTGCCGATGTGTCTGGTGCTGGCGCTGTTCCTGGTCTGGCAGGGTGTTCCGCAGACCTTCGCGCACTACGTCAATGCCGTGACCCTGCAAGGTGTCGACCAGGTCATTCCCCTGGGCCCGGCGGCCAGCCAGATTGCGATCAAGCAACTGGGCACCAACGGCGGCGGTTTCTTCGGCGTCAACTCGGCCCACCCGTTCGAAAACCCCACCGCCCTGAGCGATCTGATCGAGCTGGTGTCGATCATCCTGATTCCGGCGGCTCTGGTCTTCACCTTCGGCCATTACGTCAAGGACCTGCGCCAGAGCCGGGCCATCATGGCCTGCATGCTGTCCCTGCTGTTGATCGGTGGCGCGGTCTCGCTATATGCCGAGTATCAGCCGAACCCGGCGCTGCACAATCCGCTGGTGGAGCAGACCGCTCCGTTGGAGGGCAAGGAAACCCGCTTCGGTACGACCGCCAGCGTGGTGTGGGCGGTGACCACCACGGCGGCGTCGAATGGATCGGTCAATGCCATGCATGACAGCCTCAACCCCCTGAGCGGGATGGTGGCGCTGGTCAATATGATGGTCGGCGAAGTGATCTTCGGCGGCGTCGGCGCGGGCCTCTACGGCATGCTGCTGAACGTGCTGATCGCGGTCTTCCTCGCCGGCCTGATGATCGGCCGTACCCCGGAATACCTGGGCAAGAAGCTCCAGGCCAAGGAAGTGCAACTGCTGGTGGTGACCCTGCTGGTGATGCCGGTGGGCACCCTGGTGCTCGGCGCGCTGGCTGCCAGCCTGCCAGGACCGGCCGCCGCGATCAGCAATCCGGGGCCCCATGGTTTCAGCCAGTTGCTGTACGCCTACACCTCGGCTTCGGCCAACAACGGTTCGGCGTTTGGCGGTTTCAGCGCCAACACTACGTTCCATAACCTGATGATGAGCTTGAGCATGTTGCTCGGCCGCTTCGGTTACATCCTCCCGGTACTGGCCCTGGCCGGTAGTCTGGCGATGAAGAAGACTGCGCCGATTGGCCAGAACAGTTTCCCGACCCATGGCCTGCTGTTCGTCACGCTGTTGACTGTGACCATCCTGCTGGTGGGTGGCCTGACCTTTCTGCCGACGCTGGCGTTGGGACCGATTGCCGAACATCTGAGCATGGGTTTCTGAGGATTTGATGATGAATATGCCTCTTCCCGCAGCAAAAACGGCGCAAGCCAAACCGGCCGAGCCAGCCAAGACCGCGATGTCGGCCCTGTGGCGTCCGGCCCTGGTCCAAGCCTTCGTCAAGCTCGACCCGCGCCAGTTGCAACGGGCGCCGGTGATGTTCGTGGTCGAACTGACGGCGATCCTGACCACTGTCCTGTGCTTTGTGCCGGACAGCACTGTTTCGCTCTTTATCTCCGCCCAGATCGCCGTCTGGCTCTGGTTCACCGTGTTGTTCGCCAACTTTGCCGAAGCCCTGGCCGAAGGCCGCGGCAAGGCCCGCGCCGACAGCCTGAAGGCTGGCAGCGAAGGCCTGGTGGCCCATCGCCGCAAGGCCAATGGCAGCTTTGAGTCGGTTCCGGCCGCCAACCTGCGCAAAGGCGATGTGGTACGGGTGGCCGCCGGGGACATGATTCCCGGCGACGGCGAGGTGATCGAAGGGATCGCCGCGGTCAACGAGGCGGCGATTACCGGTGAGTCCGCACCGGTGATCCGTGAGTCCGGTGGCGACCGCTCGGCGGTCACCGGCAATACCCGCCTGGTGTCCGACTGGCTGATCGTGCGCATCACCGCCAACCCCGGTGAATCGACTCTGGACCGCATGATCGCCCTGGTGGAGGGCGCCAAGCGGCAGAAGACCCCCAACGAAGTGGCGCTGGATATCCTGCTGATCGGTCTGACCCTGATCTTCCTGCTGGTGGTGGTGACCTTGCAGCCGTTCGCCCGTTTCTCCGGCGGCAGTTTGCCGCTGGTGTTCCTGGTGGCGCTGTTGGTGACCCTGATCCCGACGACCATCGGCGGCCTGCTCTCGGCCATCGGTATCGCCGGGATGGACCGCCTGGTGCGCCTGAACGTGATTGCCAAGTCCGGCCGTGCGGTGGAAGCGGCGGGTGACGTGCATGTGCTGTTGCTGGACAAGACCGGCACCATCACCTTCGGTAACCGTCGCTGCACGGCGGTCTATGCCACCCCTGGCGTCAGCGCCAAGGAATTGGCCGAAGGCGCCTTGCTCGCCTCGCTGGCGGATGACACCGCCGAAGGCAAGTCGATTGTCGAGTACCTGCGCGAACTGCACCCCCAGCAAGAACCGGCGGCGAGCGAACTGACCGCCGTGCCGTTCAGTGCCGAAACCCGCCTGTCGGGTGTCGACTACCAGGGCCGGGTGTATCGCAAGGGCGCGGTGGATTCGCTGCTGGCCTTTGTCGGTCAGAAACGCAGCGACCTGTCGCCGGTATTGTCCCGGGAAGTCGACCGGATCGCCCAGAGTGGTGGTACGCCGTTGCTGGTCTGCGCCGATGGCCGGCTGCTGGGGGCCATTCACCTGAAGGACGTGGTCAAGCCGGGCATCCGTGATCGCTTCGCCGAGTTGCGCAAGCTGGGTATCCGTACCGTGATGGTGACCGGCGACAACCCGCTAACCGCCGCGGCGATCGCCGCGGAGGCGGGGGTTGACGATGTGCTGGCCGAGGCCACCCCGGAGAAGAAGCTGGCGCGGATTCGCCTGGAACAGAACGACGGTCGTCTGGTGGCGATGTGCGGTGACGGTGCCAACGACGCCCCGGCACTGGCCCAGGCCGACGTTGGCATGGCGATGAACGATGGTACCCAGGCGGCGCGCGAGGCGGCGAACATGGTCGACCTCGACAGCGACCCGACCAAGTTGCTGGACGTGGTGCAGATCGGCAAGGAGTTGCTGGTGACGCGGGGGGCGCTGACCACCTTCTCGATTGCCAACGACGTGGCCAAGTACTTCGCCATCCTGCCGGCGCTGTTCGCCTCGATTTATCCACAGCTGGGCGTGCTCAACATCATGCACCTGACCAGCCCGCAGAGCGCGATTCTCTCGGCGATCGTGTTCAACGCTCTGATCATCGTCGTGCTGATCCCGCTGGCGCTGCGCGGCGTGCGGGTGCAGGCGGCGAGTGCCGCGCATCTGTTACGGCGCAACCTGCTGATCTACGGGCTGGGTGGGATCGTGGTGCCATTTGTGGGGATCAAGGCCATCGACATGCTGCTGACGGCGCTGCACCTGGTGTGACGCAACGAGCTTGCCGAAACGTATGAAAATTGTGGGAGCCGGCTTGCCGGCGATGAGGCCAGTGAGACTTGCATCGCCTGATCGACCGCTATCGCCGGCAAGCCGGCTCCTACAGGTTGTGTACCCCTGAATTTGAGGAATTGAACATGTCCAGCGTAGTACGTCCGGCCTTGAGCCTGTTGGTCCTGATGACCCTGATGACCGGCGTCGCCTATCCCCTGGTGGTCACCGGTGTAGCCCAGGTGGTCTTCCCGGAACAGGCCAATGGCAGCCTGGTACGCGATGCCGATGGCAAGGTCCGTGGCTCGGCCCTGATTGCCCAGGATTTCACCGGTGATACCTGGTTCCATCCGCGCCCTTCGGCGGGGGCCTTCGCCACCGTGTCGAGTTCGTCGAGCAACCTGAGTCCGAGCAACCCGGCCCTGGCCACGCGGATCTTCGACGATGCCAGTAAGCAGGCGGTACCCGGTCAGGGGCCTGTGCCTCTGTCCATGCTGACCACCTCGGCCAGCGGCCTTGATCCGCACTTGCCTCCTGAGGCAATTCGCTATCAACTGGCGCGAGTGGCGCAGGCGCGCCACCTGCCGGCGGCCGATGTCGAGCGACTGGTGGAAATGCATATCGAGCAACCGTTGATTGGCCCACCGGTGGTCAATGTGTTTGCCTTGAATGCGGCCCTGGCCGAAGTTTCGAAATAATGCGGCAAATGCCACTAACACCGCGAACCTTGTAGGCGCCAGCTTGCTGGCGATGCGATCTGGTAGCCGACATCGTTGTCGCCTGGATCACCGCTAGCGCCAACAAGCCGGCTCCTACAAGGGGGTGGTGGTGTTAGCTTCATAAGTGAGAACCGATGACATGAGTGATTCCGGTCGCGCCGACGCGCTCCTAGCAGAACTGCCCCGCGACGGTCGTGGCCGGCTCAAGGTCTTCCTCGGTGCCTCACCCGGCGTCGGCAAGACCTACGCCATGTTGCAGGCCGCCCACACGCAATTGCGTCAGGGCGTGAAACTCCTTGCCGGGGTGGTGGAGACCCACGGTCGCGCGGAAACCGAGGCGCTGCTCAGCGGTTTGCCGCAGCAGCCGCTGGTGCGCTCCGAATATCGCGGGGTGCTGCTCGAGGAAATGGATCTCGATGGCCTGCTCAAGGCCAAGCCCAAGCTGGTGCTGGTCGATGAACTGGCCCACAGCAACGCCCCCAACAGTCGTCACGTCAAACGCTGGCAGGATGTCCAGGAGTTGCTGGCCGCCGGCATCGATGTGTTCACCACGGTCAACGTCCAGCACCTGGAAAGCCTCAATGACCAGGTGCGCGGGATTACCGGCGTGCAGGTCCGGGAAACCCTGCCGGACTGGGTCCTGCAGGAGGCCGACGAGCTGCTGCTGATCGACCTGCCGCCCCGTGAGTTGCTGGAGCGCTTGCGCGACGGCAAGGTCTACGTGCCAGAGCAGGCCCGTGCGGCCATCGATGCGTTTTTCACCCAGACCAACCTCACCGCCTTGCGTGAACTGGCCATGCAGACGGCCGCAGCCCAGGTCGACAACGACCTGGCCCTCGGCTACCGCACCCTCGGCCAGTCGGCGCCGACCCTGCGCGGGCGCTTGCTGGTCGGGGTGGACGGCGATGCCCAGGCCGAGCGCCTGGTGCGCCATGCCAGTCGGGTTGCCCAGCGCCGGCATCTGCCCTGGAGCCTGGTGCATGTGGACAACGGCAGCGTCCGTGACGAGCCGTCGCGCCTGCGTCTGCAAAGCGCCCAGCAACTGGCCGAACGCCTGGGTGGGGAAGTGGTGTTGCTGCGCGCCGGGGAAGTCGCCAAGACCCTGATTCAACATGCCGCCGAGCGCCGCGCCAGTCTGGTGCTGGTGGGGCAGTCGCGTCAGCGCTGGTATCGCCGGCTGTTTGGCGGAGGCCTGGCGGCGCGCTTGTTGCGTAGCGCCCGTGGGCTGGAAATCAACGTGCTGGACCGTGACGAAGAACAACATGTCGCGCGTGCTCGCGCCCCGCAAGCGGTGGTTTGGTTCGACTATGCGATGGCGCTGCTGGCGACGATCCTGGCCACCGGCCTGGCCTGGGGCGTGGCCAGTCTCCTGCCGTTGCCGAATATCTCCCTGGTGTTCCTCGCCGCCGTGTTGCTGGTGGCCGTGCGCAGCAGCCTGGGGCCGTCGCTGGCCTGTGCGGTACTGTCGTTCCTGAGTTACGACTTCCTGTTTATCCCACCGAAATTCTCCTTCGCCATCCAGCGTGAGGAGGATGTCCTGACACTGCTGTTTTTCCTCTTGATGGCGGCGCTCACCGGTAACCTTGCGGCGCGTCAGCGGCGGCAACTGGAGGCCCTGCGCGACACCCAGGAAGAAACCAGCGAACTGCTCGACCTGTCGCGCAAGCTGACGGCGGCCACCGATCGCCAGGCAGTGGTCAGCGCCGCTTCCCAGCACCTCAGTGGCTGGGGGGAGCTGCAAGTGTGCCTGCTCAACCGTGACGGTGAGGGTGGCTGGAAAGTCGAGACCGGCGGCCCGCAAACTTTCTCCGAGTCCGAGCGCGCCGCCGCCGACTGGGCCTGGCAGCACGACCAGCCCGCAGGCATGGGCACCGGGACCTTGCCGTTCGGGCGTTGGTGGTGGTGGCCGTTGTCGGTGGAGGAGGGGCCATTGGCCCTGCTGGGTGTGCGGCCCAAGGATGGCCAGACCCTGAGCGGCCAGCGTCGGCGCCTGTTGACCGCCCTCAGCCAGCCGCTGGCCCAGGCGCTGGCCCGGGCCCAGTTGGCCGACGACCTCGAGGCCGCGCGCCTGCACGGCGAAACCGAGCAACTGCGCAGTGCCTTGCTCGCCTCGGTGTCCCATGACCTGCGCACGCCGTTGACTTCGATGCGTGGCAGCATCGACAGCCTGCTGGCGCTGGGCGAGGCGATTCCCCTGGCCGACCGCCAGGAACTGCTGGAAGGCACCCGCGACGAAGCCGAGCGCCTGGACCGCTATATCCAGAACCTGCTGGACATGACCCGCCTGGGTCACGGGGCGCTGAAGCTGGCCCGCGACTGGGTTGCGCCGGCCGATATCATCGGCAGCGCGCTGAACCGGCTGCGGGCGGTACTGGCACCCTTGCAGGTGAGCACCGAGTTGCCGGTGCAGTTGCCGTTGCTCTATGTGCACGCGGCACTGATCGAACAGGCGCTGATCAATGTCATGGAAAACGCTGCGCGTTTTTCACCGCCCCGGGGCCGCTTGCAACTGCGCGTCGGTACCACCGACAAGGAGCTGTTTTTTTCCGTCAGCGACGAAGGCCCGGGAATTCCGCCAGAGGAACGGAACAAGATTTTCGACATGTTCTACACCGCGGCCCGCGGTGATCGCGGTGGGCAGGGCACGGGTCTGGGCCTGGCGATCTGCCAGGGCATGGTCGGCGCACACGGCGGGCATATCGGCGTGGATGACGGCATCGATGGCCACGGGACTTGTATCACTCTGTTCCTCCCGTTGCAGGAGCAACCGGGCATTGAAAGTGAAGCCTGATATGCTTTGGCAACCGATAGCCACGATGCTAAGACCATGACCCAGATTGCGACCATCCTGGTCATCGACGACGAACCGCAGATTCGCAAGTTCCTGCGTATCAGCCTGGTGTCCCAGGGCTATAAGGTGCTGGAAGCCGGCACTGGCGCCGAGGGTCTGGCCCACGCGGCCTTGAACAAGCCGGACCTGCTGGTGCTCGATCTCGGCTTGCCGGACATGGACGGCCAGCAGGTTTTGCGCGAGTTTCGCGAGTGGTCCACGGCGCCGGTGCTGGTGCTCTCGGTGCGCGCCGGCGAGGGGCAGAAGGTCGAGGCGCTGGATGGCGGGGCCAACGACTACGTGACCAAGCCGTTCGGCATCCAGGAGTTTCTCGCGCGGATTCGTGCCCTGTTGCGCCAGGCGCCCAGCGGCGAGGCGCAGGAGGCGGCGTTGACTTTTGGACCGCTGACCATCGACCTGGCTTACCGGCGGGTGCTGCTCGATGGCGCGGAAGTGGCGCTGACCCGCAAAGAGTATGCGGTGCTGGCGCAACTGGCGCGGCATCCCGGGCGGGTGATCACCCAGCAACAGTTGCTCAAGGATATCTGGGGCCCGACCCATACCGAAGACAGTCACTACCTGCGGATCGTGGTCGGGCATCTGCGCCAGAAACTGGCGGATGATCCCACCGCGCCCCGGTTTATCGTGACCGAGGCGGGTGTCGGTTATCGGTTGCTGGATAGCCAGGGTTGATGGGGATGTAACCTGTGGGAGCGGAGCTTGCCCGCGAAGCTTTTAGCGACCACAGGGGCCCCATCGCCGGCAATCCGGCTCCCAAAGGAAGTGTGTTCGGCCTTGAGCTTCAGGGGGCCTAACGTCCTTCTTCCTCATAGCGATCCAGCGTATCGCTGGCAATCTCGCGCCCCAGGGCGATCAGTTCCGGTGCCTTGTAGAACTCGAAGAACCGGCACACCCGTTTCGGCACGTTGATCAGGATATCCGGCGGGTAGCCGGCGATCTTGTATTGCGCCAGCGAGGTCTGCATTACCTCGAAACTCTGGTTGATCAGGTCCAGCAGCGAGGCCGGCCCCACATTGTCGATGATGAACGAGCCGGTGGCGGACTTCGGCGCACCGTTGCCTTGGGGGGCGGCGGCCGGTTGTTGGCCCTGCGGCTCCGGGCCGTCGAGCCAGGGATTGCCGACCTGAGCGGCGTCGCTGGCGAGGGTCTGCTGTTCCAGGCGCAATAGCTCCTCGGCCTGTTTACGTCGGAACGGCAAGCGCGAGCCCATGGAACTGAGCAGGTTGTTGAAGCGGCTCTTGAACGCCGGTGGGCGCTGGATCACCGGCAACTGGTACTGCTTCTGGTTGGTGGCGTTGAGGTTGACGGCGATGATCAGGTCGCAGTGGCTGGAGACCACCGGCACGATCGGCAAGGGATTGAGAATGCCGCCGTCCACCAGCATGCGGTTGCCCTGCATGACCGGGGTGAACAGGCTGGGGATCGCCGCCGAGGCGCGCATCGCCTGGTGCAGGCAGCCTTCCTGGAACCAGATTTCCTGCTGGTTGGTCAGGTCGGTGGCGACGGCGGTGTAGGGAATGCGCAGGTCCTCGATATTCACCTCGCCGACGATCTTGCGGATCTGCCCGAAGACCTTTTCGCCGCGAATGGCGCCCAGGCGAAAGCTCACGTCCACCAGACGCAGCACATCCAGGTAATCCAGGCTCTCGATCCAGCGGCGATAGTCGTCGAGCTTGCCGGCCGCATAGATGCCGCCGACCACCGCGCCCATCGAGCAGCCGGCAATGCAGGCGATATCGTAACCGCGCCGTTCGATTTCCTCGATCACCCCGATATGGGCATACCCGCGGGCGCCACCCGAGCCCAGCACCAGCGCGACACGTTTTTTCATGACTCAGTCCTTGAACAAGCTCTTGCTAACAATGCACCTACGGGGAGACAGGTACAATCGTGGCATTGGTTGTTCTTTGCCGTCGAATCGGATCGACTGCAGCCATCGTCATCTGGATTGGCTAAGCTTGAGTGAAAGGCCAAGGCACTTTTTGCCTGGCGCGCCGTCTTAACCTGCACAAGTATTTATTTTCCCTGAGGTGTCATTGATGAAAGCCTGGATCTGTGTGCCATTGATTGCGTTGGCGTTGGCCGGTTGCGCGGGTAAATCAGCTTACCGAGAAAGCTGTGGCAGCCAGTTGGATGCCGCCTGGCATGAACTGGACCTGGCCAAGGCCGAAGGTTTTGCCGGGACTGTGAGTTACTCCAAGGCGCTGTCGCTGCTGACCGGGGCCAAGACCCAGCAGCAGTTCGAGGCCTATGAGGGCTGTACCAACAAGGCCGAGAAAGCCCGTTTCTACATCCGAGAGTCCCGCGCCGGGCGTTGAGCCTGCGAATGCGCTCCTTTGTAGGCGCCAGCAAGCTGGCGCCTACAAAGGAGGTGGTGTCGTTGCGCAAAACAAGGTTGTTTCACAGGCCTGCGTAGCTCCAGAAACACGGTAGTATCCCCGGCTTCTCCCCACGTTCGGATGTCTGCCTATGCGCAGTAAACTGGAAGCCTGTCTGCAGGCCGTCAACCAGGTGGTGTTGGGCAAGGATGCGCAGGTTCGCCTGGCCCTGACCTGCCTGCTGGCCAACGGTCATCTGCTGATCGAAGACCTGCCGGGCATGGGCAAGACCACCCTCAGCCACACCCTGGCCAAGGTCCTTGGCCTGAGCTTCCAGCGTATCCAGTTCACCTCCGACCTGTTGCCCAGCGATATCCTCGGCACCTCGGTGTTCGACAAGGACAGCGGGTTGTTTGTGTTCCATCCGGGGCCGATCTTCGCCGAGCTGGTGCTGGCCGACGAAATCAACCGGGCCACCCCCAAGAGCCAGAGCGCCTTGCTCGAGGCCATGGAAGAAGGCCAGGTGACCATCGAAGGCGCCACGCGCCCCTTGCCGTCGCCGTTCTTCGTGATCGCCACGCAAAACCCCAGCAGCCAGGGCGGCACCTTCGCCCTGCCGGAGTCACAGCTCGATCGTTTCCTGATGCGGGTGTCCCTCGGCTATCCGGCCCGGGCCGCGGAAAAGGCCCTGCTGCAAGGCGTGTCGCGGCGTGACCTGTTGCCGAAGTTGCAGCCGATCCTCAGCCATGCCGAATTGTCGGTGTTGCAACAGCAGGTCAAGCAGGTGCGCACCAGCGATCCATTGGTGGACTACGTACTGCGCCTGGTCGGCGCGACCCGCGATCAAGCGCAATTCGCCTGGGGCCTTTCACCCCGGGCCAGCCTGGCGATCCTCGCCGCCGCCCGGGCCTGGGCGCTGTTGGCCGGGCGCGATTATGTGATCCCGGAGGACGTCCAGGCGGTCTTGCCCTCGGTGGTCAGCCATCGTCTGCGCGAACGTGCCGATCCGGCCGGGCAGGGCGGTGGCGCCCTGGTGCAGTGGCTGCTGCGCGAGGTGCCGGCGCTTTGATCCGGCGCCTGCGCGAGTTCTGGCAGGCCTGGCTGGTGCGGCGCCTGCCACCCTCGACGCGGATCCAACTGAGTCAGCGGCAGATCTTTATCATGCCCAATCGCGCCGGCGGAGTCTTTGCCGCCCTGCTGGCGCTGATCCTGATGCTCGCCATCAACTACCAGAGCAGCCTGGCCTACGCCCTGTGCTTCCTGCTGCTGTCGGTGTTCGTGGTGGCGATCCTGCATACCTGGCGCAATTTGCAGGGGCTGGTGCTCAGTGCCGGGACCGGGCCTGCGGTGTTTGTCGGCGAGCAGGCGCGCTTCCTGGTGCGCCTGGAAAGTGCCGGGAAAGCTCATCAGTCCATTGGTCTGGGCTGGTCGACGCCGGCCTTGCACCGCGTCGATGTGCCGGCCGCGGGCTTTTGCGAGCTGGAGTTGAATCGGCCGACGCTGGTGCGCGGCTGGTTGCAGGCGCCGCGGATCGGCGTCGAGAGCAGTTTCCCGTTGGGGATCCTGCGGACCTGGAGCCGGCTCGACCTGGGCCAGAAAGTGCTGGTTTATCCACAGCCCCTGGAAGGCGAACTGCCGAGCCTGGCCAGTGTGCTGACGGATGATCGCGAAGAGGGCATGCGCGCCCACGGCCAAGGGGTCGACGACTACCAGGGTTTGAAGGTCTATCAACCCGGTGACTCCTGGCGACGCCTGCATTGGAAAGCCTATTCCCGTGGCCAGGGTTTGCTGATCAAGGAATTCGCCCGGCTCGATGGTCGTGAGCTGTGCCTGGATTTTCTCGCCCTGGGCGGGGATGTCGAGCAGCGCCTGTCACGCCTGTGTTATTGGGTATTGGAATTATCCCGCCGCGAGACGATGTTCTCCTTGCGCCTGCCCAACCAGCTGCTGGCCAGCGACAGCGGTGCGGCCCATTGCGCAGCCTGCCTGCGGGCCCTGGCGCTGTTCGGGAAACAACCATGAGCGCCGCGCCGCTGATCTCCCGTGCCAGCCTGGTCTGGCTGCTGGTGGCCCAGACCCTGGTGATGCTGCCGTTCTGGTTTCATGTGCCGCCGTGGATGGTCGCACTGTGGCTCGGCTGCACGGTCTGGCGGATCCAGGTCTACCGCATGCGCGTGCGCTTTCCCGGACGCCTGATGGAACTGCTTCTGCTGCTGGTCACCATCGCGGGCATCTGGCTCTCGCGCAGCAGTTTGCTCGGACTGGACGCCGGGGCGGTGCTGCTGGTGGCGATGTTTATCCTCAAGCTGGTGGAGACCCGCACCCGCCGCGATGCCCTGGTGCTGATTTTCCTTGGCCTGTTCTGTGTCGCGGTGGCCTATCTGTTCGAAGACAGCCTGCCCTGGGCGCTCTATAGCCTGTTGCCGGTGGGCGCGCTGCTGGCCGCGTTGATCGGTTTGCAGCAAGGCTCGACGACCCGGCCCCTGGCGACCCTGCGCCTGTCCACGAGCCTGTTGCTGCAAGCCTTGCCGCTGATGCTCCTGCTGTTCCTGTTTTTCCCCCGTATCGCGCCGCTCTGGTCGTTGCCGTTGGCCGTCGACAAAGCGCAGAGCGGCTTGTCCGAGAGCATGTCGCCGGGGGATGTGGCTGAGCTTGGGCGTTCCGCGGAACTGGCCTTTCGCGCCAGCTTCGACGGCCCCATGCCGGCGCGCCGCGACCTCTACTGGCGGGCCCTGACCCTGGAGCAATTCGACGGCCGGCGCTGGAGCCAGGCCGCCTCGGTGACCTACAGCCAGGCGCCGAAATGGCAAGCCGGCGGCGAGTCCTGGCGCTACAGCATTATCCTCCAGGCCAGTGGCAAACCCTGGTTGCCGGCGCTGGATGTGGCCCGCACCGATCAGGCCGATGTGCACCAACTGGCAGACTATCGAGTGCAGCGCTTGCGTCCGGTGCAGCAGGTATTGCTCTATCGGGTCGAGTCCTGGCCGCAGGTGGTGCGCGATCCGCAGCTCAGTGACCGGGCCCGGCGCCAGGCCTTGCAATTGCCGGCCCAGGGCGATCCACGCAGCCGCCAGTGGGCGGCACAATTACGACAAGGTTATCCACAGCCCCAGGCGCTGGTGGCGGTGCTGCTCAAGCATTTTCACGATGAGCCGTATTACTACACCCTCAAGCCGCCGACCCTGGGGGCCGACAGTATCGACGCTTTCCTGTTCGACAGCCGCCAGGGCTTTTGCGCGCATTACGCCGGGGCCATGGTCTACGTGTTGCGGGCGGCGGGTATTCCGGCGCGGATGGTGGCCGGCTATCAGGGCGGTGAGCTGAATCCGGCCGGCCACTTCCTCACGGTGCGTCAGTTCGATGCCCACGCCTGGGTCGAATACTGGCAGGAAGGGCGGGGCTGGCGCAGTGTCGATCCGACCTATGCCGTGGCCCCGCAGCGCATTGACCAGGGACTGGAACAGGCCCTGGCGACCGATGAAGATATGCTCGGGGCCTCGCCGCTGTCACCGCTGCGTTACCGCCATCTGACCTGGCTCAATGATCTGCGCCAGGGCTGGGATAATCTCAATTATGCTTGGCAGCGCAGGGTCCTGGGTTATCAGGGTGAACAGCAACTGCAACTGCTGGGGCGCTGGTTCGGCGACCTGACGGCGTGGGTCCTGCCGGTCGGCTTGGTGCTGATCCTGGGGCTGCTCTCGCTGCTGTTGCTGCGGCCCTGGCGGAACAGGTCCGATCCGTCGCTGCGCTTGTTCGCCAGCTTTGAAAAGCTGTTGCGACGGCGCGGGCTGGTGCGCGAGCCGGGCGAAGGTCCGCAGGCTTTTGGCGAGCGGGCCGCAAGGCAGTTGCCGCGCCAGGCAGAAAATATCAATGCATTCATCCAGAGCTTCGTGGCCCAGCGCTATGCTGAACGGACCCCGTCGATGGATGCCTTGCAACAGACGTTGCGGTCATTGCGTCGTAGTCTTGGAAGTTCGATTTGGGAGTGAGTGTCGAATGTCTGCCCTGGTGGATGGATTGGTGGTTGAGGTCGTGAGCCTGGAAGTGCGGTTGCTGGCCTGTCATGCGCGTGTCGATGCGCTGACCGACGAGGAGGGCCTGCATGACTTGCGCACCACGGTACGGCGCCTGCGCAGTCTGTTGCGGCCGTTGCGTGGCTTGCCAGGGGTTGAACAGGTCGAGCAGGCGGCGCAGCAGGTCGGCAGCCTGACCACGCCGATTCGCGACCGCGAAGTACTGGCCGTCTACCTGCATCAGCAGGGGCATCATGTGGCAGCGGCGCGGCGCACGGAACAGTTGTCCGATGATTACTGGGCCGTGGCGCGCAGTGCCGAGTTGAAGCAGTTGTTCAGTGTGCTCGATGCCTTTCCGCGTTTTCTCCGGGCTTCGCAGCACCAGGGTTTGTTGAGGGGGCTGCGCAAGCGCATCGAAAAGCGCCTGGCCAAGCAGTGGGAGGCGCTGGATGAGGCCTTGCATGATCCGCTACATGACCGTCATCGCTTGCGCTTGTTGATCAAGCGCGTGCGTTACGCCGCCGAAGCCTATCCGCAACTGAACCGGTTACCGGCCCCGGCCTTGAAATCCCTGAAGGCGGCCCAGGAAGCACTGGGTGACTGGCATGATTGCTGGCAATGGCTGCTGCGGGCGGAACAGGAACCGGACCTGCAATCCTGTGTCACCGGTTGGCGCCGGACCATGGTCCTGGCCGAGAGCAAGGCCGATCGGGTGCTGGACCGATTGAGCGAGATCTGTTTCAGCTGAGGGATGACGGCCTGTTTGGCGGCTGCTTTGGCCGGTATGAGTGCTGTGTGGCCTGGATCAGCTGGGTACTATTCGGTAGGACTTTTTCCAGCCGAGGTGTGCATGGGCTTTTCAGATTTGCTCGATAGGGTTCGTCGCCAGCCCAGGGGGCTTTGCATTTCCGCCGAGTGGGCGCAGGGGCGGGCGACTTTTGGCGGCCTGGTGGTGGCGCTGCAATACGAAGCGATGCGGGCGCGGGTAGCCGCCGAGCGGCCGGTGCGTTCGTTGGCGATCACTTTTGTCGGGCCGGCCGAGCCCGGGGTGCCGATCGATTTTGAAGTCGAAGTGCTGCGCGAGGGCAAGGCGGTCAGCCAGGTGCTGGGCCGGGCCGTGCAGAATGGCCAGGTGGTGACGCTGGTGCAGGGCAGTTTCGGCGCTTCCCGGGAGTCGCTGGTGGACGTGCCGGCCGAGCCGGCACCCTCGCTCAAGCACTGGGACGAATGCCCGGAGGCGCCGTATATTCCAGGGGTGATGCCGGAGTTCATGCGTCATCTGTCGATGCGCTGGGGGATTGGCGGCCTGCCTTTCACCGGCAATAAATCCCGTGAGATGGGCGGTTGGGTACGTTTCCGTGGGGATGTCCGGCAAGAGCCGCTGAGCGAGGCGCACCTGCTGGCGCTGGTGGACGCTTGGCCGCCGGCCGTGTTGCCACACCTGAGCAAACTGGCGGCCGGCAGTACCCTGACCTGGACCGTGGAGTTCGTCCAGCCGTTGCTTGAACTCGATACCCTGGACTGGTGTAAATACCGCGCGGTGATCGAGCATGCCCGCGACGGCTACGGCCATGTGGCCGCGGCGTTGTGGAGCGCGGATGGACGGCTGATTGCCTTGAGCCGGCAGACCGTTACCGTGTTCGGCTGAGGCCGGCGGTGACGGTTGCATCGCTATCGCCGGCAAGCCGGCTCCCACAGGTACGGGGTCCGGCGATGTTTTTGGGTTGGAACACGGATTTTTAGGTGCTGGCACACCTGTACGGGGCACGGCGATGTTTCTGGGTTGGAACGCGGACTTGTAGGTGCTGGCACACCGTACGGGGCACGGCGATGTTTTTGGGTTGGAGCACGGATTTGTAGGTGCTGGCACACCTGTACGGGGCACGGCGATGTTTCTGGGTTGGAACGCGGATTTGTAGGAGCTGGCTTGCCGGCGATGAGGCCGGCAAGGCTTGCCTTGATCACAAGGTCCTACAACGAACCACGGCAGTTCAGGCCTCCAGCGCCAAACTCTGGCCTTTGCTGCGCAGGCTGAACGCGGCCACCAGGCCGAGTACGCCGACGGCGAAGCTGGTCGGGTTCTGGGCGAATACGCCGGAACTCACCAGCAGGAAGGACAGGGCGAACAGGATCAGCGCCAGCAGTTGCATGCCTTCGCCGGTGCTATCGTTCGAAGCTTGGGGAGCAACCCGCCATTGCCAGGCGGGGAAGTTGGGGTGACGTTGGCCCATGATCGTGTCCTCTGTTCGTGTAGTGGGTGAACAGAGAGTAAGCCCGACCCACTGGCGAGGCGAATCAACTCTTCCTATCGATCCTATAGTTTGAGCTGGCCAATCGCCTTATTCAGTTCTCCCGCCAGCTTGGCCAGGTCATGGCTGGTGGTGGCCGAGTCCACGGTCTGTTGCACGGTGTTCTCGGTCACGTCGCGGATACTCACCACCGCCCGGTTCATTTCCTCCGCCACCTGGCTCTGCTGTTCGGCGGCCACCGCGATCTGGGTGTTGCTTTCACGCATCTGGGCCACCGCACTGGTGATCTGCGCCAAGGCTGCCCCGGCTTCCTGGGCCTGCTGCACGCAGTCGTCGGCCTTGAACGAGCTTTCCTGCATAAAGTCCACGGCGTCGCGGGTCCCGGCCTGCAAGGCGGAGATCATGCCGGTGATTTCGTCGGTGGAGGTCTGCACCCGCTTGGCCAGGTTACGCACTTCATCGGCAACCACCGCGAAACCGCGGCCCATTTCCCCAGCCCGGGCCGCTTCGATGGCGGCGTTCAGCGCCAGCAGGTTGGTCTGTTCGGCGATGCTGTGGATCACGCTGACCACGCCATTGATCTTCTGGCTGTCCTCGGCCAGTTGCTGGATCATCGTCGCGGTCTGCTGCACGCCGCTGGACAACCCGGTGATCGACTGCTGGACCCGGCTGACCACCGCCTGCCCGCTGCCGGCCAGGTCGTCGGCGGTTTTCGACAGGTCACGGGTGGCGCCGGCGTGCTGGGCAATGTGATAGACCGTGGCCGACATCTCGTTGATGGCCGTGGCGGCCTGGTCGGTTTCGCTCTGCTGGCCGAGCATGCCGTGGCGTACGTCGTTCATGCTCGAGGCCAGGCGCGCGGCACCGACATCCAGTTGCGCCGCGGTACGGGCCACCGTGCCGACCACCCGCTGATAGCCGGCCTGCATCGCGTTGAAGGCGCTGGCCATTTGTCCGACTTCATCCTTGCCAGCCAGCGGCACACGGGCCGAGAGGTCGCCGGTCTTCTCCACGTGGAGCATCACGTCCTTGAGGGTATTGAGCTGGCTGAGCAGGAAGCGGATCAGCAACTGCGAGGCGCCGAGCATCGCCAGCATCAGGATGAACACGGCCACCGCATAGTTGGCGAACCGCTCGCTGAACACCTGGGCCAGGCTGGGCGCGTAGGCGAGCACGGCGACTTGTTGCTCGCCATGGCTGAGCACTTGCGCGCCGAGCAGCGGGTTGTCGCCGAACAGCGGCATATAGTCGTAGTCGACCCAGCCCTTGGCGTCCTTCAGGCGTGGCAGCATCTGGCCCTTGAGGCTCGGCGTTTCGCCAGCCTTGAACGGCAGCAGGTTATCGGCCTCGGGCCAGGCCTTGCCTTCGGGCCAGGCGCCGAGCAGGCGGGCCTGGGACTGGACCGTGGCGCGGGAAGCGTCGGTGCGGGCCTGTTGCTCAAGCTGCACGGCATACAACACCAGGAGCAGGGTGGTGACGAAAGCGACCGCGTTCACGGCCCAGAACTTGTATTTCAGCGAGATATTGCTAAGCCAGGCACGCATGGGGGTCTTCCCTGATAGAGCGGAAACAGTTTTGGCAAGGTGCCATTATTGTGCCGCTACCGGGCAAGAGGCTTGTTGATGTAGGTCAATAGCGCTTTAGTCGAGGCTTGGCAAGTTGAAAAAGGCGCGGGCGCAGGCGGTCGTATGGGCGGCCAGGTCTTCCTGGCTTTCGCCGCGGTGCAGGGCCACTTCACGCAGCACTTCGCCCAGGTACGCCGGTTCGTTGCGCCCGTTCTTCGGCTTGGGTCGCAGGCTGCGCGGCAGCAGGTAGGGCGCGTCGCTTTCAAGCATCAGCCGACCACGGGGAATCTCCCGCACCAGGGGGTGCAGGTGGCTGCCCCGTCGCTCATCGCAGATCCAGCCGGTGATACCGATATGCAGGTCCAGGTCGAGGTAACTGAACAGCGCCTTTTGCTCGCCGGTGAAACAGTGCACCACGGCAGCGGGCAGGCGGTCGCGGTAGTCACGCAGGATCTCCAGCAAGCGCACGTTGGCATCGCGCTCGTGAAGGAACACCGGGCGCTGCAACTCCACGGCCAGGGCCAGGTGTTCCTCGAGGACTTTTTCCTGCTGCGGGCGCGGGGAGAAGTCCCGGTTGAAATCCAGCCCGCACTCGCCGACCGCACAGACGTTCGGTTCCATCAATAGGGCTTTCAGACGAACGGCGCTATCGGCTGTCCAGTCACTGGCGCAATGGGGGTGGATCCCGGCGCTGGCGAACAGCCGCTGGCCGCTAGGATCCCTCTCCCGACATAGCTCCAGCGCCTGTTCGCTGCCCGCCAGGCTGGTGCCTGTGACAATCAGTTGGCAGACTCCGGCGGCATAGGCACGCTCGAGTATTTCCTGCTGTTTGCCGGCAAAACTGGGGTTGGTCAGGTTGACGCCGATATCGATGAGTTGCATGGTGCTACCTCAGGCCACAGGCCGAAAAGCATACCAGAGCTGTAGATTTATAATAAAAATCAAGAACTACAACGAGTTATGACTGTCTCTTAAAGCCGCAAGAACGCATCGGTTGGCATGCCGCCGATGTCGCACCGCCTCTTGCGCACTTTTCGCGTTCAAAAGACGCTCGATTTCAGTTACCCGACTTCAGGCCACCCCGCCTGTGCCGGGCAGTATGCTTTCCGGAGAACGGATGAAGAAGCGACCCTCGCTGTTGCTCCTGCTGTGCCTGTCCTTGCTGCTGCCGTTGCCGGCGGTTGCGCGCTTGGCCGGGCCGTTGGAAATCGTCCAGCCGGGCAAGGTGCGCGACCTCGCGGAGATTCGCGGCAGCCGGGTCCTGCGGGTGCTGGTCAACCAGAGCCGCAACAGCAGCGGTGAGGTCCAGGGCGAGACCATCGGTATCGAATACCATCGCTTGCGGGCCTTTGAGCAGTTCCTCAACAGCCAGGCCCGCGACAATCAGGAGATCACCCTCAAGATCATTCCCAAGGCCAAGGACCAACTGCTCGGCGCCTTGCAGCGCGGGGAGGGCGATCTGGTGGCCCCGGGGGAATTGCTTGAGGCCCAGCCGGGTCATGCGGTGATCGCCAGCGATCCGCTCGGCAGTACGGTGCCGCTGTTGTTGGTGGGGCTCAAGGGCGAGAAGCGTTTTACCCGCTTTGAACAACTTTCCGGCCGGACCCTGGCCCTGACCCCCGGCAGCGCGGCGGGCGAGGCGGTCAACCAGATCAACCAGAAACTGGCGTTGCGCAAGTTGCCGCCGGTCAAGGTCGAATGGGTCGATCCGAGTCTGGCGGCGGAGGATGTGCTGGAGATGGTCCAGGGCGGGATCTTTCACCTGACCATCGTCGAACAGCCGATTGCCGAACGCTGGGCCCGGATCATGCCCAGGCTGCGTTTCGACAAGCAGGTGCTGGTCAGCGAGCCGGGGCAGATGCACTGGTTCGTACGCGACAATGCGTCGATGCTGCGGGCGAGCATCGACCGCTTCCTCAAGACCTACAAGACCCCTTCGGACCAGGATGCGGCGTTTCTGCGCATCTATCGACGCCTGTATCAGGTGCATTATCCGTTGAGTCGCAGCGATCGGGCGAAGCTGGAAAAGCTGCGTCCGGTGTTGCAACGTCATGCCCAGGCCCAGGGCATCGACTGGCTGAACCTGGCGGCGCTGGCCTTCAAGGAGTCGGCCCTGGATCCCGCGGCCCGCGGCGCCAGCGGTGCAATGGGGTTGCTGCAGATCACCCCCTCGGCGGCGCAACGGGTCGGCGTGAGCAATATCCAGAATGTCGATAACAATGTGCAGGCCGGGGCCAAGTACCTGGCGATGATCCGGCGCAAGTTCTTTGCCAGCCCCAAGCTCAATGAGCGCGAGCGCATGGCCTTTGTCCTGGCGGCTTACAACATGGGCCCGGAACGGGTCCAGGGCATGCGCGCCGAGGCCCGCCGTCGTGGCCTGAACCCCAACCAGTGGTTCTTCCAGGTCGAGCGCATCGCCATGGAGCAGGTGGGGATGAATGCGGTGAACTATGTGAACAGCGTGAACAAGTACTACCTGGCCTTTGACCGGGAGCGCGACTCCCTGGAGCCGAATGCACGGAAGATCGCCTCACGTAAATAATCGAATAAATAGATTTGTTTGTTGAGTTTTTTGCGATTTTACATTTTAAAAACTGATTAATATGAGGCCTATCACCCGCTCATAGAATCCAGACGACAGCGCCAATCTTTGTAGCCGCTGGCTTGCCGGCGATAGCGTCCGATCCGGCGATGCAAGGCTTACTGGCCTCATCGCCAGCAAGCCGGCTCCCAGACGAATACGACAAGCCCGCATTTTTGCGGGCTTTTTCGTTGTCGGGGATTCTTGACAGCTTGCTACCGGCTTCTCTAGGATTGCTATATGCGCCGATTTAAACAGCTACTTGCGGGGCGCCAGGCCGGTCGAAAGACCGCCGACAGAAGCTTGCGACAGGCTTCGAAATACCGCTAAAGCGCTGGTTCGGTGTTGCCTCACACCTGCCCGGCAGATCGTTGAGGCGGAGACACGCACTTTGAACAACCCACGCCCCGTTGTACGCCTTACGCCGATCACGGCGAGCCTGCCTTTTCGCAACCCTAAAATCCTTCTCGGCGGTACACACCAGCCCACGCTGCTGCGTTATCTCGACGGCTGGCCGCGGCGCAAGGGCCGTGCTTCGGCCTTCTTGATCCAGTTCGTCGAGGACGGTGACGCCCTGACTCGCTTTGCCGATGACAGCTTCGACCTGGCGGTGATCCAGGCACCGGATGCCGAGCACGCCGAAGCGGTGATCCGCCAACTGACCCGCGTGGCGCGGCAGGGTTTGATCACACGGCGCTAAGAGGTTGTCTCAGGGGATTCGAGCAGGGTTTAAAAACGAGAAATCTACTGGTGTTGGTTTGCCGGTTTCGTGGCTACTACCTGCTATGAAATTTTTCACTGCTGGTCATATCTGACCTATTTCTATTGATTTTCCGATTTTATTGGTCATTTTTGACCAATAGTAATCTGTTTTATCTCTTTGCTTTTCTATTGGTCAAAATTGACCTTTTATGGCTTGATTTATGTCATAGTGGGTCAGTTTTGACCAATAGCCTGTGAGAGTTAAGCGATGTCACTCATGCATTTTCTGTACTCCCCAGCGGAGATCGCCCGTGAACTGGGGAAAAATGCCGAATCATTGCGCCTGTCCAAGAACCTTTCCCGCAAGACCTTGGCCGAGCAATCCGGAGTCTCTGAGTCCTCCATCAAACGGTTCGAGTACACCGGCTCCATCACCCTCGAGTCCATGATCCTTCTGGCCACGGCGCTCGACGAACTGACCCCGATGATGAGTCTGTTCAAGCCTTCGAACCCGAGCTCAATCGACGAGCTGAAAAACCTCAAGCGAAAACGGGGTAACAAATGAGCTCACTCACCCCCAGGTTCAAGTCCACCGAGTCCCTCACCGTCACCGCTAATGGCATCAGGGTCGGAGAGTTGAGCCGTACCGAGGGGAAAGGCATTTACTTCGCCTATGACAAAGAGTGGTTGGCCAAGGGGTTCAACCTTTCTCCCCTGACCATGAAGTTCGACGACAAGCCACAGCTCGCTCAGGAACGGCGTTTATTCAAGGGGCTGCACGGCCCATTTGCAGACTCCTTGCCGGATGGCTGGGGGCTCCTGCTGATGGATCGATTCTTCGACGCGACGTTTGGAGTGGGAGCCTCGCTGACACTCAGCCCGCTGGATCGGTTGGCCTACATGGGCGATCGTGGCATGGGAGTCTTTGAATACCATCCCAAAACAGAAAAGGTCAGCGTCTTCAGGTCATGGCAAACCGACGAGGAAGGTCATCCGGGATCTGTGCAAAGATTACAAATACCTCAAGCCGGATGGGTACATCGATCAGACGCTTGCGGCACTGGATGACTGGGAGCGGATGCTCGGATTGTTAAACATCCCCAAGGCCGCGGGGGCTGCGATTCATCGTGTTCTAAATGATGCAAGGGCACGTTTCGAGGATGATTCATCAGTGAGAATCCCGTCTTGAGTACCAATATCATCACACAAGCAGGCCATGAAGCTCTGAAGCAAGAGCTTGATTACCTTTGGCGAGAGAAACGCCCCGATACCACGAGAAAGGTTACCTGGGCCGCATCGCTGGGAGATCGTAGCGAAAATGCCGACTACCAGTACAACAAGAAACTGCTTCGGGAAATTGATCGGCGAGTCCGCTACCTTCGCAAGCGTCTTGAGGATGTCCGCGTAGTCGCCTACTCGCCTGAGCAGGAAGGCCGGGTTTTTTTCGGGGCCTGGGTCGAGATCGAAAACGAGGCGGGTGAAATCAAGAAGTTCCGGGTGGTTGGGTACGACGAGATCTATGGTCGCAACGACTACATCTCGATCGACTCGCCGATGGCGCGCGCGCTTTTGAAGAAAGAGGTAGGCGATGAGGTCGTGGTGCAGACCCCAAGTGGTGAAGTGTTGTGGTGGATCAACGAGGTCCTTTACCAAAAATAAGCTCGGCGCGTATGCGCGCCGAGTTCTTGGGAGTGATCCGAGCTGACTCTATCAGCCCTCGCGCAGCACTGTCAGTGGGCTGACATTGAGCGCCCGGCGGGTGCCGAACACACCGGCGCCGCCGACCATCAGCGCGCCGATCAGCGGCAGCAGCAACAGCCATGGATGCAGGTGCCAGGGTAGGTCGAAGGCGAACCGGTACAGTACCCAGCTCACCAGTTCCGTGCCGAGGGCCGCCAGCAGGCCGCTGGCCGCGCCGAGCAGGCCGAACTCGATCCGCCGGGCCTTGACCAGCAGCTTGCGCTCGGCCCCCAGTGCCCGCAGCAGCGCGCCCTGGCGGATGCGTTCGTCAAGCGTTGCCTGCAAGCCGGAGAACAGCACCGCCATGCCCGCCGCCAGGACAAACAGCAGCACGTACTCCACGGCAATGGTCACCTGCGCCAGGATGCTGCGCAGTTGTTCCAGCAGGGCTTCCACTTGCAGAATGGTCACCGCCGGGAAGGCCCGGGACAGTTCGACGATGTCCTTGTCGTGCCCCGGTGCCAGGTAGAAGCTGGTCAGGTAGGTCGCCGGCAGGTCCTGCAGGGTGCCGGGCTGGAAGATCATAAAGAAGTTCGGCTGGAAGTTGTCCCAGTTGATGGTCCGCAGGCTGCTGACCACCGCCTCGCGATTGACCCCGCCGACGCTGAACACCAGGTGATCGCCGAGCTTGAGCTTCAGGCTCAGGGCGACCTTGGCTTCCACCGAGACGCCAGGAGTGTCGCCAGTGGGCTTGTCCGGCCACCAGCTGCCTTGCGTCAGGATATTGCCCGGCGGCAGGTCGGCGGCCCAGGTCAGGCTGAGGTCGCGCTGGGTGGCGCGATCGCCGCCGGAGTCCTTGCTGACGATCTCCTGCACCGCAGTGCCGTTGATGCTGATCAGCCGGCCGGGCACCACTGGATAGATCGGTGCCGAGGTGGCCGCGAGCTGGATCAGATGGTCGCGGAAACCGTCCTTGTCCGCCGGTAGGATGTTCAGGGCGAAATAATTCGGCGCATTTTTCGGCAACTGGTTCTGCCAGGTGTCGAGCAATTCGCCGCGCAACAGGGCGATCAGGGCCATGGACAGCAGGATCAGGCCGAACGCCAGGGATTGTCCGGCCGCCGCCAGCGGATGGCGCAGCAACTGGCCCAGGCCCAGGCGCCAGGGCAGCGAGGCCCTCGCCAGCAGCCGCCGCAGGCTTTGCAGCACGAGCAGCAGCAGGCCACCCAGTACCAGCGCGGCGATCACCCCGCCACCGAGCAGAGCGAAAGTCAGCAGCAGGTCCAGGCTCAGGCGCCACATGATCAGGCCCAGCGCGAACAAGGCCGCTCCGTAGACCAGCCAGGTGCTGGCCGGGATCGGCAGCAGGTCACGGCGTAGTACCCGCAGCGGCGGCACCCGACCGAGGGCGGCCAGGGGCGGCAGGGCAAATCCGGCCAGTGCCACCAACCCGGTGCCGATCCCGGCGAGTGCCGGCATCAGCCCACCCGGCGGGACATCGGCGGGCAGCAGGTCATGCAGCAGGGCGAACAGACCCAATTGGGCCAGCCAGCCGAGCAGGGCGCCGCTGACACTGGCCAGCACGCCGAGCATCGCCAGTTGCAGGCTGAACAACGTCATGGTTTCCCGGCGCGACAGACCCAGGCAGCGCAGTAACGCGCTGGCGTCGAAGCGCCGGGCGGCGAAACGGCTGGCGCTGAGGGCCACGGCGACGCCGGAGAGCAACACCGCCACCAGGCTGGCCATATTCAGGTAACGCTCGGCCTTGCCCAAGGCACCGCCAATCTGCTGGTTGCCGTCGCGGGCATCGAGCAGGCGCTGGTTCGGCGCCAGCCCGGGCTTGATCAACTCGCGATAGGTCGCCAGGGCGTTCGCCGAGCCGCGCCACAGTTCACGATAGTCGACCCGACTGCCAGGCTGGACCACGCCGGTGGCGTCGAGGTCGGCGAGGTTGATCAGCACCCGTGGGGTCAGACTGTAGAAATTGCCGGCGCGATCCGGCTCATAGGTCAGGACCCGGGCCAGGCGCACGCGCTTCATCCCGACATCGATACTGTCGCCGATCTTCAGGTCCAGCGCGGTCAACAGCCGAGCTTCGACCCAGGCCTCGCCCGGTGCCGGTCCGCCGCCGGCGGTTTCGCTGCCGAACGGCGCTGCGGCGCTCTTCAGTTCGCCACGTAGCGGGTAGTGTTCGTCGGTGGCCTTGATGCTTGACAACTGGATGCCGCTGTCGGTGGCGATCACGCTGGAGAACTCGACCGCCCGCGCATGCGCGAGGCCCAGGTCGCTGCCGGTCTGGAGCTGCTCCGGGCGGGCAGCGGAGGTGCCGTCGAGCACCAGGTCTGCGGCGAGGAATTCGGTGGCCCGCAGCAGCATCGCGCCGTTCAGGCGCGCCCCGAAGTAGCCGATGGCGGTACTGGCCGCGACCGCCACCAGCAAGGCGAAGAACAGCACCCGCAGTTCCCCGGCGCGGGCGTCGCGCAGGAGCTGGCGGGTGGCGAGGCTGAACAGGCGCAACAGCGGCAGGCGTGCCATCAAGGCTCCAGGGGGCCGACCAGATGGCCGGCGTCAAGACGGATCAGGCGCCGGCAGCGATGGGCCAGGCGTTCGTCGTGGGTCACCAGCACCAGGGTGGTACCGCGTTCATGGTTCAGTTCGAACAGCAGGTCGCTGATGCGCTCGCCGGTATGGCTGTCGAGGTTGCCGGTGGGTTCGTCGGCGAACAGTACGTCCGGCTCGGCGGCAAAGGCCCGGGCGATGGCCACCCGTTGCTGCTCACCGCCGGACAACTGGCGTGGCGCGTGCGTCAGGCGCTGGCCCAGGCCGACCCGTTCGAGCAGGTCGCGGGCGCGTTCGCGGGCATCGCCGCGGCCGTCCAGTTCCAGGGGCAGCATGACGTTTTCCAGGGCGTTGAGGCTGTCGAGCAATTGGAAACTCTGGAATACGAAGCCAACGTGCTCGGCGCGGATCCGCGCGCGCTGGTCTTCATCCAGTGTGCTCAAGGCTCGTCCGGCCAGGATGACTTCGCCGCCACTGGGCAGGTCGAGGCCGGCGAGCAGGCCGAGCAGGGTGGATTTGCCCGAGCCCGAGGCGCCGACGATGGCCAGGCTGTCGCCCTTGTTCAATGTCAGGCTCAAAGGGTGCAGGATGGTCAGCTCACCTTCCGCGCTGGGAACCACTTTGCTAAGGTTCTGCGCGGTGAGAATACTTTCGCCCATGGAGAATCCGATGCGAGTGTGGTTTTTGAGTGCCGGCCTGGCCTTGATGTGCATGGCCCAGAACGCGGCGGCGGGTACAGTGCTGATCGTGGGCGATAGTATCAGCGCGGGTTTCGGCCTGGATACCCGTGTGGGATGGGTCGCCCTGCTGGAAAAGCGTCTGAAGAGTGAGGGTTTTGCCGATCAGGTGGTCAATGCGTCCATCAGTGGCGACACCAGTGCGGGGGGCCAGGCGCGGCTGCCGGCGCTGCTTGCAGAGCACAAACCGCAGGTGGTGGTGCTCGAGTTGGGCGGCAACGATGGTCTGCGTGGGCAGTTGCCGACGCAATTGAAACAAAATCTTGCATCGATGATCGACAAGTCTCAGGCCGCAGGTGCAAAAGTCCTACTGCTCGGGATGCAGATTCCGCCCAATTATGGTCCGCGCTACACCCAGGCCTTTGCCAAGGTCTATGGCGAGCTGGCCGAGGAAAAAAATATCGCCCTGGTGCCGTTTTTCCTCGAAGGCATCGGCGGTCATCCCGAACTGATGCAGGCCGACGGGATTCATCCGGCGCCCGCTGGTCAGGGGATGTTGCTCGATAACGTCTGGCCGAGGCTCAAACCGCTGCTTTGAGCTTTTCTAGCGGCCGGCTTTCGGCTATGGTGGCGCCCCCGATTTGGAGCCATCGATGCAGCGTCCCGCCTGGTCCTTGTTTGCCTACCAACTGATCGAACCCGACGAGCAGCTCGATCTGTTCGCCTGTCAGGAAGTGCGCGTGCACCTGGTCACCCGGCAGCTGGAGCTCGGCGGCTCGGCCGATCGAACGCTCTGCGGCACGCTGTTGCCGGCCCAGCCACGTTGGTCGGGGGTGGATCGCTCGATTTTTCGCGACCAGCGTCTGTGCCCTCTGTGTCGGGCGATTCTCGAATCGCAGAAGCGCGGTACGCCGCCGATCTGGCCGGAACTGCGCTTCGAGTTGTAGGCGCGAGCTTGCTCGCGATGGTAGTCAGGGCAACGCGGGGGGCAGGCTTTTCGCGTCATCGTTGAGGTCCATCGCGAGCAAGCTCGCTGCTACACCGGCAACCTGTACCGTACCTGTCTCGTTACGATTGTCCCAGTGCGCCATCTCCCTTGCCGGCGCGGTGTCGGTGTACAATTGCTGTCTATTTACTTACGTCGATCTATGCGAAGGATGTCCCGGATGTTGTCGCGCTTTCCTGCCGTTGCCCGTTGCCTGTCTGTGGCCGCCCTCTGTGTAGCGGGTCCCGTTTCGGCGCTGGAACTGCCGTTGCCTCCTCCTGGCGAGGATATTGTCGGCCAGGTCCAGGTGATCAAGGCCAAGTACGAAGATACCTTCGCCGACCTCGGGACCACCTACGACCTGGGTTATTCGGAGATGGTCGCGGCCAACCCGGGCGTCGATGCCTGGTTGCCGGGCGCGGGGACCAATATTGTCCTGCCGACCCGCTTCATCCTGCCGCCGGGTCCGCGCGAAGGCATCGTGATCAACCTGGCCGAGTACCGCCTGTACTACTTCCCCAAGGGGCGCAACGTGGTCTACACCTTCCCGTTGGGGATCGGTCGCGAAGGCTGGGGCTCACCGGTCGCCCACACCACCATTACCGCCAAGATCCCGAATCCGACCTGGACCCCGCCGGCCTCGATCAAGGCCGAGCACGCCGCCGAGGGTGATCCCCTGCCCAACGTGGTCCCGGCTGGCCCCGACAATCCGTTGGGCCCGTTCAAGTTCACCCTGGGGACGCCGGGGTATCTGATCCATGGTTCGAACATGAAGTTCGGTATCGGCACCCGGACCAGCCACGGTTGTTTCCGCATGTACAACAACAACGTGCTGGAGATGGCCGGCATGGTGCCGGTGGGCACTTCGGTGCGGATTATCAACGAGGCCTACAAGTTCGGCGTGAGCGGCGGCAAGGTGTTCCTCGAAGCTCACACACCGCTGGACGACAATGGCAACCCTTCGGTGGTCGACAAGCACACGGCGGTGATCAATGCCCTGCTCAAGCGTGAAGACCTGGCGAAGAATTTGCGGGTCAACTGGGATCAGGTGCGTGACGTGGTAGCCGCCGAAGATGGCCTGCCGACGGAAATCGCCGTGCCGGGAGCGCCGTCGTTGGTGTCTAACGCGCCTGATTTGCAGCAGTAAGGATTTGTACAGCGACCCGCCTGGGCCCAGTGGCCCAGGCGGGTTTTTTATACCTGCCCGCTTTTCCGACAGGCAAAAAAAAGCCGATCCAATAATGGATCGGCTTGATAACAACCCCGAAGGATTATTACTTCTTGCTTGCTTTATTGAGCATGCGCAGAGCGCGCTCGTTAGCTTCATCAGCAGTCTGTTGTGCTTTTTGAGCAGCAGCCAGAGCTTCATCAGCATGGCGGTAGGCTTCGTCAGCACGAGCCTGGGCACGAGCAGAAGCGTCTTCCGTAGCAGTCAGACGAGCTTCGGTTTCTTTGGATGCGCTGCTGCAACCAGTGGCCAGAACGGCGGCCAGGGCCAGAGCAGAGAATTTCAGAACGTTGTTCATCGTGTTCCCCTTCAAGGACTTTCTATTAATAACCATCTCCCCAGAGTGGGGATATAGTCGGCATACATACTACCCATTACTTGTAGTAAGTAAACTGACGTAACGCAAGAAGCAAAAAAATTTTTTGGAAGAGAATGTTTTCAGCTAAGTTTTCATGATTCTGTATGAAAAATGTGCAGCAAGCGGGCGCGATTCGGGCGCTTTGGCTAAGTCAGATCTGCACTAGTGTGCCAGTCACAGGGACTGTCCACTGCTCATACATGCGTCGTGTTAGTCGCGGCGAATGACTCTTTGCTTCTACCGTCACCTGGGCGGGGGGGCATCTTTGCCAATTGAAAAGTGACTTTAAGCGGCACAGTTCGTCTTACAACATAACATTCCGGCAGTCTGCAGCCGCTGTTCAGGTTTTCCAGCGAAAGGGCCAGTTCGACGGGGCTACCATGAGCCGGTCGAAGTACATGACGAGCGTATCTTGAGCGGGGGAGACAGGACGCCTACTATCTGTCAGGTGCCCACTTGTTCGGGAGCTGTCGGCTCTTCTCGTTGTCCAGCCAGGCACGGGGCGGCGTAGGATCTTTGTGGCGATTTGGCTGATGAAACGATTTTTCGTCGTGAGCCAGGTGGTTCCTTCGCCGGAAAAACATGTAAGGTAGGGTCAGAATCCAAGACCCGCGAGGAGTAGTGATGAGCGAGGCGTTGTCCATCCACCATGACCAGGCAGGTCATCAATTCGAGACCAATGTGGACGGTCATCGTGCCTACCTGACCTATATGGACCTGGGTAAGCAGACCCTGGATATCTACCGCACCTTCGTGCCCAACGCCTTGCGTGGCCGGGGCATTGCGGCGGCATTGACCGAGCAGGCGCTGGCCTATGCCGACCAGATGGGTTACACGGTGATTCCTTCCTGCTCCTATGTCGAACGTTACATGGAACGTCATCAGCGGCACGCCGCGAAGATCTGAGTCCAGGACGCACACGAAAACGCCGGGCAATGCCCGGCGTTTTCGTGTCTGCCTGTTGCGATCAGCCGCGCTGACGCTTGGGCAGCACGTCCTTGAGCTTGGCATGCATGCTGCGCAGGGTTTTTTCGGTGGCGCTCCAGTCGATGCAGGCGTCGGTGATCGACACGCCGTATTGCAGGTCGGCGAGGTCTTTCGGAATCGCCTGGCAGCCCCAGTTCAGGTGGCTTTCGACCATCAGGCCGATGATCGACTGGTTGCCTTCGAGGATCTGGTTGGCGACGTTCTCCATCACCAGCGGTTGCAGGGCCGGGTCCTTGTTGGAGTTGGCGTGGCTGCAATCGACCATGATGTTGGCCTTGATCTTGGCCTTGGCCAGCGCCTGTTCACAGACCGCGACACTGACCGAGTCGTAGTTCGGCTTGCCGTTGCCGCCACGCAGGACCACGTGACCGTAGGCATTACCCTTGGTGGTGACGATGGACACGCCGCCTTCCTGGTTGATGCCAAGGAAGCGATGCGGGCTGGACACCGACTGCAAGGCGTTGATCGCCACGGTCAGGCCGCCGTCGGTACCGTTCTTGAAGCCCACGGCCGAGGACAGGCCCGAGGCCATTTCGCGGTGGGTCTGGGATTCGGTGGTACGCGCGCCGATGGCCGACCAGCTGATCAGGTCCTGCAGGTACTGCGGCGAGATCGGGTCGAGGGCTTCGGTGGCAGTGGGCAGGCCCATTTCCGCCAAATCCAGCAGCAACTGGCGACCGATGTGCAGGCCGTCCTGGATCTTGAAGGAGTCATCCAGGTAAGGGTCGTTGATCAGGCCTTTCCAGCCCACGGTGGTGCGCGGCTTCTCGAAATACACGCGCATCACCAGGTACAGGCTGTCGGACACTTCGGCGGCGAGGACCTTGAGGCGCTCGGCGTATTCGTGGGCCGCCTTGATGTCGTGGATCGAGCAAGGCCCGATCACGACAAACAGGCGATGGTCGGTGCCATCGAGAATATTGCGGATCACCTCGCGGCCCTTGGTCACGGTGCGCAGGGCGGACTCGCTCAGGGGGATTTCACGCTTGAGCTGATCAGGGGTGATCAGCGTCTCGTTGGAGGCGACGTTAAGGTCGTTGATCGGTAAATCAGCCATCGTGTTACTCGTCAGGTCACGGATGCCGGCCGCCAGCGATCCCCGCGCGGCGGAGCGCAGCAGATTTAAGCGCGTCGGGGAGCCGAACCTTAGCGCGTTAGGCGGGGCGCGGGCAATGGCCTGGCCGGTTTAATCGAGCAAAGCCCGCACATAAGGTTGCTCCAGGCTGGCGCGGGAGAAGTCGCTGGCGTGTTCGCGAACCCATTGCTGGGCGATGACTTCGACGTTTTGCCGATCTTCGCTTTGTTGCTCGCGCGTTCGCTGGTAGCGTTCGATCTGGCAGACCTGCTCACCCATGCGCGCGCCGAACAGGGTTTGCTCGTCGACAAAGGCAATGCCCACCCGGTAGCCGTGCTTGCGTTTCAGGCACCAGGCCACGTAGCCGGGATAACAGGCGGCTGCGCCGAGGCTGGGAATGCACATCTGCAGCGCCGAGCCTTTGCGCCAGCCGCGGGCCGAGAGGCAGGACACACCGCCCAGGCTGATGCGCTCGAGTTGGTGGCGGGAAATGCAGGAATGTTCAAGCAGGGTCAATGTGACGGGAACGTCATCGGGATGAGGAAGAAAGCGCACCATGAACAACGACTCCCTGCGTCGATCAGTGGAAAAACTTTCCAACAGTATAGTGAAGAGCCTGGAGTTGACGGATTTTGATATCGACCGGAATCTATTGGACTTGCCAGGTGTTTCATTATTGATATTCACCAGTGTCGGTTGCGCTTCCTGTCGGTTTGCTCGGGAGGTCTTGCCGACCCTGGCCCTGCCGGTCGAGCGCCTGTGCTGGATCGATGCCGGCGATAATGGCGGGGCGGTGCAGCGTTACGGGGTGTTTCATCTGCCGGCGCTGTTTGTGGTCAAGGACGGTGATTTTCATGGCGCTGTGCGCTCACGCCTGGCTGTGAACGAGCTTGCCGAAGCGCTTCGGCAAGCCTTGAGTCTTGTACCAGAGGAGTTGCCATGACAGGTTCAGCGAGCAAGCCGCGTATCGGCATTATCGGTACCGGTGCGATCGGCGGGTATTACGGCATCATGCTGGCGCGGGCCGGTTTTGATGTGCACTTCTTGTTGCGCAGCGAGTTTTCGACAGTGCTCGAGAACGGCTTGCATATCGACAGTGCGGTGCACGGTCCTCTGCATCTGAATGCCGTGCAGGCCTATGCCCAGGCCAGCGATATGCCACTCTGCGACTGGCTGCTGGTGGGGACCAAGACCACCAGCAATGCCAGTCTCGCCCCGCTGATCGCCCAGGCCGCCGCGCCTGGGGCCAAGGTGCTGGTGCTGCAGAACGGCCTCGATGTGGAGGATGAGTTGCGTGCGCTGCTGCCCGAGTCACTGCATCTGTTGGGCGGGCTGTGCTTTATCTGCGTGCACCGTACCGGCCCCGGGGCTATCGTGCATCAGGCCCTCGGGGCGGTGAACATCGGTTATCACAGTGGTCCGTTGCTGCAGGATGCAACGGCTCGACAGGCCCTGGTCGAAGAGGGGGCTGGCTTGTTCCATGAGGCGGGCATCGAGTCCCAGGCCATGGCCAACCTGCAGCAGGCGCGCTGGCAGAAGCTGGTGTGGAACGTGCCTTACAATGGCCTGTCGGTGTTGCTGCGGGCCAGCACCACGCCGCTGATGACCGATGACAGCAGCCGCGAACTGGTCCAGGCGCTGATGGCCGAAGTGGTGCAGGGCGCCCAGGCCTGCGGTCACGAGCTGCCGGCCGGTTATGCCGCGCACCTGTTCAAGGTGACGGAAAAGATGCCGGACTACTGGCCGAGCATGTACCACGACTTTGTCCACAAGCGCGCGCTGGAGCTGGATGCCGTCTATGCGCGCCCGCTGGCCGCGGCGAGTGCCGTCGGTTGTGAGTTGCCGAAGATCCGGGCCTTGTACCAGGCCCTGGCGTTTATCAACGCGAACAATCGCCAGGGATGAATGCGGTCCTGTAGGCGCCAGCTTGCTGGCGATTGCGATCTGACTGTCGACATTTTCGTCGCTTGGTAAACCGCTGTCGCCAGCAAGCTGGCTCCTACAGGTGTCGTGGTGTTTTCTGGATCGAGTTTCTTCAGGGATGAGCAACGGGGCCGGCCCGACCAGCCGTGCACCGCGCTCTTCGGGGCGCTGCTAAGCTCAACTGAGCTCGGCCATTCTGGCAGTCGAGGAGGCCCCATGATTCGTTCGATGTTGTATGCCACCGACCTCGGTCTGTATGCGCCTTATGTCATGCAGCATGCCCTGGAACTGGCGCGGACGTTCAAGGCCGATTTGTATGTGGTGCATGCGGTCGAGCCGATGGGTTTGTTCGCCGAATCGGTGTTGCAGAGCTACCTGGACGAACAGGCATTGAACGAATTTCACAGCCAGGGTCTTAACACCGTGATGGCGACCATTGAGCAGCGGGTGCTCGACAGCTTTCGCGAGGAGTGCGCGGACGGGCTGCAGGACCTGAGCATGATCCAATCGATCAAGGTGCTCCAGGGCGACCCGTCGCAGGTCATTCTGGAACAGGCCCGGGCCCTTTCGGTGGACCTGTTGATCGTCGGCAGCCACAGCCATGGCAGCGCTGGCGAGGCGCATTTGGGGCGCACCGCCGCGCGGGTCCTGCAGTTGGCCCAGGTGCCGGTCTACCTGGTGCCACTGTTACAGCGCCGTCGCTATGGCGATATCTGAGTCGGAAAGTCGGCGATTTGATAAAAAAGTTCTAGATTTATTCTTCAAACCATTCATATAGTTATATATCGCCGCTGTTACCTGTGGCGTCTACCTGCTTTGAGGGATACATATGAAGCTTCAACAACTGCGCTACATCTGGGAAGTGGCGCACCACGACCTCAACGTTTCCGCCACCGCCCAAAGCCTTTACACCTCTCAGCCGGGTATCAGCAAACAGATCCGCCTGCTCGAAGACGAGCTGGGGGTCGAAGTCTTCGCCCGCAGCGGCAAACACCTGACCCGCGTCACGCCAGCCGGTGAACGTATCATCACCACGGCCGGCGAGATCCTGCGCAAGGTCGAGAGCATCAAGCAGATCGCCCAGGAATTCTCCAACGAGAAGAAAGGCACCTTGTCGATCGCCACCACCCACACCCAGGCGCGTTATGCCTTGCCGCCGGTGATCAGCAGCTTTATCAAGCAATACCCGGATGTGGCCCTGCACATGCACCAGGGCTCGCCGATGCAGATCGCCGAGATGGCCGCCGACGGCACCGTGGATTTCGCCATTGCCACCGAGGCCCTGGAGCTGTTCGGCGACTTGGTGATGATGCCGTGCTATCGCTGGAACCGTTGCGTGGTCGTGCCCCAGGGTCACCCGCTGACCAAGCTGCCGAAGCTGACCCTGGAAACCCTGGCCGAATACCCGATCGTCACCTACGTGTTCGGATTCACCGGCCGTTCCAAGTTGGACGAGGCCTTCAGCCATCGCGGCCTGACCCCCAAGGTGGTGTTCACCGCGGCGGACGCCGACGTAATCAAGACCTATGTACGCCTGGGCCTGGGTGTCGGTATCGTCGCCAAAATGGCGGTGGACCCGGTGCTCGACAAGGACCTGGTGGTGCTTGATGCGAGTGAGCTGTTCGAGTCCAGCGTGACCAAGATCGGCTTCCGTCGTGGCACCTTCCTGCGCGGTTTCATGTGCGATTTCATCGAGAAGTTCGCCCCGCACCTGACCCGTGAAGTCATGGCCAAGGCCATCCAGTGCCACAACAAGCAAGAACTGGAAGAGCTGTTCGACGGTGTCGAGCTGCCGGTGCACTGAGTCGCCCGAACATGAAAAAGCCCCGATTGGTTCGGGGCTTTTTTGTCTGCGCTGGAACGCGATCTTGAAGGCCACGCGGTCCCTGTAGGAGCCAGCTTGCTGGCGATGAGGCCGGTGAGTCTTGCATTGATCTCGCGGACGCCATCGCCAGCAAGCTGGCTCCTACACGGAGAGCGTGCCAGGTCTTCAGATCTTGGCGATCAGGTTGCCGGCGTGCAGACCGCATTCCTTCTGCGTGGCTTCTTCCCACCACCAGCGGCCTTCGCGCTCGTGCTGGTTCGGCAGCACCGGACGGGTGCAGGGCTCGCAGCCGATGCTGATAAAACCGCGCTCATGCAGGCTGTTGTACGGCAGTTCGAGCATGCGGATATAACCCCAGATCTCTTCGCTGCTCATCTGCGCCAGCGGGTTGAACTTGTACAGGGTGTGTTCCGGGGTGGAGAAGGCGCTGTCGATTTCCAGTACCGCCACCTGGCTGCGGGTGCCCGGGCTCTGGTCGCGACGCTGGCCGGTAGCCCAGGCGCTGACGCCGGACAACTTGCGCCGCAGCGGGGCGATCTTGCGGATGCCGCAGCATTCGCCGTGGTTGTCCTTGTAGAAGCTGAACAGGCCTTTGGCTTTGACGAACGGCTCAAGCTCATTGTGATCCGGGGAGATCAGCTCGATGTCGATCTTGTAGTGCTCGCGCACCTGATCGATAAAACGATAGGTTTCCGGGTGCAGGCGACCGGTGTCGAGGCTGAAGACCTTGACGTTCTTGTTCAGTTTCCAGGCCATGTCCACCAGCACCACGTCTTCCGCGCCGCTGAAAGATATCCACAGGTCATCGCCAAACTGGGCGAAGGCCAGCTTGAGAATGTCCTGGGCGGACTTGTTGGCGTAGGTCGCGGCGAGTTCAGCGACGTCGAATGGTTGGCTCATCAGGCGGTTCCTAAGTCAGCGGCGCTTTGCGCTCGAATAGGCTAATAGTAACAAAATCCTTCGGCGACGGCCCCATGCTCGAACGCGGTCATTGTGGGAGCCGGCTTGTCGGCGATGGCGTCCGCATGAACGATGCCAGGCTTGAGGGCCTTATCGCCAGCAAGCTGGCTCCTACAGGTTTTGTGGTGTTCCGGAAGCAGGGTTTCAAAGGTCTTGCAGGGTATCGAGCAAGACCTTCACCTTGGTGATGGACTCCTGGTATTCGGCCTGCCAGTCGGAATCGGCGACGATGCCGCCGCCGCCCCAGCAACTGACCTGGCCATCCTTGACCAGCAGGCTGCGGATGGCAATGGAGCTGTCCATCTCGCCGCGTACATCCAGGTACAGCAGCGAACCGCAATACAACGCCCGTCGGGTCGGTTCCAGCTCGTCGATGATCTGCATGGCGCGGATCTTCGGTGCGCCGGTGATCGAGCCCCCGGGGAAACTGCCGGCAATCAGGTCGAGGGCGTCACGGTCGTCGGCCAGGGTCCCGGTCACGCTGCTCACCAGATGGTGCACATTGGGGTAACTCTCCAGGCTGAACAGTTCCGGCACCCGCACCGAACCGATGCGGCAGGTGCGCCCCAGGTCGTTGCGCAGCAGGTCGACGATCATCAGGTTCTCCGCGCGGTCCTTGCCGCTGGCCAGCAGTTCGGCGGCGTTGGCGGCGTCCTCGACAGCGTCGCGGCCACGCGGGCGGGTGCCCTTGATCGGCCGTGTCTCGACCTGGCCCTGGCTGACCTTGACGAAACGCTCCGGTGACAGGCTCAGCACCGCGCCCTGGTCGGGCAGGCTCTGGAAACCGGAGAAGGGTGTCGGGCAGGCGGCGCGCAAGGCGCAATAGGCAACCCACGGATCGCCCTGGCAGGCGGCCCGGAAGCGCTGGGCGAAGTTGACCTGGTAGCAGTCGCCGGCCTGGATATAGTGCTGGATGCGTTCGAACGCCTGGCGGTAGGCCTCGGTCGTGAGGTCCGCGGTCATCGGCGCCATGAGCTGGAAGTCGCTGCTGCCCTGGCCGGCTGGTTGGCTGAACAGTTGGATCAGCCGTTCGCGTTCAACGGCTTCGACGCCGGGATGGAACACCAGTTGGCTGCTGCCTCGCTGGTGATCGCTGATCAGCGCCCAGGCGTACAGGCCGAAACGCGCGTCGGGCAGTTGCAGGTCGTCCCGGGCCTGATGAGGCAGGTTTTCCAGATGGCGGCCGAAGTCGTAGCTCAGGTAGCCGATCAGGCCGCCGGCAAAAGGCAGTTCAAGACCCGCGGGGAGTTGCGCTTCACCCAGGCGCGCCAGGTTGTCCCGCAGGCGTTGCAGGAACGCCGCGCCGCGTTCGTCCGGCAACACCGCCAGTTGCTCCAGCGGCCAGGCGCTGAGCAGGTCGTAGCGCCCGCGCTCGGCCTCGGGGCGGCCGCTGTCGAGCAGCACGGCCCCGGGCGCATGGCGAATCGCCGCGAAGTAATGAGCGGGATTGGCGTGGTAGGGCAGCGGATGTACGGAGCAGGTCAACATGGGGGGCGGGTCAGCCATGGGAGCGCGGTGCGCGATTGTAGTCCCCTGCCGACGCCGCTCCTAGAGGGATATCGCAGGATCGTGTAGGAGCCAGCTTGCTGGCGATGGCGCCCGCAAGATCAGCGCAAGGCTCACCGGTCTCATCGCCAGCAAGCCGGCTTCTACAGGGGCGGTGTTATGAAGAGGGCCGATCAGGCTTCGATCGCAGGCACACGTCCGAACAGTTCCTGGACAAAGCGCACCCGTTGCGCCGGTGTCTCGCTGAGGCCCTCGGCGGCCAGTTCCGCCAGGTGGGCCTCCACGGCATGGGTGCGGTGGGTCAGGCCGCAGTCGTTGGCGATCTGGATATTCAGGCCGGGGCGGGCGTTGAGCTCGAGGATCAGCGGGCCCTTGTCCTGGTCCAGCACCATGTCCACGCCGATGTAGCCCAGGCCGCAGAGCTCATGGCAACCGGCTGCCAGTTGCATGAAAGCGTCCCAGTTTGGCAATTGCACACCGTCCACCGGGTGGGTGGTGTCCGGGTGTTTGCGGATGATGTTGTTCAGCCAGGTGCCGCGCAGGGTGATCCCGGTCGCCAGGTCCACGCCCACGCCAATGGCGCCCTGGTGCAGGTTGGCCTTGCCATGGGACTGACGGGTCGGCAGGCGCAGCATGGCCATCACCGGGTAGCCCATCAGCACAATGACGCGGATGTCCGGCACGCCTTCGTAGCTGATGCTTCTGAAGATCGGGTCGGGGGTGACCCGGTACTCGATCAGCGCGCGGTCGCGGTGCCCGCCCAGGGAATACAGGCCGGTGAGAATGCTGGAGATCTGGTGCTCGATTTCCCCGTGGCTGATGAGGCGCCCGGAGATCGAGCGATAATGGCCCTCGAAACGGTCGGCGATCACCAGGATGCCGTCGCCGCCCGCGCCCTGGGCCGGCTTGATGACGAAATCCCGACGTCCGGCGATGATCGCCTCAAGCCGGTCGATTTCCTTTTCCGTGGAAATCACCCCATACATTTCCGGCACATGGATGCCGGCGGCGATGGCCCGTTCCTTGGTGATGATCTTGTCGTCGACGATGGGGTAGAGGCTGCGCTTGTTGTACTTGAGTACATAGTCCGCGTTGCGCCGGTTGATTCCCATGATGCCTCGGGCTTCCAGGGCCTTCCAGGTTTTCCACAGGCCGAACATCAGGCTTGTTCCTTCAGGAATGCCTTGAAACGCACCAGTTCGGTCAGGCGGTAACCGCGATAGCGGCCCATCGCCAGCATGAAGCCCACCAGGATCAGCAGGATCGCCGGAAAGGTGAAGACGAAGTAGATCAGCTCCGGCACGGTCATGATCAAGTGGGCCAGGGCCGCCGCGAACAGCGTGCCGATGGCGACTTTCAGCGCATGATTGGCGCCGCGCTCTTCCCAGGTAATGGACAGGCGCTCGATGGTCATGGTCAGGATCACCATCGGGAACAGCGCCACCGACAAGCCGCGCTCCAGGCCCAGCTTGTGGCTGAACAGGCTGATGGCGGCGATCAGCACCACGACGAAGGTCAGCACCACCGACAGCCGCGGCAACATCTGCAACTTCAGGTGTTCCAGGTAGGAGCGCAGCGACAGCCCGAGGGCGGTAATGATGGTGAACAGCACGATGCCGAAGCCCAGCTGGGTTTCGCGGAAGGCCAGGGCAATCAGCACCGGGGTGAAGGTGCCGAGGGTCTGCAGGCCGATCAGGTTGCGCAGGATCAGGATTACCAGCACGCCGATGGGGATCATCACCATGATCATGAAGGTCTGCTGGGTTTGCAGCGGCAGGCCGTAGAGCGAATATTCGAGGAAGTTGGCGTCGGAGTTCTCGTCGGTCAGCTTGGCCAGGCGGATCGCGTTCATCTCACTGTTGTTCAGGCTGAAGGTGACGCCGGCCTTCTTGCCGCCATCGACGGTGATCAGGTTGTCGGCGCCGGTCCACCACAGCAGGCGGTCGGAGGGTAGGCCCTGTTCGCCGGTGTCCGGGTTGAAGTACAGCCAGTTGTTGCCGTTGAAGCTGCGCAGCCAGAGTTCCGGGGTTTGCGGTTGATCGGCCACCAGGCGCAGGGTGTGGGCCCTTTCCATCGGCACATGGGCGATGGACAGCAGCAACTCGATGATCTGCGCCTTGTGCGGGGTCGACGGGTCGCCGGCGAGCAGCAGCTTGACGTTGTCATCGGCCAGGTTGTTGACCCGCTTGATGGTCTCGCCGATGAAAGTCTCGACGTCCGCCGAGTGCTGGCGGATCGGTGCGAGCAAAGCGTCGGCGGCGATTTTTTCCGGTCCTTCGATCGCCATGCTGTCGCGGAAAGTCGGGCCTTTGACCTTGGGTTTTTCGCCGGTGTAGCGCTTGGTCAGCACCAGGCGGTAATACAGCGTCTGCTTGCCACTGACCTTGCGTGCCGACCAGATGACCTTGCGGTTGCCGTCGGCGCGGTTGACGCTCACCCCATAGTTGTTGGAAATGAAGCTCTCGTTGAGGCTGACGTAGTCGCGGCTCAGGGGCGGCACGAACATCTGGATCTTCACCGGTTCCTTGCTGTTGGCGACGAACTCGACCTTGGCGTCGATATTCCACAAGTCGTCCGTAGCATCCTCGGTGACGGGAATCCCCAGCACGAAAATCTGATAGGCCGTGACCGAAACCCCCAACAGCACCAGTACGGTGATGAGAATTTTCAGGTGGAGGGTAAGAGAACGCATTCGGATTACTCGGCGGTTTGAGCGTCGTGGCTGCAGGCGGGTTTGCCGGCGGCGTATTTGAGGCTGGGGTCGACCAGCGCATCGAAGCGCTTGAGGGCCTCGGAGCCGATCAACAGCGGGTATTGGAAGCTGCTACGGTCGGTCAAGTTCAGTTCGATGCTGCGCAAGGCGCTGCCCATGCAGATTTCCAGGGTGACCACTGGGCGCGCGGTATAGGCGTTGCCCTCGTCCGGGTCATAGTCGCCGGCGCGGCGCTTGATCTTGCTGACGCGGGCCAGGGGCAGTTCGATCGGGTGCGAGTGTGCGGCGTCGATCGCCAGGTAGAAGCGTACCCAGCTCTCGCCGTTGCGTTTGAACCGGTGGATGTCGCGGGCACTGAGGGAGGCGGTCTTGGCTCCGGTGTCGAGCTTGGCCGGCACTTGCAGATCGATCCCGGCCAGGCGCGCGTACTCGTTCAGGCCGTACACCGTCTTCTCGGTCGCCAGGCTCATGCCAGGCAGACAAAGCAGGCAGAGAAGCAGTAGGGGGAAAGGCTTGAGTCTCATAAATCCTGGCGCGTATCGGGCAATCTTGATTCAAGGGGACTGGCAATATCGCGCAAGCATCCTCGTACGTCTGTCAGGAAAATATGACAGGCAGCGCATCGACGGATGCGCGCGGCATTCTAGCATGCTGGTCTTGTCGCGCCAGCGCCGGGCAAATGACCGAGCGCACGGGCGACGGGCAAGCCTGAGGGGGGGCGCCAGATGCTGCATGCCCACAAGCCCGATGCGGCGCTCCAGGCAGTGTGGGCTATAATCTTTTGGTCCCGTAAATCAGGATGTCTAGGCGGTGTAACAGCAGCTCTATGGGTGAAATGGTTGTTTATTTCCATGCTGTGAGAAGTTTCTAAGAATTAAAGACGTGGACACGGTTCTTTATTGGCTTTGAATTCTCATCGGTCGTAAATTGACAATCGGAGAGCTTGACATCATGCGCAAGAAAAATAATCAACTCATGCCCACATACCCTTGGGCTTTTATCGCCAGTCCGCTGGTCGATTCCCTACTTGAGGAAGAGGTCGTCTGGTACGATACGGATTATACTTTTATGTCGGTAGCGACACGGGAGAAATATAAACGGCATGGTTTGGCCGCCGCCGCGGCCTATATGTCGCCCACCACCACTGATGTGGCGCGTCTGCGACCAATAGCCAGGCTGATGATCTGGTTGACACTGTTTGATGATTATTATGAGTTTTGTCCGATCAGTGAGCTGGTGCCGATAAGAGATCACATGGTCAATATCCTCTTGGGCGAGGAGCCTCGTCCTGACGATATTGGAATGGTCCGCCAGGCGGCGCAGATGACTAAAGAGTTCAAAACGTTTATGCCCGATTTTTGGATTGAGCGATTGGCTCATTCTTTTTATCGTTATGTCACCTATGGCTTAATGGCGGAAACCCCTTACAAGCTGGCTGAGATAAAGCGCTTCCCTCCTTTGGCGATCCTGCTGCCTATCAGGGAATATTCGATTGCCATGTATCCATATCTGGATATGCTGGATCCAGCGCTGGGTTTTACGTTGCCGGTGCATCTGCACAATCATCCGGTTATTCAAAGATTTAGAGCGGTCATAGCGCGGCTTACGGTCATTCAAAATGATTTTGCTTCTTTGGAGAAAGAAAAGGCATTGGCGGCTGAAGTGCTTAATATCGTGTTGGTGGTGCAGCATGAATACCAAATCTCATTGAAAGAGGCTGTCGAGGAGTCCCTCCGGATACATGATGGCTATGTAAAAGAGGTGGATGCCTTGCATGCCGCTCTGCCTGATTTTGGTGCCTGTCATAAAGAAGTAGATAGTTATATTTCTCACATGAAGTTGATGTTGACCGGTATCGGGCGCTGGTATGAAGATGTGACGGAGCGTTATACCCAATTTCCTACGCCTGAATATGTGAACGCGGATGCTGTTGAACAGTGATGGGGAGGATGATTTAAATATTTTTTTAATGCGTTAATTTGATGCGGTTGATCGGGCGCATGACGGAGGTGCAGAAAAGAAAATACTGAACATTATGCGGGCGTCGGTAGGGCAGACGAGAGGCTTTTAAAGCCTTCAGGGTGTTCGAGTTTGAAATAGCTTGTTGACGCGATTTTTAGCGTGATTCGCCTGCCTAAAACTTTATATTCCTAAAGCAGTCTTCAGTTTAAGGGAGGGCTGATGATTTTTATAGGACCCCAATAAAACCTGAAATACCAACGAGTTTCCTCGTGTGGCCATCAGCCAGGTTTGACTGACGCGCACCTTGGCGTGCTGATTTTGTGGTGCCAGCGCAGGGCAAATGACGGTTTGGACTTTCAGGCGACTCTCTTAGACTATTGTCGACAATCCTGACAAATGCTTTGACTGCTTTGTCGTTTTTGGCTATTTTTACCGCCATTAACTCATGGAGTGTCGACAATATGCTGGATCAGCAGGCGATTACCCTGATTGACCCTGAGGAGTCCGAGACCCTCTCGGAGAACGTCTTCCGGCGTATTCAGGCGGCGATCGTCAAGGGTGAGATTGCCCCCGGCAGCAAGATTTCCGAGCCGGAACTGGCGCGCACCTACGGCATCAGCCGCGGCCCGCTGCGCGAGGCCATTCACCGCCTTGAAGGCCAGCGCCTGCTGGTGCGCGTGCCCCATGTCGGGGCGCGGGTGGTGTCCCTCAGCCAGGCCGAACTGATCGAGCTCTACGAGATCCGCGAGTCCCTCGAAGGCATGGCCTGTCGCTTGGCCGCCGAGCGCATGACCGTCGAGGAAATCGAGGAGTTGCGACAGGTTCTCAATACCCATGAGCGTGACGCAGCCTTTCAGGCCGGTGTCGGCTATTACCAGCAGGAGGGTGATTTCGACTTCCACTACCGGATCATCCAGGGCGCCGGCAACCGCACCCTGACCCAGATGCTCTGCGGCGAGCTGTACCAGTTGGTGCGCATGTACCGCATCCAGTTTTCCGTTACCCCCAATCGGCCACGCCAGGCGTTCGCCGAACATCACCGGATTCTCGACGCCATCGCCGAGCGTGATGGCGAATTGGCCGAACTGCTGATGCGCCGCCATATCGGCGCGTCGAAACGCAATATCGCGCGTCACTACCAGGACGCCGTCAAACCGACAGCTACGAAGCGAGGTGAGTCATGAGTCAGGGTTCCAACCAGAGCACGCCCGGTCAGCGTTTCCGCGATGCGGTCGCCAGCGAACATCCCTTGCAAGTGGTCGGCGCGATCAACGCCAACCACGCCTTGCTGGCCAAGCGTGCCGGCTTCAAGGCCATCTACCTGTCCGGTGGCGGTGTCGCGGCGGGTTCCCTCGGGGTGCCGGACCTGGGCATCACCGGCCTGGATGACGTGCTCACTGACGTGCGACGCATCACCGATGTCTGCGACCTGCCGCTGCTGGTGGATGTCGACACCGGCTTCGGCGCCTCGGCGTTCAACGTCGCGCGCACGGTCAAGTCGATGATCAAGTTCGGTGCGGCGGCGATTCATATCGAGGACCAGGTCGGCGCCAAGCGTTGCGGTCATCGTCCGAACAAGGAAATTGTCACCCTGCAGGAGATGGTCGACCGCATCAAGGCGGCGGTGGATGCCCGCACCGACGACAGCTTCGTGATCATGGCGCGGACCGATGCCCTGGCCGTGGAAGGCCTGGAATCGGCCCTGGAACGTGCCGCCGCGTGCATCGAGGCCGGCGCCGATATGGTCTTTCCGGAAGCCATTACTGAACTGGAAATGTACAAATTGTTCGCCAGCCGGGTGAAAGCGCCGATCCTGGCCAACATCACCGAGTTCGGTGCGACGCCGCTGTTCACCACCGAACAGCTGAAGTCCGCCGATGTGTCGCTGGTGCTGTACCCGCTGTCGGCCTTCCGCGCGATGAACAAAGCGGCGGAAAACGTCTACACGGCGATTCGCCGCGACGGTACCCAGCAGAATGTGATCGACACCATGCAGACCCGCATGGAGTTGTACGACCGTATCGACTACCACACCTTCGAGCAGAAGCTTGATGCGCTGTTTGCCCAGAAGAAGGGCTGATCGTTTTTTGTGGGCGCGGAGCTTGTCGGATCGCCGCACCGCCGCGAAGGGGCCCCTGAGAGCGCCAAAAAGCTTCGCGGGCAAGCTCCGCTCCCACGGTTTGGGTGTGCAGCCTCTTGCGGCGAACGCCCATTGATTGAATGGCCGAGTCCCTGACAACATCAAGAATTGGAGAGAGCAATGGCTGAAGCAAAAGTACTGAGCGGTGCCGGCCTGCGTGGCCAGGTCGCCGGGCAAACCGCCCTGTCCACCGTTGGCCAGGCCGGTGCCGGCCTGACTTACCGTGGCTACGACGTGCGTGAACTGGCCGCCGAGGCGCGTTTCGAAGAAGTTGCCTACCTGCTGTTGTACGGCGAACTGCCGACGGCCACCGAACTGGCGGCCTACATGGGCAAGTTGCGGACCTTGCGCGATTTGCCCCAGGCGCTGAAGGAAGTGCTGGAGCGGATTCCCGCTGACGCCCATCCGATGGATGTGATGCGCACCGGCTGTTCCTTCCTCGGCAATATCGAACCCGAAGGCGACTTTTCCCGCCAGCATGAAGCCACCGACCGGCTGCTGGCCGCGTTCCCGGCGATCATGTGCTACTGGTATCGCTTCAGCCACGAAGGCCTGCGCATCGACTGCGTGACCGATGAGGTCTCCATCGGCGGGCACTTCCTGCACCTGTTGCATGGCAAGGCGCCGAGCGAGCTGCACCGCAAGGTGATGGATGTGTCGCTGATCCTCTACGCGGAGCACGAGTTCAACGCCTCGACCTTCACCGCGCGGGTCTGTGCTTCGACCCTGTCCGATCTGTTCTCCTGCGTCACCGCCGCCATCGGTTCCTTGCGCGGCCCGCTGCACGGCGGCGCCAATGAGGCGGCGATGGAAATGATCGAGCGTTTCAGTTCGCCGCAGGAGGCCGTCGAAGGCACCCTTGGCATGCTGGCGCGCAAGGACAAGATCATGGGCTTCGGTCATGCGATCTACAAAGACAACGATCCGCGCAATGAAGTGATCAAGGGCTGGTCGAAGAAACTCGCCGATGAAGTCGGTGACACTGTGTTGTTTGCGGTTTCCGAAGCCATCGACAAGACCATGTGGGAGCAGAAGAAACTGTTCCCCAACGCCGACTTCTACCATGCCTCGGCGTACCACTTCATGGGTATCCCGACCAAGTTGTTCACGCCGATCTTTGTCTGCTCGCGCCTGACCGGCTGGGCCGCGCATGTGTTCGAACAGCGTGGCAATAACCGCATCATCCGTCCGAGCGCCGAGTACATCGGTGTCGAGCAGCGCAAGTTCGTGCCAATCGAGCGTCGCTGAATACCGGCTGTGGGAAGCGTGTTTGTCCGCGAAGCCTTGGACTGGCTTGAGGGCCTCTTCGCGGGCAAGCTCCGCTCCCACAGTATTTGAGTCGAGCCTGAACCTGTGTACAACATGGACGTTGTGGGAACGGAGCTTGCCCGCGAATGGGGCCTCAAGGTCGCCACAAGTTTCGCTGGCAAATGCAACTCCTACAGGTTCTGCGTCCACTCTTGAATCTACCGTGACCGAGTCCTGACGATGAACACTGAATACCGTAAATCGCTACCCGGCAGCCAGCTGGATTTTTTCGACGCCCGTGCGGCGGTCGATGCCATCCAGCCCGGGGCCTATGCGACCCTGCCTTACACTTCCCGGGTGCTTGCCGAGAACCTGGTCCGGCGCTGCGCCCCGGCGACCCTCAGCGACTCCCTGAAGCAACTGATCGAACGCAAGCGCGACCTCGACTTTCCCTGGTTCCCGGCCCGCGTGGTCTGTCATGACATTCTCGGCCAGACCGCCCTGGTCGACCTGGCCGGGCTGCGTGATGCCATCGCGTCCCAGGGCGGCGATCCGGCCCAGGTCAACCCGGTGGTGCCGACCCAGTTGATCGTCGACCATTCGTTGGCGGTGGAGTGCGGCGGTTTCGACCCGGACGCCTTTACCAAGAACCGCGCCATCGAAGACCGTCGCAACGAAGACCGTTTCCATTTCATCGACTGGACCAAGAAGGCGTTCAAGAACGTCGATGTGATACCGCCGGGCAACGGCATCATGCACCAGATCAACCTGGAGAAAATGTCTCCGGTGATCCAGGCGCGTGACGGTGTGGCTTTCCCCGACACCTGTGTCGGCACCGACAGCCACACGCCCCATGTCGATGCCCTGGGGGTGATCGCCATCGGTGTCGGTGGCCTCGAAGCCGAAAGCGTGATGCTCGGCCGGGCGTCCTGGATGCGCCTGCCGGAAAGTGTCGGCGTCGAATTGACCGGCAAGCTGCAACCGGGCATCACCGCCACCGACATGGTGCTGGCGCTGACCGAGTTCCTGCGTAAACAGAAAGTGGTCGGTGCCTGGCTGGAGTTCTTCGGCGAAGGCGCCAGCGCGCTGACCCTGGGCGATCGCGCGACCATTTCCAACATGGCCCCGGAGTACGGCGCCACGGCGGCGATGTTCTATATCGATCAGCAGACCATCGACTACCTGAAACTCACCGGACGTGAAGACGAGCAGGTCAAGCTGGTGGAAACCTACGCCCGCCACACTGGCCTCTGGGCCGATAGCCTGAAAGGCGCGGACTACGAGCGTGGGCTGAGCTTCGATCTGTCCTCGGTGGTGCGTAATATGGCCGGCCCGAGCAACCCTCATGCCCGCGTCGCCACCAGCGACCTGGCGGCCAAGGGCATTGCCGGCCAGTGGGACGATGTGCCGGGGCAGATGCCCGACGGCGCGGTGATCATCGCCGCCATCACTAGTTGCACCAACACCAGCAACCCGCGCAACGTGATCGCCGCCGGTCTGATGGCGCGCAATGCCAACAAGCTCGGCCTGACCCGCAAGCCGTGGGTCAAGTCGTCCCTGGCGCCGGGTTCCAAGACCGTGGCGCTGTACCTGGATGAAGCCGGGTTGACCCAGGAGTTGGAGCAATTGGGCTTTGGCGTCGTGGCCTTTGCCTGCACCACCTGCAACGGCATGTCCGGTGCGCTGGATCCGGTGATCCAGCAGGAAATCATCGACCGTGACCTCTACGCCACGGCGGTGTTGTCCGGTAACCGCAACTTCGACGGGCGCATCCATCCGTACGCCAAGCAGGCCTTCCTCGCGTCGCCGCCACTGGTGGTGGCCTACGCGATCGCCGGGACCATCCGTTTCGATATCGAGAAGGACGTACTGGGCCTGGACGCCGACGGCCAGGAAATCCGCCTCAAGGACATCTGGCCGAGCGACGAGGAAATCGACGCGGTGGTCAAGGCGTCGGTGAAGCCGGAGCAGTTCCGCAAGGTCTACATCCCGATGTTCGCCATCCAAGAAGACACCGGTCCCAAGGTCACGCCGCTGTACGACTGGCGGCCAATGAGCACCTATATCCGCCGTCCGCCTTACTGGGAAGGCGCCCTGGCCGGTGCGCGGCCGCTCAAGGGCATGCGCCCGCTGGCGGTACTGCCGGACAACATCACCACCGATCACCTGTCGCCATCGAACGCCATCATGCTCGACAGCGCGGCGGGTGAGTACCTGGCGAAAATGGGCCTGCCGGAAGAGGACTTCAACTCCTACGCGACCCATCGCGGCGACCACCTCACGGCACAACGCGCCACGTTCGCCAACCCGAAACTGTTCAACGAAATGGTCGTGGAAAACGGCCAGGTCAAGCAGGGTTCCCTGGCGCGGGTCGAGCCGGAAGGCCAGGTCATGCGTATGTGGGAAGCCATCGAAACCTACATGCAGCGCAAGCAGCCGCTGATCATCATTGCCGGTGCCGACTACGGCCAGGGCTCGTCCCGTGATTGGGCGGCCAAGGGCGTGCGCCTGGCCGGGGTCGAGGCGATTGCCGCCGAAGGCTTCGAGCGTATCCACCGTACCAATCTGGTGGGCATGGGCGTATTGCCGCTGGAGTTCAAGCCGGGGACCGACCGCAAGACCCTCGGTATCGACGGCACCGAGACCTTCGATGTGGTCGGTGAGCGTACTCCCCGTAACACCCTGACCCTGGTTATCAATCGTCACAACGGCGAGCGTATCGAAGTGCCTGTGACCTGCCGCCTCGACACCGCCGAAGAGGTCTCGATCTACGAGGCCGGCGGTGTCTTGCAGCGTTTTGCCCAGGACTTCCTCCAATCGGCCACGGCGAGCTGAGTAAGGTGCCGGGGCGGCGACCGAAGCCCCGGCCTTGTTCATGACCGGCCGGTCTGTCAGCGATTGAGGCGCAAGATTCACCTCCGTCATCGCCGGCAAGCCGGCTCCCACACATTTGTGTCTCGCCGCGAAATAATGTCGCGCCCAGACTCTGCAGGAAATTTCATGGCTCATGCAACGCAAATCAGGATTCCCGCCACCTACATGCGGGGCGGTACCAGCAAAGGGGTGTTCTTCAACCTCAGTGACCTGCCGGAAGCCGCGCAGCTGCCCGGCGCGGCGCGGGACACGTTGTTGTTGCGGGTGATCGGCAGCCCCGATCCCTATGAAAAGCAGATCGACGGCATGGGTGGCGCGACCTCCAGCACCAGCAAGACGGTGATCCTGTCCAAGAGCATCAAGGCCGATCACGACGTCGATTACCTGTTCGGTCAGGTTTCCATCGACAAACCGTTTATCGACTGGAGCGGCAACTGCGGCAACCTGTCGGCGGCGGTCGGTTCGTTCGCCATCAGCGCCGGCCTGGTGGACGCCGGCCGGATTCCGCGCAACGGCGTGGCAGTGGTGCGGATCTGGCAGGTGAATATCGGCAAGACCATCATCGCCCATGTGCCGATCAGCGACGGTCAGGTGCAGGAAACCGGTGACTTCGAACTCGACGGCGTGACCTTTCCGGCCGCTGAAGTGCAGCTTGAGTTCATGGACCCGGCGGCCGAGGAAGAGGGGGCTGGCGGTTCGATGTTTCCCACCGGCAATCTGGTGGATGACCTGGAGGTGCCGGGCGTGGGCACCTTCAAGGCGACTATGATCAATGCCGGGATCCCGACGATTTTCGTCAATGCGGCGGATATCGGCTATACCGGTACCGAGTTGCAGGGCGATATCAACGGTGATCCGAAGTCCCTGGCGATGTTCGAGACGATTCGCGCCTACGGTGCGGTGCGCATGGGCCTGATCCAGCGTATCGACGAGGCGGCCACGCGGCAGCACACGCCGAAGGTGGCGTTTGTCGCGGCTCCGGCGAACTACACCGCGTCAAGCGGCAAGCCGGTAGCGGCGGCCGATCTGGATCTGTTGGTACGGGCCTTGTCCATGGGCAAGCTGCACCACGCGATGATGGGCACGGCGGCCGTGGCTATCGGCACGGCGGCGGCGATCCCTGGCACGCTGGTGAACCTGGCGGCGGGCGGTGGCGCACGCAGTGCGGTGCGTTTCGGCCATCCATCGGGCGCCTTGCGGGTCGGTGCCGAGGCTTCCCAGGTCAACGGCGAGTGGACCGTGGTCAAGGCCATTATGAGTCGCAGTGCACGGGTCCTGATGGAAGGTTGGGTACGCATACCCGGGGAGTGAAGCGAAGATGAGCGTCAACGTCGATCTGAATGAGCGTCCCGATTACGATCAGGTCCTGCAGGACATTGCCGACTATGTGCTCGATTACCGAATCGAGTCCCCGGAAGCGTGGGACACCGCTCGTCATTGCCTGATGGATACGCTCGGCTGCGGTCTGTTGGCGCTGCGTTTTCCCGAGTGCACCAAACATCTGGGGCCGCTGGTCGAGGGTACCGTGGTGCCGTTCGGCGCCCGGGTGCCGGGGACCCGCTTTCGCCTCGATCCGGTCAAGGCGGCCTGGGACATCGGCTGCATCGTCCGCTGGCTCGACTACAACGACACCTGGTTGGCGGCCGAGTGGGGTCACCCCTCGGATAACCTGGGCGGAATTCTTGCGGTGGCCGATCATCTGTCGCAGAAGCATGTGGCCAACGGCGAGCCTCCGCTGACCGTACGTGCGGTGTTGGAAGCGATGATCATGGCCCATGAGATTCAAGGCGTGATCGCGCTGGAGAATGCCTTCAATCGAGTCGGTCTTGACCATGTGCTGCTGGTGAAAGTCGCCTCTACCGCGGTCACCGCCAAACTGATGGGGGCCAGCCGTGAACAGCTGTTGGCGGCGCTGTCCCACGCCTTTGTCGATGGGCAGGCATTGCGTACTTATCGTCACGCACCGAATGCCGGTTCGCGTAAATCCTGGGCGGCGGGCGATGCCACCAGTCGTGGCGTACGCCTGGCGGATATCGCCCTGCGTGGGGAAATGGGGATTCCCGGGGTGTTGAGCGCGGCGCAATGGGGCTTCTACGACGTGCTGTTCAGTCACACCAGCAAGGATCTGGCGCTCAAGCCCGCAGACAAGCGCGCGTTCAGCCTTTCCCAGGCCTATGGCAGCTATGTTATGGAAAACGTGCTGTTCAAAATCAGTTTTCCGGCCGAGTTCCACGCCCAGACGGCCTGCGAGGCGGCGCTGACGTTGCATCCCCTGGTCAGAAACCGCCTGGGCCAGATCGATCGGATCGTGATTACCACTCATGAGTCGGCGATCCGCATCATTTCCAAGGTCGGCAAGCTGGCCAATGCCGCCGACCGCGACCACTGCCTCCAGTACATGACGGCGGTGCCGCTGGCTTTCGGCGAGCTGGTGGCCGAGCACTATGAAGATGATTTTCACGCGAGCCATCCGATCATTGATGTGTTGCGCGAGAAGATGGTGATCGTTGAGGAGCCGCGTTACACCCGTGAATACCTGGAGGCCGACAAGCGTTCGATCGCCAATGCGCTGCAAGTGTTTTTCAAGGACGGCACGAGTACCGAGCAGGTGGCGGTCGAATACCCGCTCGGCCATCGCCGCCGCCGGGCCGAGGGTATTCCGTTACTGGAAGACAAGTTCAAGGCCAACCTGGCGACGCGCTTCACTGCCCAGCGCAGTGCCGAAATCCTGGCCTTGTGCAAGGATTCGGCGCGCCTGGAGGCGACGCCGGTGCAGCGGTTTGTTGATCTGTTCGTGATCTAGGCTGTCTGTGCCGGCCTTTTCGCGGGCAAGCTCCGCTCCCACACTGTCCCGAGTCGTGCCAAAAAAACTGTGTGCGACCGAGAGCCTGTGAGAGCAGAGCTTGCCCGCGAAAGTGTCAGTTCTGACGACACAGGGCTTGCAGGCACGATCGTGTTACTTGAACCGCCGCTCCACACCTTTTTCGACGAGGATCTTCGCGGAAATCTCTTCCACCGAGAAATGCGTGGAATTGATATGGGCGATATTCTCGCGGCGGAACAGGTTTTCCACCTCGCGCACTTCGAATTCGCACTGGGCATAGCTGGAATAGCGGCTGTTGGGCTTGCGCTCGTTGCGGATCGCGGTGAGGCGGTCCGGGTCGATGGTCAGGCCGAACAGCTTGTGCTGGTGCGCGCGCAAGGCGGTCGGCAGTTGCAGGCGCTCCATGTCGTCCTCGGTCAGCGGGTAGTTGGCCGCGCGGATGCCGAATTGCATCGCCATGTACAGGCAGGTCGGGGTCTTGCCGCAGCGCGACACGCCCACCAGGATCAGGTCGGCCTTGTCGTAATAGTGGGTGCGGGCGCCGTCGTCGTTGTCCAGGGCGAAGTTCACCGCCTCGATGCGCTCCATGTAGTTGGAGTTGCCGCCGATGGAGTGGGACTTGCCCACCGAGTAGGATGAGTGCTCGGTCAGTTCCTGTTCCAGTGGGGCGAGGAAGGTGGAAAAGATGTCGATCATGAAACCATTGGACGTGGCGAGGATCTCACGAATGTCCTGGTTGACGATGGTATCGAAGATGATCGGTCGAAATCCGTCATTTTCGGCGGCGATATTGATTTGTTGTACCATGGCCCTGGCCTTGTCGGCGTTGTCGATGTAGGGCCGGGTGAGTTTGGCGAAGGTAATGTTTTCGAACTGCGCCAGCAGGCTTTGACCCAGAGTTTCGGCGGTGATACCCGTGCCATCGGAGATAAAGAAAGCAGATCGTTTCATTTGCGCCTTGGGCCTTAAGCTGGTGACGATTCTTGGATATGATAGGCGGGATTTGTACGCCAGGAATGGCGGACATTCTCACTTATTTTCCAGGTCCAGGCCACATGGCTATAGCGGTGAAAGCTCGCCGAGCGGCGATCAGGCAAGGCAAAAACAGGCGAGGAAGCGGAGTTTGGTTTACCAAATGAGCATTCCGAGCCTGTTTTTAACTCAGCATGATCGTCGCGCAGGCAGCTTTCTGCCACAGAGCAGCCCGCTCCTGAGCTTTTCCAACATATTAGTGGAGAGATCACCTTGGTAGAGTACGTAGTTTCCCTCGATAAGCTCGGCGTCCATGATGTAGAGCACGTAGGGGGCAAGAACGCATCCCTGGGCGAGATGATCAGTAACCTCGCGGGTGCCGGTGTATCGGTCCCCGGCGGCTTTGCCACTACGGCTCAGGCGTATCGTGATTTTCTCGAACTCAGTGGCCTGAACGACCAGATCCATGCGGCGCTGGATGCGCTGGATGTCGACGACGTCAACGCCCTGGCCCGAACCGGCGCGCAAATCCGCCAGTGGATCATGGAAGCCGAGTTCCCCGAGAAGCTCAACGCCGAGATCCGTACGGCCTTCGCCAGCCTGTCGGCGGGCAATCCGGACATGGCGGTGGCCGTGCGCTCCTCGGCCACCGCCGAAGACCTGCCGGACGCCTCCTTCGCCGGCCAGCAGGAAACCTTCCTGAATATCCGCGGCGTGGAAAACGTGATCCGTGCGGCCAAGGAAGTCTTCGCCTCGCTGTTCAATGACCGCGCCATCTCCTACCGCGTGCACCAGGGCTTCGACCACAAGCTGGTGGCCCTGTCCGCCGGTGTGCAGCGCATGGTGCGTTCGGAAACCGGCACCGCCGGCGTGATGTTCACCCTCGACACCGAGTCGGGCTTCCGTGACGTGGTGTTTATCACCGGTGCCTACGGCCTGGGTGAGACCGTCGTCCAGGGCGCGGTGAACCCGGATGAGTTCTACGTGCATAAGGGCACTCTTGAAGCCGGTCGTCCCGCCATCCTGCGCCGCAACCTGGGGAGCAAGGCGATCAAGATGATCTACGGCGACGAAGCCAAGGCCGGTCGTTCGGTCAAGACCGTCGACGTCGACAAGGCCGAGCGCGCGCGTTTCTGCCTCAGCGATGCCGAGGTCAGCGAGCTGGCCAAGCAGGCGATGATCATCGAGAAGCACTACAAGTGCCCGATGGACATCGAGTGGGCCAAGGACGGTGACGACGGCAAGCTGTATATCGTCCAGGCGCGTCCGGAAACCGTGAAGAGCCGTACCCAGGCCAATGTCATGGAACGCTACCTGCTCAAGGAAACCGGCACCGTGCTGGTGGAAGGGCGGGCCATCGGCCAGCGCATCGGCGCCGGCAAGGTGCGGATCATCAAGGACGTGTCAGAGATGGACAAGGTCCAGCCGGGTGACGTGCTGGTCTCCGACATGACCGACCCGGATTGGGAGCCGGTGATGAAGCGCGCCAGCGCCATCGTCACCAACCGTGGCGGGCGGACCTGCCACGCGGCGATCATCGCCCGTGAGCTGGGGATTCCGGCGGTGGTCGGTTGCGGCAACGCCACCCAACTGCTGAAGGATGGCCAGGGCGTGACCGTTTCCTGTGCCGAAGGCGACACCGGTTATATCTTCGAAGGCGAGCTGGGCTTCGATATCAAGAAAAACTCCGTCGATGCCATGCCGGAGCTGCCGTTCAAGATCATGATGAACGTCGGCAACCCGGACCGCGCCTTCGACTTCGCGCAGTTGCCGAACGCCGGTGTGGGCTTGGCCCGTCTGGAGTTCATCATCAACCGCATGATCGGCGTACACCCCAAGGCGTTGCTGAATTACGCCGGGCTGCCAGCGGAAATCAAGGACAGCGTCGACAAGCGCATTGCCGGCTACGACGATCCGGTCGGTTTTTATGTCGAGAAGCTGGTCGAAGGTATCAGCACCCTGGCGGCGGCGTTCTGGCCGAAGAAAGTCATCGTGCGCCTGTCGGACTTCAAGTCCAACGAATACGCCAACCTGATCGGCGGCAAGCTCTACGAGCCGGAAGAAGAAAACCCGATGCTGGGTTTCCGTGGGGCTTCGCGCTACATCAGCGAGTCGTTCCGTGACTGCTTCGAACTCGAATGCCGCGCCCTCAAGCGCGTGCGCAACGAGATGGGCCTGACCAACGTTGAAATCATGGTGCCGTTTGTTCGTACCCTGGGCGAAGCCAGCCAGGTGGTCGACCTGCTCGCCGCCAATGGCCTGGCCCGTGGCGATAACGGCCTGCGCGTGATCATGATGTGCGAGTTGCCATCCAACGCCATCCTTGCCGACGAGTTCCTCGAGTACTTCGACGGCTTTTCCATCGGTTCCAACGACCTGACCCAATTGACCCTGGGCCTGGACCGCGACTCCGGGATCATCGCGCACCTGTTCGACGAGCGTAACCCGGCGGTGAAGAAGCTGTTGTCCAACGCTATCCAGGCCTGCAACAAGGCTGGCAAGTACATCGGCATCTGCGGCCAGGGGCCTTCCGATCACCCGGACCTGGCGCTTTGGTTGATGGAGCAGGGCATTGAAAGCGTGTCGTTGAACCCGGACTCCGTGCTGGAGACCTGGTTCTTCCTGGCCGAAGGGCAGGCGCAGGCCTGACCCTTGTGGGAGCTGGCTTGCCAGCGATGCGTCCTTGAGGGCGCCAAAAGCTTCGCTGGCAAGCCAGGCTCCTACAGGTTCGCGGTGTTTTGACGTTGAGTGTTACAAACCTTATTTTCAGGGCGAGTCCACATGGGTCGCCCTTTTTTGTGCAAGAGCCTTATGCAAAGCAGCAGCAATCTTTTTCCGGTGGCCTTGATCAGCGCCGAGCGTCGTGGCGATCTCTGTGAAGACGTCTATCGTTTGAAACCAGGCAACAGCCCCGATGGCACGGTCGAGCTGGCGCTTACTCGCCTGGGCCTCGCCGACGAGCCTGAAGCGCGTGGCGTGCCGGTCATCCTCCTGCATGGCAGCTTTTCCAACCGGCGGTTCTGGTATTCCGCCAAGGGCATCGGTTTGGGTGCCTATCTGGCGCGTGCCGGGTTCGATGTATGGATCCCGGAAATGCGCGGTCATGGACTCTCGGCACGCAATCACGGTTATCGACGCAATCGCGTGGCCGATTACGCCCGTTACGACCTACCGGCCATCGCCGCGTTCGTGCGTGAGCAAAGCGCGCAGATTCCCCACTGGATCGGCCATTCCCTCGGTGGCACCACCCTGGCGGCGGCCTTGGGCGGTCAATACCTGGGTGCCCCTGCCGTCGCCTCGGCGGCATTGTTCGGCTGCCAGGTCAGTCGCACCTATTGGCCGTTGAAAATTCCACCGGTGGAGTGGGGCGGTCGCTTGCTGCTCAGGCGTTTCGCCCATTTGTCCGGTTCGCGTCTCAAGCGCGGCCCGGAAGACGAGCCCATCGGCCTGGCCCTGGAAAGCCTGCGCTGGTACGGCCTGTTCGGGCGTTTCCGGGATGCCGAGCGGGACTGGTGGGGCGGCCTGGCCGAGGTGGACGTGCCAGTGCTGGCGGTGAGCGCGGTCGGCGATCACCAGGACCCGGCCTGGGCCTGTCGCAAGCTGTTCGAGCAGATCGGCTCGGCCTACAAGCATTTTCTCTGCCTGGGCCGCGCGCAGGGTTTCAGCTCGGATTTCGGTCATGTCGAGATGCTGGTGAGCAAGCCGGCACAGGCCGAAGTCTGGCCGCGGGTGGCCGATTGGCTGCATGATCAGCAGGCCTTCTTGCTCCGTGAGTCAGCCGTTGTTCAGGAAACGCCCTGACAAGGGCATTCCGCTGACGAGTGGTAAAGGCTAAGATATGACGCATTGAGCGGTTTGGGTCATTGTCTAAACATTCGACCGGGGCAAGCGTTTCATCTTGTAGCGCGACCTGCGTAGTCTGGCATTCTCGATTCCACCTACAGGAGTTTACCCATGGATCATTACCTCACCCCCGACCTGTGCGACGCCTATCCGGAGTTGGTACAGGTGCTTGAACCGATGTTCAGCAATTTCGGCGGCCGCGATTCCTTCGGCGGTGAAATCGTCACCATCAAGTGCTTCGAAGACAACTCCCTGGTCAAGGACCAGGTCGAGCTCGATGGTCGGGGCAAGGTGCTGGTGGTCGATGGCGGTGGTTCCCTGCGTCGTGCCCTGCTGGGCGACATGCTGGCCGAGAAGGCGGCGAAGAACGGCTGGGAAGGGCTGGTGATCTACGGTTGCATCCGTGATGTCGACGTGATCGCCCAGACCGACCTGGGGGTGCAGGCGTTGGCCAGCCATCCGATGAAAACCGACAAGCGTGGCATTGGCGACCTCAATGTCCCGGTGACCTTTGCCGGCGTGACCTTTCGCCCGGGCGAATATATCTATGCGGACAACAATGGCGTGATCGTTGCGCCAAGCCCGCTGAAGATGCCTGAGTAAATTTTTGCAATACGATGGGGTAAGGATGTTCGAGGAAGAAAACGCGCAGTGGGGGCTGGTCCATGCCCTGGTTCTGGATGGTAGGGGCGGTGCGCGCTCGATTGCTCGGACGGAGCTCGATGACCTGCAGCTGCAGCCTGAGGAAAGCCTCTGGCTGCACTGGGATCGCAGCCATCCGCAGACCCATGCCTGGTTGCGCACCTCCAGCGGCTTGAGTGAATTCAACTGCGACCTGCTGCTGGAAGAGAATACCCGGCCACGCCTGTTGCCCTTGCCCGAAAGCGAACTTCTGCTGTTTCTGCGTGGGGTCAACCTCAATCCCGGTGCCGAGCCCGAGGATATGGTCTCGGTGCGGGTCTTCGCGGCGCACCAGCGGGTGATTTCCCTGCGCCTGCGGCCGTTGCGCGCGACCGACGAGTTGCTGCTGCAACTGGAGCAGGGCAAGGGGCCGAAAAACGCTGCCGAACTGATTCTCTACATCGCGCAATACCTCACCCTGAAGGTGCAGGATCTGGTCAGCGACCTCTCGGAAGTGGTCGACGACGAAGAAGAAAAGATAGATGCCGACGAACGGTATAGTCCCGAACATGGCGCCATCGTGCAGATACGTCGTCGAGCTGCCGGGCTGAAACGTTTCCTGGCGCCGCAGCGGGATATCTTCGGCCAGTTGAGCCGGATCAAGCTGCCCTGGTTCGCTGATGAAGAGGCCGGTTACTGGAACGAATTGAACAACAGTCTGACCCGTTACCTGGAAGAGCTCGAGTTGACCCGCGAGCGCGTGGGGCTTGTGCTTGAGGCCGAGGATCGGCGTCTGAACGTGCGCATGAACAGGACCATGTACCGCTTCGGGATCATCACTGGGATCTTCCTGCCGATGAGCTTCCTGACCGGTCTGCTGGGGATCAACGTCGGCGGTATTCCGTGGTCCGGCAACCCCTACGGTTTCGTTATCGCTTGTCTGCTGATCGTCGCCGTTGCCGCCGGACAATGGTGGCTTTTCCGACGTTTGCGCTGGGTTTGAAACATGTTTCATGTGACCTGCAAAAAATTGATCGCGTCTTTCACAGATATACCGAGAGGTGCGTATGCACGATCCGTTCGAACAATCTCTGCGTGACATGCTCAAGGCCTCGCCGTCCACCCGTGACGACGACGCTTGCTTGGGGCGTGTCCTGAAAACCGCCAACCGACAGGTTGGCGCCGGTGATCTCTTCAGTCTGATGGGCCGTTGGCTGCAGGCGCTGATGATCGCGCTGAACAACGGATCGGCCCACGTTTCGCCGGTTTCGCGGCGTCCCCCCATTGCTCGCTCCACGGATAAGGCTGACTGAATATGGAACTTGATCTCTGGACCCAGAGCCTCGTCACGGCAATGACTGCCTTGTGGACCAAAGTGGCGAACTTCATCCCTAACCTGTTCGGGGCGCTGGTGGTGGTGTTGCTGGGCTTCGTCGTGGCCAAGCTGCTCGACACCCTGCTGTCCAAGCTGCTGGCCAAACTGGGGCTGGATCGCCTGATGGGCGGCACCGGATTGACCAAGCTGCTGGGGCGTGCCGGCCTCCAGGTACCGATTTCGACGCTGATCGGCAAGATCGTCTATTGGTTCATTTTGCTGATTTTCCTGGTTTCGGCGGCCGAATCCCTTGGACTTGAGCGAGTTTCAGCTACGCTTGACATGCTGGCGCTGTATTTGCCGAAGGTATTCGGCGCGGCCCTGGTGCTGCTGGTAGGGGTTTTACTGGCGCAAGTGGTCAGCGGGCTGGTGCGCGGCGCGGCCGAAGGGGTGGGTCTGGATTACGCCTCGGGCCTGGGGCGGGTTGCTCAGGGCCTGGTGATTATTATCAGTATTTCGGTGGCTATCAGTCAGCTGGAGGTCAAGACCGACCTGCTGAACCATGTGATCGTCATCGTGCTTATTACCGTTGGTCTGGCCGTAGCGCTGGCCATGGGGCTTGGCAGCCGGGAAATCGCCGGGCAGATTCTCGCGGGAATCTATGTGCGTGAGTTGTATCAAGTTGGGCAACAAGTGCGAGTGGGCGAGGTCGAAGGACAGATTGAGGAGATCGGCACGGTCAAGACCGTATTGCTGACCGACGAGGGTGAGCTAGTCTCTCTTTCCAATCGGATCCTGCTGGAGCAGCATGTGAGCAGCCGCTAACCCGGTAAACCCTGCTACTCTATGCCGCCGCAAAAATGCCCGCAGCCATGGGCTGCGGCGGACATTGACCTGACTGTCGGCCCGACTCGTTTTGAATAAAGCTCAATCGCTCTCCATGCGCTACGACCCCCGCGAACTCACTGATGAGGAGTTGGTGGCGCGTGCGCATGGAGAGCTGTTTCATGTGACTCGCGCCTATGAAGAGTTGATGCGGCGCTATCAACGCACCTTGTTCAGCGTTTGTTCAAGATATTTAGGGAACGAACGCGATGCGGACGATGTCTGTCAGGAAGTGATGTTGAAGGTGCTGTATGGCCTCAAGAACTTTGAGGGTAAATCGAAGTTCAAGACATGGCTATATAGCATCACGTACAACGAGTGCATTACGCAGTATCGCAAAGAGCGTCGCAAGCGGCGTTTGATGGATGCGTTGAGTCTTGACCCCCTCGAGGAAGCATCTGAAGAGAAGATGCCGAAACCTGAGGAGAAGGGCGGACTGGATCGATGGTTAGTGCATGTGAACCCAATTGACCGGGAAATTCTGGTGCTACGATTTGTCGCAGAGCTGGAGTTTCAGGAGATTGCCGACATCATGCACATGGGCTTGAGCGCCACGAAAATGCGCTATAAACGGGCCCTCGACAAATTGCGTGAGAAATTTGCGGGTATCGCTGAAACTTAGTTCAGCGCAAATGTCTCTTACGTGTAGGCAAGTTCTGCTACACTTGCCGCCGAGTTGTCCCCCGGTTTGTGGGACTGCTTTACAATCACCAGATGGGGATTTAACGGATGAAACTGAAAAACACCTTGGGCTTGGCCATTGGTTCTCTCATTGCCGCTACTTCGTTCGGCGCACTGGCACAAGGCCAAGGCGCGGTCGAAGGTGAAGCGTTCTACGGCAAAACCTGGAACCACAGCGTCGATTCCTACCAGAACGGTCGCACACCTGGCGTTTCGATCGGCTACTTCATCACCGACGACATTTCGGTAAACGCTACCTATCGTAAGGACGATTACACTCGTTCGGACACCGACACTGGCAACCAGAAGATCCGTGGCGATCACTTTGGTCTGAAGTCCCAGTACCACTTCGGTCAAGTCGGCGACATGTTCCGTCCTTATGTTGAAGGCGGCGTGGCTCACGGCAGCATGACCAACGTTGCTGCCGACGGCCACACTGGCCGTGACGGTTCGTCCTACCTGACCACCGGTGCCGGTGTGAAGATGTACATCACCGACAACCTGTACGCTCGTGCCGGCGGTGAAGCTGACTACAAGCTGGACAACGGTCGTTGGGACTACCAGGCTCTGATCGGCCTGGGCGTGAACTTCGGTGGCAGCGGCGGCAAAGTAGCTCCGGCTCCAGCTCCAGCTCCAGTAGAAGCAGCTCCAGCTCCAGTCGCTGAATCCGCTCCGGCGCCACAAGTTGTCAAGGTTGAGCTGGACGTGAAGTTCGACTTCAACAAGTCCGTGGTCAAGCCTAACAGCTACGGCGATGTGAAGAACCTGGCTGACTTCATGAAGCAGTACCCAGCCACCCACACTACTGTGGCTGGTCACACTGACAACGTCGGTCCTGACGCTTACAACCAGAAGCTGTCCCAGCGTCGTGCTGACGCTGTGAAACAAGTTCTGGTCAAAGACGGCGTTTCCCCAGCCCGCATCCAGTCGGTTGGCTACGGCAAAACCCGTCCAGTGGCTGACAACGCCACTGAAGCTGGTCGCGCAATCAACCGTCGCGTAGAAGCGTCGGTAGAAGCCCAAGCTCAGTAATTAGCTTGCGGTAAGAAAAAGCCCGGCTTTGGCCGGGCTTTTTTTCGCCCGCGATTTGAGCTCGGCGCGGTCACCGAACTGCCTCGATATGCTTGCGGATGTCCGTTCATCAGATTTTCATCATGATTGGCTGGCGTCGTCCGGCCATCATCCTCGCACTGCTCAATAAGAACGAGACGGAGCGCAGTGTGCAGATTGATGAATTATCCGCGACCCGGTGTCCGGGCTTTTTATGTGGCGAACAGGTGGTTCAGGTGCGGGCGGGGGAGGCCGGCGTGTGCCTGGTCCATGACGAGGCGAGCGTGTCCTGGTGCCTGCCGGCGTGCTGGGAGGGCTTGCTGGTGGCGCGGGGCATGTTGCGGGTCGTTGGCGGCGAGCTGCTCAGCGAGCGCCCGGTGGAGGCGAGCCTGGTCAAGTTGCAGGTGTTTCTCGACCAGGGTATGAGTTTCGAGCGGGCGCGATCGGTCGCCGCGCCTTGGGCGGCCTTGCCCCTGGCTTCTGGTATATCGACCAGCAGGGGCCTGCTGGAGCCCTGGTATATCGACTGCGCCTTGCGCGCTGATCCCGCCTATCAACGCTTTGCCGAAGTCTTGCGGCAAAGTCCGAATTACTGGCTGGTGCGTTTTCTCCTGGAACAGGGCACCGCCAGCGAGAAGCTGATCGGCCTGGCCAAGCGCTATGGCGTGTCGGTCTCGCATTTTCGCCGGTTATGCCATCAGGCTCTGGGCTGTGCGGCCAAACCCGAGTTGCGTGACTGGCGGACGGCCAAGGCCTTGCTGAGCATGATCGGTAGCGAGTGTTCGTTGACCGATGTGGCGCTGGAGTTCGGTTATGCCTCTTCATCGCATTTCTCCAAGGAGGTCCGTGAGCTGCTGGGCGTGGCGCCCAGCCGCCTCTGCGATATCCAGGCGTCCATGGGGTTGATGATCTCGTGACAGTCAAGACGTCAGCAACTGACGTGTTCCCTGGGGGGTGGCGATGAGTGGCCCGAAAGAGGCGCTCAAGGAGATGAGCGAAACCGGTAATGAGCAGGTGCAGGGCCTCTATGCCCACGCCTGCCAGTTCCACGAGCAAGGACGCCTGGAGGATGCGGAAAAACTCTTTCGTTTCCTGTGTATCTACGATTTTTACAACAGCCATTACTGGATGGGATTGGCGGCGGTCTATCAGGTCTCCGGGCACTACCGCAAGGCCATCGAACTCTATGCGGTGGCGTTTGCCCAGGACCGGGGCGACTACCGGCCGATGTTCTATACCGGCGAGTGCCAGCTGGCGCTGGGGGCGCACGCCAAGGCCAGGGACTGTTTCGAGTATGTACTCGGGCAGGCGGCTCATGGCGAACTGCCACGGCGCTCGCGGGGCTATCTCGAGGCGTTGAGTACGGCGGCGATACCGTCCTGCCCCGGCGCGGTATGCGGGAAAGTGAAGCTATGAGTTACCTGGTTCCGGGAGGGTGTGACTACTTTATCGAGCAACAGGTGATGGTGTTGCTGGCTGAGCATTGTTCAGTACCGCGCAGAAAGATTCGCTTCGAATCGAGGTTGCGTGAAGACCTGGGTATGAGCGGTGCGGACCTTGCCGGGCTGGTGGCGCGGCTCAATACCGCGTTCCGGATTGGACTACCGGTCGATGAGGTTTGCCGTTGGCGTAGCGTGGCTGATCTGTGCCGCCTTGTAGGAAACGCCCGGGGAGAGGGCGAAGGGCGACGAAAGCTCCTGCTTTGAGGTGCAGTTTGTATAGGGGAATCGGCTTTTGGGCTGTAGGTTTTGTCGGGTCTACAGCCTTGTTGAATATTCCTTTTCCATGCGGGAAATGTCCTACCGACATGGCCCGATGTGAATTCCTATAGTCGTGGCGTTCCTCGTGAATAAGCCCTTTTCCCGGGTTTATTTTTGAATGGTCGTACATCTCTATAGAGGATTGCGTCGAGGTTATGGACAGCGTCACTGGAAAGACTCCGCGACAAGCCTTCGTCTTTGGTCAATGGATATTGCAAAGCGATGGAAACCTGGTGAGGCACGGCCGGGGTGTTCATCTGCCGCCCAAGGAACTGCAGGTGTTGCGCCTGCTGCTGGGTTCGGCGGGACGGCTGGTGACCAAGGATTGCTTGCTCGACAGCGTCTGGCCGGGCATGGACGCTGCCGAGGAGTCGTTGACACGCTGTATCTATGTGCTGCGCAAGTTGCTCGAGGAGGCCAAGGGCTACATTGCTACCGTCTACGGCAAGGGTTATCGCTTTACCGCTCCGGTGGTGCCGTTGCTACCCGCGCTGATCGAGCCGGCGATCGCCTCGGCGGCACCGCCTGCTGTTCATTCAAGAGGGCAGCAGGAGGCCGTGATCCGGCAACTGACGACCGTGTTGGGTGAAAGGCTGGAGGTTTTGCCGACAGAGCTGATGGCCGCCTGCTGTGAGCCCTGGAGTGCCTTGCAGCTGGCCGATACCTGGCTGGCCTTGTCGATGCTCGGGCTGTGCGATCGGGGCGTGGGCGTCGAGCAGGCGCGGGCGGCGGTTGCCCGGGTCCTGGAGCTGGAAGCCGGCAATCACCAGGCGCTGGCCCGCCTGGCCCTGGTGGCCAGCCTGCAAGGCTGTACCGATGCAACCGCGCGCCCCCCTCGTCGGTGAGCCGTGCTCGTGGTGCGCCTATGGTTTTTCTCGGGGCCCGGCTATAATCGCCGACCACTATCGCCGCCATCCGAGTCAAGCCCGCCCATGTATAACCTGGCCCGCCAGTTGTTGTTCAAGTTTTCTCCGGAAGTCTCCCACGACCTGTCCCTGGACCTGATCGGCGCGGGCGGCCGCCTGGGGCTCAATAGCTTGTTGTGCAAGGCTCCGGCGTCGAACCCGGTTACGGTCATGGGCCTGGAGTTTCCCAACCCGGTGGGCCTGGCTGCGGGCCTGGACAAGAACGGCGCGGCCATCGATGGTTTTGCCCAGTTGGGCTTCGGCTTCGTTGAAATCGGCACGGTGACGCCACGACCGCAGCCGGGCAATCCGAAACCGCGGATCTTCCGCCTGCCGCAAGCCGAGGCAATCATCAACCGCATGGGCTTCAACAACCTGGGCGTGGACAACCTGGTGTCGCGGGTCCGCGCCGCGCGCTATCGCGGTATCCTCGGTATCAATATCGGCAAGAACTTCGACACGCCGGTGGAACGTGCCGTCGATGACTACCTGATCTGCCTGGACAAGGTCTACGCCCATGCCAGCTATGTGACGGTCAACGTCAGCTCGCCGAATACCCCGGGCCTGCGCAGCCTGCAATTTGGTGACTCGCTCAAGCAACTGCTCGAGGCCCTGCACGTGCGCCAGGCGCAGTTGGCCCAGCAGCATGGTCGCCACGTGCCCCTGGCGATCAAGATCGCCCCGGACATGACCGACGAAGAAACCGTGCTGGTCGCCCAGGCGCTGCTGGCGTCGGGCATGGATGCGGTGATCGCCACCAATACCACCCTGAGCCGTGTCGGTGTCGAAGGTCTGGCCCATGGCGACGAGGCCGGCGGCCTGTCCGGCGCGCCGGTGCGCGAGAAGAGCACCCATACCGTCAAGGTGCTGGCCGCTGAGCTGGCCGGTCGCTTGCCGATCATCGCCGCTGGCGGTATCACCGAGGGCGAGCACGCGGCTGAAAAGATCGCCGCTGGGGCGAGCCTGGTACAGGTGTATTCGGGGTTTATCTACAAGGGGCCGGCGCTGATTCGCCAGTCGGTGGATGCCATTGCGGCGTTGCGTCGCTGAATCCGCGGCATTAAAAAGGGCTCCGTAGGAGCCCCTGGGCCGAAGCCCGCCGCCCGGATGGGGCGTGCATGGTAAGTCGGTTGTTGCGCAAATTGTTATGTCGGAATGTGCCCTGATCAGCCGACAGCGTGAAGTTCGTTGAGTCTGTGGATTCCCGCAGTGCCGGTCATACCGTCCCAGTTGTCGCCGCGTCCTTCTCGCCAGCCATTGATCCAGGCTTGGCGTACCGACGGTAGAGTAAAGGGGCAAAGCTCGCGGGATTTGCCATGAACGCCGTATTGATATCCGCGTAAAAATGCTCTTTCCAACGGATCACGCTTAAGTCTTCTCATAGGGTGTTGCCCTCACTGGTTGACTGTTATATGTCCCGTCGACCTCTTGGCGAGATCAGGCAGAATGCATCTGCCGTTGGTGCTCGCTGCCGGCGTGGCGAGCTCCGCTCTGGTACGAAAAGGCCCTTGGGCGATTTCGGGGGAGAGCGGGGTGTTGACGCCATTGCGACGTCAACCTGTTGTGAGTTCTAACCAATGCGCAGGGGCGTGTGAATGACCGTTTTGTCATAAGGACGTAACGATAATGGTGTTAAGGCCATAAGATGTGATGGCCGTAGGCTCGAGTATCTGGAGAAAACCCAGCTATGATCAGCCCTTAGATGAATGATGAGTTTCATTCTCTACTGCGAATACCGACCTGTTGGGGTCAGGTATTATTCGACGAAGGGTCACGATGTGACTTTTTGTTACGAAGGTTTTTGTTAAAAAGGTTTTTATTACGAGAGTTGAGCTGTCCAGGCATCAAGGTTCTTTCAATCCAAGGGTTGAAGGATCTGCCTGGGTGGACAGGCGCAATGGTGCGCCACACGAGCGCTCTGCGAGAAAAGCGCTTGATCGAAACCGAGCGGGCGATGCGTTTGCCCGTTCCTTGAAGGCTTGAAGCCCTGGAATTCCCATGTCGGATCGTTACGAACTCTTCCTCACTTGCCCTAAAGGCCTTGAAGGCCTGCTCATTGAGGAAGCCGTCGGGCTTGGCCTTGAGGAGGCGCGCGAGCACACCTCGGCCATTCGTGGCACGGCCGATATGGAGACTGCCTATCGCCTGTGTCTCTGGTCGCGACTGGCCAACCGCGTGCTGCTGGTGCTCAAACGCTTCCCGATGAAGGACGCCGAGGACCTTTATCACGGCGTGCTGGACGTCGACTGGCAGGACCATATGGTCTCCGACGGCACCCTGGCCGTTGAGTTCAGTGGTCACGGCTCGGGCATCGACAATACCCATTTCGGCGCCTTGAAGGTCAAGGATGCGATTGTCGACAAGCTGCGTACGCCGACCGGCGAGCGTCCGTCCATCGACAAGATCAGCCCGGACCTGCGCATTCACCTGCGCCTGGACCGTGGCGAAGCGATCCTTTCCCTTGACCTGTCCGGCCACAGCCTGCACCAGCGTGGCTATCGTCTGCAGCAGGGCGCCGCGCCGCTGAAGGAAAACCTCGCGGCGGCGATCCTGATCCGTGCCGGCTGGCCGCGTATTGCCGCCGAAGGCGGGGCCCTGGCCGACCCGATGTGTGGTGTCGGGACCTTCCTGGTGGAGGCGGGGATGATCGCCGCCGATATGGCGCCCAACCTGAATCGTGTGCACTGGGGCTTCGATGCCTGGCTCGGGCATGTGCCGGCGCTGTGGAAAAAGCTTCACGAGGAAGCCACCGAGCGTGCCGACGCCGGCCTGGCCAAGCCGCCGCTGTGGATTCGCGGTTATGAAGCCGATCCACGGCTGATCCAGCCCGCGCGCAACAACATCGAGCGCGCCGGCCTGAGCGAGTGGATCAAGGTCTACCAGGGCGAAGTGGCGACCTTTGAGCCACGCCCGGACCAGAACCAGAAAGGCCTGGTGATCTGCAACCCACCCTACGGCGAACGCCTGGGCGATGAAGCCAGCCTGCTCTACCTCTACCAGAACCTCGGCGAGCGCCTGCGCCAGTCCTGCCTGAACTGGGAGGCGGCGGTGTTCACCGGCGCCCCGGACCTGGGCAAGCGCATGGGCATTCGCAGCCACAAGCAGTACTCGTTCTGGAACGGCGCCTTGCCGTGCAAGCTGCTGTTGATCAAGGTCGTGCCGGATCAGTTCGTCACCGGCGAGCGTCGCACACCGGAACAGCGGCAGATCGAACGCGAACAGGCCGAGGTCCTGGCGCAGGAAGTGGCCGAGGCGCCGAAATTCAACAAGAACGGTAATCCGATCAAGCCGGCTCCGACGCCCGCGCCGGTGGTCGAGCAGGCGCGCCTGAGCGAAGGCGGGCAGATGTTCGCCAACCGCTTGCAGAAGAATCTCAAGCTGTTGGGCAAGTGGGCCCGGCGCGAGGGGGTCGACTGCTATCGGGTGTATGACGCCGATATGCCGGAATATTCGCTGGCCATCGACCTGTACCACGACTGGGTGCACGTCCAGGAGTATGCCGCGCCCAAGTCCATCGACCCGGAAAAGGCCCAGGCCCGCCTGTTCGATGCCCTGGCGGCGATTCCCCAGGCGCTGAATATCGACAAGAGCCGGGTGATCATCAAGCGCCGCGAGCGCCAGAGCGGTACCAAGCAATACGAGCGCCAGAGTGCCCAGGGCAAGTTCACCGAGGTCAACGAAGGCGGTGTGAAGTTGTTGGTCAACCTGACCGATTATCTCGACACCGGTCTGTTTCTCGACCACCGGCCCATGCGCCTGCGGATCCAGAAAGAGGCGGCCGGCAAACGCTTCCTCAACCTGTTCTGCTACACCGCGACCGCCAGTGTGCACGCGGCCAAGGGCGGTGCGCGCACCACCACCAGCGTCGACCTGTCGAAAACCTATCTGGACTGGGCGCGGCGCAATCTGTCGCTCAATGGTTTCTCCGACAAGAACCGGCTGGAGCAGGGAGATGTGATGGCCTGGCTGGAGAGCTGTCGCGATGAGTTCGATCTGATCTTCATCGATCCGCCGACCTTCTCCAACTCCAAGCGCATGGAAGGCGTGTTCGACGTCCAGCGTGACCACGTGCAGTTGCTCGATCTGGCGGTCGCTCGCCTGGCACCTGGCGGCGTGCTGTATTTCTCCAACAACTTCCGCAAGTTCCAGTTGGACGAGCACCTGGCGACGCGTTATGCCGTCGAGGAAATCAGCGCCCAGACCCTGGACCCTGATTTCGCCCGCAACAGCAAGATTCACCGCGCCTGGAAGATCAGCGCCCGCTGATCACCACGGATCCCGGGCCCTGATGTTCAGGGCCTCGGGTTATTCGTCCGCGCCGGCCACGTTGGGTTGGCGGTACAAGTCCAGCAACACCTGATCGAGCACCGATGAGGCGCCCCAGGGTTTCGGGTCGTTGAGAATCGCCACCACCGCCCAGGTGGTGCCGTTATCGTCGCGGCTGAAGCCGGCAATGGCGCGCACGGTGTTCAGGGTCCCGGTCTTGATATGCGCCTCGCCACGCATGGCTGTCTGCTTCAGGCGTTTGCGCATGGTGCCGTCGGTACCGACGATCGGCAGCGAACTGATGAACTCCGCGGCATACGGACTCTTCCAGGCCGATTGCAGCATGCTCGCCATTTCCCGCGCGCTGACCCGCTCGTCGCGGGACAGGCCGGAGCCGTTCTCCATCACCAGATGCGGCGCGATGATGCCTTTTTTCGCCAGCCACTGACGCACCACCCGCTGCGCTGCCTTGGCGTCATCGCCATCGGCGTCGTTGCGATACTGCGCGCCCAGGCTCAGGAACAGTTGCTGGGCCATGGTGTTGTTACTGTATTTGTTGATGTCGCGGATGATTTCCGTCAGGTCCGGCGAGTAGGCGCGGGCCAGAAGGTGGGCGCTTTTTGGCACCACGTCGGAACGGTCCTTGCCATGGATACTGCCGCCCAATTCCTGCCAGATGGCGCGCACGGCACCGGCGGCGTAGGTCGGATGGTCGAGCAGCGACAGGTAGGTCTGCGAGCTGCAGCCCTCGGCCAATTGACCGCTGACGGTGACGACGGTGGTGCCATCGTCCTGGGTCACCGGGTTGTAGCGCACGTCACCGGAGCACTGCTTGGCATTGACCACCTTGATCTGGTTGTCGATGCGGATACTGGCGATCGGCGGTTCCACCGAGACCAGCACCTTGCCCGAGTCATTGCGGGCAACGAAGCGCAGGGCCTTGAGGTTGACCATCAGCGCATCGGGCTTGACCAGGAATGGCTTGTTCTCGTCGTTACCGTCGTCGTTGAATTCCGGCAGTTGGGGCTGGATGAAGAAGCTGCGGTCGAGGACCAGGTCGCCGGTCACCTGGTTCACGCCGTTGGCCCGCAGGTCACGCATCAGCAGCCAGAGTTTTTCCATGTTCAGCTTCGGGTCGCCACCGCCCTTGAGGTACAGGTTGCCCTGCAGGACGCCATTGCTCAGGGTACCGTCGGTGTAGAACTCGGTTTTCCACTGATGGTTGGGGCCGAGCATTTCCAGGGCGGCGTAGGTGGTGATCAGTTTCATCGTCGAGGCCGGGTTCACCGACACGTCGGCATTGACCACGGTGGGGACGCCGGGGCCATCGAGTGGCAGCATCACCAGGGACAGGGCGTCGTTTTGCAGCTTGCTGGCTCTGAGCGCCTGCTGGACTTTGGGAGAGAGGCTGTTGTTGACGGGCGCTGCGTAGGTAGGGAGGGCCAGGGGGAGAAGCAGGCCGGCGAGCAGCAGCGGACGTAAAGATTTGATCATATGAAGTGGAACCCTACCGTCGAGGGGAAAATACGAGGGCATGTCGACAAAAATCCCTCAATGGTCGTGAAAGTGTCGGCATTATGCCCCAAGGCAGGGAAGCTGGGGCCTTGGGCCGGTAGCCTATTGGCGATTTTTTTCTGCGGATCGACCAGGTGTCAGCACAGATCCGGGCAATTGCAGCCTTAAACTGATAAAGTGCCGCCCGTTATTACTTTTGAGGATTGTTTCATGGCGACTAACCGTTCCCAGCGTCTGCGCAAAAAGCTGTGCGTCGATGAATTTCAGGAGTTGGGTTTCGAGCTGAACCTGGATTTCAAAGAAGACCTGAGTGAAGAGGCTATCGACGTTTTCCTCGACGCATTCCTGAAAGAAGCAATGGAAGCCAACGGTCTGGGCTATGTCGGCGGCGATGACTACGGTCTGGTTTGCCTGCAGAAGCGTGGCTCGGTCAGCGCTGAACAACGCGCTAACGTTGAAGCCTGGCTCAAGACCCGCAGCGAACTGACTTCCGTTGAAGTCAGCCCGTTGATGGACGTCTGGTACCCGGAAAAGCCGATCAATCCGATCGCCTGATTTCCCGGTAGGCACATAAAAAAACGGACAAGCCTGGCTTGTCCGTTTTTTTATGCCTGCGATTCCATCAGTCGTAGATGGCTTTCTTCTTCCAGTCGGCGTCGGCCTCGACATCCTTCAGACCCTGGGTCAGTTCGTTGACATCTTCCTCGGTCGGTTTGATGTTGGTGAGCACCATGGAGTTGGCGCGGGCCAGGAGCTTTTCCATGAAGATCAGCTGTTCGTTGTAGACCGCTGGTTCAGGTTGCTTGCGCAGGTATTGCACGCCACGCTCGAAGGCCAGGCGCGCCTGCCCTGGCTGCTCCTGTTGCAGGGCATGCTGGCCGAGGTTGTTGAAGAACTCGATATGCAGCAATACCAGGATATGTCGCACTTCACGGATCCAGTGCTTGGCTTCAGTGGCGGGCAGGAAACCGTCCTGGGCCGCACGAGTGATCTGGCCGTGCAGCGCCTCCAGTAGGAAGCGTACGTCCTTGGCCTTGGCTTCGGTCTGGATCGGGCTGGGTGGGTTGTTGACCGGAATCGATTCCCCCTGGCTGATCAGCGCCGTGAGCTCGGTTATCCGGGTTTTGAACTTGCTATTGGTCTTTTCTATATTCAACAGCCGCTGGTTCACGTTGAGTTCCAAACGTGTCAGCAGTAGCTTGAGGGCCGGGCTCATCAATTGGCCGGGGAAGGTCTCGGTGATTTCGCCGCAGCGGCGCAGACGGTCGGCGAGTTCGACCTTGAATCGGGCCTTCTCCAGTTTGCGGCCTTCGGCCATATGGTTGAGGAAGCCAATGGCGATCAGGAGAAAGATCCCGGCTGCGACCAGCAGGGTGATCATGAGTGGTGTCACCGTTAAGACCTCTTCAAGGTGTAATGCTAACGAGTGTAGTGGCTTGGCGTTTGCGCCGATAGCGTTGATCGACGTGTTGCAGGGAGTCAGGGATAGAGCACATTGCCACTATTTCCCGGGGTGAACTATAGCGTCTTGTAGAGCGCCAGAATATAGGCGCCAAGAGGCAGACGCGAGGAGCGCCGGGAAAGCCCTATAAAGGGGGGCGAAGTCATTGATTTAAATAAATTTATCCTTGGGGGTTGACGACCCCTCGATCCATCCATAGAATGCGCGCCACTTGCAGCGTAAAGCACACAGCGAAGCGCGGCAGGGAGTGAATGTTGTAGTGTGTCCCCTTCGTCTAGTGGCCTAGGACACCGCCCTTTCACGGCGGTAACAGGGGTTCGAGTCCCCTAGGGGACGC
>NZ_JBWKUQ010000015.1:0-172595 GCF_059420925.1 Pseudomonas sp. GW821-FHT03C07
AGTCATAAACATACCCGTTTGCCTATCCCTTATCTTAAGGGGGGAACGGTGTCCTGTCTTTCATGGGGCTCGTTCAGAAGGTACAAACGCCCCGCGCGCTCATGCTTTGAGTTTGAGAGTGAGGATTACAGCTCTCTTGAAAACGACTACTGCCAGGCCGATTGTTGGCTGCGCAGTACCTGGCCAACCATCTCTCTCAGCCACTTGTTCTGAGGGTCTCGATGAAATCGGTCATGCCAGTACAGATCAATCTCGAACGAGGGTATTTGCAGAGGCAGAGGGTGTAGGACGAGAGGATAAAAACGCGCCAAGGTTTTACCCAAGGCAATAGGCAGCGTCCATATCATGTCGGTATCCAGCAGCAAGTGCGGACCGGACAAGAACTGAGGGGTGCGCATTTTAATGCAGTCTCTGCCACCCGCATCGATCAGGGCACGCTCCAGTGCCTGGTGACCACTACCCCCGGATTCCACCAACAAATGCTCACTGGTGACAAAGGCTTCAGGGCTTAAGCCGCAATGTGCCAAGGGGTGGTCTTTGCGCATGGCGCAGACATAATGCTGAGAAAAAACCGGTGTACGGTGAATGTCAGTCTGAAGGGTCGGCATAAAGCCGAGTGCCAAGTCGATCCGGCCAGTGGACAGGCCATTGAGCGTCTCATCCATCCCACCCCCGACGGTGTGTATTCGCGCTTGAGGTGCAACCCTGGACAATTCACTCAAGATGGGGGGCAAACAAACGACTTCGCCAATATCGCGCATTCTGAAGATAAATGATTTTTCACAGTTTTTCGGATCAAACGCCGGCATTTGGCATCCGGCCTCCCTGACCATCGCAAGGGAGGCCAACAGTCGCGGCGCGATATGGACGCAAAACGGAGTGGGTTCCATTCGGCGACCGACCAGCGTAAACAACCTGTCACCATAATCATTTCGTAACCGCTTGAGCGAACCGCTGACGGCTGCCTGCGTGACACCCAGATTCTGCGCCGCAATTGAAGCTGAGTGGTCTCGCCACAACGCCTCAAACGTATAGAGCAGATTCAAATCCTTCATCACAACGCCTTGACTGATGTCCGGAAATCAAAACACTGCACTCGCCAGCAAAGCGTCGTGGGCTCCAACCGGCAAGTGCAGTAAAACTGGCACTCATGAGTGTTATGCAGTCGCGTGGATAACATCACTGGCAGATGCGCTACTGTGCAGCGGTGAAAGATCAATGTGAATTCGATAATCATTGATCAAGCGGGAAGCATTGAAGTGAACGACGACACAGCAAGGAACATTGATAACCGTGCCGTCATGCTTTGTATAATACGTATCAAAGCGCATTATTGTTGTGTCGCCTTCGCTCCACACGCCTTGAAGAACATGTTTCAGAGAGGCTATTTGAGTAAAAAATAACTCAATCGCCTCCCCGACAACTTTTTTCCCCTTCATTTCCGGGGGATTGCCAAACCGAAACACGACATCATCAGCCAGATAACTCAAAAAACCTTCAATCGACATCCGATCGACACTTTCAAACATACCTGTCAATTCATGGTTCATTGCACGCCTCATTTCTTGTTTTTGTTTTTTCATTTCTGGTCGCTGCGGTGAATCTTATGCCGCTTTGCTGACCTTGTTACGGATGGCTTGCAGGGTGGATCGCACGGCGCTCAGGTAGGACGTCTGCATGCCGGTTGAGAACTCGACTTCCTTCTCGCTGCCCGCCGATACGCCCGGCAGGGAGAAATGGAAGGAGAAGCGCAGGAACAGTTCGCCATCCTCTTCCTCGATGACGTTCTTGATCAGACCACGGGCATTACCGGAGAGGCGCACGAACTCGACTTGCTGCTCTTCAGTAAGCAGGACCATTTCCTGAAGGCGCTCACCGTAAAGCACCACTTCGCGGATAAAGGTATTGCCCTGGTCCTCAACGACATTACATTCGGTAATGGCATCAACGAACGGCACCGCATTGCGAGCCTTGCTCACCAACCCTTCCCATACCTGGCTGCGGTTCAGGTTCACACCGTCCGACTCCTCAGGGGCATTGACTTTCAAGCGACGACTTACATTGATCATGGGGTACTCCGGGGGTTCAGGTTCAAAAGTGACCGACTCCCTGTCGAGTGTCAGGGACAGTCTGTCAGGAGTCTCAAACGGTGAGATAACCACCGTCTACGGCCATTGCCGTACCGGTCACAAAACTGGCGTCATCGGACAGCAGCCATAGCGCAGCCTTGGCGATTTCTTCCGGTTTTCCGAAACGACCGATAGAGTGTCGTTCGCGCAATGCAGCGAACTGTTTTGCAAAATTCGGCTCTTCACTCGCACGCACGATCATCGGCGTTTCGATGATGCCTGGCATGATTGCGTTGACCCGGATATTGAGGGTGCCGTAGTCGACGGCGGCAGCCTTGGTCAAACCGACCACCCCATGCTTGGCAGCGATATAGTCCGACGCAGCGGCAATCGCTACCGAGCCCAGGGACGAAGCGGTATTCACGATGGCGCCACCGCCACTGTTCAACATGGCGCGGATCTGATGCTTCATGCAGTAGAAAACACCGGTCAGGTCGATGCGGATAATGCGATCCCACGCCGCAGACGAGATTTCATGCAGAGGCAAATTGCTTTGCTCGACCCCTGCATTGTTGAACGCGCCATGCAGACAGCCAAATCGAGTGACGACATCATCGACTGCTGCGGCCACAGCATCTTCGTCGGTAACGTCGCAGGGGATTGAATAAACCTTGCCGCCGGCAACCGTGACAGCACTGGCGGTTTCTTCGATGCCTGCGGTATCGCGATCAAGCAGCACAACCCTCGCGCCCGCTTTGGCAAAAGCCAGTGCCGAAGCACGGCCAATTCCGCCCGAGGCGCCAGTGATAATGATGTTCCGGTCGTCAAGGTTGCTCATATCCACACTCTCGTTTTGTAATGCCACTTACTGTATTTACCGGGGCAACGATCGAGAATCCCGTAAAACCACCAAAGACTGTTGCGCTGTTGCACCAATCAGCGGCGGGTCAAATCCAGCGCCACATCGACGATCATGTCCTCTTGCCCACAGACCATTTTTCGCCGAACCAATTCGACCAGGATGTCGACGGTACGCAACCCGTAGCGCTGGGCAGCCGCTTCGGCATGGCGAAGGAAGCTTGAGTAAACGCCGGCACAACCCAATGCCAGCGTTTCGCGATCAACGCGCACTGGACGGTCCTGCAGGGGACGAATGATGTCATCGGCGGCATCCATCAGGGTGTACAGATCGGTGCCATGGTTCCAGCCCAGGCGCTCGGCTGCGGCGATGAACACCTCCAATGGTGTGTTGCCTGCACCGGCCCCCATTCCAGCCAGACTGGCGTCAACGCGATCACAACCCTGACCACCGCGACGATGGAGTTGGCAACGCCCAAGCTCAGGTTGTGGTGGGCATGGATACCCGTCTTCGCATGGGGGGCGAGAACATTTTTCAACGCCCGGAATCAGTCGCGCACGTCGCCCATATTCAGCCCTCCCGGAGTCGACCACATAGATGCAGTTAGCACCGTAGCTTTCCATCAGCTTGCCCTGCTGCACCACCCCTTGGGAGGGCTACATATGGCTCATCATCAAGAAGCCAACCACATCCATGTCCAGCTTTCGTGCGTATCCGTTGGTCCTACGCCCACTTCCATTGAAAATTGGGGTGGCTTGTAGTCGCGGAGCGATAGCTTCAGTGATATGAAAGGACAGAAGAAAAAATCGGAGCCGGACTCGCCGGCCCCATTCCTTTCAGTCAATCAGACTAATAAGGTTGAAAACCTATTACACGCTCAAGCACAGATACTTGATTTCCAGATAGTCTTCGATGCCGTACTTGGAGCCTTCACGGCCCAGGCCCGAGGCCTTGATGCCACCGAACGGCGCGACTTCGTTGGAGATCAACCCGGTGTTGACGCCGACCATGCCGTATTCCAGGGCTTCCGCCACGCGGAATACACGGCCCAGGTCGCGAGCATAGAAGTACGAAGCCAGGCCGAACTCGGTGTTGTTGGACATCGCGATCACCTCGGCTTCGTCTTTGAAGCGGAACAGTGGAGCCAGTGGACCAAAGGTTTCTTCCTTGGCCACGGCAGCGCTCTTCGGTACGTTGACCAGAATGGTCGGCTCGAAGAAGTTGCCTTCGATGGTGTTGCCACCGGCCAGTACCTGGGCGCCTTTGCTCAAGGCGTCGGCGATGTGTTCTTTGACCTTGGCCACGGCTTTTTCGTCGATCAGCGGACCAGTGGTGGTACCGGCTTCCAGACCGTTGCCGATCTTCAGTTTGGCGACAGCCACTTTCAGCTTCTCGGCGAATGCGTCGTAAACGCCGTCCTGAATGTACAGACGGTTGGCGCAGACGCAAGTCTGGCCGTTGTTGCGGTACTTGGAAATGATCGCGCCTTCGACGGCCTTATCCAGGTCCGCGTCGTCGAACACGATGAACGGCGCGTTGCCGCCCAGTTCCAGGGACACTTTCTTGATGTCCTTGGCGCATTCGGCCATCAGTTGACGACCGATTTCGGTCGAACCGGTGAAGGACAGCTTGCGTACGATCGGGTTGCTGGTCAGCTCGGTACCGATGTCGCCGGCGCTGCCGGAAACAACGCTGAACACGCCAGCCGGGATACCGGCACGCTGGGCCAGTTCGGCTAGGGCAAAAGCGGAGTACGGGGTTTGCGAAGCAGGCTTGAGCACCATGGTGCAACCGGCGGCCAGGGCCGGGCCGGCTTTACGGGTGATCATCGCAGCCGGGAAGTTCCACGGAGTGATCGCAGCGGTCACGCCGATTGGCTGCTTGATCACGATCAGGCGCTTGTCTGGCTGGTGGCCCGGAATCACGTCACCGTAGATGCGCTTGGCTTCTTCGGCGAACCATTCGATGAAGGACGCGGCGTAAACGATTTCGCCCTTGGCTTCGGCCAACGGTTTGCCCTGCTCCAGAGTCATCAGGCGAGCCAGGTCGTCCTGGTTTTCAATGATCAGTTCGAACCAGCGGCGCAGCTTGTTCGCACGCTCTTTGGCGGTCAGTGCACGCCAGGCCGGCAGCGCTTTGTCAGCGGCTTCGATCGCACGGCGGGTTTCGGCTGCGCCCATTTTCGGCACGGTGCCCAGAATTTCGCCCGTTGCCGGGTTGGTGACGTTGATCGTCTGACCATTGTCCGCATCGACCCAAGCGCCATCAATGAAGGCTTGCTGGCGGAACAACTGAGTGTCTTTAAGCTGCATGACGTTTCCTTTTCTGAATGAGGGGTTGGCGAGCGTTGGCTTAAACCAAAGCGCTACGTCTTTTCAGCTCATGGTTCAGAATGAAATCGTTCTCGGAATAATCCACCGGGCAATCGATAACGTGCACACCCGGCTCACTGATGCAGCGCTGCAGTAGCGGCAAGAAGCCTTCGGCGCTTTCCACCCGGTGGCCCTTGGCACCATAGCTTCGCGCATACATGACGAAATCCGGGTTGCCGTAGTCCAGCCCAAAATCAGTGAACCCCATGTTGGACTGCTTCCAACGGATCATGCCGTAGCCATCATCGCGTAGGATGATGACCGTCAGGTTCATCTTCAAACGTACGGCGGTTTCCAGCTCCTGGCTGTTCATCATGAAGCCGCCGTCACCGCACACAGCTACCACAGGACGATCCGGATAGACCAAATGTGAAGCCATCGCCGAAGGCAGGCCCGCACCCATCGTTGCCAAGGCATTGTCTAACAGTACGGTGTTGGGTTTATGTGCCTTGTAGTTGCGCGCGAACCAGATTTTGTAGATACCGTTATCCAGAGCCACGATGCCTTCGGAGGGCATGGCACGACGCACGTCGGCGACAAAGCGCTGCGGGTAGATCGGGAAACGGTTGTCGTCCGCGCCCTCGATCACTTGGGCCTCGTTGGATTCACGGATCGTCATAAGGCGGGTGAAGTCCCAGTGTGAAGTGTCATTCAAGGACTCGCCGATCTGCCAAACAGCATTGGCGATATCGCCGATCACTTCGACCTGTGGGAAGTAGACCGGATCGACCTCGGCGGAGCGGAAGTTGATGTGGATGACTTCGGTGCCGCCACGGACCATGAAAAATGGCGGTTTCTCAATCACGTCGTGGCCAATGTTTACGATCAGATCAGCCGCCTCGACGGCACGGTGCACGAAGTCGCCGGAAGACAGTGCGGCATTGCCAAGGAAGCGTGGATGACGCTCATCTACCACGCCTTTGCCCATCTGAGTGGTGACAAAAGGGATGCCGGTCTTGTCGATCAGTTGCTTGAGTACCTTGGCAGTCATCTTGCGATTGGCGCCGGCACCAATCACGAGGATCGGGCTACGGGCTGTCTGCAATTTCTCGACTGCGGCCTCGATGGCCTTGTGTTCGGCCAGTGGGCGACGATGCAGGCTCGGAGGAATTGGCCGGCTTTCGGTCTGCTCCGCGGCGATGTCCTCGGGAAGTTCAAGATGAACCGCTCCGGGCTTTTCTTCCTCAGCAAGGCGGAAGGCTTCACGCACACGCGAGGGAATGTTGTCAGCGGACGCCAACTGGTGGGTGTACTTGGTCAGCGGTTGCATCATCCCAACAACATCAAGAATCTGGAAACGGCCCTGCTTGGACTTTTTGATTGGCTTCTGCCCGGTAATCATGAGCATTGGCATTCCACCCAAGTAGGCATAGGCGCCAGCAGTGACCAGGTTCGTAGCGCCAGGGCCAAGGGTCGATAAGCTGACTCCCGTTTTGCCGGTTAACCGGCCATAGGTTGCCGCCATGAAACCAGCCGATTGCTCATGTCGAGTGAGAACGAGCCGGATGTTGGAGCGCCTGAGTGATTCAAGTAAATCCAGGTTCTCTTCACCAGGAATCCCGAACACGAACTCTACGCCCTCATTCTCGAGGCACTGCACTACGACGTCTGAAGCCTTGAGCATTTCACTCTCCTCTAAAATCATGTATCCGCGCTTGAGGTGCAATCTTGGACAATTCGCTTACGATGGCGGGGAACCTAACGACTTCGCCAACGTTGCGCATTCTGATGGTAAATGTCTTTTCACAACGTTTCGGATCAAACACCGGCATTTGGCTTCCAGCCTCCCTGACCATCGCAAGGGAGGCCAACAGTCGCGGCGCGATGTGGACACAAAACGGTGTGGGTTCCATTCGGCGACCTACCAGAGTAAACAACCTGTCACCTTAGTCGTTTCGTAACCGCTTGAGCGCCCCGCTGACGGCTGCCTGCGTAACACCCAGATTCTGCGCCGCTATTGAAGCGGAGTGGTCTCGCCACAACGCTTCAAAGGTATAGAGCAGATTTAGATCTTTCATCACAGCGCCCTGACTGACATTCAGAAACCAAAACACTGCACTTGCCAGCAAAGCGACGTGGGCTTCGACCGGCAGGTGCAGTAAAACTGGAATTCTTGAGTGTTATGCGGACGCGTGGATAACTCAACGTCGTGTCAGGTCCAGTGCCACATCGACGATCATGTCCTCTTGACCACCGACCATTTTTCGCCGTCCCAATTCGACCAGGATGTCGACGGTACGCAACCCGTAGCGCTGGGCCGCCGCTTCGGCATGACGCAGGAAGCTGGAATAAACGCCTGCATAACCCAGCGCCAGCGTCTCGCGATCTACCCGCACCGGACGGTCCTGCAGCGGACGGATGATGTCATCGGCGGCATCCATCAAGGTGTAGAGGTCGGTGCCATGATTCCAGCCCAGTCGCTCGGCGGCAGCGATGAACACCTCCAATGGCGCGTTGCCCGCCCCCGCCCCCATGCCAGCCAGGCTGGCGTCAATGCGGTCACAGCCCTCTTCCACCGCGACGATGGAGTTGGCCACGCCCAGGCTTAAGTTGTGGTGGGCGTGCATGCCGGTTTCGGTTTCCGGCTTGAGCACCGCCTTGAACGCACGGAAACGCTCGCGGATGTCCTGCATGTTCATCGCCCCACCGGAATCGGCCATGTACACGCAGGTCGCGCCGTAGCTCTCCATCAACTTGGCTTGGGCAGCCAACTGCTCGGCCGGAATCATGTGGCTCATCATCAGGAAACCGACGGTGTCCATGCCCAGCTCGCGGGCATATTCGATGTGCTGTTTCGACACGTCCGCCTCGGTGCAATGGGTGGCGATGCGCACCACCCGGGCACCGGCGTTGTAGGCTGCTTTCAGGTCATGCACGGTGCCGATGCCGGGCAACAACAAGGTGGTTATCTTGGCGTGGCTGATCACGTCGGCCGCGGCCTCGATCCACTCAAGGTCGGTGTGCGCAGCGAAGCCATAGTTGAAGCTTGAGCCTTGCAGGCCATCGCCATGGGCGACTTCGATCGAGTCAACCTTGGCTTTGTCCAGGGCGCGGGCAATATCCTGCACGTTTTGCAGCGAATACTGATGGCGAATGGCATGGCTGCCATCGCGCAGGGTGACGTCGGAGATGTAGAGTTTTTTACCGGGATTAAAGGTCATGTCGGTCTCCTCAGGCGTTCAGCATCGACTGCGCCATGCGCTCGGCGGTGGCCAAGGCAGCGGAAGTCATGATGTCGAGGTTGCCGGCATAGGCTGGCAGGTAGTGGGCGGCACCTTCGACTTCGAGGAACACTGAAGTCTTGAGCCCGGAGAACTTTCCGAGGCCGGGGATGTTCAGCGGGGCGTCTTCCGGGATCACGTCGAACTGGACTTTTTGCTTCAGGCGATAGCCCGGTACATAGGCCTGTACGGCGGCAGCCATCTCGACGATAGAGGCTTCGACCAGCGCCTGATCAGCGGCTTCGGACAGCACAAACACCGTGTCACGCATCATCAGCGGCGGTTCGGCCGGGTTCATCACGATGATCGCCTTGCCCTTGGCTGCGCCGCCGATCGCTTCGATAGCCTTGGAGGTGGTTTCGGTGAATTCGTCAATGTTGGCACGAGTGCCAGGACCCGCGGACTTGCTGGCGATCGAGGCGACAATTTCGGCATAGTGCACCTTGGCCACGCGTGATACCGCTGCGACCATGGGGATGGTCGCCTGGCCACCGCAGGTAACCATGTTGACGTTGAGTTGGCCGAGATTCTGTTCCAGATTGACCACCGGCACGCAATACGGGCCGATGGCTGCAGGTGTCAGGTCGATCAGACGGATGCCGGGTTTGATCGAGCGCAGGAAGGCATCGTTTTTCACGTGGGCGCCGGCCGAGGTGGCATCGAAGACGAAATCGATGTCCTTGAACACGTCCATGCGGGTCAGGCCTTCAACACCTTCATGGGTCACCGCCACGCCCATGCGTTGGGCGCGGGCCAAGCCGTCGGAAGCCGGGTCGATGCCGACCATGGCGGCCATTTTCAGGTGTTTGCCGTGACGCAAAATCTTGATCATCAGGTCGGTGCCGATGTTGCCCGAGCCGATGATGGCGACGCTGATTGGATTACTCATTGTTATTGTGTCCTGTCGTTGCACACAGCCTGGGATCAGGCGTTACCACGCCGGCGTTCGGCAAGTGTCTTGCCACCCGCAGCCCACTGGGTTTCGGGAATCTCTTGAAGCAGCACGCGTACGCTATCTACGGGCACATCGAGGCTTTGCGCGATGGCCTGGGTGACGTTGACCAACAGTGCATGCTTCTTCTCTTCACTGCGGCCCTCGGCGAGGTGGATCATGGCGATAGGCATGGTCGATAGCTCCGGATCAACGCTGGCTGGACGAGGTGAAGCGCATGGAGACGCTACCCAAATGCTGGTAGCGGACGGTGATGTTGTCCCCGGCAGCAACGGCAATGGCTTCAGTGATACCACCGGTCATGATGAAACAGCCCGCCGGTAGTTCACGCCCCTTGGCGCCGAGCATGTTGGCCAGCATGGCGACGCTCTGCGCCGGGTGCCCAAGCACCGCGGCGCCGGCACCGGTGGCGACCACTTCGCCGTTCTTCTCCAGCACCACGCCCAGGCATTTGAGGTCGATTCCCTGCACACCGCACATCTGCCCGCCGGTGACGAAGCGCGCCGAAGAGGTGTTGTCGGCAATGACGCTCTTGAGATCGAAGCGGAAGTTCTCATAGCGCGAGTCGATCACTTCAACTGCCGGCAAAATAAAATCGGTAGCTGCCAATACGTTTCCAACATGCACGCCCGGTCCCTTGAGCGGATGCTTGAGGACAAAGGCGATCTCGGCCTCGACTTTGGGATGGATCAACCCGTCAACATCGATAGCCGCGCCGTCCAGGCAAGAGCCGTAGTCCGTAAGGAAGCCGTGGATCGGCTCAGTGACCCCCATTTGCTTCATTTTTGCGAAAGAGGTCAGGCCCATTTTCAGGCCGGCGATACGTACACCGCGAGACTCCTTGCGCTGGCGAATGGAGTCCTGGATGGCGTAGGCGTCTTCCCAGCCCATGTCCGGGTGGGCGTCGGTAATCTTGGCCACCGCCTCGCGGTTGAGCTCGGCGTTTTCCAGGTGTTCGGCCAGTTGGGCGATAGTGCTTGCAGAGAGATTCATAAAGGTTTCCTTCAAACGAAACGAACGGAGGCCGAGCCGATGCCGCCCAGACTGATGCGCAATTGATCACCGGCCTTGACCGGCACCATGGCCGCCAGTGAACCAGAGAGGATGACTTCGCCCTTATTCAGGCCAATGCCAAGTTGACCGAGTTTGTTAGCCAACCAGGCCACGGCATTCGCCGGATGGCCGAGGGCCGCAGCACCGGCGCCAGTGGCAACCACTTCACCGTTCTTTTCCAGGGTCATGCCGACACAGGCCAGGTCAACGTCACGCGGGGCCACGCCCTGCCCGCCCAGGACGAAAGCCCCGGCGGAAGCGTTGTCGGCGACGGTGTCCTGGATACGGATCTTCCAGTCACGGATGCGCGAATCGACGATCTCGAAGCACGGCATCACATAGTCAGTAGCCCGTAAAACATCAGCCACGGTGATACCAGGGCCATGCAGGTCTTCCTTGAGCACGAAAGCGATTTCGCCTTCGGCCTTGGGGGCGATCAAACCGTCGATGGCGATGGCGGCGCCGTCGGCATAGAGCATGTCCGAGAGCAGATGACCGAAGTCCGGTTGATCGACGCCGAGCATGTCCATCACCACTTTGCTGGTGACGCCGATCTTTTTTCCGATGACTCTCTGGCCGTCGTCAAGACGTCGCTGGATCATCGACAGCTGTACCTCATAGGCCTGCTCCAGCGTCATGTCCGGGTAGGTGTCGGTCAGCGGCGCCAGAGCCTGGCAGTTGCTGAGGGCCTGGTGCAGTTGCTGGCCGAGAACGTGGACCTCTTGCTTATTCATGAATGGCTCCTTACAGCCGCACGCAGACGTTGCGCAGCTCGGTGTAGAACTCAAGCGAATGCACGCCCCCCTCACGGCCGATACCCGACTGTTTGGCGCCGCCGAAGGCGGTACGCAGGTCGCGCAGGAACCATGAGTTGATCCAGCAGACACCCACGTCCAGCGCGCTGCCCAGGCGATGGGCGACCTGCAGGTTGCTGGTCCACACGCTGGCCGCCAGGCCATAGGGTGTGTCGTTAGCCAGACGGACGACTTCTTCTTCGGTATCAAAGGGGGCGATATGGCAAACCGGGCCGAAGATTTCCTCGCGAACCACGGCCGAGGTTTCCGAAAGACCGGTCCAGATCGTCGGCTCGAACCAGGCCCCTTCGGCCAGGTGTTCCGGTACCTGGGCAATGCCACCGCCGTGGACCACCGTGGCACCGTCGGCGACCGCCTGACGGCAATAAGAGAGAATTTTTTCGCGGTGACCGAGCGAGATCACTGGTCCCATGGTGCTGTCGTGCTGGTTCGGGTCACCCACTTTGATGCCTTCTGCGTGGGCCTTGAATGCAGCGACAAAGCGCTCGAACAGCGGACGCTGCACGTAGATGCGCTCGGTCCCTAGGCAGACCTGACCGCTGTTCTCGAACACGGCGCGCCCCAATCCTTTGACGGCCTTTTCCAGGTCCGCATCGGCGAAAACGATGCCGGCGTTCTTGCCGCCCAGTTCCAGCGATACCGGGCGGATACCCTTGGCTGCGGCTTTCATGATGATCTCGCCCGTGCCGGTTTCACCGGTGAAGGTGACACCATTGACCTCTGGGTGAGCGGTGAGGAAGGCACCAGCCGAGTCACCGCCGAAACCATGCACCACGTTGTACACACCCGGTGGCACGCCGGCCTCATTCATGACCTCGGCGAGCAGTGTGGCAGTGGCCGGTGTCTCTTCAGAGGGTTTAACCACCACAGTATTGCCACAGGCAAGGGCCGGCCCGACCTTCCAGGTCATCAGCAACAGCGGCAGATTCCAGGGACAAACAACAGCGATGACACCACGCGGTGCTCGCACGCTGTAGTTCACCGCCTTGCCGCCGTCAGGGGTGTCCATCACAAAACTTTCGGTCGGTACATTCTTTATCAGGTCGGCGAACACCTTGAAGTTGGCCGCACCACGGGGAATGTCCAAGTGCCCGGCGAGTGCGCGGGGTTTGCCGGTATCGGCCACTTCGGCAGCCACAAACTCTTCATGGCGACGTTCGATGCCATCCGCCACTTTGTGCAACAGGGCCGTTCGCTGGGCGACGGTCATGCTGCCCCAAGGGCCTTTCAATGCATCGCGTGCAGCTCGTACGGCGGCATCGACCTCAGCTTTGCCGGCCTCATGCACCAAGCCGATCAGACTGTTATCGGCCGGGTTTCGGTTCTCGAAGGTACGGGCGCTACTCACCCATTCACCATTGATGAAATGGCGGAATTCTTTCGCAGGCATAAGGTATTCCTTCTTGTTTTAGAGTGTTGGAGCGCTGGTTTCGGGGTCGCCCGCCGTCAGGTATTCCCACATGCGCTCGTAAATTCGGCCGCTGGTGACAGCCCGTCGTGCGCAGGCCTGTGCGTCGAGTACCGGCCCTTGAGCGGCAAGACCTGCGCTGTGCAGTTGCAATTCAATTCGCGCGGCGTCTTCCAGGTACCAGGTCAACGTCAACGCTTCGATCAGCGACGCGCCAACGACGATGGCGCCGTTGCCACGCATGACCAGGGCGTTGCCCTGTCCTAATTGATTGGCCAGGGCGCTGGCCTGTTCGTCGCTGCGCAGCAGCTGCGGGTCGTCCCACAGCGGGATTGGCGACTGGAAATAGCTGCCCATTCCATGGCGAGGACGGGGTGTGAGCCTTGCGCAAGACAGGGTCATGACCTGGGCAGGCATGCTTCGAATCACTGCGTGGACATCCGGGCGGCGACGGTATATTTGCTGGTGGATGCGGACTTCACCCAGCACTCCGTCGGGCAATTCACCTTTGATCGGCACCACAACTCCTGACTCGCCCGGCCGGATCAAACCCATCGGTTGCGCTGCGCAAACCAGAAAGTGCTCCTCATCCAGCCGCAGGCTGCAGTGCCCATAGGCATGAACCAGACCAGCGCGGGCCAAGGCGCGCGCGGCCACCCGTACTTGCGATTGCTGATCGCGGCTGGGAGTTGGCAAGCGATTCACGATTTGAACTCCGGAATGTCTGGCTTGGCGCCCCACACGCAGAATCCCGCACCCTCCGCCGGAAACTGGCGAGGCTGGTGGCTTGCATCATTCTCCGGAGAGATCAAGCTGACCCCTGTCGAGTATTCGTAGGTCATGCCGTCAGGTCCCTCGAAATAGAGGAACATCGCGCCCGAGGTGGGGTGGCGGCCCGGACCGAAGAGGATGCGAATGCCCCGCTCAACCAGGAAGTAATAGGCGCGCATCAAGTCATCGACGGTTTCCACCTGGTGGTTGATGTGTTGCACGCCGGGATGGGACGAAGGGAACAATGCGATTTTGTGGTGAACCTCGTCGATGCGCAGTAACGGCGCCTCGCCAATTCGGTCACTTACCCTGGCGTTTGCCAGCTGAGTCCAGAACAGTTCGTCACGCCGGGCATTCATGGTGCGCAAGCCAATGTGGCTGAAACCGGTGATGCCCGCATCGCGGCTTGGGAAATAGCGTCGCCCGCTGGCAAGGGGACGCAACACCAGTTCGATGTTGTTGCCGCTGGGATCCTTGAAGCGAACGAAGTCGTCGACATAGCGCACTTCAGCGTCTGCACGCGAGCCATGCTGCACGTCGAATTCATGATGCTCGAGCAACACCGCTGCGTCTTCCAGATCTTGCGCCGTCCTGACCTCGAACGCTGTCGTGGTTTCCTGCGGATCGCCTTCGTAATAGCAGAGCGTGTGGTCACGACTGTCCGATCGGAAATACACCGCGCCGTTGGCTTCTCGGGCGACCTGCAGCCCGAGAATCTGAGTGGCGTAGCGACGCGCGTCATCCAGATTCGCGGTTCCCAACCGTATGTATCGAATGTCATGCAGGTTGATCATGAGGGATGTCCTCTTATTTATTGTTGTCTGGGATTCATCTTCCCGTTGACCAGTAAATAAAAGAAGCAAATATTAGTTATTCGCACTATCTGAAATACTTATACAGATATCACCACCAGCCACCTGTTTTCTGGAGCAAAAAAAATGCCCCGTATCAGTAGATACGAGGCATTGGCACCAACGGATTAGGTTACCCGATTGCCTCTTTGGCAATGTCTGAAGTGCCCATCAGCGTACTCACCTCACCCACTGTTTTATTCCTTGGCATGGAGATCACGAACAAGGCGGAAATGACGTAGAAGCCGGCGCAGACCATCAGTCCCGCAGCCAGGCTATAAAAGCTGGCAATGCCACTGAGCAGCAAGGGGGCAAAAGCTGCTAACCCGCGGCCTGCATTGAAACAGAAGCCCGCCCCCAGCGTTCGCACCCGGACGGGGTACATCTCGCCGAAGTAAGAGCCGAACAATCCTGCAAACACCATGAAAAATGCGTACCCCGCCCCTATCCAGATCAGCGATTGGGTCTGGACGGTATAGACGTAGACCAGCGCCATCGTTGATGTGAGTAGTAGCGATATGACAATCGTAAGCCACTTGCCAATGCGGTCAGCGATGAAACCGAATACGTTCAGGCCAAAGAAATTCCCTAGATGGAGTACCGCCATAAAGCTGGTCATCGACGCCACACTCAAGCCACGGTCCTGTATCAGGTAGGTGGGCAGCCACGTGCTGACTCCCCAGGAGCCAAGCAATGCAAAGCTGGCTGCAAGAGACCCCAGCAAGGTGTTACGAAGTAGTTCAGGCGAAAAAATCTCGCTGACGGATATCCGCTTCGCAGCCGTTCCCTGAGTATCGCGCTGAGCCTTCCAGGCCGGAGACTCCGGAATTAGAAAGTACACATAAATGATCGGCAGTATCACCGAGGCGCCGGACACGAAAAACATCAAACGCCATTCCGGCAGCATGAACTTTGCCGCCATGGCAGCCACGATGGCGCCAACCGGGAAGGCACTGATCACGAAGGATATGGCTCTGGCGCGTTGCGTGGGCGGCCACGTTTCGACGATATAAGCCGAGAGGATCGTCCATACCCCGCCAAGTCCAAGACCCGAGATAAATCTCAAGCCCATCAGTACGTAGAGATCATGAGCGAATGCAAAGAAACAGGTCAGTGCGCCGAAGATTGCCAGCGATACCATCAATGCCCTGCGCCGACCGAAGTTGTCGGAGTACCAGCCTGTGGCAACGCCGCTCACACCAATACCCAGCAATGTAGCGCTTGCCAGCGCTCCCACTTCATTGAGGCTCAGCCCCAGATCCTGACGGATAACGGGCAGAGCGAGCGTTAGCAGGATGATCTCCATTGCATCAAACAGGTAGGCGATAAATCCACCGATCAGTACATGCCACTTGGATATTCCAGTCACGATTTCACCTGATTTTAATTATTGGACAGTGATGTTTGTTCCGCGGGCTGCCATGTTGTTTATGGCAGCCTTGGAAAGAGGCAAAGTTCAGAATCGGTAAACGGCCTGCAGCCAGACTTTATTACCTTCGGCACGGTTCTCGACCAGCATCTCGTGCTGCACTTTCATGACAAACCCGATTGCCGGGGTTTGGTATTTGATCGAGGGGCCGATTGCGGCGACCTGACCACGGTTACCGTCCAGGTACGTCTGACCATTCTTCCCATCATCGCTGACCTGCTTATACAAATAGCCGTTCACGCCCACTTGCCATTCGGGAGTAATGTTGTAGCCAATGTTGTAGTCGGCGTTGAACTCACGGCCGGAACGATAGTGGGTAGCGGGGTTCTCACCATTGATCATATAAATGAGCTTGGCGCTGACCTCCAGTTTTTCCAACGGATAGGCGGTAAACGAATACCATGGCCCGTAAGCCCAGTAGTTTCGACCCGGGTTGAAAAGGCGGTCCTTGTCATAGGACCCCACAGGCGCAAACACATCCAGAGCGAGTATTTGGCTGTACCGTGGAGAGCTCCACCCCAATACAAATGGAGTTACCGTCAGATCGCCGATGCCCTCTTGATGATCGCTGCGATGAACTCGACCAGCAGGCGTATCGACATCGAACTTGACGTCGCCCTTGACCAAGGGCAAGGCAATGCGACTGGCCAGCTTGGCACCCAAAATCGAGTAGTCCTGATAGACGTAATCCACTCGCATCGACAGTGCTTGAACATCAAGGTCGAAGTTGTGAATACCTTGTTTTTGATTGCCATCGCCATCCAGCGTTTTATTCGCACTGTAGTCGGACAAGTAGAAAAACTCGGTAAAGCCTGGCGGTGGCATTTTTCCCGCGAGGACCGTATTCACACCCAGTGGATATGAGGTGCCGCCGCCCTCTGTTGCATGGGCAAGCGGAACGAAAAAAAGACCTATGCAGAGGGTGCTGATCCAGGTGTTTGATGCACGATGGGTATTTGATCTTAGTGTGTTCATCTCATGTTCCATTTTTATTTTTGTATTACGGAGGAGAATTTTTTTAACTTTCAGCCCTAGCGTTACTTAAAAGCGGCTGGCAAATTTCAGGTGCGGCGATGCATACCGTCATTTGTCAGGACGCTGCAAACAGTTGAGTTATTCAACGGCCGGGCACTGATAGCCCGGTCCTCCGAGAGGTATTACCGAATAGTGGTTTCCAGCTCGCCCAGCCCTTCAATGCAGACTTTCAAAACATCACCGCGGTCCAGGAATGTGTGGCTTTCCATGCCCACGCCTGCCGGGGTTCCCGTCAATAGAACATCGCCGGGAAACAGATCGATGGTCTGACTCAGATAGGAAATCTGCTCTGCAATTCCGTACATATGATTGCGGGTATTGGAATCCTGTACCCAAGCGCCGTTCCTCGACAGCTTGATATTCAAGTTCTCGGGATCTTTGACGAATTGTGCCGGCGTCAGGTACGGGCCCAGCGGGCAAGAACCCGTGAAGCATTTGTGTCCAATCCAGTCGAAGCGAAACGGCGAGCTCGGATCGACTTGCTCTCGGCGCAGTCGATCACGCGCGGACAGGTCATTGGCGCAGGTATAACCCGCCACATAGTCGAGTGCATTTTCAATGGAGACACGCGACGCTCTCTTGCCGATCACCACCGCCAACTCGGCTTCCCAATCGAGCATGCGGACACCTTCGGGAATGTCTACCGCTTGCTTGTGTGCGACCAGACTGCCGCGGCCGGGCTTGATGAAATGCCATGGAGCAATGCCCTCGCTGCGCGGATCCAGCGACAGTTTCATGTTGAACGCACGAGCCATGGCTTCGACATGGTCACGGTAGTTTGCGCCCGCGCAATAGAGTGTGCCGGGACGCTCCAGGAATGGAGCGAAGTGCAAAGCGTCAAGGTCGAGCCGTTGCGACTCATAGTGCGCTGGCGCTTCAAATACTGATATTGCAAGGTCTTGAAGCTTTGGATTGGACGTCTCCCAGCTCTCGAGCAATGTATCAATGGAAGCTGTCGGCAACTCAAGGCCGGCCGTGGCTACCAGCTGACCGAGATCATAGGCGTATTCGCCAACCAGCAGGCCGGTAGCGTTTGACTGGACATCCATCCGATAGGTGAAAAGCTGATACTTCATGGGGCCACCATCACAGGAGCGAAAAGCGTTGGTTGGAAAAGCTGACGTGGAGCGTCAGGCCGCCTTCCATGAGCAGCCACTTGCGTATGTCCACGTCATAAACGCCGTGGGCGATAAAGGGATCTGACTGGACAATGCGCTGCGCTTCGGCATGATCCGCCGCACGCAGAATGCTCATGCCACCCAGCTCACCGGGAAAGGTCTGATCCGAAACAAAGGGCCCGGAAGCGAACAACTCGCCGCGTTGTTGCGCCAGAATCGCCCACTTCAAGTGGGCGTCCAGCAGCTCTGGTACGCGGGTCAGATCCCGTGGCGTACGCATGACCACGAACAGCGGCTTGTTCAACATCCCTGCCAGCAGTTCCTTGGTCTTAGAGCTATCACTCATCACGCACCGCCTCGAAGTTCTGAATGAACGCCTCAGGGGGTGGATTGGTTGCCCACACGGCGATCAAGTCTGGCGGTGCCCCGTCGATAGCCAGCCATTCGCTGTCATCTTCGGGAATGACATCGATGTCCCAGAAATATTCGACCATGCTGTCCCAAGGATCGCGGATGTAATGGAAGTAGTTGGAGCCGGCCACATGTCGTCCCATGCCAAAAGCGCTTTCGTAGCCCAGGCTCATCAGGTGTTGAGCGCCCAGTTCGATCTCATCAATACCCATCACCTCGAAACTGAGATGATGCAGGCCACTATGGCTGCTCTTGGCCAGGCCCAGCACATGGTGATCACCGCCACAGCCACAACGCAGAAAGGCGATCTTGTCCCCCGCACGATCAGAGACTTTCATCCCTAGCACCCGGGTATAGAAATCAATCGAACGATCCACATCGGGGGTGAATTTGATCAAGTGGCCCAGGCGTAACGGTGTGACTCGACGCAACTTCGAGGCCGGTGTGCACCCGCGCTGACCGATGCGACGGTACCGTCCAGGGGTATTCAACTCTGGCGCCGGTAACGGAGCCATCGGCATGGACTCGGCCTCACTGACGTGTACCCAGTCGCCGGAGGGGTCACGAAACCACAGCCCTTCCTGGCCAATATCAAAAGGTGCCGGATGGATGACCACACCGTGGTAGCTCAGGTTTTCGCGAATGGTCTGCAGCCCCTCAGCATCGGTACCAAACGAGACATAGCTGAGGCGCTTTGTAGTGCCGGGCATCAGTCGCACTTGATCCTGGGCGCGCCCTTTGCAACGCAACACCAAATGCTCACCTGCCATGCGGGTTTCGAGCCCAACAGCTTCGTAGAAGGAACGACCCACTTCAAGATCTGGAACTGTCACGCCTACGTGTTGTAGAGAACGAATCATCTTGGATGCTCCTTCTTAACGAATAGGGGAAAAGGGTGCGGCGCTCAACAGTTCAACCTGCTGGGCAACCACCAGATGACCGTTCTTGCCGAGGAACGTACGCCATCTTGGATCGCTGGACAGCGCCGCACGGCGTTGGGCACGGTCCTCGTAGCTGGAATATCCCCACAACTGAATGACTCGATTGATGTCCCCTGTTTCCGGCTTGAAATAACCGATCAAGTTGCCCAGTGCCTCACCCTGAAGTGGTAGCCCCTCCTCCTCGTAAGCACGGAGGAATTCGTGCAGGGCGCCAGGCTTGAGTTGATAGGTACGTTGTTCAATCAGCATGTTGTTTTCTCTTTTTTGGAATGTGCCTGGGAGTCGGCCTGGGAGTCGGCCTGGGAGTCGGCTTCGATCAACTTGATCACTGCCGAGATATCTTCTTCACCAATGCCTTCTTCGATAGCCCTTAGAAAATAGGGCTTGGCGGCATTAAACAAAGGCGCGGCGCTACCGAGTTCCTCGGACAGCTCACTGGCCATGTCGATGTATTTTTCCAGCGTGGCGAAAGGTCCTGGCGCCGGCAGGAAGTGACGATCAGCCATCATCGGTGCTCTTGCGCTGAACATCGTTGAGCCACCCGCGCTTTGGCGTATCACCTCAACTACCTGCTGTGCGCTGAACCCTGCTTTCACGCCAAGGTTTAGCGCCTCAGCTGCGGCCAATGTGTGAATAGTCACGAGATAGTTGGCGATCAATTTCATCGCGACCGCGCACCCAAACCCACCAATGTGGAACTGGATGTCGGCGATCGCATCGAGCACCGGCTTGCAGTGCTCTACCAGGTCAGGGTCGCCGCCCAGAAACAAGGAAGCCTTGCGTTGGGAAACCATTGATGGCGTACCACTGACCTCCGCCTCCAACACCCGCGCACCACGTTGTTCGATACGCTGAGCCATACGTTGCTTGAAGGCTTTGTGATAGGTGCCGATCTCGATCAGGGTGTGCTGCGGCCCTATGGACTGAAGCAGGCCATCAGGCCCCTCCATGATTCCCATGTGGGCCACTTCGCTGGGCAGGCAGGTGAGAATGAAGTTTGATTGCGCCGCTACGGCGGCTGGGCTTTCAAGCGCGATGCCACCTTGACGGACAAAGGCTTCACGATCTCGACGTCGGTAACCGACAACGCGAAATCCGGCCGCAAGCAGGTTGGTTGCGATAGGAAGGCCAAGTTGGCCGATTCCCACCATACCGATGGTTATCACAGGCATTTTTAGCCTCTCTTATTGTTGTTCTTTGACGCAAAGCTTGAAGCTCGGCTAAGCGCTAACCTAGGCGCAGCCGGGTTTGGGAGCAAACAGCTCAGGTTATGAATAAGTAGAAGCGAGGGTTATACAAAGGCCGTGAATGGGCTTGATGCCTCAGTCAGGAGGCTGGAAAGCGATGATGCACATGAAGCGGCGGTAATCGGTCCAGGCTGTATGAAAACTCGCTGGACACGCTTGCCTGAGTCGCTGGTGCAAAGGGCGAACCGCATTTGCAGCAGATGATCAGCGCGGTACAGATGGTGGTGCGTGGCGAAGCGGCACTGGACCTTGCGAACTATGGCTTCAAGGTCCCTTGCGGCACTGGTCACTGGAGGCAAACGCATCCAAACCCGTACGGTGAGCGATGTGGTGACGCCCATGAGCGTCGGTCTGGCGTGGCACCACGAACGCGCCTTTACCCCCGCGATGCAGGCAATGCGTGATTATTTCCACGATGCCTTTCTTGCGCCGCAGCGGCTTTCGTCACGGCGTTGATCGATCAAATCCGAAAACTGCCCACCAACTGTTTCAAGCGAGCCGCCTGCTGCTCCAGATCGGAACAGGCCCGCAAGGTCGATTGAAGATTTTCAACGCCGTCCCGATTGAGGGTGTTGATTTCTCTGATGTCCATATTGATCGACTCGACCACGGCGGTCTGTTCTTCCGTGGCAGTGGCGACCGATTGGTTCATGCCATCGATCTCTCCGATGCGCAGGGTCACGCTGTTCAAGCGCTCGCCGGCCAGGTTGGCGATCTCCATGCTTTCCAGGCTGTGGCGCTGGCTCTGACTCATGGTACTGACCGACTCGCGGGCGCCGACTTGCAGCTCTTCGATCATCGTCTGCACCTGTTGCGCCGATTCCTGGGTGCGATGAGCCAGGTTGCGCACCTCATCGGCGACCACCGCAAAACCGCGCCCTGCCTCACCGGCACGGGCAGCTTCAATCGCGGCGTTGAGCGCCAGCAGGTTGGTTTGCTGGGAGATACTGGTGATCACCTCCAGAATCTGCCCGATGTTCACCGTTTTGCTGTTGAGGTTCTCGATATTACCGCTGGAGGCGCCGAGCATCCCGGACAACGTGTTCATTGCCTGGATGGTTCTATCGACGACCTGCTGACCCTCTTCAGCCAAGCCTCGGGCATCGCTGGCCTGATGCGAAGCCTGGGCAGCATTGCGGGCGATTTCCTGGGCTGCGGCGCCTAACTGGTTGATGGCGGCCGCCACGCTATTGCTCCGACTGGACTGTTCGTCGGAGTTGAGCATCGACGAATTGGAGGCACTGACCACCCGCTGAGCGACTTCGTTGACACGCTCCGTGGCCGAGGAAACCTCGCGGATCGAACCATGAACCCGCTCGACAAAACGGTTGAAAGCCGTGCCGAGGATGCCGAATTCGTCCTGAGTCTGGATGGTCAGGCGTTTGGTCAAATCGCCTTCACCGTCGGCGATGTCTTGCATGGTCCGGGTCATCACCAACAGTGGTTGCATCAGGATGCGAATCAACAGGCTGAGTAACGCGATGATGATCAGCACAGCGATGACGGTGGCTATCAGCGCTGAAGCACGAAACTCGCTGAGCATCGAAAAGGCCTTGTCCTTATCAACAGACAAACCGACGTACCATTTCAGTGAGGGCAAGCCTTTGATCGGCGCAAAAGTGACGATGCGGTTTTTGCCATCCACTTGAACTTCACTGATATCGCTGCTGATCCGCGGGGCATCTTGCGGATAGACATCCTTGAGCGCCTTCATCACCAGGGTCTTGTCCGGGTGGACCAGGATCTTGCCATCGGCACTGACCAGGAACGCATAGCCCATGCCATTGAAATCCAGCGCATTGATACTGTCGGCAATCGCCTTCAGGCCAAGATCACCGCCAGCCACACCCAAGGTCTGCCCGGCCTTGTTGATCGCATCAACGACCGTGACGACCAGCCCACCGGTCGTCACGTCAATGTAAGGCTCGGTGATCGTCGGACCGCCACTGTTGACGGCGTCCTTATACCAGGGGCGGGCACGAGGGTCATAACCATCCGGCATCTTCGCGTCCGGAAAGGTAATGAACTTACCGTTCTTGTCCCCGATGTAAGTGGCTGCAAAGGTTGAGGCCAGGGCCTGTTGTTTCAACAAGAGCGTGATGTTTTCCGCCGACGGATCAATCGCCACCGACTGCGAAAGGCTTTCCATCAACAACACCCGACCATATAGCCAGTTGGCAATATTGCTCGCGGTGACATCGCCCATTTCGTGAAGATAGCTATCCAGATCTTTACGAATCGCACTGCGCTGCAGATAGTCGTTGTAGACCGTGAACAACCCGAACGCGGCGATGACAATCAGAGACACGGCCAGCAGGATCTTGTGGCTGAACTTGAGGTTTTTATTCACGACTAATCTGCAGCCCGGGTCAGCGAATCGATTGTTCGCCGCGGTATCAACATTGAAGGAGAAGCGCGAAGGCCGAATCATCAGCACGGTGTTAGTCGTTTGCATGGGAGCCTTTCAAGAAAGGGAAGTGAGTGCAGTTATTCTCCCTTCGCTGCAGCAACCAACTCGGCTGTTATCCCATGGGCGCTCGACTCAAAATGTTGAAAGCTTTACGTCGGCAGCCGATTCCGCTCTTGCTGAAAATGGACTCTCGTTGCGCAAATCACCCCTCTGTTGTTTACCCCCTTTTAACAGCGCCATCCGCTGCGTCAGCCCCATAACACCACATAAATAAACAACGCCTTTGCATAAAACTTCCATGGCTGTTCGCTCCATGCCATAGGGACCTGGCGGATGCCAATACCCCATGCGCACAGAGCTCTCCTCATCTTGAATGGAAGACTCGATATGCCGCGTTTTATGCTCAGCACGCTGACGCTCGCTCTGGCTTTGACGGCAATGACGCCCGTGGTCAATGCCGCCCCTTTGCTCGATCCCGCGCCAGAACATCCACGCGCCGACAACCAATCAGACCAGGCCAACACCTGGCTGGAGATTGATCAGGTCGCCTTCGAAGGGAACATCACCAAGCTCCAGCAACGACTGGCGGGTAAAAGCCAGATGTGCGCTGTGATGAAAGCCGATGCCTATGGCAATGGCATTGCCCTGCTGGTTCCTTCCGCAATCCGAATGGGCGTCACCTGCATCGGTGTAGCGAGCAACGAGGAGGCGCGCGTTGCGCGGGCCAAAGGCTTCAAGGGGCGTCTGATGCGTTTGCGCAGCGCCACTGTTGACGAAGTGGCCAATGCGCTGCGCTTCAACATCGAAGAACTGGTCGGCAATCTTGAGGTTGCGCGCCAGCTTAACGAATTGGCCACACGCAAAGGCGTGAAACTGCCTGTTCACCTGGCGCTGAACTCGGCGGGCATGAGCCGCAACGGCCTGGAAATGAGCACAGCAGAGGGGCAACAACAGGCGGTGGAGCTGACTCGGCTCGATCACCTGAATATCGTCGGGATCATGACCCACTTCCCGGTCGAAGAACGAGAGGACGTTCTGCGAGGGCTGGCGACATTCAAGGAGCAATCCGGCTGGCTGATCGAGCACGGCAAACTGGACCGCAGCCGAATCATCCTGCACTGCGCCAACACCTTCACCACCCTTGAAGTACCCGAGGGCTGGCTGGATATGGTGCGTCCCGGCGCTGCGCTTTATGGCTATCCGGTGGGCGGGCATAACGAGTTTCAACGGGTGATGCAGTTCAAGTCGCGGGTCGCGGCGGTCAACGCCTACCCGGCGGGCAGTACCATCAGCTACGACCGCACCTTTACCCTGAGCAAAGACTCATTGATCGCCAACATCCCGGCCGGCTACTCAGACGGTTATCGAAGAGCATTCTCCAACAAGGCCTCGGTGCTGATTCACGGTCAACGCGCGCCTGTCATCGGCAAGGTCACCATGAATACACTGATGGTTGACGTCAGTGGTATCAAGGGCGTAAAGGCGGGAGATGAGGTCGTTCTATACGGCAAGCAAGGCGATGAAGAAATTACCCAGACGGAGCTTGAGACCATCAACGGGGCGTTGTTGGCGGACCTTTATACCGTCTGGGGCAACTCCAATCCGAAAGTTTTGAAGTCCAGGTAAGAGAGGCAAAAGAAGGTGCGCAGGCACCTTCTTTTTTGCCCTGAGATGCGAGTTCTCGCAGGTTAGTCCGCAAGAGCTTTAAGCACCCCGAATTGGAGAAAGTCTTGTTGGTTCGGTCAAATCAATAATCGGAGGCCTGGACGCAATAGCCGGAATGACTCGTCAGACCAAAGTCCCCGTGCGACTGCGGCACCGGCAAATCGCTCCTGGAACCGGCGGAAAATCAAAAAGTCAGTCTTCCTTGCCGACCTCTTGATCGGAAGATTGTTCTGCAACGGCAATGGCATGCTGGAAACTTTCAAGAAATACGGTTTCTGCATGGGTCATTTTTTGCTCGCGGTTCCACAACAGGTGAATGTCTACATCGGAGACACCGTCCCTGGGTGGCAGGCGCCAGAGCATGCCGTTGTAAAGGTCAATATCAAGTAAGTGCTCTGGCAAACAGCCGATACCAAATCCTGCGATCACCAACCTGCGAATTTCTTCAAAGTTTGATGACGAGGCGACGATCCTGCCGGTGAAACCCTGTTGGTCACGAAACACGGTAAGCGGCGAAAGGTTGCCGCCTATCTGATCGCTCGTGAAGCTGACAAAATTTTCCCCCTGCAGCTCCGCCAGATCGAGACCCCGCATTCCGAAAAAACGATGGCGTTTTCCGCAAAAGAAGGCATATCGCTGACGTATCAGGCAACGCTGCTCAAGCTTGGGTTGAGCAATGCGACAGAGACCAACACCGGCGGTGGCGGTCTTCTGCATCAGCGAACTGAGAATGTCAGAGCTGCGCAGAACCTCTATTTCCAACTCCACACGCGGATGGTTGAGATGAAAACTCGCGAGAAAATCATCATAGACCGCCGATTGCACCCGGCTGATCGAGAGCAGACGAACCTTCCCCACCACATCATCCTGGGGGCCTTCGATGGCCGAGCCGATGCGCGATACGTTGCCATACATCTCTTCGGCAATTCGCAGCACTTCCTCTCCGGCCTCGGTGAGATCGAAGCGTGGCCCTTTGCGCGAAATCAAGGCGCACTCCAACTGCTCTTCCAGCCGCTTGAGCGATTGACTGACGGCCGATTGGGTAATGAACAGCCGCGCTGCAGCACGGCTGATGCTCCCTTCCTGACCAATGGCCAGATAAGTGCGCAACAAGTTCCAGTCCAGACGATCGTTGAGGAAGCGCCGCCCCCCCCATCTCGCTTGTACTAGCTCTTCATTCGAGTTTTTGCTGCTCATCTTGACGTCCATTATTAGCATTGCTTAATCAGCGATTAAGAATTAGCAAATTGCTTAATTATAGAGGCTACGAGATAAAGCACGGAAGCGCCACAGGGACAGAGCGTTACCGTGATCCGATTGATCCCTGTCGGAATAATAATTAAAGAAGGGCCTTGCATGCGTACTCACTCCAACCAACCGCGTCGCGCAGCGGCTGCAGCCTTCATTGGCACGACCATCGAATTCTACGATTTCTACATCTATGCCACTGCGGCGGCTCTGATCCTGGGGCAAGTGTTTTTTCCCAGTTCGGACGCCACGCTGAGTACGTTGGCCGCATTCGGCACTTTTGCTGTGGGCTTTATTGCCAGACCCATGGCGGGCATGGTCTTCGGCCATTTGGGTGACCGTCTGGGACGCAAAAAAATGCTGCTGTTCACCATGCTGCTGATGGGGCTGGCGACCACCGCCATCGGTTTGCTGCCCGGCTACACCAATATCGGCGTCTGGGCTCCTGTCGGCCTGATAGCACTACGTATTATCCAGGGCATTTCGGTGGGTGGTGAATGGGGCGGTGCCGTACTGATGGCCAGTGAGCACGCTCCGGCCAAGCGCAAGACCTTCTACGCATCCTTCGCCCAATTGGGCAGCCCGGCAGGTTTGCTGTTGGCGTTGATCGCCTTCCGTCTGGTGACCTCGCTTTCACCTGAACAATTCGCCCAATGGGGCTGGCGTCTGCCCTTCCTGTTCAGTGGTGTGCTGATGATGATTGGCCTGGCGATTCGGTTTGGCGTGCAAGAGTCTCCAGAGTTCAAGGCAATCGCCGACAAGGGCGAAACCGTCCAGTATCCGGTGCTTGAGGTGATTCGTACCTGCTGGCGGCAGATTCTGTTCGCGGCAGCTGCAGTGACCATAGGCTCGGCCGGGTTCTTTTTCACCAACACGTTCATGATCACGTATGTCACGCAGTATCAGGGTATTGCGCGGTCGACGATTCTCGACTGCCTGTTCCTGGTCACGGTGATCCAGTTCATCTCCCAACCCATCAGCGCACTGCTGGCCGAGCGCATCGGTGAGGGCCGCTTCCTGAAGTTGGCCGCCCTGCTGTCCATGCTGGTCCCCTACCCCATGTTCCTGCTGGTCAGCACTCAGAACATCGTCTTGATGACCCTCGGCATTGCCATGGCCGTGGTCGTTCTGTCTGGCCTCTACGCGGTGATTGCCGGCTACATGGCCCAGGCGTTTCCAGCGCATTTGCGCTACTCGGGAATTTCCATCGCGTATCAACTGATCTGCGCCATTGCCGGGGGATCCACGCCCATTATCGGCACCCTATTGGCCAGTCACTATGCCGGCCAGTGGATGCCACTGGCGATCTTCTTCAGTTTGCTGGCCGCCCTGTCGTTGATCGGCGTCTGTGGCCTGGCCCGTCTGCGCGGTGAATCCACCGCCACCGCCCCCCAACTTGCGCTTTAACAAGGAGCTCACATGTACACACCCGACAACATCGCCCCCACCGAGTGGAAGGCACGCTGCGAGTTGGCGGCACTGTATCGACTGGTCGCATATTTCCGCATGACCGATCTGATCGATACGCATATCACCCTGCGCATCCCCGGTCCCGAACACCACTTCCTGATCAACCGCTACGGTGTCATCTTCGATCGCATGAAAGCCAGCGATCTGGTGCGCATCGACCAGCATGGCCAGGTGGTGGGCGGTCCGAACGAACGTACTCGGGTCAATGCCGCAGGCTTCGTAATTCACTCGGCCATCCACATGGCTCGTTCGGATCTCAATTGCGTGGTGCATACCCACACCGCAGCCGGCATGGCCGTGGCAGCCCAGGAGCAAGGTCTGTTGCCAATCAGCCAGCATGCGCTGAAGTTCTACGGCAAATTGGCGTACCACACGTATGAAGGCATCGCGCTGTCACTGGCCGAGCGCGAACGACTGATTGCCGACCTGGGGCCACACAAGGCCATGATCTTGCGTAACCATGGTCTGCTGGCGGCCGGTGGAAACGTGGCTGAAGCCTTCCACGAGATTCACTTCCTGGAGCGCGCCTGCCAGGCGCAGGTCGCGGCGCTGGCTGGTGGCAGCCAGTTGGTCTATCCGAGCGAAGAAGTCTGCCGACACACTGCAGAACAGTTCGGTCGCGATGAAGCCGAGGAAATCATGGGCCTGAGCTGGAATGCTGCCTTGACCTTGATTGAAGACCAGCGCGAGTCCTATTGCTCATGAACACGATCGTACTGCTGTCGCGCGACAGCATCCTGCTCGGCCAGCTCCAGGCGGCCTTTGCCCGCCAGGCGCCGGATATGCGAGTGGTGCTCGCCGACGACCCGTTGGCCAATGAAGCACAAGTCGCGGCATGCTGGTTCCCGCCGGCCAACAGCCTGGGCGCGCTGCCCAATCTGCAACTGGTGCATTCGGTCGCCGCGGGTGTCGATCACTTGCACACCGATCCCAGCTGCCCGAACTTGCCGGTGTGCCGCGTGGTCGATCCCGCGCACCGCCAAGGCATGACCGAGTACGTACGCTGGGCGGTGATTCACTATCACCGACGTTTCGATCAGGTCTTGCAGCAACAGCCTGACCAGCACTGGCAGCGCCCGCTACAGATCCAGGCAAAGGACTTCAAGGTCGGTGTAATGGGCCTGGGCTCGTTGGGCGCAGCCATTGCCGAGGACCTGGCCAGCGCCGGCTACAGCGTTCGCGGCTGGGCGCGCAGTGTCAAGAGCATACCTAACGTGGCCTGCCACAACGGCGAGCGGGAGTTCAGCGGCTTTCTCGAAGGCCTCGATCTATTGATCAACCTGCTGCCGTTGACCTCGGCTACCCGAGGCATTCTCTGCACTGAAACCTTCCAGGCCCTGGCGCCAGGTGCAGTGGTCGTCAACTGCGGTCGCGGCCAGCACGTACGCATCGACGATCTACAACAGGCATTGAGCAGCGGCCGGCTGCGCGGTGCAGTGCTCGACGTCTTCGAGCGTGAACCTCTGCCGGTCGATGATCGCCTGTGGCGCATGCCTGGGGTGATCGTCACCCCGCACATGGCCTCGGCCGCGTCCCACGACTGCATCGCCAGCCAGATTGCCGAAAACACGCGGCGGCTGGCCCGTGGTGAACCCCTGAACAACCCCGTCGATACGTCCCTGGGCTATTAAGACACGCGACAAGAAGGTGAATGATGAAAGTATCCAACATCAATGGCGAACGCCTTTGGGGCAGCCTGATGGACATGGCCAAAATCGGCGCCACCGAGCGAGGCGGCAATTGTCGCCTGGCCCTTTCCAGAGAAGACCTGGCCGGTCGCGAGTTGTTCATGAGCTGGTGCCGCGAAGCTGGCCTGAGCATTGCGTTTGACGCCATCGGCAATCTGTTCGCCCGTCGCGAAGGCCTGGACAACAGCCTGCCGCCGATCGTCATGGGCAGCCATTTGGACACGCAGCCAAAAGGTGGGCGCTTCGATGGTATCTATGGTGTGCTGAGTGGCCTGGAAGTGGTGCGTTGCCTGAATGATCAAGGCATCGAAACCCGCCAACCCATCGAAATCGCCGTGTGGACCAACGAGGAAGGTGCGCGCTTTACCCCAGCCATGTTCGGCTCGGCAGTGTTCACTGGCATTCTTCCGTTGCAAACCGCACTGGATGCCCGCGATGCCAATGGCATCAGCGTCGCTGAAGCCCTCGCCGATATCGGCCAGAGTGGTGAACTGCCCTTGCAGCGGGCCTTCGATGCTTACTTCGAAGCCCATATCGAACAAGGTCCGATTCTGGAGGACAACGGTCTGCCGGTGGGTGTTGTCACTGGAGGCCAGGCGATTTGCTGGCTGGATGTGCAGGTTGGCGGTGTCAGTGCCCACGCCGGCACCACCCCTATGCCACTGCGCAAGGACGCCCTGTTCGGCGTCGCGGAAATGGCCAGCGTGCTGGAAGCCCTCGCCAGAGACTTCGCGCCCAAGGGGCTGGCCACCGTGGGCCAGCTGGAGATAGCCAAGTCATCGCGTAACACCATCCCCGGCCGGATCAACTTCACTGTCGATCTGCGTCACCACGAAGACCAACAGATCGCTGCAATGGAGCAAGCCGTATACGAGCGCTTGCAAATCGTTGCCGACAAACGCGGTTTGAGCCTGGCGATCAGTCGTCACTGGCTCAGCCCGGCGACGCCCTTCGATGCCGATTGCGTGGCCGCGGTGCGTTCAGCGGTGCAGGCGCTGGGTTACCCCCATCAGGATATCGTCAGCGGTGCCGGCCATGACGCCATCCACCTCGCCGGACATTGCCCCACCACGATGGTCTTCATTCCCTGTGTCGGTGGCCTGAGCCACAACGAAGCCGAAGACGCATTGCCTGACGATGTCCGCATGGGCTGCGACGTGCTGCTCAATGCCGTACTCCGGCGAGCACAGCACCTGACCGACTGATTTTGCAAGCAACACCAAACCTTTGAGGTCGCATCACCCACGCGACCTCAAAGGCAGGGCCCGCTTGTGCCTGAAAAACAATAAAAACCCACATCCAATCCAAACATCACCGTTACCCACACTGCCAACCAATAAATCAATCCACTGAGCCTGACGCTCAATTTGGAGATAAAAGGCATGAACAGCTCCGCGTGCATCCAGACCGCTACCCCGGCGGTCGACCCCAGCGTCAACATGAAAAAAGTCGCTGTAGCCAGTGTCATTGGCACCACGGTGGAATGGTACGACCTGTTTGTCTTCGCCACGGCATCTGCCCTGGTGTTCAACAAGATTTTCTTCCCGGCTTTCGACGCCCTGATCGGTACCCTCCTGGCGTTCGGCACCTTCGCTTCGGCTTACGGCGCACGCATTGTCGGGGCCGCCTTGTTCGGTCACTACGGCGATAAGCTTGGGCGCAAATCAATGCTGCTGATTTCGCTGTTGACCATGGGCGCGGCGACGTTTGCCATCGGTCTTTTGCCGGATTACGCCACTATTGGCATCTGGGCGCCGATCCTGCTCCTGACCCTGCGGATCATCCAGGGCCTGGCGCTGGGCGGTGAATGGGGTGGCGCGGTGCTAATGGCCGTCGAGCATGCCCCAACCAACCAACGTGGTTTGTATGGCTCATGGGTGCAGATCGGCGTGCCCGCCGGCACTATGATTGCTAACCTGGCCTTTCTGGCGATTGCCTGGCTGCAGTCACCTGAAGAGCTGCTTGCGTGGGGTTGGCGCATCCCATTCCTGGCCAGTGCGCTGCTGATTGCCGTGGGCTTGTATATCCGCCTCAACATCACCGAGACACCCGCATTCAACAAGGCAAAAACCTCCGAGCCGCAGATCAAGCTGCCACTGGCCGAAGTCTTCCGTAAATACTGGAAACAAGTCCTGCTCGGCGGTGTGGCAACCATGTCGACCGGCGCATCCTTCAATATAATTGTCGCCTTCGGCCTGACCTACGGTACCCAGACCCTGGGCTTCAGCCGCACCATCATGCTCAGCGTGGTATTGGCCTCCTGCGCGCTGTGCATCGTGCTCCTGCCAGCCTTCGGCGCACTGTCTGACCGCTACGGCCGCAAGCCGGTGATCATCGCCGGTATCGTCGGTGAAGCATTGGTTGCCTTCCCGATGTTCTGGCTGATGGATACACGCGAACTACCGCTGGTATTTCTCGGCTACGGTCTCTTGATGACTGCATTTGCCGCAAACTACGGGCCCATCGCAACCTTTCTCGCCGAGCTGTTCGGCACCCGTGTGCGTTACTCCGGCCTCTCGGTGGCTTACATGCTCTCCGGGCTGTTGGGCAGCGCCGCCACGCCCATCGTGACCACTGCCCTGCTCGCGATGACAGGCAAAGGTTCGTCAGTGGCCTGGTACATGATCGGCTCGGCGCTCATCTCCCTGATTGCCCTGTTGCTGCTGACCGAAACGTTCAAGCGCGACTTGAGCGGTGGACGTGCTGCGTAGCGCCAAGTGACCCACAACAACAATAAATCTACCTGCACTTGATCCTGCTGCCATTCACACACCGTCTGGACTTACACACCATGGAAAAAACTCTGCACCTGATTGGCCTGGGCGCCGGCGCTTGCCTCTTGACCCTGAGCCAGGTCGCTTCAGCCGATTTTATCAGCGACAGCAAGGCTACTCTGGGCCTGCGCAACTTCTACTTCAACAACGACTATCGCAATCAGCCCGGCAGTGCCGGACAGAGCAAGACCGAGGAGTGGGCACAGGGGCTGATACTCAATTACACCTCCGGCTTCACCAACGGAACACTAGGGTTTGGTGTCGATGCGCTGGGGCTGGTGGGCGTGACTCTGGACAGCGGTCAGGGGCGCCATCGCGGCAGCTCAATGATCCCCTCGGACGGTGATGGCGCCGTCGATGAGTGGAGTCGCCTGGGCATGACGGCAAAAGCACGCTTGAGCAAGACCGAAATGCGCTATGGCACGCTGATGCCCAAACTACCGATCCTGCAATCGAACGACGGGCGCCTGCTGCCACAAACCTTTGAAGGTGGTCAGATCACCAGCAAGGATATCGACAAACTGACGCTGACCGGTGGGCGCCTGGATCACGCCACCGGACGCGGTTCCAGCGACAGCACCGGATTGGCGGTCAGCGGCGGACGCCAGGAAAGCAATGAGTTTCTGTTTGCCGGTGCCGACTACGCCCTCTCGAAAGACCTGATTGCACAGTACTATTTCGCCAATCTCGAGGACTACTACACGCAGCACTTCTTCGGATTGCAGCACGTGCTCGCGCTGGGTGACGGCCAGTCGTTCAAGACCGACCTGCGCTATTTCGATACCGCCTCCGACGGTGCCAACGGGTCAACCAGCGGTCGAGCTGACGGTTATCGAGTTGGCGGTTTCACGCGCAACGGCTCAGGCGAAATAGATAACCGAACCTGGAGCGCCATCTTCACCTACAGCCTTGGCGGCCATGGGCTGACCGGCGGCTACCAGAGCGTTTCCGATGGCAGCAACTTCGTCCAGCTCAACCAGGGTTCCTTGCCCGACAAAGGCGCCGGGGGATCGAGCATTTATCTGTTTACCGATCGCATGCTTGCCAGCTTCAACCGGGCCGGTGAGCGCACCTGGTTCGGTCAGTACGCCTACGACTTCGCCGCTTCCGGCATCCCGGGACTTCGCGCGTCACTGGTTTACCTCAAAGGCAACCAGATCAAGACCACTTCCGGCAACGACCAACAGGAATGGGAGCGTGATCTGTCTCTCGATTACGTCATTCAGGACGGTACGTTCAAAGGCCTCGGATTCGGCTGGCGCTATGGCGTTTTGCACTCCGACGCTGATGGCAATCAGGACCAGAACCGCCTGATCGTCAGCTACACCCTGGCGCTGTTCTGACCCACTGGCCCGCCGCCACACGATGGTCGGCGGGCCTCATTTTTAGCGAGGTTTACCCTATGAAACGCATCCAGGCAGCACCTGGCACAATCGGTCCGGTCGGTCCTTACTCCCAGGCAGTGGTCAGCGGCCATCTGGTGTTCACTGCCGGTCAAATACCCGCCGCAGGCGGACTGGACCAGCAACCCGAAGGCTTCGAAGAGCAAGTGCGCCAGACCTTGCGCAACCTGGAAGCCATCCTGATCGCGGCAGGCTCGGACTTCGATCACGTGATCAAGGTTAACGGCTATCTCACCGATCCTGCTCAACTGGAGCCCTTCAACCGGGTCTATACCGAGGTGCTCGGCCATGCGCCGCCGGCACGCACCACAGTCTGCGTGGCACTCTGGGGAGTGGCACTGGAAATAGATTGCGTGGCCGAACTCATTGACTGCGCGCCGCAGAGGTAAGCCATGAACGCCTCTACTCAATTGCTTGAAAAGCTCCATCAGGTCAGCTTCGCCACCCTCGGGCATTTGCTCGAAGACGGCTTTGTCAGCACCGAGATTCGCTCCATGCTGAGCGCCGTCAAAGTGGTAGGTCGTGCCGTGACGCTGAGCGTGATCAACGCCGATGCCATTGCTGTCAACCGCGCCTTGGCAAGCCTGCAAGACGGCGACGTGCTGGTGATTGACATGAACGGCGATCGACGTCACGCCTGTGTCGGTACGGTCACCGCCTGCGCGGCTCAAGCGCGAGGCGCCAGAGCCATCGTGGTCGATGGCCTGGTGACCGATATCCTTGAACTGCGCGAAGCCGGACTGCCCGTTTTCGCCCGTGGCACCAGCCTGCTGACCACCAAACTGCACGGCAACGCCGAGAGCCGCTTGAATGTCCCGGTCCAGTGCGGTGGGGTTCAGGTGCACCCGGGTGATCTGGTGCTGGGCGACGATAACGGTTTACTGATTCTTGGCAGTCAGGCACTTGCCGCAGTCATCGACCAGGCACTGGCCAGTGATCGTGCAGAACCCGGTCTGCTGGATCGTCTTGAAGCCGGAGAGTCAATAGCATCCGTACTGCGTGTTCAGTGATTGGTTGCTTGTAATGTAGCCAACGATTCCGGTGCCGCGAGTCAACATGGAGTGGGCACCTGGATCGGTCAGTGAGACCTGTTTATCCAGCGATTTGGTTCTCCGGCTGCTAGTTCTGTGTAACGCAGAAGCAGTGTACGACGGCTAAGGAGCGACCCGTATCTTCACGAACACCACGTTGGCACCAACAAAATCGACAAAACCCGCTGAACGATTTAGCCAATCTGTTGCGTCGACCGGTTCAATCCACAACCATAAGCAGTCACTCAGCGACATTCAATAATGTGTGTGCTTTCCCGGGTGTTTAAGACCATATGCACTGGTAAATTAAGACTGCACGGTCATCGTCTCAATGCTCTTTGACTTTCTTGATACGGAGCACGATCAACGCAAGAATACCGATCGCGAACGGCGCCATTACCAGCATGGCCTCTCGCGGGGCCACCGCAACGCCAAGCAGGTGCAGCCCTGAGTAACCCAGCTTGAGCAAACTGAGCAGGTAGTAGGTAATGGCAATAATCCTATAGGTCTCGATTTCCAGCAGGCGGCGTATCATCCGCCCCTGGCGGTAGGCGTTCAGGCGCCGGTTGACGAACAGAATGTGGTTGTTGCCATCCTCGCTCAGGCGAAAATCACTCTAGACCATTGCATCGCCACCCCCCACGCAAGAACCGCTCGGATCCTTGAAGCCGTAACGGGACAGATCCAGGCCGACTTCACCACGCACTACGATCTGCACCGAGTTGATCAGCGCCGGCAAATTCACTTCAACCTTTGACGCCAGCACCTCGGGCAGCGTTGTCCAGGACAAGTCATCACACATAGAACGGCTCGTTTGGTGTCTTGACTTCCGAACCATCAGCCAAAAGCGTGACGAGTGTCACATTTAGAAAATATGTGCCCCCCTCCCCTTGAAAAACTTCAAGCGAGAAGGAGCCTTATTATTTGAAAGCAAAGAAAAAGCGGCGATCCCCCCCTCCCGTGAGCCCTTACTGCCACGCAATTTCAGGTGGCCTCTGCTCCTCGCACTTTTCCTGTCTTTGATGACGCAACCATTAGGTTGCACCGAGTGGGTGCTGGAGGGGATCGCCTTTCTTTGGCGGCTTTGCCGCCACCTTCTCTTTGCCTACAAAGAGCGCTTTTTCACTCAGAAAAATTCGATACAGGGCACCTGCGGTGGGCGATTTGAAGGTACTCGTACGCCTGGAATTTGAGGGCTGTGTCCGTCTGTGTTCACGTAGCCTGCAGCCTCTGGGAAATCGCACCTTACTTAATCAGTGTCTTTCAAGCGGATCGTCGACACTCCGGAGAAGCAGGCGTCGATCCTCAGCAACATTCTGGTGGAAAAAAATGGCTAATATCGAGGAAATTTTTCATAGGCAGTGGCAAGTCGCTCAGGATCAATGATGATGGGGGCTGCGATGATCACTGATAGAGACTGGACGGCGAAGTGAGGTGATTTTACTCACGCCTCTTGAATCTCCACCATCTCACGAAAATCCCGCCTCGGCTTACTATGTTCTGGTGTAGGCGAGATGATCGGTATTTAACAGTGATTTTTTCTTATTCGCTGAGTGGCTTTCCTATCACATAGATTGGCGTCCAGTTGTTTGGATATTTTCTGGACTTCCACGTCGCCATAAATCTTTCGGTTCCCAGAAAATCTTCCGTAACATAAAATACGGCGTAAAAATATTTAAATACGGGATGATCTTCGTAACCTACCACGTCGTCGCTAATACCTGCAAAAGCGGAGTCTAAGTCGGTTTTGTTTTTTGATAGTTTAACCTCGATGCCCACCCCCAGCTCTTCGATGTAGATATCGCAGAAGTATTTTTTATTGATCTTCGGATGTACTACTTTCGATCCTATGGTTGTTGGGAATAGTATCTGCAGATAATCCTTAAGCGCATCCTGTATACATTTTTCTTTTCTTATTGCGGTCTTGGTTAGGGCGCATATTTGTCCGGTTGATCGCAAGGATCGTTCTAAAATGGCAAACTGCAACTCATTTTGGGTTGCACTGCAAGAACCATAGAAATTCAGCCCTCTGAGAAAGCTCTTCACTTCACGAAGATGCGTATTTTCATATTCATTTATTTCATATATATGATTCATGGCTGTGGCGGCTTTATATGCATCTAAAGTCTCTCCGAATTTTGAATAAAACTGCCTCAGTAGTGCATCGTTTTCGAATAGCGATAAATAGGCGATGATCGCTATGTGTAGTTCGCCGAGTCGCGAGCTCAAATGGAATTCATATTCCCCCTCATCTTCGAGGATCTGCATCGGAGGAGGAATATTGCCATTGTGAATTTCCCAGTTAACCCGATCGATTTGGAGGTTAGCCAGTGGCTGAACCAATTGATCTGCCTGATCGGCGATGCTGAGGATGAGCCCTTTTTGTTCCATTTTTTCCATGATTGCTCCTGGTTTTCTAGCTAGCTTTCAGCTGAAGTGCATAGGTGAAGCCTCACTTTGGGGAAAAGCCCACTAGCTATGCGCATTGCCTTTAGTATCGCAGCGATGGTTATCTTTAACGACATGAAAGATCCTATCCAAACGCTTGGTACTGGCCCAACCTAACACCGTGGCGATGTCTGCAGGCCTCCGAAGGTATAACAGACTCATTGATAATGTTGGAGCCGACGTGAATTTGACCCTGGTGCCGGTGTTACAGCACCCCCACCCCGATGCCCTCGAAATCGCAGGAGGCGAGATGCTCGCAAAATGGTTTTTCATCGTGATGCTCGAGGGAAAGCAGACAGAGGCGTTTGAAGCTGCCTCAGAGGCTCAATGTGAGCTGATCGGGATCAAGGTGATAGCGATAAACCAAGAGGTGGGCAAAAAAGTCACAGGCGCCTGCTTCGTAAAAGCCAGTGAAGAACGCTCAAAAGTCGGTGCTGCAGGAAACTGAAAAGCGTCTCCGCCTTCGCTCCGAAGAGGGGCAAAGCCCCTCCGACCAAAGGTCTACCCCGCGGTGCTAAAAAATTGGACCTACCGGGACCAGTCCTAACAAGGAGCTATACGCTATGGGACCGAGCTGGCTACGCGAAAGACCGCGCACTAAAAGCTTGGGTTGAACAATGCGCGAGGGGAGTTTTGCGGGGGACTGGAGAGCCTGGCACGCGATCGAGGACAAGGGAGCATCGCATAATGGACGTTATGGCTAAATCCTCGCCGGGAGCTTCGATTATCCCGGCGTCGGATTCGTTGTAAAACAACGGCTTATCTACCATAACGTCATGGAAATTATGCGAAGTATCTAATTCAGGCTTGTCGGCGTTGGCCTCACACAATTACGCTACGTTACGGTACCCAGGCCTCTACAGCACGATGACGGTCTGTGACGGTTCCGCGCTCTGAGCCGAGCCGCTTTCACCGCCACCGGCATACGTCGCTTACTTGCCCATGTTTTGGTTCATTAAATTATCCAACACCGGTGCTTGATTGGCCGCTTGCCATTCATGCAAATTTTTGCAGCCTTCCACGTTGACTTCAGCTGCGTTACTGCGCGCATCACAAATCATTGACCATTTTTTCCGTAAAGTCGGGTACTTGATAAAGTCTTCTCGCGTCGGTGCTTGGCAGCCGGATAAGGTCGCTGCCGACATGATGATGGCTGCCAATTGCCAGGCGATTGAATAATGTTTTCTAAAGATCATGATTATCAGCGCTCCCATTAAGGAAGCTCTCCCGGTCTTATTAAATGGATCTAACAACTGTCTTCAGCTGTTCAAGATGCATGAAAATCCTACGAGCTAAATGGCTCCATTAGTAGATCCATTTCCAGGTCATTTGACAGGACCATTAGGTCGCTGATATCCGCTACCGCGGCGGGATGCTGGTGAGTTCGACTTTGCCGGCTCATCTAGCCAAGGGAAAACAAGGGGAACCGTTTTATTTTCCCATGACCCGCGTGATAGACGAGATCTCACCCGTCCCCTGCCCTCGCGCCTGGCGGTCGAATTGGACGTGCGGCAAGCTATATTGATAACTGTGACGACGCGCCAAGGCGTTGCAGGCGCGGCCCTGGTCAGCTGGAACAACCCCGGAAAGAGGTTTGATCGTGAACAAACAAGACACCGCCTTCTGCAGGCTTCTGAATGAAATCGCCCTGGGCAAAAATGAGGTCAAGGCCCCTGCCGAAGTCGATACGCTGGAACGGTTGATCAGCTTCAATTATGCGCAAGCGCTGGCCGACGTCAGCCATCCGCAGCTGGTATACAGCGATGTCCAAATGACAACGATGGGAAAGGCTTTCCTGGCGGGATGTAAAGCTGCGGAACATTTTTAGCCAAGTGCTTCATCGCAAATCCGCGCTACGCTATCTCAGCGGTCGCCATGATTTCTCCGGGCGTTTCCGGGAGCTGCCAGCCGTGCTTGAGATATCAGGTCATGAGCCAGATCAGACGCGCAGTCGATAGTCGTACCCAGGCGCTTTGCAGACTGTGTCTGCTGGTGTGCCTGCTGCTGGCCTGTAACGCGTATGGCGCGCCCTTGCCGATTGATTTTTTTATCCTCGATGCGCCCCCACTGACCCTGGTCGATGATGCCAAAGGCCACGGCATCGTCGGTGACGTGGCCCTGCTGGCCATCGCTAACGCCGGTTATGTCGCCCATATACAGACGCTTCCCTGGGCCAGGTCGCAAAAATACGTCAGTGAAAATCAGGATCTCTTGATCGCCCCCCTGTCACGCACTCCAGAACGTGAAGATCACTTCACCTGGATCGCCCCGGTCATGACCATGGACCGCGCTTTTTTCAGCCTTGAACACCGAGTGAGCAGCTTCGCGGAAGCCAGGAAAATTTACCGTGTGATCGGCGTAGGCCTGGGCAGCGCGCAAGAGGAAATCCTGCGCACGCAAGGCTTCAGCAACGAGCAGATCCACACGTTGACCATCGGGGAAAACCCCGCGCAAATGCTCTTGAAAGGTCGTATCGATGCCTGGTTCAACGGTGTGCCCGAGAGCCAATACATTTGGCCGAAAGTGTCTCGACGCAAACTGCTCATGAGTCCCGTCATGAGCAGCATCGACCTCTATCTCGCCTGCTCGAAACAATGCTCCGCCGAACGGGTGCAAGGTTTGCGCGATGCGCTGGAAGCGCTTCGCCTTGACGGGACTCTGGCGCGAATACAAAAGAGTTATTTGTCGCAATAGTGCGCCTTGAACTCACTGAACCTTCTTGCGATACGCCATCGAGTCGTCGATTCTCTTGAGTATGTAGTCCCCCGCTGCTACCGGCGGATACAGGCTCAGCGCCGAATCGATGCCCAGCTCGCAGGGATCGACCATGGCCCCATAGGTCGGATCGTAGAAGGTCGCGATGGAGTAACGCTCGTGACCTGAGGTATTGATCACCCGATGCAGGGTCGAGCGAAAACGATTGTTGGACCAGCGCGCCAGCAGATCCCCGACGTTCACCACCAGGCTGCCCGGAATCGGCGTCGCATCGATCCAGCTGTTGGAGCCCAGCTCACGGACCTGCAAACCGCCGCTGTTGTCCTGATAGAGCAAGGTGATACAGCCGTAATCGGTGTGCGGCGCAACGCCGAATTGATCGGCTTCAGCCTGGGGTGGTTGCGGCGGGTAATAGACCATTTGGGTGCGTTGCAAAGGCTTGGTGTATTTGTCGATGAAAAAATCTTCGTCAATGCCCAACCCGGTCGCCACCACCCTCAACAAGTCTGTCCCGGCCTTGCCGACCTCCTCATAGTACTCAGCCAAGACCTCGCGCAACGACGGCATGAACGTCGGCCACTGGTTCGGGCCGCGCAGTGCCTCGCCAGCGAGTACGCTGGGGTCCTCTTCGGCCAGCTCAAGACCGATACTGAAAAACTCCTTGTGATCGGGTTTGCTGGCTTCGTACATGGTCGCGCCGCCCAGCGCGTGCCAGCCACGATGACGTTTATTGACGGCCGCCTCACGCTTGACCTCGGTCGGATAGGCAAAGAACTCCGCGGCGGCCGACATCGCCCGGTCGATCACCGGCTGTGGTACACCGTGATTGATGATGTAGAAGAAGCCGATATCGCAACAGGCGGTGCGGATGGCGTCGGCGGCTCGGCGAATACTCGCCTGGTCACCTTCGCGAACCCCGGACATATCGATCAGAGGCAGGCGGATACGGGTAGACATAGTCACTCCTGAGGTTGTGGTTGAGATGACATGACGCACTTATTACGCAGCTGTATATACAGCCATAAGCATTTACCGTGCCGCCCCTCTCGCCCACCACCGCTGCACCGCATGCCAAAGCGCCTATCCGCTGTTCGATAGCGCTGACGGGGGTTGATTTCTCCACGATCATTGATTTCCATACGCCCCAACAGCGTGCAATGAGCACGTATCAGGTGCGGCTTTTGGTTACACCCTCTGAGACAGCAAGGCCAGGCTGTGTCGGGCGATGACAGCGTTCTCGTCGGTGGCGATGACCCATGCCGATACTTTGCTCCCGGGCAGGGACAGACAGGCAGACGCTGCCCGATCAGGTGTCTGCCTGCCTGCGCTTTTCCGAGCTACGCCCAACCAGGCACACCCCTCAAGAATCCCATAGCGCACCTCATGCGCATGTTCTCCGATGCCCCCGGTGAACACCAGCGCCTCAATGCCACCGAGCACCGCGGCCAGCGCGCCGATTTCCTTGACGACGCGGCGTACAAACAACGCTATGGCCTGTTTGGCGGCGTCCGAACGACTGGTCAGCAGCGTGCGCATATCACTGGCCTCGCCGCCAGAGACACCCAGCAAGCCACACTCGTGATACAGCAGGTGTTCGACTGCCTGCACGCTCATGCCCCGCTCACGCAGCAGGTACAGCACGATCCCGGGATCCAGGCTTCCCGGTCGACTGCCCATAAGCAATCCGTCCAGCGTGGAGAAGCCCATGGTGGTAGCGCGACTGATCCGGTTATGCAGCGCACACAAACTGGCGCCGTTACCGAGGTGAGCGACGATCGTCCGCCCTTGTGCCGCATCGCGGTCGTAATCGGGCAAAACACCGGCAATATACTCATAGGACAAGCCGTGGAAGCCGTAACGGCGCATGCCCGCCTCACTCAGGGCCTTGGGCAGTCCGTAAAGGGTTTCCAGCGAATCGAGCGTGTGGTGAAACGCAGTGTCGAAACAGGCCACCTGGGGCATACCGGGATACTCACGGGCCAAGTGGAGCATGGGCGCCAGGCACAATGGCTGGTGCAACGGCGCCATCGGCGTCAGCGCCTGCATCTCGCGGATCAACGACGCATCGACCAGCGCCGCCACCTCGCGCCGCTGGCCGCCATGGACCACGCGATGCGCCGCGGCGCGGACACGCCACCGGGTGTTGCTGTCGATCCAGCCCATCAGATGGCTCAAGGTGGCAGCGTCCATGCCGTCACCGGCACTCGACCAGTGCGCCTGCCGTCCTGCCTTGAGCCGGGTGTCCTGATAACTCAGGCTCGCCTTGTGTTCGCGCACCTCGACACTGCCATGCCCCAGACAGTGGGGCGCTGACGCGCTCGCGTCATAAAGGGAAAATTTGAGCGTCGAAGAACCCGCGTTAAATACCAACAACGCAGGGCAAGGATCATCCATCGTGGCGCACTCCTGTTTTGCCGCACCCGTTAGTGGCCAGTGCCGTCCGCTCAGTTTTCGGAGGCCGGCGTCCATTGCCATTGCGCCACTTCCGGCAAGTCCTGGCCATGCTCGATCAGGTACAGGGCATGCCTTTCCCGAGAGGCCCAATAACGTGCACGCGCGGTCTCGACCTGCGGCTGCAGGCGCGGGACACGCTCAATCACATCCAGGGCCAGTTGGTAACGATCCAGCTGGTTGATCACCGTCAGGTCAAAGGGCGTCGTGGTGGCCCCCTCCTCCTTGAAACCCCGGACATGAAAACGCTCCTGCTGTCCGCGACCGTGCAAGAGCCGGTGGATCAACGATGGATAGCCGTGGAAGGCAAAGATAACCGGTATATCGCGGGGAAAAAGTTCCTCGAAAGCCCCCTCCGATAGACCGTGGGGGTGCTCGCTATCGGGTTGGATCACCATCAGGTCAACCACATTGACAACCCGGACCTTCAGATCCGCTACGTAATCACGCAACAAGGTCACCGCCGCCAGGGTTTCCAGGGTCGGAACATCACCGGCGCAGGCCAGCACCACGTCCGGGACCTCATCGTCATGACTGGCCCACGCCCAGCGACCAATGCCACGCAGGCAATGGTTGATGGCAGATTCGATATCCAGCCACTGCCAGGCCGGTTGTTTACCCGCGACGATGACGTTGATGTAGTTGCGACTGCGCAGGCAGTGATCCGTCACCGACAACAGGCAGTTGGCATCAGGCGGCAGGTAAATGCGCACCACCTCGGCTTTCTTGTTGGCCACCAGATCGATGAATCCAGGGTCCTGATGGGAAAAACCATTATGGTCTTGCTGCCAGACATGGGAAGACAGCAAAAGATTGAGCGAAGCAATGGGTTTGCGCCGTGGCCCGGGCCGGTGACAAAGAGCAGGTTCAGGTCATGAGTCTTGATCAGGTAGTTAAGGTGCACGTAGATCAGATTCAAGCCAGGGCTGGTCCCCCAGTGCCCCAGCAACCGAGGTTTTACATCGGTCAGCACCAGGGGTCTGCGCAACAGCGGATTATCCTTGAGGTAAATCTGCCCAACGGCCAGATAGTTGGAAGCCCGCCAGTAGGCATCGAGACCTTCCAATTGATCATTGTTCAGAAAGTCACTCATGAAAAACTCCGATTGGTACGCGCACGGGCTTTTACTATCGGAGCCGGAACACTTTCCGGCTTGATCTACATCAAGCCGACCGGCTTCCTGGCCCGTTACCGAGCCATCAATTCCGGTTGCAATTGATGCGCCCTATCGGCTTGCGCCCCCTCTTGCACCTGCTCATACGTATTCGAGGCCGCGGGAGGCAGTTTGAGTGCTAGCACATTGCAGACGGGATTATCGAGAATACCCTCAGCGGTGCTTCCGATGGTCGAACTGAGAAGATGGTGATTGGCCGAGCCAATGATCAGAAGATCATAAGCATTGCGCTGGACATAACCACGAATGACGTTGGCCGGTGCTCCCACCAGGAAATGCCGATGGTCCTTGGCGAACCCATGCTCAGTCGCCAATGCATCGAATACGTTCCTGCGGGCCTCATAACTCGGCAACCCACCACTTGAGAAGGCTGCCGTAATGCGCTTGCAGCCCACGGCATCGCAGTTGTAGACCGTAATCAGATGCAACAAAGCATGACGGGCATCCGCCAATTGCCGGGCCATACGGATGACTTGGTCATTTTCAGTGGCGCGCCCCTCGCCCTCCAGTTCAATATCCACGGCAATCAGGAACTTGCGCAGGCGCGGGGCTGGTGCTTGCTTGATATAGAGTACCGAAGTCGGACTGGCACATAACAAGTCCCAATCGAGCGACGACAGCACCGGACGCTTTAAATGAGCGCCTTCATGCAAGTCCTTGATAATCAGATCAGCGTTCATCTGCCGCGCGTAGGTCGCCAGTTCGAAAGCGGTTGGTTTGCCCCAAATAACCTCGTGCTGCACTTCAATTCCTTTTTCGCGCAACGATACCGTTTCGTTGTTCAACCACAGCCGATAAACATCCATCATGCCGTTGCGGGCTTTGTCCAGATTGACCGAACTGCCGTGCCTGACCACATCAAGTTCCGCTGCGTGGACGAAAGCAACCAGATGCAAGGCCGCGTTGAGCGTCTGCGCCAGCCCCCCCGCATATTCCAACGCGGGGCTGTGCACCGGCTGGGAAGGCGCGATAAGCAGTAAGCGCAATGATCGGATCATGACCCACCTCGGCATTTGGCAGCCCTGCCGTTGAATGACCCATGTACGCCCGTGCTGCGTCATGGCCTGCTCTCATCGTGGACCCAAAGCAGCGGGCGAATTTGATCTCCCTCAACAAGCACGCTGTTGTTGAGCACCGTACAGAGCAGAATCCATCACTCAAGATCGGCGGTGCGCCGCCGGCCCGGACTGTTATCGACTGTCAAGATAACGGAACAGTTCTTCCTCCTGATCAAAATGCAAACGCACGAGGGTATCCAGGCGAATCAACTGATGCTGAATCTCATCAGCGCAAACCGTTGCATGAGCGGCACTGAAATCGAGGCTCATCCGCGCCAGCAAATGGATAAGGCGGAAAATCTCGCGGTGTACGTGACTCATGGCCGACAAAGGGTCCTCGCCCCGCAGGCTTCGGGTCAACAGCGGATACAGGGTGTTTTCATCTTCCCGTTCATGTCGCGCCAGAGTGACTTGCAGTTTTTCCACCAACGTCAGTAAATCGCTCCGAGCTTGCTCAAGCGGGCGCTGGGCAAAGTCGCCGGCCAGTTGATGCAGGTCGCTCAGCACAGTGGCCAGTTGCGTGTGTACGTCCTGGAGGTGATCGATATGTGCCGCGGCAAGCTTTCGTTGGCGGAACCCCCACGACGCCGCCAATGCACGCAAGGCATTGATGATGATCAGCACGTCGATGCCCTCTTGCACAATGGCGCCGGCAAGCGGCGGCAGATAGCCGAAGGCCGCGATGGCCATCGCCAGCAATGACAGGCCCATGCCGACCTGTACACCCCGGCGGGCTATCTGGCGGGTCCGCCGGGCAATATCCAGCGCCTCGACCAGTCGGTCCAGGCGATCCACCAGCAACACGACACCGGCGGCTTGCGCGGAGGCAGTAGCGCCGGCCGCACCCATCGCCACGCCAACGTCGGCCGCCGCCAGGGCCGGGGCATCGTTAATACCATCGCCGACCATCAGCGTACTGGCACGCCGGCAGCCCTCCTGTACGGCACGTACCTTGTCCTCGGGGGCCAAGCCGGCATGCAACTCGTCGATTCCGGCTGACAAGGCAATCATCTCGGCGGTTTCCAGGCGGTCCCCGGTGAGCATGACGATCCGCTCGATGCCCCTGCCACGCAATCGACGCAGCGTTTGCGGGGTTTCCCGACGCAGGTTGTCGGAAAACACCAGCAGCCCGGCGAGTGCCCCATCCACCTCGATGAAGCTTCCACTGCACGCCAGGTAATCCATGTGGCGCAGCATGGCGGCGGCCCAGTCAGCCATGGGGACTTTCGCATGGGCAAAAGACAATGTACCGAAGCGCACCCGCTGGCTGTCGACCCGTCCACAAAGACCCGCCCCCGGGCTTTCTTCTACTTCCTGCGGGGCGCTGAGTGGCAGTTGGCGCTGCTGCGCCGCTTCGACAATGGCCTGGCAGATGGGATGCGTCGAGGCCTGCGCCAGCGACGCGGCCAGGCCCAGCAAACGCTGCGGATCGAGCGGACCGTTAACTTCGATCGACTGCAGCCGGGCATGACCGCTAGTCAGCGTGCCGGTCTTGTCGAGAAACACCTGCTTGACCCCGGCCAGCGCTTCCAGGGTCGCCCCGTCCTTGATCAGGATCCCGCGCCGCGCCGCCCTCGATATGCCTGACATGATGGCAATCGGCACCGCCAGAATCAAAGGACAAGGTGTGGCCACCACCAGGACCGCCAGGGCTCGCAACGGATCTCCGCTTATTTGCCAGGCTATTGTGGCAACCAGCAACGTCAGAGGAATGAAGAGCAAGGCATAGCGGTCGGCCAGGCGCACGTAGGGTGCGCGCGAGCGCCGTGCGGCCTCGGCCAACCGCACGACCCCGGAGTAGGTGCTCTGTGCGGCCGTTCGCGTGGCCATTAACAGAAACGGGGCACCGACATTGGATACGCCGCTGAGCACCAGCTCGCCTTCCCGGCGGGTAACCGGCAACGACTCGCCGCTGAGCGCCGACTCGTCGAGAATGGCCACGGCACTCAACAGGCGACCGTCGACCGGAACCACCTCGCCCAGGCGTACCAGCAATGTCTGGTGCGTCTGGACCTGCTCGACGGGGACTTTGCGCAAGTCATCCTGTTCCTGCAGCCAGGCAAAACGTGGCGCCCGGTCGACGAGCGCACGCAATTCGCGTTCGGCGCGTTGCTTGGTAAAGAACTCCAGGGTGCGTCCGCTGGCCAGCATCAAGGCAATCACCGCCGCCACCAGCATCTGCTGAAAGGCCAGGGCGGCGGCAATCGACAGCAGCGCAATAAGATCGACGCCCACCTCGCGCCGAGCCAGGCGTCTGGCGATCTCGAACAGCAATATCAGGACCATCAACAGGCTGCCCGCGGCCCAGCACATCGACGCCCAGTTGGACTCATGAGCGAAATGCGCGACCGCCCCGCCCAGCAGTGTCAGGGCGGTGATCAGCAACAGCAACGGGTCCAGCCACTTGCCTGGCATCGAAGTGACCCCCTCAAATAATCACTTATCCCCCAACACCCACCGCCGCCACTGCCATGAACGAAGACCACCAGACCGATTGCATTCATTGGTAGAAGCAAGTCGGCTGAACATTCGACATCCATCAGGTCCAGCTTTCGAGACTGGGGCTCAAGTATCGGAAGGCTCCTCGGTGTTTGTGTCAGGCGCCGATTCGCGTCGCCAGGCCCGTTGCAACAGATCGATGACCTGCTCATCCGAGGTCTGGGAAAAATCGTTGTACCAATAGCCGATTGACATGAGCCAATCGGGGACAAGCGGGCATATCACCTCATTCACCTCGCAGCGCAGCGCCTCCACCGTTTCAAGCGGTGCAACCGGCACGGCGACGACGATGCGAGCCGGCGCCTGCAAGCGCACCGCCGCTATCGCCGCCCTCATCGAGGCACCAGTCGCCAGGCCGTCGTCGATCAGAATCACCACCTGATCCTTGAGCGACACAGGCGCACGCGATGCCCGGTAAACCTGCTCACGACGCGACAACTCCCACGTTTCCCGGGCGACTACCGCCTCTAGCGTGGCCGGGGCAATCGGGTGAGCCCGCAGGGTGTCTTCATTGAGAATCCGTATGCCGTCACCGGCAATGGCGCCCATGGCGAACTCAGGGTGTGCCGGAACCCCCAGCTTGCGCACCAGTATCAGGTCCAGGGGCAAGTCCAGGGCGGTGGCCACTTCATAGGCAACCGGAACACCGCCACGGGGCAAAGCGAGGACAATGACCTCGGGCCGCCGAGCGTATTTGAGCAAGGGTTCCACCAGGCTGCGACCGGCGGCAGCCCGGTCGGGCAAGAGGGTTTGCGAGGAGAGACTCTGGGTCACTGGAAAACCTCCTCAGGCGATCGCGCCTGAACAACTGTGTCCTTTGAGCTTCTATGAAACGATGGGGGCAACGTTGACTTATATCAATATAGACACTACGTCGCGCAGCCTCGCGGACAGTGCCCTGGAACTCATCATAAAACTGCGCAACACACTGGCCAACATGAATCCGGCAAACAACCCCAACGGCGGTGCCGATACGTCCGGTGGCGAGTTTGCTTGATCCATATCAATCACGAAAAACCCCATAGGCCGGCACCTCCCCCTCGACGCTGATGGCCACTTCATCGCCCGGCCGCGGGCATAAATGGCCGGGCAAACGCGCAATCAGCGTTGTCGATACGGCCGCATCATCCGAGAGATTCAGGTGCACACAGGCATCGTGTCCGTAGTAGTCCACTTTCAGCACCCTGCCCCGCGCCTGAGCAGCGCCGCTGCGCAGGCCGTCATGTAGCGCTGCAAGCCTGATCTGCTCAGGCCGCAGCAGCACCTGCACCGGCCCGTCGGGCATCGCCGCCATCAGCCGCAAAGAGCCGAGGGCACACACGACACCAGCGCCATTGACGATACCCGGCAAGAGCATGGCATCACCGACAAAACGCGCCAGTTCAGGACTCACCGGCATCCGGTACAACTGCTCGGGGCTTGCCACCTGTACCAGCTCGCCCTGCCATAACACCGCGACCTGGCTGCCCATCGACAAGGCTTCGGACTGATCGTGAGTGACCAGCAAGGCCGTGGCGCCGGCGGCCGACAAGGCCTGTGCCACCGCTTGCCGGGTTTCCACACGCAAAGCGGCGTCCAGCGAGGAAAACGGCTCATCGAGCAGGACCAGTGCCGGCGCTGGCGCGAGCGCCCGGGCCAGCGCGACTCGCTGCTGCTGCCCGCCGGACAATGAATGCGGCGAGCGATTGGCGAAGTCGCCGGGCAAACCGACCAGTTCGAGTAACTCGGCCACCCGATGGCGGGTCTTGCGCAGCTGCCGCGACAGGCCAAAGACGATGTTCTCAGCCACCGACAGGTGTGGAAACAGCGCGCCTTCCTGCGGCACATAACCGATATGACGTTTCTCCGAGGGCACAAAGACGCCGGGGCCGCTGACCCGCAGGCCATTGATCTGAATCGTCCCCCCGTCCCCGCGCTCGAAACCACAGAGCAGGCGCAACAAGGTGGTCTTGCCGCTGCCGGACGGGCCAAGAATCGCCACCAGGCTACCGGACGCCACCGACAAATCGACGCCACGCAATACCGGAGCGTTGCCAAACGTCTTGCGCAGGCCGCGAACTTCTACATCAGCCATGTCGATCCCTATGATTGGAAGCTACCCAGCACTGCCGATTTGCCGAACAACGACATCAGCAGCCAGGTGGAAAACAGTGAAATACCGACCAGCATGGCGGCATACGGCGCGGCGGCGGCAAACGCCAGCGCCGAGGTATCGACCCAGACCTGGGTGGCCAGCGTGTGGGTGCCGATGGGCGACAGCAACAAGGTGGCGGTCAGTTCCGTGACGATGCTGATAAACACCATCGAGGCCGCCGCGCCGATCCCCGGTCCGGCCAGCGGCAGAATCACCCGCCATGCTGTTTGCCACCAACGCAGGCCCAGCGAACGGGCAGTGTCTTCAAGGCGTGGTTCGATCTGCACCAGGGTTGCATGCACACCGACCAGGGCCAGCGGCAGAAACAGGATCGCATAGGTCAGGATCAGCAACGCCGCACTCTGGTAAAGCGGCTGGATGAAGCGAATCGAGATCGAAATCACCGCCAGGGCGATGACGATGCCCGGGACGCCCTGCCCCAGATACGCGATACGCTCCAGCAAGGTACTGATACGGTTTGGAAAACGCGCCAACAAAAAGCCCAGCGGCAACGCGAGCAACGTGGTCAGCAGCGCCCCGGCCAGGCCAAAGCCCAAGGAGGCACAGGTCGTGCTGATCAATTGCTCGGCGGAGAATTCGACCGGCGTCACGGCGGCCTCACTGTGCTGCAGCAGCCAGTAGCCGATCATGCCCAGGGGAACGCCCAGGGTGGTCGCGGTCAAACCGGCAAACCCGGCCCATACCAGCCATTTCGCCCGGCCCAGCTCGTAGCGAGTGGCCGATCGACGTGTGCCACGGTCGAGCCGGTCATAACGGCTGAGACCGCGCACCTTGAACTCCGCCACCAGGCAGATCAGGCACAGCAACACCAGCACGCTGGCCAGCAAGGCCGCACCGGCACCGTTGAAGCTGGCACGATATTCGGCGTAGATCTCGGTGGTAAAGGTACGGAAACGCAACAGTGCGAACGCGCCAAACTCGGACAGGACACTGAGGGCAACCAACAGTACCCCGCCCAGCAATGCCGGTTTGAGCTGTGGCAGCACCACACGATAGAAGCAGCGCCACGGTCCGAGCCCGAGGGACCGGGCGGTTTCCTCCAGTGCCGGGTCCATGCCCCTGAGTGCGGCGGAGACCGGCAGGTAAACCAGTGGAAAGTAGGCGGTGGTGACCACCAGTAAGGCACCGGAGAAATCCTGCAACGACAGGCTCAAGGAGACCCACGCATAGCTGGTGATAAAGGGTGGCATGGCCAGCGGCACCACCGCGAGCACGGCCCAGACACCTCGGCCCGGCAGATCGGTGCGTTCGACGAACCAGGCCAGCGCCGTACCGATCAGGGCCGAGGCGAACGTCGCCGCCCCGACGATCAGCAGGGTATTGCCCGCCAGTTCCCCGACAATTGGCCGGAACAGCAACTCAACCGCATCATCGTAGCTAAAGCTCGCGGCCTGCTTGAGCGTGAAGGCCAGCGGCGCCAGCACCAGCAGCGCCACCGCGACACAGACTAGCAAAAGTCCGAACGGCGTGCGCCGCGCGGACTTGACCGCGATGCTCGGATTGGCCATTTACAGCAAGCCGGCCTGACGCAGCAACTTGACCGCATGGCTATCGTCACCCAGCGTCTTCATATCCAGCGCCGGTGGCGAAAGCTGGCTGAGCGGCAGCAGCAACGGGTCCGGAGCGACGCCTGCCCGCAGCGGATACTCGTAGGTCACCTTGTTGCCGGCCATCAATTGCTGCGCGCCCTCGCTGGTCAGATAGGCGACAAACTGGTTCGCCGCCTCCTGGTTGCGCGTGGTCTTCAGCACCGCGACGCCCGACACGTTGACCAACGCCCCGACATCGCCCTGGGTGAAGTGATAGAGCGCACTGTGGGTCCCTTTGTCGCCCAGTTCGGTATGCAGGCGAGCCCAGTAGTAGCTATTGATCACACCGACAGCAACCCCGCCGCGGTTGACGGCGGCGCTGACGCCTTCGTCATCGTTGAAAATCTGCGAGTTGCTGCGCAGGCCCTTGAGCCACTGCAAGGTGCTGGCTTCGCCCTTGAGTGCCAGCATGGCGCTGACCAGCGGCAGGAAGTCGGCATCCGACGGCGCGATGGCGACCTTGCCTTTCCACGCTGGTTCGGCCAGGTCGAGCAGCGAGGCCGGCAGTTCAGTCGGTTTGACCAGCTTGGTGTTGTAGGCCAGCGCGTTCTCGCGGGCCAACACGCCAACCCAAGCGCCGCTCGGCGAGTTGTAACGCGCCGGGATAGTCGCCAGGGTAGCGGGCTGCACGGGGGCCAACAGGCCCTTCTCTTCCAGCAGCATCAGCTCGGGAGAGTTCTCGGTAAAGTACAGATCAGCGGGCGAGGCGCTGCCTTCAGCCAGCAGTTGTGCCGCCAGTTCCGGGCCCTCGCCGGTACGTACCTTGACCGAGATGCCGGTCTGCTTTTCGAAATCCTTGACCAACTGATTGACCGTCTGCTCGTGCTGCGCACTGTACAGGGTCAATGAAGCCGCCTGAGAGAGTCCGGACGCGAGCAGCGCCGCCGCCAGGCAAGCGAGTTGGAAGGTGCGCGGCAGCGTGTGGTTGAAAACCTTGAAAGACATTCGAATACTCCAATACAGCGATGATTACAGCCCAAGGGGCGCATCCCGCTAGCGGACCCGCCCCAACTCGACAGCCCTTAGCCTTCGAGCCCCTCGAACAATCCGGCACCGATGAACGAACCCTCGCGGGCACCCGGTGGGCAGGCAAAGATCGCGCTGCCCACATGGGTGGTGAACTGGTTCATGATGTCCTGGGTGGCCAGTTTCTTGTTGATCTTGATAAAGCCGCTGCGCGGGTCGCGCTGGTAAGCCACGAAGAACAACCCGGCATCGAGCATCATGCCTTGGCGCCATGGCGGCCAACGCTCGGCATAAAACCCCACGCCATCGTTGTAGGAGTAGGCGCGACGCAGGATCTGCGCGCCGTCGTTTTCGGCGGCGGCGGACAGGCGCGCATGGGCATTGTCCGGGATGACCAGGTTGCCGTCCTTGTCTTGAGCCTCAAGATCCAGCGGATCGGACTCGTGGGTCTTGCCCAGCGGTGCGCCGCTGGACTTGTCCCGCCCCACCACCTCCTCCTGAAAGCCCAGCTCCGTCTTGTCCCAGTGCTCCAGCGCGATACGGATGCGCCGCACCACGACATAGGCGCCCGCCTTCATCCAGCCACCTTCATCGCCGACCCAGACCACCTGGTCCATCATCTTGCTGTCGCGCGTGGACGGATTGTTGGTGCCATCCTTGAAGCCCATCAGGTTGCGCGTGGTGCCGCCGCCAGCCGGTGGGCTGGTAAAGCCGGACTGCATCCACTTGATCAGGGCCACACCATCCGCCAGGGCCAGCAGTTCGCGCAGCGCATGGAAGGCCACCTGCGGATCATCGGCACAGACCTGGATGCTCAGGTCGCCACCGCACTTCTCGGCCACCAGTTGATCACCGTTGAATTTCGGTAAATCGACCAGCGCTTCCGGGCGCCGCGCTGCCAAGCCATAACGGTCCTTACCATCACTGCCGACAAACAATCCCGGGCCAAAGCCAAAGGTCACGGTCAGGCGCGACGGCTTGAGCCCCTCGGCCGAACCGCCGTCCAACGGCGCGGCATCCTTGGGTAGCGCCAGCGGCTGTGCGGTCTCGCCACCGCTCATGCGGTTGGCGGCAATGGTCCAACGCTTGAGCAGCGCGATCACCTCCGCCCGCGCGGTGGCTTCCAGGTCGAACGCGGCAAACAGCGAGTGGCTCTGCTGCGCCGTGACGATGCCGCCCTGGTGCACGCCATAGAACGGCTCGACCGAGGACAGCGCCCCGGCCGCCTGCGGCTTTGCCAGGCGCTCGGCGGCGGCCACGCCGCCGCTACCAATCACCCCCGCGGCAACCGCCAGGCTGCTGGCCGCGCCGAGGAAACGACGCCGGGACAGGCCAGGGGCGTTTTCGTCGTGCCGGCTCATTTGGCCAGGACCAACATGTTCACGTCGTCTTCGACGTAGTAGAAACCGTCACCGCTGGGGGTGATGACCAGACCGAACAGATCGCCGTTACCAGGTGGGACCTGGGCCTTGTTGGCATCGATCCACTGAGCAAAGAGTTGCTTGCCGGTTTGTGGGTCGATCTCCACGACCTTGCCGTTCAAGCCATTGGTGGTCAGTAGATGACCATTAGGGGCGGTGGTCAGCGCCAGGGGACGCAGCAACATCCCATCCTTGGTCAGCGTGCGGCCTACACCGGCACTGGTGGTCCGGGTGCTGGCATCCCAGATTTCGCTGATGCGGTTGGCGAGCGTATCGGAGACATACAGTTTGTCGTCCTTGCCCATGGCCAGGCCCGTCGGCCCAACGAGGAACACACCTTTGTCAGCCTGGGCGCTGAAGCCGCTGCCGACCACGGTCTGCTTGCTGATCACCGGCGGCTTGCCTTCCGGGATGGACAGGTCCAGGCGCAGTACCGTGGACTGAATCACCACCGGTGGCGTGCCTTTGGCGCTACCGATAGCAAAGCCGGCATTGCTGACGAACAAGGTCGCGCTGGAACCGTTGTCGATCACCGCCATGTTGCCCCACGGGTCATTGATATTCGGCCCGGACCAGACATCGACGACCTTGCCGTTCGGGTCGAGCACCACCAGGCAACCGGCGCCCTTGGTGTCGGTGGTCCCGTCATTGCTCGGGGTGCTGCCGACGATCACCCAGCCACTTTTGAGCATGGTCATCGCGGTGCTGAGGCCTACGCCACCCGGGCACTGCGGCAAGTCATGGGGCAACTGGGCAAACAGCGACAGCTGTTTGGTGCTCGGGTTGTAATCGACAATGGTGCTGCCGACACCCTGCAGGTTGGCCGCGTTGTTGAAGTTGTCGACCAACACGTCGTCTTTCTGGATTTTTCCGGCGGACACCGGCGCCACGGCAATGGCGTAGGGATTCTGGTCGCCATTGTCCGGCACCGTGGACGTCAGGGTCTGGTGCTTGTGGATGTTCGGCAAAAAGCCTTGGGCGTCATCGGCGTGTGCCGGCAGGACGATGTTGAAGGTCAATAGCGTGGCCAGGACCACAAGGCCCTGGCCCAGGCGCGGCAAGCTCGAATACGTCATGCAATACTCCTGATTTCTCGAAGTCGGCAGGCCCAGTCAGGCAGGGCCACCGTCAAACAAAGCGGATCGGTGCGGTTGGGCGGGCGCGGAGCTCCCGGCCAGCGTCCGGTCTAGAGGGTGATGTTGGTGCGCAAGCCCCAGACCAGCGTGTCGCCCATTCGCCGCGTTGGATCGTTCGGGTTCTGGCCCGCGCCCGGATTGAGCGTGTACTGAATATCCGGTTGCAGTTGCAGCCAGGGGGTTAGCTGATACTGGTAGGTCGCTTCAACAAAGGTCTCGCCATTGCGCACGCGGTTGCCACTGTCGAGATCCAGACCCGCGGCGCGGCTGCCGACCTTGACGTAGCCCAGCCCCAGGCTAACCGTATCGGCATCGCGGCCTTCGAAGGGCGCGGCGAGGGTCACACCGGCGTTGGCACTGAAGCTGATCAGGTTGCGATCGCCCGGTGCGCCCATCAGGCGCGTGAACACGCCCACCGAACGCATGCTGTCCGGGGCTTGGCGCCAGATCATCTGGTCGGCCACGGCGTAGACGCTGTAGTTGCCTGAGTGCTCGGTCGCGCTGCCATTGCTGTTCGGATCGGCGAGCGACAGCCCGTCGGTGCCGTAGCGCTGGTCGGCGAAGTTCTGCGTGTTGTACCAGGCGCCAAGTTTGTAGGTGCCCGGCAGGCCAGCGTTGGCGGTCTCCGTCTGGCCCAGCGAGGCCTGGTTGACGCCGTACTGCAGCTCGCCGATGTACAGCGCGCCGGTGTGCAGGTCGAAGTTGGTGCCGTGGGCGTTTTGCCGTTGCGGGTCACCGTCGTTGGTGCCGGCCGGGTTACCGTCATAGACACCCGCGAGTACGGTAATCGCATCGGACGGGTGGACCCGGACACGGATCCCCAAGGCCGACAACGGGTACGCCGGGCCCCCGGCCGGCATGTCGTAGGACGGCACCGCCGGCCAGCCGAACATGGTGTTGACGAAGGTGCTGGCGTACTGGCTGACCATGAACTCCTGGTCGATGCTTTGCTGGCCGACCCGGAAGTCCAGGGCCTCATCGAGGAATTTCTGCTGGTACCAGGCCTCCCACAGACGGGTGCCGGTGTCCGCTTCGATGCCGCTGGCGGTCTGCAGGGTGCCGAGCTTGTTCGCGCTGAGGTTTTGCCCGTGAACGTTCACCGCACTGATGTTGAGGGTGCCGCCGGCCAGGCCGAAGAGCTTGAGGGTGTCGAGCTTCAGCGTCATGGTGGTGAGACCGTCGTAGTCCCCGCCACGATGCAGGCCACCCTTGGCATTGTTCAGGTATTCACTGGTTTCGGTCAGCCCCAGGGTCACGCCATAAGCCGCAAGGCCCGAGCGCAGCCCGCCGATATCGCCAAGCATGTTCTGCCGTGTCAGGAAGCCGGTCCACTGACCCGCGGGGGCTGCCTTGATCGCCAGGTCCGCTTCGGGCAGGTCGGCGGGATTGACGTCGTCAGCGGCTGCGGACGGATTAGCGGCCGGTGCCGCGGTCGCCGCGCAAGCGGGATTGACCCATAGCCAGGCAACAGAGCAAGCCAGTGCGGTCGACAGGACAACACGCTGTGTGGATCGGTGGTACGACAGTGCGCGCATCGATGACTCCAGAAGAACTTGACCCTACTGCTGCGCGGCAAATACGGTTTGGCCACGGCATACGGATCAAAATGAGAATCTAAATGAGAATCCATATCGAATTTGCGCGCATACTAGTCCAGCATTTTTTTTAATACAATTTGTTTCGGATGAAACTTGGCCCTTCAAACATGAAACTTCGCCCGAGGGATCTGGATCGGCCTTTGTGGAAGTGGATGTGGCGAGCGGGCAAGCCCGCTCGCCACAAATCTCGGCCAAGTTTGAAATCAACTCAGTCATTAGCCCCTGACGGGGGCCTCAGCCCAGGTCACCCCCGCCCACCGGCAAGGTCACGCCGGTGATGTAGGCGGCATCGTCGGAAGCGAGGAAAAGGATCGCCCCGGCCTGTTCATCAACGCTGCCGTAACGCTTCATCAAGCTGCTGTCCACGGTCTGCTCGACGATCTGCCGGTACCAGGCTTGCTCATCCTCGCTGGGTGCCTGGGCATTGCGCGGGATACGCCGTGGCGGCGCATCGGTCCCTCCCGGCGCCGTGGCATTGACCCGGATTCCGCGGCCGGCGGTTTCGAAGGCCAGGCAGGCGGTCAGGGCATTGACCCCACCCTTGGCCGCGCCGTAGGGCACTCGATTGACCCCGCGGGTGGCCACCGACGAGACATTGACGATCGCCCCGCTGCCTTGCTCCAGCATGTAGGGCAATACCGCGTGACAGCACCACAGGGTCGGGAACAACGAGCGGCGTACCTCGGCTTCGATCTCATTTTCCAGGTAATGCTCGAAAGGCTTGGCCCAGATAGTCCCGCCGACATTGTTGACGAGGATATCGATCCGCCCGAAGCGCTCGTGAGCCGCGCCCATGACTTCCGTGCACGCGGCATGACGCTCCAGGTCGGCGGTAAGGGTAAGCGTTCGTTCACCACGCAGCTCATGGATCAGCTCGGAACGATCCACCGCCACCAGCCAGGCGCCCTCCTCCAGAAAACGCTCGGCCACCCGCCGGCCGATGCCTTGGGCTGCGCCAGTGACCAGTGCGACTTTATCCTTGAAACGTGGGTTCATCACGATCTCCTCAGGCGGCATCGCCGGTCACGATGCTATTGGCGGTGAACTTCTCGTAGTAGACGCTGCTCGGGGTCACGCCCTGGACCTTGAAGTGCTGCCTCACGGCATCGACCATCGGCGGCGGCCCGCACAGGTAAACATCGACCTCGCCACCGTTGAGCATCCCGTCTGCCAGGTGCTGGGGCACATAACCCTGGCGCGGATGTCGCGTCTGTGGGTCCGAGACACAGGTGACAAAGCCGAAATTCGGCAAGCGCTCAGAGAACCCTTGCAGTGCCTCGACCATGACTAGGTCCTGGTCCCGGGAGACCCCATAGATCAGGTGGATCGGCTGATGTTCGCGGCGCTCGGCGAGCACTTCGAGCATCGACAGAAACGGCGCCAGCCCGGTGCCACCCGCGAGAAACAGCAGCGGCCGAGTGACCGTGCGCAGGTAGAAACTGCCCAGCGGCCCAGTCATCGACACTTTCTCTCCGGGTTGGGCACCGTCCAGCCAGCGGCTCATGAGCCCGCCGGGGACATGCTTGATCAGGAAGCTGGCGTGGCGGTCGCCAGGCAGGCTGCTGAACGAGTACGAACGGGTCTGCTCACTGCCGGGAACGCCGATATTCACGTACTGTCCCGGCAGGAACGCCGATGCCTGGTCGAGTTCGAAGCACACTTCCAGGGCCGCGCCGGCATGGCGGGTGATGCCCGCCAAGGTTGCATCGAATCGCGAGGTAGCGGTCTTGCAGGCACTGGACGGCACCGGCACAGCCAGCACACAGTCGCTTTCCGGGATCATCTGACAGGTCAACACCTGGCGCTGCTCGACCTCATCGGCCCCCAGCGCGTCCTCCAGATAGTCTTCGCCGAGGTCATAGGCGCCACTTTCGCAACGACACTTGCAAGTGCCGCAGACGCCGTCGGAGCAATCCATGGGCAGGTTGATCCGCTGGCGAAAAGCGGCGTCGAGCACCTTCTCGCCGGTTTTGCAGTCGATAAAACGGGTGACCCCGTCCTCGAAATTCAGGGCTATGCGATACGTCATGGGACCCACCCTTAAATATGATAGATATCAATGACCTGGTGGATATAGTCATTCTTGAGTATCACCTTCTTGCGGGTGATCAGCGGTTGTTCGCCGCTGATATCCAGGCGATAGAATGAGGTCCCGAAGTACGAATCCGTGGTCTTGTAGCGATGGCTGAGGGTGTGCCAGTTGAAGCGCAGTTCGACTTCGCGTCCGTCGCCACCCAGCACTTCCAGGTTGGCGAGCAGATGCGCAGTGCGCGGTTGCGGAGTACTGGCGCTGGAACGCTCGGTCTTGATCCGGAACACCCGGTCTTCCAGGCCGTCGCGGTTGGGGTAATAGATCAACGAGATCTCGCGCTGCGGGTCTTCGGTCAGGCTGTCGTGGTCATCCCAGGCAGGCATCCAGAACTCCGCCCGCGGGCTATAGCATTGCAGCCACTCGTCCCATTGGCGGTCGTCGAGCAGCCGGGCCTCGCGATGGAGGAAATCCAGCAGGCGATCACGTGACAGGCTCATAGCTGGCCCTCCTTGTCCGTGGCGATCAAGCCCTGGCGCTCACTCTCCAGTGCCCTGAGCAGGCTGGCGGCCCAGTGCGCGTGCTGACGCACGAACAGGCCTTCGTCCTCGGTCTTGATGCCGCTGAGCTGCGGGGTCATGCCCATTGCCCGGGCATTCTCATCGGGCCCATCCAGCCATTGCTTCGCGCCACGGCTAAGATCGTTCCACAACGGGATCGAGCCCTGGTAGCCGGTCTGGCAGGAACGGAATTCCTCCAGGTCATCGGGCGTGCCCATGCCGCTGACGTTGAAGAAGTCCTCGTATTGGCGGATACGGGTCGCACGCTCCTCGGCGCTTTCGCCCTTGGGTGCCATGCAATAGATGGTCACCTCGGTCTTGTCCACCGTGAGCGGTCGCACGACGCGGATCTGCGTCGAGAACTGGTCCATCAGGTAAACGTTGGGGTACAGGCACAGGTTGCGGGTTTGCTCGACGATAAAGTCGGCCCGTTCCTCGCCCAGGCGCTGGGCCAAAGCCTGGCGATGGGCATGCACTGGACGGACTTCAGGGTTGAGCAGACGGGTCCAGAGCAGGATATGGCCATGCTCGAAGGCGTAGACGCCGCCCAGGCTTTTTGACCAACCATTGGCATCCACGGTGCGTGTGCCCTCGGTTTCGTAGTTGCGCCGCTGCATGGTCGCCGAGTAGTTCCAGTGCACGGAACTGACGTGGTAACCGTCGGCGCCGTTCTCGATTTGCAGCTTCCAGTTGCCGTCGTAGACATACGACGAACTGCCGCGCAGTACCTCCAGGCCCTCGGGGGCCTGGTCGACCATCTGGTCGATGATGACCCGGGTTTCCCCCAGGTATTCGTGCAATGTCAGGACCTGCTCCGAGAGGCTGCCGAACAGGAACCCGCGATAGTTCTCGAACCGCGCCAGGCGCCGCAGGTCATGGGAGCCATCGCAGTCGAAGCTGTCGGGATAGGCGCCGGTCTTGCCATCCTTGACCTTGAGCAGCTTGCCGGTGTTGCTGAAGGTCCAGCCGTGGAACGGGCAGGTGAATGAGCCTTTGTTGCCTTGCTTGTGCCGGCAGAGCATGGCGCCACGGTGCGCGCAGGCGTTGACCAGGCCATGCAGTACCCCCTGTTTGTCGCGGGTGATCACCACCGGCTGGCGGCCGATGACGGTGCTGAAGTAGTCGTTGATCTCGGCGACCTGGCTTTCATGGGCCAAGTAGATCCAGCCGCCTTCAAAGATGTGCTTCATCTCCAGCGAGAACAGTTCGCTGTCGGTGAAGATGTCGCGGCGGCAGCGGAAGGTTCCGCTGGTGGGGTCTTCCTGAACCGACTCGCGGATCTGGCGGGCGAGTCTGTCGAGTGTGTCGGTCATGGGCTGGGCTCTCCATTGTTCTTGTCTCAGGCGCCCTCACCTTATGCCTGCCCTGCCCGCGACAATATCCGCCCCCTGCAAATCGCTATCCGTTCAGCGCAAGCGCCTCCTGGCGCCGACGCCAGGTCTGCGAGGGCAGCTCGCCAAAGCGTTTGCGATAGGTTTCGGAAAAGCGCCCCAGATGGACAAAACCATGGTCCAGGGCCACTTCGGTGACGCTACGGGCGCCCGGCAACTGCAGCATCGCATGCACCCGCTCCAGCTTGCGTTGGCGTACATAGTCACGGGGCGAGAGGCCGACATGGCGCTCGAACAGCAAGTACAGGGAACGCTCGCTGACCCGCGCCACCTCGCGTAATTGCGCGATGCCAATCTCGTCGCGCAGATGCGCCTCGATAAACTGGCGTACCGCCTCGAAGCCGCCGCTTTCCTCAGCCTCGGGGCTGACCCGCCGGACATTGCTCGCCAGCAGGCCCAGCAGCTTGCTGGCGACTATGCGCTCATACAGCACCTGCACCTCGGGTGCCGCACAGTGCTCGGCTTCGTGACAGATCAGCGCCAGCAACGGCACGAAGCCCTCGAGCCCGGCCAGGTCGCGGCGCTCGCTGTCGAAGCGGATGCCCTGGCGCGGCAGCAGCCAGTGCTGCTCCAGGCAGGCATTTTCCAGCAAGCGCACCGGCAGCTTGACGATGAACTTCTCGCAATCGGCCGAGTAGGTCAGGTCCACCGGGTCATCGGGGTTGATCAGCAGGATTTCGCCCGGCGTGTAGATCCGTTCCGCGCCCCGGAAGCTCGAACGACAATGCCCGCTCAGCAGGATCTGCAGGTGATAGATGCTTTCCAGGGCCGGTGACATCACCTGGACCCGGGCACCGTAGCTGATGCGGCAGAGGTCGAGGCTGGAGAAGGTCCGGTGCTTGATACTCGCCTGTGGGCGGCCCTTGGGCGGCAAGCGAATGCAATGGCTGCCAACGTGTTGGTTGACATACTCGGAGACAGCGTGGGCGTCGGCCTGTTCGAAGATCCGGCTGCGCTCGCTCAACAAGGTGGTCATGGAATAAGCCTCTCTTGTTTTTCTATTCAAGGCTGGCGTAACGACAAAAGTCCCGCGGGCAGACGCACGCGGGACCTGTCACGCCGGAACGCGGCGAGCGTCAGGCTTCGAGGGCCCTCACCCGCTCACGCTTGTCCTGCTCCTTCGCGGCGTCGGTCGACTGCAAGGCAAAATCGAAGTCGATCTCGGCATGCCGGCCGTTCGCATCGTCCTTGAAGACGATTTCGGCAATCAACTCGTCGCGGGTGGCATAGGCAAAGTCATCGTGCAGGTACGGGTCGCCGGCCAGGTTGATCTGCGTGGTCAGGTGACGGTGACCCGCGGCGGAAATGAAGAAGTGGATATGCGCCGGGCGCTGGCCGTGCCGGCCCAGTTGATCGAGCAACTGCTGGGTAGGGCCATCCGGCGGGCAGCCGTAGCCGGAAGGCACGATACTCTGGAAGCGATAGCGACCTTCGGCGTCGGTACGGATCCGCCGACGCAGGTTGAACTCCGATTGCGCGGGGTCGAAGTACGAATAGGTGCCACCGGTGTTGGCGTGCCAGACATCGACTAGCGCATGGGCCAGCGGCTTGCCTTCGAGGTCACGAACCTGGCCGCGCATGAACAGCACGGTGCCCGGATCACGGCCGTCATCGAGTCGGGCCTGCTCCTCGCAGAGTGGCGCGCCGGCCACATACAACGGCCCTTCGATGGTCCGCGGGGTGCCGCCGACATGGCCGGCCTGCTCGTCTTCGGCATCCAGCAGCAAGTCGAGATAATGTTCCAGGCCCAGGCCGGCCACCAACAGCCCGGCCTCCTGGCGACTGCCCAATTCGTTCAGATAGTTCACCGCCTTCCAGAACTCTTCAGGCGAGATCCGCAGGTCTTCGATCAGACGGATGCTGTCGGTCAGCACCCGATGGACAATCTGCTTCACCCGCGGACTACCAGCCGGTTGGTCAAGGCCGGCGGCACCTTCGAAGAAGCTCTGGACTTCGGCGGTTTGGGAAATACGAACGGTCATGCTGGAGTTCCTCATCATTGTTCTTGTGGATACAAACCTTGGAAAACCCGGGTTCAGCGGTCGTCGGCGTGGACCGAAGAGGGGTGCCTGCACAGCGCCATGACCTCAATCTCCATATAGGGATAAAGCGGCAGTTGCATCAAGGTGTCGTGCAGCGCCTGGGCATCCGGCACATCGAAGACACTGACATTGGCATACAAGCCGGCGATGCGCCAAAGGTGCCGCCAGCTGCCTTCGCGTTGCAGGCGCTGGGCCAGTTCGCGCTCCTCGGCCTTGAGCTGCGCGGCCTGCTCGGCGGGCATGTCGGTAGGCAGTTTGACGGTCATGCGGACGTGAAAAAGCATGGTGCGAAGGTCCTCTCGGTTCAAGTCAGTGGCGGGCAAAGCGCGCCAGGCGTGCTTCATCGAGTGTCAGGCCGAGCCCGGGGGTTTTCGGGATCAGCAACTGGAAATCACGATAGGTCGGTGGTTCGATCAGGATGTCCTCGGTCAGCAACAGCGGGCCGAACAGCTCGGTGTGCCACTCCAGCTTGTCGAGGGTGGCAAAGGCGTGCGCGGCCGCCAGGGTGCCGATACTGCCTTCGAGCATGGTCCCGCCGTACAGGCCGATGCCCGCCGCCTCGGCAATCGCGGCCGTGCGCAACACGGCGCGTGGGCCACCGGTCTTGGCGATCTTCAAGGCAAAAATACTCGCGGCGCCCATTTGCGCCAGGGCAAAGCTATCCTGCACCGACTCGATGGCTTCATCGGCCATCAGCGGGATCGGGCTGTGGGCACTCAGGCGCACCATGCCGGCACGATCATGCCGAGACAACGGCTGCTCGATCAGTTCGACCCCGGCCTCGGCCAGTCGGCGACAGGCCTGCACCGCCACGGCTTCGCTCCAGGCCTGGTTGATGTCCACCCGCACGCTGGCGCGGTCGCCCAGGGCGCGTTTGATCGCCGCCACATGGGCGATGTCCCGAGCGGGTTCGCCGGCACCGATCTTCAGTTTGAAATGACGATGGCGACGCAAGTCGAGCATCCGCTCGGCTTCCTCGATGTCCTTGCCGGTGTCGCCGCTGGCCAGGGTCCAGGCCACTTCGACACCGTCACGCAAGCGGCCACCGAGCAGTTCGGCCAGTGGCAGACCGAGACGTTTGCCCTGGGCGTCGAGCAAAGCGGTCTCCACCGCCGAGCGGGCGAAGGTGTTGCCGCGAATGGCCCGGTCGACCCGCTGCATGGCCGCATTGACATTGCTCGCCTCCTGGCCGATCAACAGCGGAGCGAACCAGGTATCGAGGTTGATCTTGATGCTTTCCGGGCTTTCCCCGGCATACGCCAGGCCACCGATGGTGGTGGCCTCGCCAATGCCGACGATACCGTCGCTGCAGCGGATGCGCAGGATGACCAGCGTCTGGCCGTGCATGGTGTGCATTGCCAGCTTGTGCGGGCGAATCGTCGGTAAATCGACAATCTGGGTATCGAAGTGTTCGATTACTACAGCGCTCATGGCGTATCCATCTACGTGGTGTTTGTCTTTGAGCCATGATTGACGCCCAAGGCGGCGCCGGTCCAATATTGAATAAGTCTCGCTTCATACCCAGGAGGTATCGTGGAGCTTCGTCATTTGCGCTATTTCAAGGTGCTCGCCCAGACCTTGAACTTCACCCGCGCCGCCGAGCAGTTGAACATCGCCCAGCCGCCCCTCAGCCGGCAGATCCAGCAATTGGAGGATGAGTTGGGGGTTCCACTGCTGGAGCGCTCGCGGCCGTTGCGCCTGACCGAGGCCGGGCGCTTTTTCCAGGAGCATTCCAGCCAGTTGCTCGAACAGCTGGAGCGGGTCTGCGCCGACACCCGCCGGGTGGCCAGCGGCCGCAAGCGCTGGCTGGGTATCGGCTTCGCGCCGTCGACCCTGTATGGCGCCCTGCCCGACCTGATCCGCCGCCTACGCGGTTTCGGCGATATCGAACTGGGCCTGTCGGAGCTGATTACCCTGCAGCAACTGGAAGCGCTGAAAAGCGGGCGGATCGATATCGGCTTTGGCCGGATGCTGTTCGATGACCCGGCCATTGTCCAGAAGGTCCTCAGGCAGGACCCCCTGGTCGCGGCGTTGCCGGCCGGGCACCCGCTGCTCGGGCGGGCGGTCAGCCTGGAGGAACTGGCCGCGCAGCCGTTTATCCTCTACCCCGCCAGTCCGCGTCCGAGCTATGCCGACCATGTCCTGGGGGTGTTCGCCGGGCATGGCCTGAGTATCCACGTGGCGCAGATGGCCAACGAACTGCAGACCACCATTGGCCTGGTGGCCGCCGGGGTCGGCATTGCCCTGGTCCCAGCCTCGGTACAGCGCCTGCATCGGGATGACATCGGCTATACGTCGTTGCAGGACAGCAGCATCACCTCGCCGATCGTGGTCAGTTACCGAGCCGGCGATGTCTCGGACGTGTTGCAGCGCTGCCTGCGATTACTGAACAGTCACGATGAGTAGCACTTTTCCGAGCGCTTTTCATTTGTCTGATCGCCGGCTTGGCTGCAAACTGCCCATCTGCCGTGAGCTACAAGGAGCCCGCATGACAGAGCACAGCACGGGGGTCACCCTCACCGCCAAGGGTTTGGTGTTCGAGGATGATTGCGGCGAGCCCTTTCTCCAGGACACCGCCATACGTGGGCTGCTGGAGAAGGTCTTTGCCGGTAGCGGCGTCGATATCGACGCAATCCACACCCAGAGCCAGTACAAGAAGGCCCTGCGGCATGTGATGATCAGTTCGATCCAGGGCCCGGGCGGCGTCGAGGCGATCCTGGCCATGGCCCTGCAAGGGGTCGAGCTGCTGCATCAGCAATTCGCCGGGCGCGATGACTTCCAGTCGCGGCTGTGTGCCAGTGCGCTGCAAGGTCTGTTGAACGGCGATCCCGATGGTCTGGCCAAGGCCAAGAGAGCCAGCAGGATCCTCGCCAGCGGCTTGCGGCCCGTCGCCGCGCCGCGAGACCTGTAGGCGCAGAGCTTGCTCGCGAACCGCTGCAAGCGGCCATTCACCGCAAGACCGCGGCGCTTACAAAACCGTCTTCGTACCCACGGAAAGAAGTTTTTCGAGTTCTTGCGGTGAAACAGGCTTGCTGAAGTGATAGCCCTGCATTTCATCGCACAGGTTATTGCGCAGGAACCTGAGTTGATCGTCGGTTTCGACCCCCTCGGCTATGACCTTGAGATTCAGTTGATGACCCAAGGTGATCACCGCTTTGGCGATGGCTGCGTCAGCCGGATCGGTGTGGATGTCGCGGACGAACGATTTATCGATTTTCAGTCGCATGATCGGAAAGTTTTTCAGTGCACTCAGACTGGAGTAACCGGTGCCGAAGTCATCAATCGAGAGCCCGACGCCCATCTGGTTGAGTTGATTCATGGTCGCGATAGCCTGCCCGATATCCTGCATGATCAGACTTTCGGTGAGCTCCAGTTCGAGATAACGAGCTTCCAGTTTGCTTTCCTGTAATGCATGGGTGACACGCGCGATCAGATTTTTTTCCCTGAACTGACGCGCAGATACGTTCACCGAAACGGTGCTGGGCGGAAATCCTCGCAACTGCCAGTCTTTGTTCTGTTTACAGGCAGTTCGCAGCACCCAGTCGCCGATCGGCACAATCAGTCCGGTTTCTTCCGCCAGTGCGATGAAGTGTTCCGGCGTGATCAAACCCAACTGCGGGTGCTGCCAGCGAATCAATGCTTCGACCCCGATGATACGGTGTGTTTGCAGATCGACCTGCGGTTGGTACAGCAGCAGGAATTCATTACGGGCGATGGCATTTCGAAGTCCTTCCTGCATCACCAGCCGATCACGAATCCTGGCATTCAACGCTGGAGTGAAAAACTGAAAATTGTTGCGACCTTGCTCCTTGGCGAGATACATGGCGGCATCCGCGTTCATCAACAAGGTATTCGTATCATTACCATCGTGGGGAAAAGTGGAAATGCCCATGCTGCACGTTATATCGATCTGATGGGTAGCAACCATGGTTCTCTGCGAGACCGTATCCATGATTTTCTGGATCACGCCGGCAATGGTCTCTGTTTGGGTCGGTTGATCGAACAGGATGATCACGAATTCGTCGCCGCCCAACCGCACCACCGTATCGGCACGGCGTATGCACTGCTCCATTCGCCGCGCGATGATTTTCAGCAGTTCGTCGCCGACGTTGTGACCAAGACTGTCATTGATCAACTTGAAATTGTCCAGGTCGATAAAGACTATCGTGACGAAGCGAGCGTAGCGCTGGCCATGCAAAATGGCCTGGTCAAGACGATCCTTGAGCAAGGTGCGGTTGGGTAGGCCCGTCAGTATATCGTGGTGTGCCATATACTTGATGCGCTCTTCCGCGCGCTTGTGTTCGACCGCAATGCTGGCGATTCGGAGCGCCATTTCGACGAGCTGGATATCTGGCTTGGTGGGCTCACGGCCTTGCGCTCCATACAGTGAAAGTGCGCCAAGCACCTGGCCTTCACGTGACAGGATCGGCCACGACCAGACGGTCGTGAAACCAAACGGGGCGACCAATTCGCGGTAATCGGCCCACAGTGGGTTGTCCTGGATATTGGCCACGGCGACCGGCTCGCGGCGATAGACCGCCGTGCCAAAAGAGGCGGCCCGGGGACCGATGGCAATGCCGTTGATGGCCCTGGCATAGGCCTCTGGAAGCCGCCCGGTGGAAACGTGCCGCAGGTGCAGGCCGTCATCGTCGAGCAATTGAATCGAGCCCATCGCCCCTTCGGATTGGGACTCGAGAAGCTGGGTGATGCTGTCCAGAACCTGTTCCAGCGGGGAGCCAGACGCAATCATTTCGAGTGCGCGACCTTGTTCGGCACGCAGGGATTCCGCCCGCTTGCGCGCATCAATGTCGTGTGCAAGCCAGATCGCTCCACTGCTCAAGTCGGACGGGTCAACCGCCGTCACTATGGATTCGGCCCAAAAGAAACTGTCATCGCGACGCCGGAGTCGAATGTCGATCGCGTGGGTTTTACCCACCTCGATGGCTGCTGAGATGTGCTTTCCGAGGTTTTGGAATGCTTCCTCTGAAACATGCAGCGAACGCGTCGATGAACCGATCAACTCATCGATCCGATATCCGAACATCGTTGCAAAGGTGTGATTGCAACGAACAATCCGACGGTTCTTGAGAAATGCTATACCAACTGAGGCGTTTTCGAGAATGGTCTGCTGTTCCGCCACGATACCCCGCAGATTCTCTTCGGCCTGGATACGCACCGCCGATTCCTGTCTCAACTGGGTGTTTTGCGCGGCAAGTTGCCGCTTGATTGCCTGCAACGCCAGATGCGTCTTGACCCGGGCCAAGAGTTCCTCAACCTGAAAGGGTTTGGTCAGGTAGTCGACGCCACCGGCGGCAAATCCGGCGACTTTGTCGTGGAGATCGGCCAGCGCGGTCATGAAAATCACCGGGATCTCGCGCGTCAGATCGATTGCTTTCAGGCGTCGGCAGGTTTCGAAACCGTTGATGCCCGGCATCATCACATCGAGCAGAATCAGATCGGGAATGATCAACTGGGCTCGTTTGACGGCCTCTTCGCCGCCCTGCGCGACCAGCACCTTGAAATCGTGCTCCTCCAGGAAATTAACCGCCAGCGCAAGGTTGGCCGGCGTGTCGTCGACCACCAAGACTGTCTGTTCGGCGATTTCAGGTGTCATGGGGAAATCTGTCATTCGGCCACCGGCGTGGGGTTCATGCAGGTATCAACAAGCCTTACGATAGCCTCGGACTGAAAGCCTTGTGCCAGCTTCTGCAGTTTTTCCGCGAACGGCTGATATTGCGCGTCATGCGCGGCGAGTTCGCCGGCCCACTGTTTGATGCCGCGCATGTTTCCGGCCAGAGCCAAGGCGTGCAGACGTTCCATTTCCGAGCCTGCCGGAATGACCCATGGCTCCAGACCTTGAGCGAGCGAAGGAAGCGGTTCGGCTATCGCGCCCTCGACAATCCCATCCAACTGCGGGTGCGCGGCGATTTTCTGCGGTAGATGGCCATTTTCAATGGGCTTGGTCATGGGCGCATCAACCACCGGCAGCGAGAGGTCGAACCAGAAGCTGCTGCCATCGCCAGACTGACTTTTGACGCTGATTTCACCGCCCATCAAGCGGATCAGTTGTCGACTAATGCTCAAACCCAGGCCGGTCCCACCGGAGCGACTCTGCACTTCGCCTACCTGCTCGAAAGGTTCAAAAATGGTTTGCTGCTTGTTCTGCGCGATGCCCACGCCGGTATCGCGGACCTCGAACCTCAGGCATACATCTCCTTCGGAGGGTGATAGCAAGGTGATATGCAGGCCTACATGCCCATGATCAGTGAACTTGACCGCGTTGCTGAGCAGGTTGAGCAGCACCTGGCGCAAGCGTTTGTCGTCGCCTTGCACATACCGGGGCAGATCCGGTGCGACCTCGAGGAGACAGGTGAGTCCCTTTTCCTCGCTCTTGATGCGAACGATGTCGACCACCCCCGACAGGGTATTCGGTAAATCGACGACACAGGGACAGAGCTCAAGCTTGCCGGATTCAATCTTGGCCAGATCGAGGATATCCGTAATCAACATCAGCAAATGTTCGCCACTTTGCTGGATTATGTTTACCGCGTTTGTCTGCCGTTCGCCCAGGGTGACGTCCCGCTTGAGCAACTGCCCGTAACCCAGAATGGCGCTCAGCGGGGTCCTCAACTCATGGCTCATATTGGCCAGGAACGTCGACTTGGCCCGATTGGCCCGCTGCAGCTCATTGGTGCGCTCGCGTACGCGCTCCTCAAGACCATCGCGCGCGCGCTGCAGATCCAGATTGGCGTTGGTCAAGTCGCTGCGCGCGCGTCTCAGTCCCTCGCGGGCACCGTCCAGGCCCACCGCGGCGATGCCGATCTCGGCCTGAAGCAGGTTGAAACTCTCGGTCATCCGACCCAATTCGTCCCTTGAGTGGATTTGCAAGGGTTCGAGCGAAAAGTGGGCATGAGCCTCGTCAATATTACCCCTCCCCAACGCACTCATGGCATCGGAAAAATCCTTCAGTGTGCCGAGCGCGAGTCGCCGGGCGGATGTACTGACCCGTTCGGCCGAGTGGGCGATCATCCCCGGCAACACAATCCCGACCGTGATCGTCAGGATCGCTACCGCGACGAAGATGTCCTCCAGGGCGGTCACAAACGCTCCGTGCTGGTCGGGGATCTCGCCGATCGCCAGGATATAGCCGGCTCCGTCCATGGCGAGCACAGCCAACATCGCGCCGGTGAGTTTCACGTGCAGCGTCGGGCTGAACGGTGGCAGGCCTTGTAGCCGACGATCCTCGATCTTGCGCCAGGCGAACAACGCCGCACCGGAATAGGCCATGGCCAGCCCGAACACCACGGTCGGCAGGCCGAACTGCTCGAAACCGAAGAGCGTCGATGCTCCCCAGCCTGCCGCGGCGACAAGACCCAGGCCGATCATGCCGCGCGGCGCCCGGTATGGCCGAAGCGCGTCAGGCGCATCACGACGCAACAGCCACACGGCGACGCTCGCCAGCGAAATGGCAATCAGATAATTGAAGTTCGCTGCCGCGATCAACCAAATCGGATCGCCAATCAGCAACAAGCCGATCGACACGCCGGCAGTCACCAGCGTGGCGGCCCATGGTGCATCGGTGCGGATCCGCAGCGCCAGGAACCTGGGCGCCAGTCCATCTTCGGCGAGCTGCGCCAGCGTGCGCGAAGCGCCCGCCAGCGGTTGGAGGGTACCGTGGAACATGTTGAACATCATGAACCAGATGGCCATCGCCTTCGCGGCGCTGCCGAAGATCGGCGTGAAGGTCGGGCCCAGCGTCAGGGCCAGGTCGTCGCCAAGCGACGCGGGGCCGAGCGCGCCCAGCCAGACGACGGGCAGTACCGCGAAATACACCGCCGCCATCAACGCACTGGCGAGCATCGCGCGCGGCACATTGCGATTCTGGTCGACGGTTTCGCCGACGTGACAGGTCGCCGCCTCGAATGCGGGAGCGGCGAAGCCGACCAGGTAAAGGCCCGCCATCAGCGAGGTCAGATCGCCGAACCATCCGGGGAATGGCACGCTAAGGTGAAAGTCGCTCGCCTGGTGCCAGTCGACCTGACTGGTGAGAATCGGCGCGAGGGAGGATATAAAAGCCAGCAACGCGGAAGCGGTGGCTACCGGTGTCGCCACCCGTGTGGTCCATTTGATCCCACACAGATTCACCAGCATGAAGAGTATGACCAGTGTGCAGGCGAGCTCCGTCACCGATACGTCCGGCAGATACCACTGCTTGATGGCCGACGCCGAAAAGATCGCCGTCAGTCCGCAAGTCGGAACCCAGCCCCACCAGTAGCACACGCCCGTGATGGTCGAGAGCATCGGGTTGTACGGTTTGAACGCCTCCGCGCAACTGGCGGCAATTCCGCCGACCCGATTGGGCGACATCAGCGCCAGTTCAGTCCAGCCAGGCGCGGCCGCGTAGCTGAGTAACAGGCCGACAATCAGGAGAGGTACGGCCGCGCTGCCCTGGCCGGGTATTGCGCCCTGCCCGACAAAGAGCGCCGCGATCAGGAAGAGGCTCTGGTTACTGCCCCCCATTGCCAGCGCCGTGGTGCCAATCCATCCGAGTCGCCGTGGGTGTGGACGAGGGGCTCTTGTTGCCTGTAAATCCATATCCATGGCCCCCCAGAATTCGATTGACTGTGTTACGCGGAGCATCTGAACAGACTTGAAACCTCAAGCGCGACTAGCTCGTGTAGAATTCGGCAATGCGGCACGATTAAGCAGATTGTTGCCGGAGAGCATTTTAGGTGTAGGTGACAGGCCGCACATATGCAAGATGGAACATCGCAGCGCCACCCCAATCTAATGCGTCGACGTGCCGATCCTGTTGCACAATCGGTTCATGCACACCGCCCCCACTACCGCGAGAATGATCGGCACCAGGAAATCGTGGTCGATCCGGGTGAACTCCGCCACCAGTACAATAGCGGTGATCGGCATGCTCATGGACGCCCCCAGGAACGCCGCCGCGCCGACAATGGCGAAGGCCCCCAGCGCTATACCTGGCCAGGCCAGGCTCCATAACCCACCCAGCAGAATCGCCATCAACGCCCCGATCGCCAATGCGGGCGTCAGCAACCCGCCTTCGGCCCCTGCACGCAAGCTGCCGCAGGTCACCAGCAGCTTGGCTAGCAACAGGGCCGCCGCCAGCCCCAGGCCCAATTCACCGTCAAAGCCCAACTGCGCCGGCCCTTTACCGTTGCCCAACACCTGGGGTAGATAGACCGCCACGCAGCCGATCAGGGTGAAATTGATCAGGGACAACACTGGCAGGTGCCAGCCACGGGCGGCATGCAAGCGGGCGCGGCCAGTCAACTGCACGAAAGCATAGGCGGCGCCCCCGAAGAGCGGCCCGGCCAGCACCGACCAGACCAGCAGCCCGGGTGTCAGTGCCAGGCTCGGCACCACGTATTGCACCTGCGCGCCCAATCCGACCCAAGCCACGGCGGCGGCAATGGCTGACGTTGCCAGGGCCATGGTCGCCGCCGGCCAACTGAAGGCCACCATCAGCCCTTCCAGGGCGAACACCGCACCGCCCAACGGCACGTTGTAAACCGCTGCCAAGCCGGCCCCCGCACCACAGGCAATCAGCAATCGGTGGGTCTCGGGGGCCAGTCGTGCCTTGCGCGATAACCAGGCCCCCAGCAAGGCGCCAATCTCGCGCGGTGCGACTTCACGGCCCAGCGGTGAGCCCAGGGCAACGGTGATGATCTGTAGCAGCGCATGGCACAGGGTGGTCCCAGGCGGCATTGTCGGTGCATCGGCCGAGACAGCTTTGCGGATGCCGACCAATGGCCGACCGAACCGGTAGATCGCCCACCAGCCCAGGCCCGCCACCACGCCGCAGAGCATCAAGACCAGGATCCGCCGCGAGGTCGAAGCGCTGCTCACGCCGATCAGGAAGCTTTCATGATTGCTGAGGCTGTCCTGTCCGTAGCCATACGCCAGGTGCTGGACCGCGTGCAACAACATCGCCAGCAACATGCCACCCAGGCCGGCACCGATACCGGTCAGGATCACCACCAGGGCAAGGACGAATAAAGCGCGGAATCTGGAGCGAGCGTTGACTTCCGTGGGTAGTGCAGGTTCCAGCAAGGCCATTCGAGACTCCACGAGGTCAGGTGCACAACGACCGGAGGCCGCACGTCGGAAGTAATTATGTCGCCTGCGACGAAATCTGCCCATCCCGACGCGGCGTTACCGGCGCAGGTCGAATCCCCCTCTACCACACAGCGATATGAGAATCGGTACGCGGTTCGGTACCGCCACACAACACACCGCTGAGCGGGTCGCGCAGGATGATCTGACCACGCCCATACTCGGTCAGATCACAGGCGATTTGCACCTGGTGACCGCGCCGTGCCAGGGCCGTCGCCAGGTCCCGTGAAGCGCCCTGCTCGATGCCGACCTTCATCTCCCCCAGCCACTGCCAGCGTGGCGCATCCAGGGCGGCCTGGGGGTTGAGGCCGAAGTCGACCAGGTTCATCACCATCTGCACATGACCCTGCGGCTGCATGTAACCGCCCATCACGCCGAACGGGCCGAGGGGTTCGCTGCCCTGGCTGAGAAAACCGGGAATGATGGTGTGATAGGTCTTCTTGCCAGGTGCCAGGCAGTTGGCGTGGCTCGGCTCGAGGCTGAATTCCTGTCCGCGGTTCTGCAAGGCGATACCGCTGTCGGGCAGCACCACGCCGGAGCCGAAGCCGTGGTAGTTGCTCTGGATAAACGAGACCATATTGCCTTCGGCATCGGCACTGGCCAGGTACACCGTGCCGCTGGCATGGGGATCGCCAGGCTTGGGCGGTTGCGCCTGCTCGCCGATCTGCCCGCGGCGCCGGGCGCTGTAGTCGTCGCTGAGCAAGTCCGCCACCGCCATCCGCATATGCAACGGATCGGTGATGTAGTGCAGGCCATCACTGTAGGCCAGCTTCATGGCTTCCAACTGGCGGTGCCAGGTCTGTTGGCTGTCGCGGTGATCGAAACGGAAGCCTTCGAGGATCTTCAACGCCATCAGTGCCACCAGGCCCTGGCCGCTCGGGGGGATTTCCCAGACGTCATAGCCGCGGTAGTTGATATGGATCGGTTCGACCCACTGCGCGCGATAACCTTGCAGGTCGCTGCTGCGCAGGTAACCGCCGGTGGCGCGGGAATGGGCATCCAGGCGCGCGGCCAGTTCGCCGCGATACAGGCTTTCGCAAGTCGTCGCCGCCAGCTCTTCGAGGGTCCGGGCCTGGGCCGGGTTGCGGAACAGCTCACCGGCCTGGGGCGCGCGGCCCTCGATCAGGAAGGTTTCGAACCAGGCTTCGAGCACGGCGTCGCGCTGCGCAGCGAACTCGGCCAGGGCCTGCTGCCATTTGTAGGCGATGACCGGGGATACCGGGAAGCCCTCGCGTGCCAGGCTGATGGCCGGCTGCAACAGGTCGGCAAAGGGCAGCTTGCCAAAGCGTTTCGACAACTCGGCCCAGGCCGACGGGCAACCCGGTACGGTCACCGGTGTCCAGCCATAGAGCGGCATCTGCGCATGTCCCGCCGCCTTGACCGCGTCGATGCTCAACGCCGCCGGGGCCTGGCCGTTGCCATTGAGGCCGTGCAGTTTGCCTTGGCACCAGACCAGCGCGAAGGCGTCCCCGCCGAGGCCGCAGCCGGTGGGCTCGACCACCGTCAGCGCCGCCGCCGTGGCGATGGCAGCGTCAATGGCATTGCCGCCCTGGCGCATGATCTCGATACCGGCTTCGGCGGCCAGGGGTTGCGAGGCCGCCACCATGCCACGGCGGGCAAACACGCTCTGGCGCTGCGACGGATAAGGGTATTGGTGGGCAGAAAATTTCAACATGGCAAAGGCTCTTCCAAACAAGGGTTGGTTTTACAACACACGGCTGAGAAAGGCTTGGGTACGCGGGTGCGCCGGCCGACTGAAGATCTGCTCCGGCGGGCCCTGCTCGATCAGTTCGCCCTGGTCGAGGACCACCACCCGGTCGGCGACTTCCCGGGCAAAGCCCATCTCATGGGTGACCACCAGCATGGTCATGCCCTCCTCGGCCAACTGCTTCATCACCTGCAGCACCTCGCCGACGGTTTCCGGATCCAGGGCGCTGGTAGGCTCGTCGAACAACATGGCCTGGGGTTTCATCGCCAGGGCCCGGGCAATCGCCACCCGCTGCTGCTGACCGCCGGAGAGCATCGACGGGTAATGCCCGGCCTTGTCCGCCAGGCCAACCCGGGCGAGCAAGGCCCGGGCCTGTTCCAGGGCTTCGGCCCGCGAGACACCGAGCACCTGGATCGGTGCTTCGATGATGTTTTCCAGGGCGGTCATATGCGGGAACAGGTTGAAACGCTGGAAGACCATGCCGATATCCCGGCGCTGGCGGGCGATATTGCGCTCGGAGTCGCGCACCAGGCTGCCGTCGGCACGCTCGCGATAACCCATGGCCCGGCCGTTGACGCGAATGCGTCCACCCTGGATGTCTTCCAGCAGGTTGATGCAACGGATGAAGGTGGTCTTGCCCGACCCCGAGGCGCCGATCAGCACCACCACTTCACCGCGCCGTACTTGCAGGGAAATGCCCTTGAGGATCGGCAAGTCACCGAAGGACTTGTGAATATCCTGGGCCTCGATGATCAGTTCTTCACTCTTGTGCGCCATGCTTAACGCCCTCTCAACAGTTTAAGGGCGCTACGACCGAACATCCGGCTTGACGCCGGCGGCCGTGACGAAGGCCGGTCCGACTGACCGAAGCGTGCTTCGAGCCAGCGCTGGAAGAAGCCCCAGAGCGTGGTCAGCAGCAGGAAGTAGATCGCCACCACCAGGTACAGCTCGAACACCCGGAACGTCGCCGAGGTGACCATCTGCGTGCTCAGCAACAACTCCTGCACGCCGATCACGCTGACCAGCGTGGTGTTCTTGAGCATCACGTTGAACTCGTTGCCCAGCGGCGGAACGATCACCCGGAAGGCCTGGGGCAGGACGATACGCCGCATCAGCTTGCCGAAGGTCATGCCCAGCGAACGCCCGGCCTCGTACTGGCCCTTGTCCACGGCGCCGATGCCGGCGCGGATGATCTCGGCCATATAGGCACCTTCGTTCAGGCCCAGGGCAATGATTGCCGCCTGAATATTGCCCGGTACCAGCAGGCCGAACAGGTTGAAGTCCTCGAAGCGGAAGACCCCGCCGGCCGCCAGCGCGGTGTAGAGAAAGACGATCTGCACCAGCAGCGGCGTGCCACGCATCAACCACACGTAAAACCGCACCGGCAGGTGCAGCAAGGGATTGCGCGACAGGCGCAACAACGCCGCCGCCAACCCCAGTACACAGCCCAGCGACATCGCCAGCACACTGATCAGGCAAGTCAACCAGAGCCCGGTGAGATACACCCCGCTGGGCTGCAACAGGTACTGCCAGAACACCGCCCAATTGAAATTCATCAAGCGCCCGCCTCAGTCGAGTGTGTCGCTGGCGACATGCCATTTGCCCAGCAGTTGGGTGTAGCTACCGTCGCTGCGCATATCACTGACGATCTGCTGCACGGCCTTGCCCAGTTGCGGATCGTCCTTGCGCATCCCCAGGCCGGTGAGAATCCGGCTGAAGGCCGGCACGCCCTCCTCGAACAGGTCGGGCGCCATGGCGGCGTAGTAACCGGCGGTTTCCACGGTGGTCCCGTAGGCATCCACCTGGCTGATACGCAGGGCCTGGAAGGCATCGGTATCGGTGTTATAGACCACCAGCTTCATCGGCGGTTGGCCGGTCTTGGCCAGCGTGTCGTTCTCGGCGTCGAGCAGGGTCTTGATCGTCGAGCCGTTGAGCACCGCCACCTTGTGCCCGGAGAGATCGTCCAGGGTCTTGATATGTTTGGGGTTGCCCTTGGGCACCACCACCGACTGACTGGAATACATGTAGTTGACGATGTCGATCACCTCTCGCCGTTCGGGCTTGTCGAACAGTTGGTCGACGATCAGGTCGCACTGTTGGGCCAGCAGCGCCGGGAGCAGTCCGGAAAACGGAATGACCCGCCACTCGACTTTCTTGCCCCCCAGGCGTTTGGCGATTTCCAGGCCCAGGTCAACGGTCAGGCCCTTGGGCTTCTGAGCTTCGTCGAACGACACCAGCGGGGGTGAATCCATCCCTGAGCAATAGGTCAGTTTCTCGACCTTCTGCAATCGCTCCGGGACCTGGGGCGCGGCGAGCACCCCCTGTACCAGCAGCCCCAGGGATACAGCAGCAAGCAACACGCGGCGTTTATGCATGACCAGACACTCCAGTTCGTCAATAACGGGGGCAGTACTCGAAGTCAAAACACGGCCGGGCTTGAACCCGGTTCTATTTTTCCGATTGCAGAAAGCTGATCAGCGCGGGCACCGTGCCTTCGATGTGTTCGCGCACCACGGTTTCGGCCCGCGCGGCGTCGCCCAGGCGAATCGCATCAAGGATCACCGCGTGTTCCTGGCGGGCACTCAAGGGCTTTTCGCTGTGTTGCAGCCACAGGCGCATGGGCGCCTCGATCAGCGAATACAGGGCCGAGATCTGCTTCATCAGCCGTGGCCGGCCGCTGAGGCTGCACAGGTATTCATGGAAGGCCCGATGGCGACTGACCCACTCGGCGCTGTCGTCGCGGTAGTCGTCCATCCCGTCGAGCATGCGCTCCAGGGCCGCCAGTTGCCGTTCACCAATCCTCGGCACGGCCACACGGATCGCCAGGCCTTCGAGGGCACTGCGCATATCGAAGACTTCCTGCAGTTCGTCGAACTCCAGGCCGCTGACAATCGCCCCGCGATTGGGCCGCAAGGTCACCAGGCCCTGGGCGTCCAGGCGGCGAAAGGCCTCGCGCACCGGCATCCGGCTCATGCCAATCTCACTGGCGATGTCCTCGGCGACCAGCCGCTCACCTTTGCGGTAGCGACCCCGACAGATCGCTTCCAGCAGAAAGGTATAAGCCTCCTCCTCGGCGGTCTGGGGCTGACGGTCAACGTAAACGGGGGCGAATTGCATGGGTCGGCACCTTTGTCTTTTTGTATCCAATTATCCATGGATACAAAAAAGCATAAGTCATGCCAGTTTCCTGAGCATGAACTCAAGGCGTTGACAGGCATGAGCTTTCGCCGGAAACCGGCGCTTTCAGGAGGGGATGGCGTGACCGCCGACTGCTACAAAAGCGCGCAGTAACGCGCCAAAAAGGTGAAGCATGGTGTCCCGGTAACACCTCGCCTACACAACACGTGGGGGCAGTCGGCACATCGCGAGGACAAAGACGCTCAGTGTTTCAACGAAGCGCTGATCCAGTTTTTCAGGTCAGCGACTTCCAGCGCGCTGATGGTGTGTCCGACACCGGGATAGGAGTGAAACTGCGGCGCGATAGACAGGCCCTGCAATACACCCAAGGCCTCGGTCGCACCGACGTAAGGCACCTGCGGATCGGCGGTGCCGTGACCGATAAAGACCTGCAGTCCGGCGTACTTCGGCCCGCCCTTGAGCTCGGCGCGCAGCACCGGCAGCAGCCGGCCACTGAGGGGGGCGATACCGCGCAGCAACTCGGGATGCCGCAGTGCAACCTCATAGGTCATCATCGCACCCTGGCTGAAGCCCACCAGGAACACCTTGCCAGGCCGGGTATGGTATTTCTCGGTGACCCGGGCGATAAAGTCGCTGATGGCCGCGGTGCTCAGGCGCAGATCGTCGCTTTCGCCGTCGTACTGCGGCGCCCCGCTCTTCTGGTGAAACCACTGGTAGCCCCCCTGCTTCACTTCCAGGCGGCCACGCACCGAGAGCACGGTGTAGTTGGTCGGCAGATCGTCCTTGATCCCGAACAGATCGTCCTCGTTGCTGCCATAACCGTGCAGGAAGATGACCAATGGCTGGTCGCGGGTATCGGCACTGGCCTGCGCCTGGTAAGTCAGCGGCATATCGGCAAGCAGTTCGGCCTGTGCCGTCGACGCGGTGAACGCCAACAGCAAGGCCAGGGCCAGGGGTTTGAGCATGGTCAGTGTTCTCCGGGCGATCAGTGGGCGCCAAGCTTAACATTGACGCCCCAACGAACCACTCAGTTCGCGGGAACGCCCTGTTCCCAGGCTTTCCAGTTACCGAGGATCGCCTGCACCAACGGGTTGCCCGCCCGGTACAGGTTCTCCAGGGCCGGGACAAAGCCGCCCTGGTCGGTGTACTTCAGCAGGTTGTCGACCTCGCTATAGCCGGGATACGGTCGGTCGAAATCGGAGCCGGCACGCACCACCGCCAGGCGGTTGATATCCACCCGCCCGGCCTTGCTCGCGCGGAGCAAGGCTTCGTAGGTGGAGTTGTCTTCCTGCTGGGTGGTGCAGTAGAGGCCCTGGTTATCCGTCAGCAAGCGGGTCCAGACCTCGGCCCGCTCACTCAGGCGCGTCCCGGAAAACCAGGTATTGCCCGCCAGGGTATCGCATTGGGTCACGAGCGGAGGCTGGTTGGCCGGCGCATACGGGTATTTGACCCGCCAGGCCGCGGATTCCTTGCTTTCGCTCAAGCTCACCTGCCGCGACAGGGCAAAGGCCTTGGCCTGCAACTTGGGGTTGAGCTCGAAGACTTCGGTCTTGTAGTCCAGCGGCGGCTTTTCGTTCGGGCCACGGGTGTTGATGCCGATATAGCCGCTGGGCCAGTCTTTCGGTGCATCCCGCGAATCCAGCTCCCACTGGGTGCCGAACTCCACCAGGTAGTGGGCCCAGGCCGCCGTACCGAGGGTGCCTTGGTGCGGGTTGATCCCGGCAATACCGGCAATCAGGAAATACGACTGGTGCAGGTCGAACTGCGGCGACAACGCCAGGGCCAGGGTCGAGGCCGCCGCGTTGGTCTGGCCCATGCCGGTCACCAGCAGGCAGGTGTCCTGGTCATTGCAGCGAATGTTCGGGTACTCGGCGCTGAGGCCCGGCACCGCAACTTCATGCTTGAGTGCCAGACGCTCGATCCAGGCCTGCGCTTCCGGCGCGAACATGGTGATGAGCATGACCTTGGGCTTGATCGGCGATGCCGCTGCGGCCCAGGCCAACTGTCCGCCCAGGCTGCCGAGCAGCACGCCGGCGATGAGCGAATGACGAGTCACAGCGCGCATGAACGCTCCTATCAACGAATGGCTAGCCGACACCGGCGTAATAATCCCAGCCAAGCCAGCCCCCAGACGGTTCAAAGCGCCTGGAGACGCTCGACAATCTGGTTCTTCACTTTCAGTCGCCGTTCCTTCAGCGTTCGCAACGGATCATCCGCCGTCTGGGCGGACTCGGCCGCCAGCACTTCCTTGTCGATGTCATCGTACTGATCAAGCAGTTGGTTGAGCCTGGGATCCTTGCGCCTGTGCTGCGCAAGCGCCTCTTTGTTCAACTTCAGGTCCGCGAGCAAATCGTGCTTGACCGGCATATCGTCACCTCTTGGTTCTGTGGGCAATACAGGAAATTCCAGAGCCGCCCCTTCATGAAAGGTTCAAGGCGATGCATCCCTAAGCAATAGCACGCCCTGGCCGACCTTGCCTCAAAGCTTCGCTTTACGCCGACGGACCCACAGCGCCGCCAACCCGCCCAGTACCGCCAGAACGCCAACCACCAGCACCACCTTGTAGGGCCGCAAGGCCGAACGCACTGCATTCAACGGTTGGGTCAGGTAACGCCTGTTGGCCTGGTCAAAGTTCGGTTCCTGACACTGCTGGCCAAAATTCGTCGCCCAACTCACGTACGGGCCTTGCTCGACATAACGCTGGTAATACTGGATTTCTTCATCGCTGCCGGCAACCCAACCGGCCGCCTTGCACAACACGGCGGCAAAGGCCTGACTGCTGTGGGGCAACTGGTCGGCGGCCTGATTGGCCAGGTCCGCGGCGACCCAGCGATAGTGATAACGCCGGTCGGGCTTGGCCGCGGAAGCCTGCTGCCGTTGGATTTCCGCGGTTTCGAGAAACGGTGCCGGCTGCATCGGGGGCGCGCCCAGGCTGTAGTAACCGTCCAGGGAGCGGTAATCCGGCGCCATCTCGTAGCCGAGGATTTCCATGCCCGATTTGCGCGCCAGGGTAGCGGCGGCAAACAACGCTTCGGCACGCCCGGTGGCGGTCCAACGCGACACGGCCTGCTGGCGGTCGCGGCCATAATCCCGCGCCGTGGCCTTTAATTCGGGGTTGTCGAAATACCCCGGCGCTTCATCGTAGCGCCCTTCGCGCAACAGGCGCCGGCCCAGCAGTTCACGCAGCTCCGGGCGTCGAACGTAGCTGTCCTTGTCCTCGGGTTTGGGCGTCAGCGCAGGCACATGGGCATCGACATAGGCTTTCAGTTCGTCGAGCGTCAGCACCCGCTCGGCCACGGTCGCGGCATCCATCCAATAGAGGCCCTGGCTGCGGTAAAGCTGGTCGAACGCTTGCAGGTAGTCGCCACGGTCCAGCGCCAGGATCGCGCTTTCAGCCTGGACCCGGCAACCGGGCTGGATGCTTTCGAAGCTCCAGTCCGGCGTACGCCGCGGCCCCCAGACTTCGTCCTTGGGAAACGCCTGGGCCGCCTTGGCATAAGCGGCCGCGGCCTGCACCTTGTCGCCGTCGCGCAACGCCAGCTTGGCCCGCACCCACCACGCCAGGCCGCCATCACCGGCGTGTTCGAGAAAAGCCTTGGCCCCCGCGTAGTCAGCCTTCTGGTAACTCAGGGCCGCCAGGCGATCAGCGTTGTCCAGGCTACCAGCGACACTGGCCAGCAAGACCTTGGACAGGCGCTGCTGCTCCTCAGGCTGCTCATCGAAGAACCAGCCGACCCGGCTCAACACATAAGCGGTCAACAACGCCTGGACGTTTTTCTCCTTGAGCAAGACGCTCAATTCGTTATCCGGTAACCGCGCCAACTCGCCGGCGATCTGCTTGAGCGAGGTGTAACCGCTGTTGGAACCCAACCGGCTCTGGCTGGCGTATAGCGCGATGGCCGTGTTCCAGTCATTGTCGAACCTGGCCAGCAGGGCTTCTTCGCCAAGGCTGGCAACGCCCAGTTCCAGGGGATCGCTGAAATCCCCCGCGCTCAGCGCCCGCGTCTGCTGGAACGCAAGCCGGGCCTGGGCTTGTAACTCAGTGCTGGTGACGACTGGCGCGGCGTTGTCCGCCGGGGTGTCGACACCCGCTTCGGCCTGGGCGCCAAGGGCGATCAACGCCCGCCCCAGCGAATACGCGGCCCAGGTGCTGCGCAACTTGCGCTGGTCGGCCGGCAAGGCCAGGACCTGGCGGAAATATTCCGCCGCCCGCTGCGCATCACCGGCCTGGAAGGCAACGGCACCGGCGATATACAAGCGCAGTTCGGCCGGCAGGCTCGCGCCCTGGGTTTCGACCTGCTGCGGGTCCGGCAGGCTGCGTAGGCGCGTCACCTCGGCCCGCAGGTTTTCCGGCAGCTCGCTGGCCTCCACCTTGTCGCGTTGCTCGCGATAGGGTTTGCTGTTGTCGTCGCTGTCCCAATAGGGCGTCAGGGTGGCTTCGGTCGCCGGTTTCAGGCCGGCAATGGCTTCGCCGAGACGATTGACCTCAAAGGCGAAGTTGGTTTCCGGCAGATCGGCCAGGGACTGGGCACGATCATCCAGCAGGCGCAGGGGGAAGTCCGGACCGCAGGCCAGTGCCGGGAGCGGCAGACTGAGGGACAGGCACAGCAGGTGCCGAGGCCAGTTACGGGTAGACATTCCAAGCTCCTTGATCGATTCGGGTACAGCGCGCCCAGCCGAGCGCACGTTGACCGCCAGCGGCGATGCGCGCGCTGGACTGGCGGGTAAAAATGAGCTGCTTCGGGGTTTGCTGCAAGGTATAGCCATTGAGCCCGTCGACGCCATCACACTGCTCGGCGTTCAACTCCACCCGTGCCGGTAGCGGCCGGTCGAGATTGCCGGCATTGCCCAAGCGTATGTCGTAGCGACCGTCGTCGGCCGACAGTTCAATCTGCCATTGACTTGAGAGCGTCTCGCCACGGGCCACCGCGCGCAAGGTCGTCAGGCTCCAGGCGCGGCGGTCACCGGGCAGCGGCAGGCGAAACCAGATCAGCCCGGCCAGGTGCGCCGGCGGTTTGGCCCGCAGTTGTTGGGCCAGGGTCGCCAGTTGTTGCGGGTCGGCCAGCAGCTCGCGGCGCTCACCGCCACGCTTCAGCACCACTTCGCTTTCGACCACCGGGCCGCCCTGATCGTCCGGCAGCAAGGCGACGCCATAGGCCGGCAGCGCCAGGTAAAACGCTTTGTCGCTGATGCGGCCCCAACGTTCGGCCCAGTCCCTGGCTTGTCCTGGGTTGAACAGCCCGAGCCTCGGGTTGCTCACCGCATGCACCTGCAACACGCTGCTGTCGACCGCCTGCAACAAGGCCGGCAGCTGCGGACTGTCTAGCCAGGCCGGCAATGCCGTGATGCTCAGTTTCAAGGTAGGCGGCAACAGGCCACGCAGCTTGACCAGGAAATCGGTATAGCCCGGTAGCCGGGCGCTGCCGCTGTCATAGTCGATTTCCAACCCGACTGGCATCACACCGCCCACTTGCCAATCAGCCAGCAGCTTCAAGATCTGCGTGCGCGCCAGGTCCAGATCCAGGGCCGGAAGCTGGCCATCGAGGCGGATCACCGCAATCACCGGGCGACCATCGGCCTTGAGCTGCACCAGGTCCACCCGCGCCCTGCTCCACCCGGCCTTGGGCTGGGCCTGGAGGGCCAGCACCCGCAAGGTCGAGAAATCCGCCCGGCTCTGAGCCAGGGCCTGTTCATGGGCCGGCCGCCACTGGCGCTGCCAGATGTAGAGCTGTTGGTCGAGGGCCGCTGGCGGTTGCGGCTGGCAGCCGCTGAACAGCAAGAGCAGGCCAAGGGAAACCAGCCTGCGGGCAGAAGAAATCACGGACATACGAGCCTTTAGTGAACGCGACGGACCTGTTTCGCCGGCATCTTACCTCAACCAGCACAGCCGTTTCAGAGACTCGCCAATGGCAGCGAACCCGCCGCCCGCTCGAACAGCACCCGCAAGCCGGCGTCGTGGGCACTCAACGAACGCAGCGTGGTGAACGTCGCCGTGGCCAGCCCACGTGGCACCTTCACCTGTGACCCGGCTTGAAAGCCGACACGTCGATGCAGGTTGCGCAGGGTCAGGATCGCCAGGCCAATGGAGTACAAACAGAAGAACCTCAAACCGGGATGCTCGGGCGCAATCAGCAGTGTGTAATCAAAGGCCCGGCGTAGATGGGCGTGGGCGATGCCGATCAGTTCCGTCAGCGCCTGCGCATAGCCAGGCTGCGTACTCGCCTGCAATGACAGCAAGCACACGCCATGTCGCGCAAACAGGTCCTGTGGCAACCAGCAAACACCACGCCGACGATCCTCCCATTGGTCCTTGAGGATATTGGTCAGTTGCAAGCCCTCGCCAAACGACACCGCCAGTGCCGACATCCGTTCCTGATGAACCGCCAGTTCCGGCGCGAAGTCGACGAACAAGTCGGTGAACATTTCGCCGACCACACCGGCGACGCAGTAACAGTAGCGTTTGAGCTCAGCCAAGGTCGCCAACCCCTGTAAACCGGCGACACGCTGGAAGTCACTCATGCCGGGGCACATCACCGTCAGGCACTGCACAATGGCCGTCTGCTGGGGATTGTCGAGTGTCCGAAAGACCTCCAGTACCCGTGGCAACTGGCTCAACAACGCCCGCTCCGCCGGCGAACTGGCCTCGGAAAGCAAGAGGGTCAGCTCAGCGCAGAACGGTTGGGCATCGATCTCACCACGGACCGCCTGGATATAGGCCGCTTCATACCGCTGTTTGTCGGCAATCGACAGCGCCGGCTCGTCTTCAATGGTGTCGGCGATCCGACAGAGCAGATAGGCGGTGGTCATGGCGGTGTTCAACGGCGCCGGCAATTGCGGGATGGTGAGGGCAAAAGAACGAGACACCTGAGGGAAAATCGCCTCCTGATAACCGAGGGCGCTCTGCGGTGCCAATGCTCCGGCTGTGTGGCTAAAGGGCATGGTCAGGCTCGTTGAATAAAAGAAAATCGCTTGGGGCGCGTGCATCTTAAAGGCTGGAAAGCAGCGACAAGATACCGTCTTGCAACCGATTGTTATAACGAGCCGGCGCCCACAGCAGAAAATATTCATCGCGACCGTCGCTGGCGTTGCTGCCTGAGAGCCAAACCGACAGCCCGCGACGCCTCACTTGCCGGTCAAATTGCCCCCCTGCCAGCCGCCGCCAAGGCTCTGGATCAACGCCACACTGCCCTGGGTCAGTTGGCCCTGGGTGTCACGCAGGCTCTGCTCGGTCTGCAACAGGATCAGTTGCTGGGTCAACACGCCCTGCAGGCTGACCGTCCCAGCCTTTTGCTGAGCCTGCTGGCTGCCGAACAGTTGCTGGTTGCGCTGGTAGATCTGCTGGTAGGCCTGGGCCTGGGTTTGCAGGTGATTGAGCGCCGAGAGATTGTCTTCGACGTTCTGCAAGGCACCGAGCACCGTGCCGCGATAGTTGGCGACTTCCTCGTCATAGCTGGCTTCGGCCGCCTTGACCGCCGCCGTGCGCGCACCACCGTCGAACAGGGTTTCGGCCAGCGCCGGGCCAACGCTCCAGATCCGGTTCGGCAACGAGAACAGGCCGCCCAGTGCGCTGCCGGTGTAGCCGACCTGGGCCGTCAGGTCGAGATTGGGATAGAACGCCGCCTTGGCGACGCCGATTTTCGCATTGGCCGCGGCCACCGAACGCTCGGCGGCGACTACGTCCGGACGCCGTTGCAACAACCCCGACGGCAGACTCAGCGGGGTGGCCGGCAGGTTGAAGGCAAAACTGTCGAGCGGCGCCAGGCTGAACTGCGCCGGCGCCACGCCCACCAGCACCGCCAGGGCATGCTCGAATTGCTCACGCGAACGCTGTGAGGTCTGCAAGGCGGCCACCACGCTGGTCAATTGGTCCTGGGCCACCAGCAACTGATCGTTGGACGCGGTGCCCTGGGTGTATTCGGTCTGGATCATGTCCAGCAATTGCTGGTTGATGCGCTGTTGCTGCTCCAGCAAGCGGATATCCATATCCAGTTGGCGGACGCCGAAGTAATTGCTGGCGACACTGCCACCGATGGACAGGCGGACCCCGGCCAACAACGCATCGGAGGCCTGGGCCGAGGCCTGGCTGGACTCGATGCCACGGCGGACCAGGCCCCACAGGTCCGGCTCCCAACTGGCGCCAAGGGTAGCGCTGACACTCTGCTCGACCCGGCTACCCGAGGTACTTGAAGTGTTTGAGGTACTGCCGCTGCTGCTCTTGAGCACCCCGCGGGAACCGGACAATCCGGCGGACACCGTCGGCCAGAGCCCGGCCCGGCTGGAAGCGACCTGCGCCTGCGCCAGCCGGTAAGCCGCCTCGGCAGCGACAATCGACTGATTGGCCTTGGCTGCGCGGGTCATCAGGTCGTTGAGGAGCGGATCGTGGTAATCCAGCCACCACTGGCTGTCCAGTGCGCCCTGGGGGTTGGCCACCGCTCGCTGCCATTGCGCGCCTTCCTTGAAGCCCTGCGGCAACTCGAGCGGCGGTTTCCGGTAATCCGGCCCAAGCAGGCAGCCGCTCATGCTCAAGCTGAATAGCAGGACCAGCCAGGGCGCGCGTTGACCCATCATCATTGTTCAAGACTCCTTGCCGCGCCGACGCAGTCGCTCGGAAGCGCTGTCCAGCCACAGATAGATAACCGGCGTGGTGTACAGCGTCAGCAATTGGCTGAGCAGCAACCCACCGATAATGGAAATCCCCAGCGGCCGGCGCAACTCCGAACCGTAGCCACTGCCCAGGACCAGCGGCAAGGCCCCGAGCATGGCCGCCAGGGTGGTCATCATGATCGGCCGGAAGCGGATCAGGCAGGCCCGGTGAATCGCCTCGCGGGCGCTGCGCCCGTGCTGGACCCGCTCGGTAATGGCGAAGTCGATCATCATGATGGCGTTCTTCTTGACGATCCCGATCAGCAGGATCACCCCCACCAGGGCAATGATCGACAGCTCGGTGCCGGTCAGCAACAAGGCGATCAGGGCCCCAACACCGGCCGACGGCAGGGTCGAGAGGATCGTCAGCGGGTGCATCAGGTTCTCGTAGAGCATGCCCAGCACGATATACACCGACAGCAGCGCGGCAACGATCAGCAGCGGCTCGCTGGCCACCGACGACTGGAACACCTGGGCCGTGCCGGCGAATTGCCCGACCACGCTGGCCGGCATGCGCAACTGGGTCACGGCGTCTTCCACCAGCACCGTGGCCTGGCCGATGGCAATACCCGGCGCCAGGTTGAACGAGGCCGTCACCGCCGGAAAGGTGCCCTGGTGGGCAATGGAAATCGCCGTGCGCTGAATGCCGGTATCCGACAGCGCCGCCAGCGGCACCAGTGTCCGGCCACTGGCCGGCAGCGTTGCGGTGCTTGCCGTCTGGCTGGAACTCAGCGGCCCGGTGGGGACATAGATCGACTTGAGGGTCTGCGGATCGGTCCAGTACGGCGGCGCCACTTCCATCACCACATGGTATTGGTTGGCCGACCTGTAGATGGTCGAGACCTGGCGTTGGCCGAACGCGTCGTAGAGGGTCTGGTCGATATTGCCGATAACGACCCCCAGGCGCGCGGCGCTATCGCGATTGATGCTGATATTGGCCAGCAGGCTGTTGTCCTGCTGGTCGGTGTTGATATCGGCCAGCTGCGGCAAGGTGTGCAGCACGGCGACGACCTTGGGCACCCATTCATCCAGGGTATCCTGGTCATCGGCGGTCAGGGTGTACTGGTATTGCGCCCCGCTCTGCCGCCCGCCGACGGTGATGTCCTGGGCCGATTGCAGGTACAGCCGGGTCCCCGGCAGGTCACCGAGGGCCTTGCGCACCTGGGCGATCACCTGGTCGGCGCTGTCCTTGCGCTCGCCGATCGGCTTGAGTGCAATAAACAACTGGCCGCTGTTGATCGCCCCGCCGCCACCGCCACCGCCGCCGATAAAACCACCGACGGTCTGCACATTCGGGTTCTTCGACACGGTCTGGTTGATCTTGCTGAACGCCTCCTGCATCGCCGCATAGGAAATACTTTGCGGGGCGATGATGCTGCCCTGCAGCCGCCCGGTGTCCTCCTGGGGAAAGAAGCCCTTGGGCACCAGCACATAGAGCACGCCGGCGAGGATAATGACCAGCACGGTCAATAGCCCCATCAGGGCCGAATGCTCGACGACCCAGACCAGGGTACGGTCATAGAACCGATGGAAACTCGAGTCCGGGTACTCGTGATCGGCACCCGTCGCCTGGCTCGGCCGCAGCAGGATGCTGGACAGCATCGGGGTCACGGTCAGGGAGATCAGCATCGAGATCAGGATCGCCACCGACAGCGTGATGGAGAATTCGCGGAACAGGCGCCCGACGATACCGCCCATCATCAGCAAGGGGATGAACACCGCGATCAGCGACACACTGATGCTCAGCACCGTGAAGCCGACTTCCCGCGCCCCGGTCAGTGCCGCCTGCAGGCGGCTCTCGCCGCGCTCCAGGTGGCGCATGATGTTTTCCACGATAACGATCGCATCGTCCACCACGAAACCGGTGGAAATGGTCAGCGCCATCAGCGACAGGTTGTTCAGGCTGTAACCGAGGAAATACATGGTGCCAAAGGTACCGAGCAACGACAGCGGCACGACGATGGCCGGCACCAGGGTGCTGCGCCAGTCGCGGAAGAAACCGAAGGTCACCAGGGTCACCAGGAGAATCGACGCCAGCAGGGAGACTTCCACATCGTGCAACGACGCGCGGATGGTGGTGGTGCGGTCGAGCAGGATATTGAGCTTGATCGAGGCCGGGATCGAGTTCTGCAGGAACGGCAACGAGGCCTTGACCGCATCCACCGTCTCGATGACGTTGGCCCCCGGCTGCTTGAACACCACCAGCAGCACCGCCGGCCGACCATTGGAGAGGCCGAAGTTACGCAGGTCCTCGACATCCTCGCGGACGTAACCCAGGTCGGCGATATGCACCACGTCACCGTTGTTCTGCTTGACCACCAGTGGCGCGTAATCCTCGGGCTTGAACAGCATGTCGTTGGCGCCGATGCCGTAGGAGCGATCGCCGATGGACAACGCGCCTTTGGGCAGGTTGGCGTTTGAGGAGCCGATCGCCGCGCGAACCTGCTCCAGGCTGACACCGTAATGGTTGAGGCGGTCCGGGTTGAGTTCGATGCGTACCGCCGGCAACGCGCCACCGCCAACGGTGACATCGCCAACCCCACGGGTTTGCAGCAGTTTCTGCTCCAGCAAGGTCGAAGCCACGTCATACATCTGACCCGGCGTGGCGCTGTCGGAGGTCAGGCTGATGATCATGATCGGCGAATCCGCCGGGTTGACCTTGCGGTAGGTCGGATTCCCCGACAGATCGCTGGGCAGGCTGCTGCGGGCAGCGTTGATCGCGGCCTGGACATCGCGGGCGGCGCCGTCGATATTGCGGCTCAGGTCGAATTGCAGATTGATGCGGGTCGAGCCCAGGTTGCTCGACGAGGTCATCTGGGTCACCCCGGCGATTTGCCCGAACTGTCGTTCCAGCGGCGTGGCCACCGAGGTGGCGACGGTTTCCGGATTGGCGCCCGGCAACGAGGCGCGCACGCTGATGGTCGGGAAGTCGACTTGCGGTAATGGCGCCACCGGCAACAACAGGAACGCCAGCCAGCCGAACAGGGCCAGGCCGACCGCCAGCAGGAAGGTTGCAATCGGGCGCTGGATAAACGGTGCGCTGATGTTCATCGGCATCAGCCCTCAGTCTCGGTTTGACGCGTGCCGAAACGACCTTCGAGCTGGTTCATCGCGAGGAAAATCACCGGTGTGGAAAACAGTGTCAGCAACTGGCTGAGCAACAACCCGCCGATGATCGCGATACCCAGCGGATGACGCAGCTCCGAGCCAATGCCGGTGCCCAACGCCAACGGCACCGCGCCGAACAGCGAGGCCATGGAGGTCATCAGGATTGGCCGGAAACGCAGCTCCGCGGCCTTGCGAATCGCCGCCACCGGGTCGAGTCCGTCCTTGCGCTGCAACTCCAGGGCGAAGTCGACCATCATGATGCCGTTCTTCATGACGATGCCGATCAACAGCACAATGCCGATCAGGCCGATGATATCGAACTGGGTGCCGGTGACCAGCAACGCCAGCAAAGCGCCGAGGGCCGCCGAGAGCAAGGTCGAGAGGATGGTCACCGGGTGCACGAAGCTCTCGTAGAGAATCCCGAGCATCAGGTAGACCACGACAATCGCAGCCACCACCAGGAATATCTGGTTCGACAACGAGGATTGGAAGGTCGCGGCGGCACCCTCCAGGTTGGCCTGCACCGTCAGCGGCAGGCCGAGGTCTTTTTCAATCTGATCCAGACGCGTCACCGCCGCGCCCAGGGTCTGGCCAGGGGCCAGGTTGAAGGAAATGTCGGCATAGGGGAACTGGCCCAGCCGGTTGATGGTGATGGGCGTACGGATCACCTGCTGGGTCGCCATGCTCGCCAGGGACGTCACCGTGCCGCTGCCGGTGGTGACATAGAGCCCGGTCAGCAGATCGGCGATATTGCGCGGCGGCCGGTCGGTGGCCATCACCACGTGATACTGGTTGAGCTGGGTGTAGATGGTCGACACCTGGCGCTGACCAAAGGCGTCGTACAGCACGTTATCGATGGCCTGGGGCGTCACGCCGAGCCGGGAAGCGGTGGCACGGTCGATGTTGATCTGGATCTGATTGCCGAACTGCATCGCCTGGCTTTGCACATCGCTGAACAGCGGGTCCTTGCCGATGGCCGAGAGCAACTTGGTCGTCCACTCTTCCAGGACCTGCGGGTCGGTGGCCTGCAAGCCGAGGCGGTAGCTGGTGGTCGAGATTGTCGCGTCGAGGGTCAGGTCCTGCACGCTGTGCAGGTACAGGCGCACCCCGGAATCATCGGCATTGGCGTCCGACAGCCGACGAATCACCGCCGCCGCACTGTCACGCTGGCCGCGCTCCTTGAGGTTGATCAGCAGATTGCCCTGGTTGATGGTCGGGTTGGTCTGGTCGATACCGACGAAGGACGACAGGCTGGCCACCGCCGGATCCTTGAGGATGCGTTCGGCGAGCTTCTGCTGTTGCAGCGCCATCTGCTGGAACGACACGGTGGGCGACCCCTGGGAAATACCCTGGATCAGCCCGGTGTCCTGTTCGGGGAAAAAGCCCTTGGGCATGATCACAATGGTGAACAGGGTCAGCAAGGCGGTAAAGACGATGGAGATCAGCGTCAGGGTACGGTGCACCAGCACCCAGTCCAGGCCGCGGACGTAATAGCTGTTGATCCGGTCGAAAAAGTCCGGACGGCGCTCCCCGGGATCGTTGCGCAGCATGCGCGAACACATCATCGGTGTCAGGGTCAGGGAAATGATCGCCGAAATCACGATGGTCACCGCCACCGTCATGGCGAACTCGCGAAACAGCCGGCCGACCACATCGCCCATGAACAACAGCGGGATCATCACCGCGATCAGCGCCACCGACAGCGAGATGATGGTGAAACCGATCTGCGCCGAGCCCTTGAGCGCGGCCTGCAACGGCGTATCGCCCGCCTCCAGGTAGCGGGTGATGTTTTCGATCATGACAATGGCATCATCGACCACAAAACCGATGGCAATGGTCAACGCCATCAGCGTCAGGTTGTTCAGGGAAAAGCCCAGGGCGTAGGCCACCGCCAGGGTACCGATCAGGCTCAGCGGCACGGTGACGGCCGGAATCACCGTGGCCGGTACATTGCGCAGGAACAGGAAGATCACCAGCACCACCAGCAGCACCGCCACCGCCAGTTCGTACTGGACGTCGGTGACCGAGGCGCGAATGGTCTGGGTGCGGTCGGTCAGCACGCTGACCTTCAGGGTCCCCGGCAAGCTGGCGCGCAGCTTGGGCAGCAGTTGCTGGACCCGGTCGACCACCTGGATCACGTTCGCCCCCGGCTGGCGCTGGATATTCAGCACGATCGACGGCGTGTCGTTGGTCCAGGCCGCCTGCCGGGGATTTTCCGCGCCCTGGATCGAGCTGGCGATCTGCGCCAGGCGGATCGGCGCACCGTTTTTGTAGGCGATCACCAGGTCGCGGTATTCCTCGGCCGATTGCAACTGATCGTTGGCGCCGATGGAAAACGCCTGGAACTTGCCGTCGATATTGCCCTTGGCCTGGTTGACGTTGGCCGCGCCCAGGGCGCTGCGCACATCCTCCAGCGACAGGCCCATGCTGTTGAGCGCCGAGGTGTTGGTTTCAATCCGCACCGCCGGACGCTGGCCGCCGCTGATGGTGACCAGCCCAACCCCGGAAATCTGCGAGATCTTCTGTGCCAGGCGGGTATCGGCCAGGTCCTCGATCTTGGTCAGCGGCAGTACATCGGAAGTCAGCGACAGCGTCAGGACCGGCGCATCGGCCGGATTGACCTTGCTGTAGACCGGTGGGTACGGCAGATTCGCCGGCAGGAAGGTGCCGGCGGCATTGATCGAGGCCTGCACTTCCTGTTCAGCGATATCCAGCGACAGTGACAAGTCGAATTGCAAGGTGATAACGGAAGCACCATTGGAACTGGTGGACCCCATCGACTTGAGACCGGGCATTTCGCCGAACTGGCGCTCCAACGGCGCGGTGATCGAGGAACTGATCACCTCCGGGCTGGCACCGGGGTATTGGGTGAAGACCTGGATGGTCGGGTAATCGACTTCGGGCAGGGCCGAAACCGACAGAAAGTGGTAGCCCAGCAGCCCCAGCAGGAACACCGCGACCATCAGCAGCGTGGTGGCGATGGGGCGCTCGATAAAGGGTCTGGAGATATTCATGAGCGATCACCCTGTGGCGATCGGGCTTGTCGGAACGCCGAACCGCCACAAATAGAGTGTCTGAGACATTGTTGAACTCACTGACTGACCACCTTCACCGCAGAGCCGTTGTCCAGTTTGTCGGCCCCTTCGGTAATCACCTGTTCACCGACTTTCACGCCCTCCTCCAGCACCGCCGTCAGGTCAGCGCTGACCGGCCCGCTCTTGATAGTGCGCAGGCTGGCTTTATTGCCTTGCACCACGAACACGAAATCGCCCTTGCTGCCGTGCTGGATTGCCAGGGTCGGCACCACCGCGACCTGCTGCAAGGTGTCGGCCTTGAGCCGGGCATTGACGAACTGATTGGGGAACAGCGCGTTGCCGGCGGCATTGAATTGCGCCTTGACCCGCACCGTGCCGGTGCTGGTATCGACCTGGTTGTCCAGAGCCAGCAAGGTGCCGCTGGCCAGCAGGTTATGCTTGTTGCGGTCATAGGCCAGGACATCGACCGCGCCCTTGGCCATGGCCTGGTCGATGGCGTCGAGATCATCCTCCGGCACCGCAAACACCACCGTGGCCGGGTTCATCTGGGTGATCAGCGCGATACCCGTGGTGCTGCCCGCGTTCACGAAGTTGCCGGGGTCCACCAGGCGCAGCCCGACAATGCCATCCACCGGAGAGGTGATGGTGCAATACCCCACCTGTACCTGCAGGTTCTGCACCGCACCATCATCCGCCGCCACCGTGCCCAGTTGCTCTTGCACTGTGGCAACCTGGGTATCGAGGGTCTGTTGGCTGACCGAGCCGATCTTGATCAATTCGCGAAAACGCGCGAGGTCGCGCTGGGCATTGACCAGCACCGCCTGGTCATGAGCCAGCACGCCCCTGGCCTGAGCCAACTGGGCCTTGAGCGCCCGGTCATCGATACGCGCCACCACCTGGCCCTTGCTGACCCGTTGCCCTTCCTTGAAGTCCACCGAGGACAGGATGCCGGAGACCTGGCTGACCACGGTCACGCTACGGGTTGGCGTCACCGTGCCCAAAGCATCGATATACACCGGCACATCCATCAACTTGACGGCGACGGCCGTCACCGGATCGCCCATCGAGGGCGGTTTGCCCTTGGGTGTGTTCACGTGCTGATAAAGCGCCCAGCCACCTACCAGGAGCCCCAGCACCACGACCACCAGCAGAATTCGTGTTCCCTTGCTGTGCTTCACTCATCGCCCCCTGGGTCCGCTTCCGCACCGGCAGCGGCCACTGGCCCTGTGCACTGAAGGTTAGTCTGCTATGGAGGTTGCGCCCCGGAACCTGAACCTGAGCTTTCTGCGGCCGACACCGATCGTGAAACTCTTGTCAGTTAATAAACCTGCGTATCGCGCAACGGCTCACCCGGAGCCGATCAGCCACGCTCGCCAACTTGCGACGAACGGCCAGGACAAAATGCCCGGCCCGCCTTGCGATTGCGCAAACGCGATCTATTGTCTAGCAATCTCACTCAAGAAAATCTGAGCTCCCCTCAACGTATTCTGGTCTGCAGTGTTGTCCAGTGACAACGACACCACGGAGTCCGAGTCATGGAAGAAACCCTCATTTTGGTAGATGAGGACGATTGCGAAACCGGCAGTGCGCAAAAGCTGCTCATCCATCAACAAGGCCTGCGGCATCGGGCTTTCTCGATCTTCATCTTCGACGAGCAGGGCCGTTTGTTGCTGCAACAACGCGCCCTCGGTAAATACCACTCCCAAGGTCTGTGGACCAACACCTGTTGTGGCCACCCGCGCCTGGGCGAACAGACCCATGCCGCTGCACAACGACGCCTGTTCGAAGAAATGGGCCTGACCTGCCCGCTGAAAAAGGTCGCCTCCCTGCTCTATCGGGAACAGGTTTCGAACGCGCTGATCGAGCATGAGTTCGATCATCTGTTCGTCGGCACCAGCGACACCCCACCAATTGCCAATCCCGATGAAGCCCTGGCCTGGGAATGGCTGCCGCTGTCCGATATTCCCGGATGCATCGCCGCTGAACCGGAAAAGTACACAGTCTGGTTCCGAAAGATCTTCGACATCTACACCCTCGCAGGTTTGCGCGCCTGGCAAGACATGGCGCTCAAGGCGTCCTCGACCGGTCATCTGGCCCTCTAGAGATCAACGTCATGACACTGAACGCGCACGATGCGTTGGCGACCTTGTTGCCAACCGAGAATGCCCTGCCCACCTTTGGCGATTGGAGACACGCGGTACTGGGGCGAATCGAACGTCGACTCGAAGATGAATTGCCACCCCAGGGAGCCCCCGCATCGCGCCTGCATGAAGCCATGCGCTACGCCGTATTGAACGGCGGAAAGCGCCTGCGCCCGTTGTTGTGCCAGGCCAGCGGCATAGCCCTCGGAGCCGCACCACAGACCTTGGATATTGTTGGCGCGGCCTTGGAAATGGTCCACGTCAATTCATTGGTTCATGACGATCTGCCGGCCATGGACGACGATAACCTGCGCCGCGGGCGTGCCACCGTGCACGTCAAATTCGATGAGGCCACCGCCATCCTGACGGGAACCGCGCTGCTGGCGCAGGCGTTCACGACCTTGCGACACACACCGCTGCCCACCAGCCGGCAGGCGCTGTTGATGGCAGAACTGGCCCGAGCGATCGGCGCGCAAGGCATGTGCGGCGGACAGATGCTTGACCTGAGCCATTCGGGCCTCTCGATCGACAGAGCTACCCTGGAGCATATGCATCAACTGAAGACCGGTGCACTGATCCAGGCCGCGTTACGCATGGGCGCGCTCTGCGCCCAGGCGGCCCCGCCGAACCGCGATGAGCTGGATCGCTACGCGGCGGCCATCGGCCTGGCGTTCCAGGTTGTCGATGACATTCTCGACGTCACCCAGGACTCGACGATGCTGGGCAAAACCGCCGGCAAGGATGCCCGCGCTCGAAAACCGACCTACGTCTCGCTGCTTGGCCTGGAGCCGTCGCGCCACCTGGCCCGGCAACTGAATGAACAAGCTCATGCCGCCTTGGCGAACTTCGACGGCCGCGCGACCTATCTGCATGACCTGGCTGACCTGATCGTCAACCGCTTGCACTGAGACACACAGAGGAGCCCGGCATGTTCGAGCTACTGAACGCCATCGACAGCCCCGTCGATTTGCGAACACTGCATCCCAGGGCACTCTCGGCGGTCGCCGATGAGCTGCGGGCCTTTATCCTGCACAGTGTTTCACGGACCGGCGGGCACCTGTCGGCCAACCTCGGCACCGTGGAGCTGGCCATCGCGCTGCACTATGTGTTCGATACCCCGTATGACCGGATCGTCTGGGATGTGGGGCATCAATCCTATCCGCACAAGATCCTGACCGGGCGCCGCGAGGCCATGGCCGGCATTCGCCAACTGGGAGGGATCTCCGGTTTTCCCCGGCGCCAGGAGTCCGAGTACGACACCTTCGGCACGGCCCACTCCAGCACTTCGATTTCCGCGGCACTGGGCATGGCCCTCGGGGCCCGGATCAAAGGTGAACGGCGCCATGGCATCGCCGTCATAGGTGATGGCGCCCTGAGCGGTGGCATGGCCTACGAGGCGATGAACAATGCCGGCCTGCACCAGGACCTGCCATTCCTGGTGGTCCTCAACGACAACGACATGTCGATTTCCCCCGCCGTCGGCGCGCTACGCCACTACCTGGGTAAACTCACCGCGCATCGCTGTATCCCGGCCGCCGAGGCCTCTATCAAGCGCATCCTGCGCGATGACGCAGCACCAAGGCGGTGGCCCCAGCGCTTCGAAGCGCAGCTCAAAGGGCTGAAATTGTCAGCGACCCTGTTCGAGGCCCTGGGTTTCAACTACACCGGCCCCATCGACGGGCATGACCTCAACGAGCTGATTCCGGCGTTGCAGTCCCTGAAAAACCTGCGTGGCCCGCAACTGCTGCATATCATCACCGAAAAAGGCCATGGCTATAGCCCGGCGGCCATGGATCCGGTGCTGTATCACGGCCCCGGAAAATTCAATCCGGAGCAAGGCATCCTGCCCACGGCGCCCGGCAAGCCGACCTATACCCAGGTTTTTGGCAACTGGCTGTGCGACGAAGCCGAACGCAATCCCGACGTCGTGGCGATTACCCCGGCCATGCGTGAGGGCTCGGGACTGGTGGAGTTCGAGCAGCGCTTCCCTGATCGCTACTTCGATGTCGGGATCGCCGAACAGCATGCCCTGACCTTTGCCGCCGGCCTGGCCAGCGAAGGCTTGAAGCCGGTGGTGGCGATCTACTCGACCTTCCTCCAGCGTGGCTACGACCAACTGATCCACGACATCGCCATCCAGAACCTGCCGGTGGTACTGGCCATCGATCGCGCCGGCATTGTCGGGGCCGACGGTGCCACCCATACCGGCGCCTTCGATCTCGCCTACCTGCGCTGCGTGCCCAACCTGGTCGTCATGGCACCGGCGGACGAAAACGAATGTCGGCAGATGCTACACACCGCCCTGTTGCAGAACGGACCGGTGGCAGTGCGTTATCCGCGCGGGGCCGGCAGCGGTACGGCGACGCAAGTCGAGCTGAATGTCCTGCCCCTGGGCCGAGGCGAAATCCGTCGACAGTCGAGCCAAGCGCAAGGCTTGCGAATCGCCATTCTTGCGTTTGGCTCCATGTTGCAGCCCAGCCTTGAGGCCGCCGAGGCACTGGATGCGACAGTCGCCAATATGCGCTACGTCAAACCCCTGGATGTCGACCTGATAGAAGCCCTGGCGTGCAGTCATGATCTGCTGGTGACGGTTGAAGAAGGCTGTGTGAAGGGCGGCGCCGGTGCCGCGTGCCTCGAACACCTGGCCGCGGCACTGGTGTCGCGCAAGGTGCTGCAACTGGGTTTCGACGACCAGTTCATCGAGCATGGCGCGCCGGAACAACTACTCGGTGCCTGCGGCCTGGACGCCAAGGGGATTATCGCCTCGATCCAGGTGTTTTGCGGGCAAGTCGCATTGGCGCAGGAGATGTACCGGCGCAGCGGCGACAGTCGCCGACAGGCCATCAGCGGAGGCCGCCCATGAACGTCATCCTGGCCCAACCTCGCGGCTTCTGTGCCGGTGTGGTGCGGGCGATCGATATCGTCGAACTGGCCCTGGAGCAGTACGGCGCGCCGGTGTATGTCCGCCACGAAATTGTCCATAACCGCCAGGTGGTCGACAGCCTGAAAGCCAAGGGTGCGATTTTCGTCGAGGAACTGAACGAAGTGCCGATCGATGCCGTCACGGTGTTCAGTGCCCATGGCGTTGCCCGGGTCGTCGAAGACGCCGCGCGCCAACGCCAGCTGCGAGTCCTCGACGCCACCTGCCCGTTGGTCAGCAAGGTGCATAACCAGGGACGCCACTATGCCGCCAAAGGTTATCAGGTGATCTTGATCGGTGAGTCCGGGCATCCCGAAGTGATCGGCACCCTGGGGCAGATTCCCGCTCCGGTAGTCGTCGTCGGCGACGTGGCGCAAGTGCAAGCCTTGGCGTTTCCAGTCAACACACCGATGGCCTATATCACCCAGACCACCCTCAGCCTCGATGACACCAAGGCCGTGGTCCTGGCCCTGCAACAGCGTTACCCGGACATCGTCGGCCCGGATACCCGCGACATCTGCTACGCCGTGCAAAACCGCCAGACCGCGCTGCGCACCTTGAGCCACTGCGTCGACCTGGTGCTGGTGGTGGGCGCGGCGAACAGCGCCAATTCAGTGACCTTGCGCACAATTGCCGCTGACACGGGGGTGCCGGCTTACCGGGTGGCCGATGCCAGCGAGCTGGAGCGGCAATGGTTCGAAAACGTCAAGACGCTGGGAATCACCGCCGGGGCCTCGACACCCGAGGCCTTGGTCGACGAGGTGATTGCCGCGCTCGGGAGGCTGGCGCCACTGACCATCAAAACCCTGCCGGGCCGCGAAGAACAGGTGCAGTTCAATCTGCCAGGCGGGCTGATCGCCCGCAGTCGTTAAACAACCAGGCTTATAGGAGGTGACATCATGCCTGCATTCGATCTACCACCGATTCACCTGCCCTTTGACTCAAGGATCAACCCCTATCAGGACGTGGCAAGCCAAGGTGCCAACAACTGGCTGGAGTCGATGGGCCTGGTCGACAGCCAAGCGCGCCATGCGTTTGAGTCAGCCCGGTTCTTCGAGCTGGCTTCCAGGGCCTATCCCGAGGTGCAGGCCCGCGAGTTGGATCTGCTGGCTTTCGCCGAGGTACGTCGCTATACCGGCGCCACCCAGTTGATGTTCAGCGCCGGCGAATCCGCCGGCCATGCCGAGCTGCCTGAAGCGTTCTGTCACAGCTGGCCCTTCCAGGTCCTGCGGGACACTGCCAGTGACGTGGTGGTGTTGGTAAACGACCTGTTGTCCTATGGCAAAGAAACCCATTACGACGAAATAAGCAACTACGTGGTCGTTTGCCAACACCATCTGGGCCTGTCACTGCGCGAAGCCATGGCATTCGTCAATAACTTGTTGAACTCCCGTGTGCATGCCTTCGAACAGGCGCGAGAAAGACTGCCCCTGTTCATTGAGCGCCAGCAGTATCCACACGCGCAAAGAATCGCGATTGAGCGCTATATCCGCCTGTTGGAAAGCTGGATGAGCGGCAATCTCGACTGGTCATTGCGTGCGCCACGCTACATCGATAGCCATACCTGGCAAGGGGGCAACCGATGAACACGCCCATTCCCCGTCGCCAAACCCGGCAGGTGCTGATCGGTGCCGTGACGCTGGGCAGCGCCAGCCCCATCGTGGTCCAGGCCATGACCAACACCGATACCGCCGACGCCCTGGCCACCGCGACCCAGGTCGAGCAATTGGCCCTGGCCGGCGCTGAGCTGGTACGGATCACGGTCAATGGCCATGAGGCGGCGTCCCAGGTGGCAAAGATTCGCGAACGGCTCGACGCCCGGCAGATCGACGTGCCGCTGGTGGGCGACTTCCACTTCAACGGCCACCGCTTGCTGGCGGCCTATCCCGACTGCGCCCAGGCTCTGGACAAGTACCGGATCAACCCCGGCAACGTCGGCAAGGGCGCCAAGCGGGACGAGCAGTTCTGCGAGATGATTGAAATCGCCTGCCGTTACGAAAAACCGGTGCGCATCGGCGTCAACTGGGGCAGCCTCGACCCGGACCTGCTGGCGCGGATGATGGATGCCAATGCAGCATTGGCCGTACCGCTGGCGGCCGATGCGGTGATGCGCGAAACCCTGGTGGTGTCGGCACTGGAGAATGCGCAACGGGCCATCGAAGTCGGCCTGCCGGCAGAGCGGATCGTGTTGTCGGCCAAGGTCAGTCACGTTCAGGACCTGATTGCCGTGTACCGTGACCTCGCCGCGCGTTGCGACTTCCCGTTGCATCTGGGCCTGACCGAAGCCGGCATGGGCTCAAAAGGTATCGTCGCCTCCGCCACCGCCCTGGCGGTGTTGTTGCAGGAAGGTATCGGCGACACCCTGCGCATCTCCCTTACCCCCGAACCTGGCGGCGAGCGCAGCCGCGAGGTGCTGGTGGCCCAGCAGATCCTGCAGACCATGGGCCTGCGGGCGTTCAGCCCCACGGTGGTGGCCTGCCCCGGTTGCGGGCGCACCAGCAGCCGTTTGTTCCAGGAACTGGCGCAACAGATCGAGGACTACCTGCGCGAGCAGATGCCCATCTGGAAAAGCCGTTTCAGCGGTGTCGAACAACTGCAGGTGGCGGTCATGGGCTGCGTGGTCAACGGCCCGGGGGAAAGTCGCCTGGCGGACATCGGCATTTCCCTGCCCGGCGCCGGCGAGCACCCGTCGGCGCCGGTGTATATGGACGGCGAACGGGTACTGACCCTCAAGGGCGGCACCATAGCCGATGACTTCACCCGATTGCTCCAGGCCTATGTCACGGCCCGTTACGGTGGAGACGCCGGTGCCCGCGAGCAACTGGCGCGGATGGTCAGCCCATTCACCGCCCATCCCCGTGAGTTGATTGCCCGTGACACCCCATAAAGGAGTCCGACCATGCATCAGCGCCTGACCCTGCTCGGGGCCACCGGTTCTATCGGTGACAGCACCCTGGACCTGGTCGCGCGGCATCCCGAGCGTTTTTCCGTGTTCGCCCTGACCGCGCATCAGAATATCGACAAGCTGTACCGCCAATGCCTGGCCTTCCAACCCGCAGTGGCGGTGGTCGCCGATGCCGAGGGGGCGGCACGCTTGGCGGACCGGCTGAAGACGCTTGGCCAGCACACCGAAGTGCTGCATGGCCCGCAAGCACTGGTGACCGTAGCCTGTGCCAGCGAATGCGATACCGTGGTCGCGGCGATTGTCGGTGGCGCCGGGCTGGCCTCGACATTGGCCGCGGCAAAAGCCGGCAAGCGCATTCTGCTGGCCAACAAGGAAGCGTTGGTGATGTCCGGCTCGCTGTTTATGGGCTGTATCGCCACGTCCCAGGCACAGTTACTGCCAGTCGACAGCGAACACAATGCGATTTTCCAATGCCTGTCGACTCACCCCGAGGCCCGTCCCGAACGCCTGATCCTGACAGCCTCCGGCGGCCCGTTCCTGACCCGTGCGCTGGAAACCCTGGGCAACGTCACCCCCGACCAGGCCTGTGCCCACCCGAAATGGCGCATGGGCCGCAAGATCTCGGTGGACTGCGCCAGCCTGATGAACAAGGGCCTGGAGCTGATCGAGGCGCACTGGTTGTTCGAGATGCCGTCGGAACGGATCGAGGTGCTGATTCATCCGCAAAGCATCGTGCACTCGATGGTGGTTTACGCCGATCAGTCGGTCCTGGCGCAACTGGGCAATCCCGATATGCGCACACCGATCGCCCAGGCCCTGGCCTACCCGCAACGGATGGACTCCGGGGTCGTGCCACTGGACCTGACGCGCTGTGAGCCATTGGCGTTTTCCCCGCCGGACCTGCTGCGTTTCCCCTGCCTGCGCCTGGCCCTGGACGTGGCACACGGCGGTTGCGAGCTAAGCGTGGTGCTCAATGCGGCCAATGAAGTGGCGGTGGCGGCCTTTCTGGCCGGTGCGTTGAAGTTCAGCGATATCGCCCGCGTCGTTGCTGAAACCCTGGAACAGACTCCTGCGGTGGCCATTGACAGCCTTGCGGCAATCGAGGACACCGACCGGCGCGCACGCGCCAGGGCGACGCAGTTGTCAGGCCTGCCACCACCGTGGCAATAGCTGCCGGACCTTGGCCTCGGCAAAACGATCATCGATCAACAGCACCACGCCGCGATCCTGCTCGCTGCGGATCACCCGTCCAGCCGCCTGCACGACTTTCTGCACACCCGGGTACAGGTAGGTGTAGTCGTACCCGGCACCGAACAAGGCCGCCATCCGTTGTTTGATCTGTTCATTGACCGGGTTCAGTTGCGGCAAGCCCAGGGTCGCGATAAACGCGCCGATCAGCCGTTGCCCGGGTAAGTCGATGCCCTCGCCAAAGGCCCCGCCAAGGACCGCGAAGCCAATGCCCTGGCTGTGTTCGGTGAACTGCTCGAGAAAGGCCTGGCGCTGGCTTTCCTCCATGCGCCGCGATTGTTGCCAGAGTGGGATCTGTGGATGGATCTCGGCCAGCAACTGCGCCACTTGCTGCAAATAGTCGAAGCTGCTGAAAAATGCCAGGTAGTTGCCGGGGCATTCGCCGAACTGTTCGGCCAGCAGCTCGACGATGGGGGCCAGCGAGGCCTGGCGATGGAGGTAGCGGGTGGAGATCCGGCTGATGATCCGCAGGTCCAGTTGCTCGCGCTTGAACGGCGACTCGACATCGATCCACGCGGTGTCCGCTGGCAGGCCCAGCAAATCAGTGTAGTAGTGCCGGGGACTCAAGGTCGCGGAAAACAGTACGCTGCTGCGCGCCGCCTTCAGCCGCGGACGCAGAAAACCGGCGGGCACCACATTGCGCAGGCACAGCTGCGAGCTGCGGCGCTGGCCGCTCTCCCGCAGGCTGATATCGAACAGGTAATGCTCGTCGAACAGTTCACCCACCCGGGAAAACTGCAGGAGCTCGAAGTAGAAGCCCTGGAGCTCAGCATCGACGTCTTGCGGATGTTCATTGAGGTAGTCGCCGATGGCTGACACGCACAGGCCAATAGCATTCAGCAACTTGGCCGGAGCCTGCGCATAAGCCTGATAAGGACCGACCTGCTCCTTGTGCAGGGCATTCCACTCACGGTTCAAGCGCTGCAACGACTTTTTCAAGGCTTCGGGCACACTGCGCCGGACGCTGTTCAGGACCTGCTGGTCGAGACTCGCGCTGTACATCTGGCGCCCGCGTTCCACCAGGTTGTGGGCTTCGTCCACCAGCGTCGCGACCCGCCACTGGTTGGCCTGGGCCAGCCCGAACAGCAAGGCGCTGAAGTCGAAGTAGTAGTTATAGTCGGCGACGACCCAATCGCTCCAGCGCGCCATTTCCTGGCTCAGGTAATAGGGGCAGATTGCATGCGCCAGGGCGATGCTCCGCAGCGCCTGCTGGTTGAGCAAGGGCACGCCGACCGCAGCCTGGCGCGCCGCGGGCAGGCGATCATAAAACCCTCGGGCCAGGGGGCAGGACTCGCCGTGACAGGCCTTGTCCGGGTGTTCGCAGGCTTTGTCCCGGGCGACCAGTTCCAGCACCCGCAACGGCAGATCAGGTGAGCGTTCGTAGAGCACCTGCGCCGCGCCGAGGGCCAACTGGCGGCCCGGAGTCTTGGCCGTGAGGAAAAACACCTTGTCCAGTTGCTGCGGTGCCAGGGCCTTGAGCATCGGAAACAGCGTGCCGAGGGTCTTGCCGATCCCGGTCGGCGCCTGGGCCATCAGGCAACGCCCGGTGCTGACAGCCTTGTACACCGTCTCGGCCAGGGCCCGTTGGCCGGGGCGAAAGTCTTCGTGGGGAAAGGCCAGGTCCCGGGCCGCCTGGTCGCGAGCCTGGCGATGGCCGGTCTCTTGCTCGGCCCAGTGCAGGAAGCGTTCGCACTGTTGCACGAAGAACGCCTCAAGATCCACGGCGCGCCAGGTTTCCCGCAGCACGCTTTCCTTTTCGCTGACGATATCGAAATAGACCAACGCCAGGTTCATTTCCGCCAGCTGTAACTGCTGACAGACCAGCCAGGCGTAGATCCGCGCCTGGGCCCAGTGCAGTTGCCGGTGATTGGCCGGCTGCGCGGCGAGGTCACCCCGGTAGGTCTTGATTTCCTCGAGCAGGTTCTGCCGCGGATCATAACCATCCGCCCTGCCCTGGACCTTGAGGTGGCGGTAATAGCCTTCCACCGGCAGTTCCGCTTGATAACCCTCGGCACGCCGCGACGCCACGGTGCGATGCCCGAGCATGCCCTCCTGGGCACTGGGCGACGGCGTGAAGCGCAGGTCCAGGTCGCCGACCTTGGCGGTGAACTCGCACAGGGCGCGCACGGCAACGCGGTAGGTCAAAGGTCCTCCGCTGCCCATTGCACGTAGCAGACGGCAATCGGCATCCCGTGCTGCCGGCAGAACTCCAGCCAACGCAACTGGTTGTCCTGCAAGCGGTCACCGGGGCCTTTGACTTCGATCATCCGGTAGCTTTTTTCAGCCGGGTGGAACTGGATCAGGTCGGGCATGCCGGCGCGGTTGGCGCGGATATCCAGCAGCAGGCGTTCGAACCAGTGTTTCAGATGTGCGGCGGGCAGACAGTCGAGGGCCTGTTCGAGCAACTCCGGGGTCAGTACGTTCCAGAACACAAAGGGTGACTGCAGACCCCATTTGGCACTGAAGGTGGCGCGCATGCTGTCCTGGTAGCGGCCGTCCTCCAGTTGCCCCAGGCACTCGGCGAACAGCTCGGCGCGGCGAGCGTGGAAATCTTCCTCATGCAGGTCCGCCGGGCCGCTCTGGAACGGGTGGAAAAACGCCCCCGGCAATGGCGCGAAGATCGCCGGCCAGCACAACAGGCCGAACAACGAGTTGATCAGGGTGTTTTCCACATAGTGCACCGGGGCCTGCGGCTGGTGCAGGTGGCGGGCGACGCCTTCCTCGACGGACAGGGCCGGATCGTTGGCCAGTACCAGGTCCAGTCGGGTAATCGCCACCGGCGCCGTCGGGGCAGTCGCCGGCAACCCGAGCCTGCGCCGCAACCGGGGCAGGATACGCAGCAGATGCTGTTGTTCTTCGGCGCTGTGGGGCGCGTCCTGTGCCTGCAACGCCAGGTCCAGGGCAAGCTGGAACTCGCCGAGGCGTTCGAGCACGCGGATGCGCCGCTGGCGCGCTGGCGGGTGGCTGCAGCCGCTATAGATCGCCAGTGCGCCGGGCCAGTCCTGCAAGCGCTCGCTCTGTTGTCCGATCTGGAACAGCAGTTTGCCCCGACGCCGTTCCAGCCAGGGGTTGTCGGTGTCCAACCGGTTGACGTGCTGGTGTATCAGGCCAGGTTCCTCACCCGCCTCAAGGGCTTCGCGAGCAGCCTGCAAATGCAGGTAGCCATCGAGGTCGGCGCGGCTGCGCAGGCCGCGGGACGATGCGTGGAGTTCGACCTTTTCGTAGCTGAAGATGCCCAGGTCCGCCAGCACGAATTCGGACCAGTCCTGGTACAGGTTGCCGAAAAACATCAGTCTCAGGCGGTCGCACAGCGGCATCACCTGCAGGCTGTAAAGCGGCTCGGGAAGGCTTGGGCACCATTGGGCGAACGACCGGCTCTCGTCGAAGCGCAGGGCCAGCTCCGCATAAAGCTCGGGCTTGTTGGCCCTGGGCTGGGTGATATCGGCCTTGAAACTGCTCACCACCTCGGCCTTTTGCAGGACCGCGAACAACTGCGCCAGGCTCAGCAGCGCATCATCGCGCAGCCAGCCCAGGGCCAACAATGGCAGCGCCGCCGGCTCAGGATCGCCGATTTCGGCATAGTTCAGCTTGCCGGCCCGGAAATGTTCGCCCTTGCGCATCACCATCCGCACCAGCAGGGCCCGGGAGGCCTTGGGCAAGCGGGCGAAGTCTGCGATAAAAGCGTGTTCCTGGGCGTTCAGCAGGTCGGCATAACGCTCGGCCAACCAGTCGAGCACTTGCTGGAAGTTGTTCAGGTAGTAGAACGGATCGTCGAGGGGCTGGGTTGTCACAGGCGGGGAAGACCAAGGTTATCGAATGCTGGTTATGCATACAGATAACAGGCCATCCCGCCCCTGGCAAATACAAACGGACCAAGGGCGTCTCAGTCGAGCTGTTCAAGGCGCAGGGCATCGGCCAGGACGCCCAAGGCCTGGTCCAGATGCCGATGGGAAGTGCTGCACAGGCGCAAGTGCTGCTGATGCAGGCCATGCAGGCTGAACAACTCGCCGGGGGCGAAGACGATTTTCTGCTCCAGCAAGCGTTCGAACACCTTGCGCATGTCCACCGGCCGAGTCGCCTGGGCCCAGATCGTCGCCCCGCCCTGCGGCGGCACGAAGGCCAGGCTGTCGGCCAGACGCTCGTGCAACAGGCCGCTCATATGGGCCATGCGCTCCTGCAACAGACGGCGCAAGGTCAGCAGGTGCTGGTCGATCCGACCGCTGCTGTAGAGCCGGGCAATCGCCTTCTGTCGGGTCGGCGACATGCGGAACGAGCGCAACAGGAAATGCCGCTGCAGCTCCGCCCCCAGGTGCCGGGAGAGCAGATAGCCGAAAGGCGCTTCGGCGCCCATGATCCGCTCGAAGCTGGCAAACACCAGCAGGCGATCCGGGTCCACCAGGTCGCGCATCCGCGGGCCGCTGAATTCGAAGGCGAACTCGCCATGGCTGTCGTTTTCCAGCAACCAGATGCCGAAACGCTCCAGCAACCGCGCCAGCTGCTCGCGCTGCGCCAAAGGTATCAAGCTGCCACGGGGCACACTGAACCCGGAAGACATCAGCAGCAATTTGACCGGCCGGGTCTGCAGCAAGTGCTCGAGGGCCGCCAGGTCGAAGCCACCGTCGTCCTGCAGTGGCAGCTCGATGATATTGACCCCACCGGCCTGCAACAGGCGCAGAATCACCCAGTCGCAGGGCGACTCCACCAGGACCGTCGCCTGTTTCAGGCTCAACGCGGCCATCAGGGTTTCCAGCACGCTGCGCAGGTCCGCACCGATGTAGACATCGTCGGCATGCCAATAGCGCTGGGCCGAGGTGGTGTAGCGCACGGCCAGGGCGGTGCGCAGCTCCAGCTCGCCGAAGGGCTGAAACTGTGGCGCCTGCTGGCGCGGGTACTGGCGCACCAACTCGCGTTCGAGCAACAGCAGCGGATTGTCCAGCGACAGCAGCAGCGCCGGTTCATCACTGCTCAGCACCAGGGTGCCGGGACGCCGCGAATGCACATACAGGCGCTCCAGCACATCGGCGCTACCACTGACGAACGAGGCGCCGGAGACCGGCAGCGCGTAATAGCCCGACTTGGCCAGCGAGTACACCCGCCCCTCCTTTTCCAACAGGGAGTAAGCGTACTGGATGGTCGAGATCGAAACATTCAGGCGCTCGGCCAGCTGGCGCAGGGATGGCAGCTTGACCCGGGCATCGGTCTCGACCTCGTTGATCAGGCTGACCAGATAACGATAGACCGCCTGGTAAGCAAAATCCGAGTGTTTGCGGCCCTTGTCGGGCGCCGCTTGAGTCAGGTCTTGGGGCGCGGACGAATCCGCGCCCGGTTGGGGAATGTCTGAAACTATCAATACCAATCCTTTTTAACGTCCCGACAAGACTTCTTTGAACACTTCACCGTTGTCGGGATTGACGATGTCGATACGGTGCTTGTCCGGATCGCTGGCGCGGACCCGGGCAATCAGCGAACTGACGCCGGAGAAGTCCACCTGGGCCTTGGTGTAGAGATCCCCCAGCAACGCCGGGGTCAGGCCGCTGACTTCGCTCAGCCATTGCCAGATCTGCTCGGGCACCACCTGCCCGGCGAGGGCCTTGTGCAGGTCCGGCAGGGCCACCAGCATGCCGGGGTGACAGCCACGCAGGAACGACTCGAGCCCGTTGCCACGGTTGACGAAGGGCGCGAACAACAAACACGTCAGTTGGGCCTCGCTCAGGCCAAAGGCCTCATGCGCGTAGGCACTGGCCAGTGCCCGTCGATCGAGGATCTTCTCAGCGCTGTCATAAGCGCCCATGGCCTGCTCCACCAGCCGCGCCGGCATGTGCTTGCGGCGCATCATGGCGTCGGCCAACTGCAGGTACTCGCCGATGCCGGCCTCATAGCTCAGACCCCTGACGTATTGCGCCTGCAGGCCGCGCATATGGGCCATCAGCAAGGGATTGGCGCAATCGGACTCGCTGAAGTGAAAGGCCAGGTCATCGAACTGGAAGCCGAGAAACTCGGTCAGCAGTGGCCAGCGCTCCTCGATGTCGCGACCGACTAGGTCGTAGACGCTGACCAGCATCGGCGCCGTGGCCCGGCTGGAGCGACTGATAGCCGGGCCCTCGGGCTCCACCAGGGCCTCGCCATACAGCTCACGGTAGTAATCCAGGCCGAGGTCGTGGCAGGTTTTCACCGCCTCGTCGAACTCCAGCGCCCGCCCGCCGACCCAGGCCCGCTCGGGCTTCTCGGTTGCCCGCAACAGCCAGGTCATGTACTGCTTCTGCTCCCGCGGCGACTCGCCGCTGACCAGGGCATCGACGCCTTTGTCCCAGGCGCTGGAGCGCTCGTAGAAATCGGCCATGGACAGGTAGCAGCCATTGCAGAAGGTCGCCCGCCCATCGCCCGCGGTCAGATGGCCGCTCACCAGCAGGTTGCGGCGGTTGATCTCACGATTGAGTTCGGACATCGGCAGGCGATGATTGAAGGGCCGGACATGCTTGTTGTCCACCATCAACAGCTCGACCCGGGGATCGTCATAGACGAACAAGGCGCTGTAGCTGCGATGGATATTGTGCATGACCGTGGCGGTGACCCCGGCATGGCGCAAGGTGGCGACTCGCAAGTTGAAGGTCGCCGGCGAACGCCCGGCAATACTCAACTGCGCCGCCCGCAGGAACGCCAGTGTGTAACTGCTGTCCTTGCCGCCACCGTGGGCCACCATGACCTTGAATTCACCAATACGCTCTATACCGCCCGCCGCTACGATCAGACGTTGAATCAACAACTGTAAAGCAATACGTTCAGCGCGCGTGAAGTAACTCATCAGACGCTGCAACACTTGCTGATAAACATAATTCATTGCCTGCTCATGAATGGAGCTCATAGCCTTTATACACCTGGATTGAGTTCAGTGTCGGGCAAACAGCGCTCGCATTACCGGCAGTCACTGGATCGTACGGAAGATTGCCTGTCCCCTGTAACCCTGATGCGGACAAGCAACACCCGAAGTATTGCACAGGCCTGAAACACCCACGGCAAGAGCTTTCGAGCATGACCGACGTCACTGATTGCCAGTTAGCGCTGGGAGTCTGCGTACCAATAAAAATATCTTAGGAATATTCTTACAATGACCTACAACTATTAACTACCCACAAGAAATTAACGACATAAGGAGGCAGTCTTCGCCCGACGCACTGAAAGCAAGATATTCCAGGCGTTGGGTCCAGGAGGGTTCGACCTGAAACTTCGAAAAACAACGAGACTCCGATACAGCAGCTGATCGTGAACCATAACTCATTCCTTGAGCGGTAAGTGACCCTTTCAATTATCAGCACTTACCCGACGATTAACAGATACAGAATTTGGCGAAAAACCGGTTCAGTTGATGGCATACTTCGGCGCGAGTAAAAAGCCCGGAAAGTTGTTAAAACATATTTCGGAGCACACATAAAAAACCCCGCATCGCAGAACGACACGGGGGTGATGTGGGCTCAAACAGCCTGAGTCAGCTCAACTGGGTTCGATTTGCAGCGCGACCCGGCCGCGACAAGGGCAACCGTCCATGTAGCGGTGCGCCTCGACAAATTCGTCGAATGGAAAAGTGCGGATTTCCAGCGGTGGCAACACCCGGTCGGCCGTCAGCTGGTTGATATCGCGCAAGGCCCGTTGCAGCGCTGCCTGGTCCTGGACGATGCCCAGTTCCGGCTTGCCGGTGAAGTTGCCGATGCAGTGGACGAAGAACTGGATATTCTTCTGGAACGCCGCGCACGCCGGGAACGGGGTCTGGTTACCGCCCTGCAGGCCGTAGAGCACCAGACTGCCACGTGGCGCCAGGACATCGCCGAGCATGGACATCTGCGGGCCACCAAGGCCGTCGAAGACCATGTCGACGCCACGGCCATCGGTGTACTTGTTGACCTGCATCAGCAGGTCCTGCTCCTCGGTGACGATCACCTTGTCGGCCCCCAGGGACAACAGGTACTCGCGCTCTTCCGGGATCTTGGTCGCGGCAATCACCTTGGCGCCCAGGGCCTTGCCCAGTTGCACGAAGGAAGGTCCGGCGCAGTGGCTGGCATCGGTGACCAGGGCAAACTGCCCCGGCTTGACCCGCGCCAGGTCGACATAAGCGAAATAAGCGATCAGCAGCGGCGTGTAATGCACGCTGGCCTGGACGGGAGTCAGCACATCCGGATAACGGGTCAGGGCCGTACGTGGCAGGACGATCAGCTCGCCATAGACCGGATAATCGTTGGCGCTCTGGGCCGGAAAGCTGGCGACCTTGTCGCCAACGGCCAGGTCATCGACGCCATCGCCGACGGCGGTGACCACACCGGCCATTTCATGACCGATACCGGCCGGCAAGCGGGCCTGGGACGAAGCCAGATTCTGCCGCCAAAGGACGTCGTACCAACTGATGCCAATGGCCTCCACACGCACCTGCACTTCGCCCGGCGCGGGCAGAGTGGCCGTATGCTCTTCGCATTTGAGCACCTCGGCCGGACCAAACTTGTGAAAACGGATCGTGCGGGACATCGCAAACCTCGTCAAATGAACCTCTAATGTCACGAACTCTATCCGGGCTTTTCAGCCAAAACCATCAGTGGCTATTAATAGTCGACATGCCTGTCATTGATTGGCGACCATTGTACACAGTTCAAAATTCCGTGCGAATCAACCACTTTTGCCCGTAAGATTGACCTTCCCCGCCAGTGACCGTCTTGTGAAGCGAGCCCGATGAACCGTAACGACTTGCGTCGCGTCGATCTGAACCTGCTGATCGTATTCGAAACCCTGATGCACGAACGGAGCGTCACCCGCGCCGCGGAAAAGCTGTTTCTCGGCCAGCCAGCGATCAGCGCGGCGTTATCACGCCTGCGCAGCCTGTTCGATGATCCGTTGTTCGTGCGCACCGGCCGCAGCATGGAGCCTTCGGCCCGTGCGGTGGAAATCTTCGCCCTGCTCTCCCCGGCCCTGGACTCGATCTCCACCGCGGTCAGCCGCGCTTCGGAGTTCGATCCGGCCACCAGCACCTCGGTGTTTCGCATCGGCCTGTCCGATGACGTCGAGTTCGCCTTGCTGCCGCAGTTGCTCAAGCGCCTGCGCGCCGAGGCGCCCGGCATAGTGCTGGTGATCCGCCGCGTCAACTATCTGCTGATTCCGGCCAAGCTCGGCTCCGGCGAAATCTCCATCGGCGTGTGCTACACCACCGACCTGCCGGCCAACGCCAAACGCAAGGTCCTGCGCCGCAGCTCGCCCAAGTTGCTGCGCGCCGACTCGATGCCCGGCCCCCTGTCGCTGGATGATTTCTGCGCCCGCCCGCATGCGCTGGTGTCCTTCGCCGGCGACCTGAGTGGCTTTATCGACACCGAGTTGGAAAAGCTCGGACGCAAGCGGCATGTCGTGCTCGCGGTACCGCAGTTCAATGGCTTGAGTACCCTGATCTCCGGGACTGACATCATTGCCACCGTGCCGGACTACACTGCCGATGCCTTGACCGCGGCCGGTGGCGTGCGCGCCGAGAACCCGCCACTGGAGACTCAGACCTTCGAACTGCACATGGCCTGGCGCGGTTCCCAGGACAACGATCCGGGTGAGCGCTGGCTGCGCTCGCGGATCCAGATGTTCTGCGGCGACCCGGATAGCCTGTAACAGACTTCCACAATTGGCGACGCCGTGTAGCCTGCGCGTAAATGCCCGGGCCACACGGCAACGCAATCCTAATTTACGTGGGTGTTGAGTGGCCTTAACATGTTCGATCATTGAGACAGTCAAGTCGCACTCAACAACGGATTACGATCTCGGCCTCGAAAAATCCGAGGCTAGAACGCTGATTCCTTCAGGCTAAAACCTTTGTGGCATCACACTCTCCACTGCGCAATAAGGCTCAAACCAATTCGGCTAAAGATGCCGGGTTGAAGCCCTTCAGATCCGCGTAGTCGCCTTTTTCCACTTTGGCGGCCCAATCCGTGTCACTCAGCAGAACACGCCCTACAGCGATCAGATCAAACTCTTCGCGCTCCATGCGTTCGACAAGCCGATCCAAACTCGCAGGGGTTGATCCTTTGCCGGCGAAGGCATTAGTAACATCATTGTCTAGCCCAACCGAACCAACACTGATGGTCGCGGCCCCGGTTACTTTCTTCGCCCAACCCGCGCAGTTCAGGCCGTTCTCACCGTCAATCTCGGGGAACTCAGGTTCCCAGAAGCGACGTTGCGAGCAGTGCAGGACGTCGACACCGGCCTCGACCAGTGGCAACAACCAGTCTTCCATCACAGCTGGCGTTTCGGCGACGCGTACTCCGTAGTCCTGTTGCTTCCACTGGCTGACGCGCATGATGATAGGGAATTCGGGGCCGACCGCATGACGAACGGCAGACACGATCTCACTGGCAAAACGCGAGCGCTCTTTGATGGTCGGTCCGCCGTAACGATCGGTGCGCTGATTGGTGCCCGCCCAGAAGAACTGATCGATCAAATAACCATGAGCCCCATGGATCTCGACCGTGTCAAAGCCCAGGCGTTTGGCATCCGCCGCTGCCTTGGCGAACGCTGCTACCGTGTCGGCAATGTCCTCTTCACTCATCGCCACGCCACGCAGGTCACCTGGCGAATCAAGGCCCGACGGGCTTTCCACTGGTGCATCTGGCTCCCAGTCGTTGATGTAACGCGTGGCACCGGTGTGCCAGATCTGCGGTGCCATGCGCCCGCCAGCGTTGTGGACCGCATCAATCACGTTTTTCCACCCAGCCAGCGCCGCTTCGCCGTGAAAAAAAGGAATGCCTGAATCATTGCGTGATGCTGGGCGATCAATCACGGTGCCTTCGGACAAGATCAGCCCAACACGTCCCTCTGCCCGCCGCCGGTAGTAGGCAGTGCTCGCTTCACCCGGGATGCCTTCGGGTGAGAACAGACGCGTCATGGGCGCCATGACAATTCGGTTTTTCAGTACCAGCGAACGGATCGAAAAAGGCCGAAACAAAATACTGGTATCAGGGTTAGACATTGAGAGAGTCTCCATTGCGTTTGGAGGGCATATAAGTATATTTTGTAAACTAAATGTCAATTAGGCACCTTGAGTAGCCTAGGTATATCAGAGGGAACCATCCTTGCTCGAAATACATCCGCAATGCTTCTCATCGGACTGTCCCAGCAGGGCACTGTTTGACCAAATCGCAGATAAGTGGTCGATGATGGTTCTGGCGGTGCTTGATGACGGGCCGCATCGCTTTAACGCCATCAGGCGTCGCCTGGAGGGCGTCACTCAGAAGGCACTTACACAGTGCCTACGGCGGCTGGAACGAAATGGTCTCGTCTCGCGCCAGGTCATTTCGTTCTCGCCCGTGGCAGTGCAGTATGAGATCACCCCACTGGGTCGAACGCTGCAGCAACCATTTCGCGAATTGCATAAATGGACGCTCGACAAATTGCCTGAGGTTGAAACGGCCCGGTTGAAATTTGACCAGGCCGCGGAGGGAAAGCTGACGGTGTGATTCTCAACGATTGGCCAAGCGCCTTCGATTAGGCCACCAACCAGTGTTGGTCGATGGACTTCATGCACGATCAATTAGCGGATGGGTGCAACTTTCGGGTTTTCAATCTGGTTTGGACGGTGATTGTGGAGTATCCGGGTTGAGTTGCTGGCGTCTGAATTGCCCGGGAGGCTGGCCGTGGATCTGGCGAAAACGTCGTGAAAAATAGGCTTCGTCGGCGAAACCGCACAGCCTTGCCACCTCCCCCACGGGTCTTGTTCCATTGAGCAAATAATTGCGCGCCGCGTGCATCCTGCGTTCGAGCACCAGCTCGGTGAAGGTCTTGCCGACTTCCTTGCGTAACCAGTGGGTCAGGTAGGTCGGTGACAGGTAAGTCGCGGCGGCAACCTTGATCAGGTTGAGATCGGGATCGGCGATATTTTTACGCAAATATTCGGACATCCTGCCCAAGGCATCGCGTCGGCTGACTTCGGCGGCATTCTCTTCGGCCAGCCGCTTGAGCGGCTCGGCATGCAAGGCACAGACGCTGCCGATAAGCTGCAGCAGCAAGCCCTTGAGCATCTCGCGGGTGCCAAACTGACGGTTTTCATCCAGCAGGCGCATCTGCTCGATCAGCGCACAGACTTTGCCGAAATCCTCATCGCCCAGGATGAAATCCAGATGTTCCTGGAAGCGGAACGGCGATAGCTCCGGCGCCAGGAGAATCGAGACTTCCTCCAGATCCATCGGGTCGCACTGCAAATGCGGCAGCAGAAAGATCTGGGAGAAATTGATCACCATGAAATTGCTCTCGACCGGATGCGGAATCACGTGCACGCGATGGGGCAGGATGAAGGCCAGTGTGTTGCGCGGAAACGGCCGCTCAACGTTGCCGATATGCTGCACGGTATCGCCACCGAGGTTGACCTGGATCTGGAAATACTCGTGGCGATGCGGGCTGGTCTCGGCGCGCCGCCCCTTTTTGTCGCGGATATAGAAGTCCGTCAATTCGCTGCGTTGCTGCATGACGTAGGTAGGCACTCGACTAGCTGACAGCATCTCCTGAAAATCCTCGACAGGTACATAGGCAGGTTGTCGTCGCACCACGATGCAGGCGGCGACATGGTGATTGTGAAGGTGAATCCGGCTGATTTTAAATCAGGTCATAGGATGACATCAAAATGAAGGGGTTGTTTGCTCCCGTGTGCGAGAACTCGTCTGTCCAAAAAGCAAAAACGCCTGATATAAAAATTAATCTATAAAAAACAAAAAGATAGAAATAATTAAAGAGAAAATTACAAAAAATCAGCAGGTTTTACTTTTTGGACAGATGCGTTTGGCACTGTTCTCAAGAGAAAAAACGATCTAACGCTCTCGTTGATTTTGAATCGTTGTACGACCACTGTTACAGGCAATGCAGCCCGACCCGTCCAAAAACAATCAAAAGGTGCGCACGCCATGAACCTGCTTTTATCCCTCTTCGACCCTCCCGGCTTCACCTCGAACGCCCTGGCTGCCAGGCGTCTCTGAACGCCTGGCAGTGACTGTCCGCGCCGCTCATTCAAACAGTGATTGCCCTGCCCTCGGCATTTGCGGCAACGGAGCCGGCTGCGCGCAGATATCTCGGTTCATCCAACAATAAAAAGGTCTATTCATGTCGAATTCGCCAACCTCCCCGTCCACCGCCTCGACAGTGGCTGTCGGTGCCCAGGATGCCCTGCTCCCTCAGCGACTGCCGACCCGCCAGCGCTGGTTCATGCTGTCGTTGCTGCTGATCGCGACCATCATCAACTACATCGACCGGGTAAACATTTCGATTGCGGCACCGTTCATGGCCAAGGACCTGGGCTTGGACAAGATCGAAATGGGCCTGATTTTCTCCGCGTTTGCCTGGACCTACGCACTGGCACTGGTACCCGCCGGGTTCATTGCCGATCGCTTCGGTTCGCGGTTCACCTACGGGGTGTCGCTGATCGGTTGGTCGGCGGTCACCGTGTGCCAAGGCTTTGCTACCGGGTTCGCTTCGTTGTTCGGTTTGCGCCTGGCCGTCGGCGCCATGGAGGCTCCAGCATTTCCGGCCAACAGCCGTGCGGTCACGGTGTGGTTTCCGGCCCGCGAACGGGGGCTGGCCAGCAGCATTTACGTGTGCGGCCAGTATTTGGGCACGGCACTGTTTACCGGCGTGCTGTTATGGCTGGCCACGACCTACGACTGGCGCCATGTGTTCTACAGCACCGGGATACTCGGCATTGTTTTCGGGGTGATCTGGTTGTATGTGTACCGCGATCCGCTGAACTGCAAAAAAGTCAGTAAGGAAGAACTGAAGTACATCGAAGTCGGAGGTGGACTGGTCAAGTGCAGTCAGGCACGTACCCGGTTCAACTGGCGACAAATCGCCGAGCTGTTTGGCTATCGGCAGATCTGGGCGATTTGCATCGGCAAGTTTGCCAGTACTTCTGCGCTGTATTTCTTTCTCACCTGGTTTCCCACGTACCTGATCGAAGAACGGCAACTGACCATGATCAAGGCGGGCATCTTTGCCGTGCTGCCGTTCGTGGGCGCAACGGTCGGCATTTTGCTCGCCGGCATTGTCTCCGACCTGCTGATACGCCGCGGCTATTCAATGTCCTTTGCGCGCAAATTGCCATTGGTGGTCGGATCAATGCTGGGGATGTCGATCGTCCTGGTGAACTTCACCGATTCGAACCTGATCTGCATTGCCGTGCTGACCACGGCCTTCTTCGCCCAAGGGATCGCCTCGTCGTCGTGGGCGGCGGTGTCGGAAGTGGCCCCCAAGGAACTGATCGGCCTGACCAGCGGAATCACCAGCCTGGCCGCCAACATCGGTGGCATCGTCACCCCTATCGTGATTGGCGCGATCGTCCACGCGACGGGCTCGTTTGCCTGGGCCTTCTGGTTCATTGGCGGCGTGGCCCTGGTCGGCACCCTGTCCTACTCATTGCTGCTCGGCCGGCTGTATCGCATTGAACTCAAGGTGCGCTGAGCCCAGAAACGCCTATTTCTCCAACACGAAGCGGCTTTCGTCCAACTTCACAATAGATTGCCGCCGTACGCTGACGCTTCCAACAGGACTTCTACCAGGATGAACATGCCCGAATACGTTTTTACCCCCGATCTGCCCGTGACCTTGCCGGTTGCCGGCAGCCAGCAACGTTTCCCCGTCGGTCGGGTGTTTTGCGTCGGCCGCAATTACCCCTGGCCGGACACACAAGGCCAGTCCCGACAGCCGCCGGTGTTTTTCATGAAACCGGCGAGCAATGTGGTGGATGCCGTGGGTGAAGTGGCGTTCCCGCCAATGACGGAAGAGTTCGCTCACGAAATCGAATTGGTCGTGGCCATCGGCGAGGGGGGCGCCAATATTCCAGAGAGCCAGGCGCTGGCCTATGTCTGGGGCTACGCCGCCGGTCTTGATCTGACTCGGCGTGATGTCCAGCGTGCGGCCAAGCGTAATGGTTTGCCGTGGGAAGGCGCCAAGGTGTTCGACGGTGCCGCGCCGATGACCGCCATCGTACCGGTCACTCGCGCGGGGCACCCCGATGGCGATTTGTGGCTGAGCGTCAATGGCCAGGAGCGCCAGCGCGACAGCCTCGACAGTCAGATCTGGTCAGTCAGTGAAGTCATCAGCCGCATCTCTCAATCGGTCGCGCTGAGGGCCGGAGACCTGATCATGACCGGCAGCCCGGCGGGCGTCGATGTACTGCAACCAGGCGACATCATCAACGCCGGGATCGATGGCATCGGCCAACTGGAAATGCGCGTCGCTCAGCGACCTTGAACCGACCACTCACCGTACTGATTCGAGAAAGGATGGAACAACATGTCTAACACTCCCCTTTTGAAAGTGGCCCTCGTAACCGGCGCCGGTAGCGGGATCGGCCGCGCCGTGGCCCTGGGGCTGATGGCCGACGGATACACACTGGTATTGGCTGGACGCCGGCTGGAGCCCTTGCAGGCATTGGTTGATCTAGCGGCGTGCGAAGGGCGCGAAGCGTTGGCGGTGCCCACCGATGTACGCGACCCGGTCAGTGTCGACTCGCTGTTTGCAACCATCACCGAGGTCTACGGACGCCTGGACGTGCTGTTCAACAACGCAGGGGTCAATGCCCCCGCCGTGGCGCTGGATGAACTGACATTCGAGCAGTGGCGAAACGTGATCGACACCAACCTCAACGGCGTTTTTCTCTGCGCCCGTGGCGCCTTCGGACTGATGCGTCGGCAACAGCCACAGGGTGGACGCATCATCAATAACGGCTCGATCTCGGCCCATACCCCACGCCCGTTCAGCAGCGCCTATACCGCCAGCAAACATGCGGTGCTGGGGCTGACCAAATCCCTGGCCCTGGATGGTCGGGAATTCAACATCGCCTGCGCCCAGATCGACATTGGCAACGCCCTGACCGAAATGTCGGTACGCATGACCAAAGGCGTGCGCCAGGCTAACGGCAGCATCGCGGTGGAGCCGATGGTGGATGTCAAGCATGTGGCCGATGCCGTGCGCTACATCGCTGGCCTGCCGCTGTCGGCGAACGTCCTGAACATGACCGTCATGGCCAGCGCCATGCCGTTTGCCGGTCGCGGTTGAACCGGCCTTTTTATTCCGTTACGCGAGGTCCACATGAAGCCAGAAGTCTTGCAACTCAGCCCGATCCTGATTCCCGAAATCAACGCCCGGCTGGATGAGCTGTTTACCATCAGACGTTACTTCGAGCAGACCGACAAACCCGCCTATTTGCAGGAACACGCCGCGAACATTCGTGGCGTGATCACCGGCGGGCATACCGGAATCAGCCAGGCCTTGATGGCCCGGTTGCCCAGACTGGAAGTGGTGGCGGTCAACGGCGTGGGCACCGATGCGGTGGATCTGGCTTACGCCAGGGATCGCGGAATCCGCGTGAGCACGACTGTTGGCGCATTGACCGAAGATGTCGCCGACCTGGCCATCGGATTGTTGATTGCCGTGTGTCGGGGACTTTGTACCAGTGATCGTTATGTGCGTTCGGGCCAATGGCCCCATAGTGCAACACCGTTGGCGCCGTTGCCGTTGGCCCGTCAGGTGTCCGGCATGCGCATCGGCATCGTCGGCATGGGCCGGGTCGGCCGTGCGGTGGCGACCCGAGCCGCGGCGTTCGGTTGCCCGATCAGCTACACCGATTTGCAGCCGATGAGCGACGTGAACCACACCTTCGTCGCCGATCTGAAGCAATTGGCCCGCGACAGTGATGCATTGATTCTCGCGGCCGCCGCCGACAAGGCGGAAGCCATCATCAATGCCCAGGTGCTGCAAGCACTGGGCAAGGACGGCTATCTGATCAACGTGGCCCGCGGCAAGCTGATCAACGAGGTCGATCTGCTGGCGGCGCTTGCCGCTGGGGAGATCGCCGGTGCGGCGCTGGATGTATTCGTCGATGAGCCGAACGTTCCCGAGGCATTGTTTGGCAACGAGCAAGTGGTACTGCAACCGCATCGCGCCAGCGCAACGCTTCAGACCCGCACGCGAATGGGGGAAATGGTGGTGGCGAGCCTGGTGGACAGTTTCTCCGGGACAAGCGTCAAATCCTTGTTGCCCTGCAAGTACGGCTGATACACCACCAGGTCGTGCCCCTCGAACGACGAACCTGGCGTTGGCACGCCTCGGACGTCGACATAACCTTGCGATGCAAACAGCCCCACCGGCCAGCGGGCAATGCGTCGGGCAATCAGATCGGGATTGTCCGGGCGGGTATTGCGCACGGCAATGTCCGCTTCACGCTTCGCCAGGCTGATTATCTGAGTAGACGCATCCAGTTGAACCCGGATGTCCGGATGCTTTTCGTGCAAACGCGCCACCGCCGGAATCAGGAAGTCGATGGCCAGGGAATCGGTGGTACTGACTCGAACGATGCCGGTCAGCCGGTCGTCGAGTCCGTCAATCTGCCGCTCCAGTTCCAGCGCGCAATGCTCCATCTTTTCCACTGACTGCAACGCCGCTTCACCGACCGCCGTCAGTGCGTATCCCTCGGAGGTCCGCAGGAAAAGCGTTGCACCCAGGGACTTTTCCAGCGCCACGATCCGTCGACCGACCGTTACTGTCAGGCATTGCCGGTGGCGCGATCATGGTGCTGGTGGCCGCGACGGTGTTGCCTCATGTACCGGCATCGCGTAAAGGCCTGGCCAGTGGCGCGATCTTCCTTGGTCGCGCCACGGTGTCGTTCGCCACGTTCCAGGCCGTGGCCGGGTTTGCCTACTCGGCGCTGTTCAACGCCAGCGGCGGTAATCATGCCCTCCTGTTCGTCTTCGCATGCGCGGCCATCGTCTTCGCGCTGCTCCTGGAACAGGCTATGCGCCTGCTGAACTATCGAGCATCAACGTTTCAGTTTTCCTTTATGAAATCCACAAACGCTCTCAGCGGCGAGGGCAGGTAGCGGCGTCCGGAATAGTAGAGAAAGGGTCCGCTAAAACTCTGCCGCCATGGCTCAAGCACCGGTTCCAGCGCGCCACTATCAAGATAAGGTCGCAACCAGTCCTCGAACAGGTAGACAACGCCCAGACCATCTATTGCCGCCTGCACCGCCAACTCCATCGCGCCCCCCACATTGACCACCAATGGGCCGGTCGGGTCGACGCGAACCGTTTCGTCGCCACGTTCGTAAACCCAAAGCGGCATCGCCCCACTGGGGAACTTGCCACGCAAGCAGGCATGTTCAAGCAGATCTCGCGGGTGCTCGGGCCGGCCTCTGGCGTCCAGATAGGCGGGTGAGGCCGCCGTCGCGAAACGTTGAAAACGCGGCCCGATGGGAATTGCAATCATGTCCTGTTCGAGACGTTCCTCATAACGAATCCCTGCGTCACAACCCGCCGCGAGCATGTCGACAAAACTTTCTTCAATGACCACCTCCAGGGTGATGTCGGGATAGGTCTGCAGGAAGGGCGTGATAATCGACGGCAGCACCAGGCGCGCGGCGCTGACGGGCACGTTCAGCTTGAGCGTGCCCGACGGCCTGTCGCGAAAATCGTTGACCACATCCAGCGCCGCCGCCACTTCGTCGAGTGCCGGCACGATGCGCTCCATCAAGCGCGTACCGGCCTCTGTCGGCACGACACTGCGGGTCGTGCGATTGAGCAAGCGCACCCCCAGCCGGGCTTCCATGCGCCGAACCGCGTCGCTGAGGCTTGAAGCCGACTTGCCGCTCACGCGCCCTCCTTCTCGAAAACCACCGGCTTTCACCACGGCCATAAAGGCCAGCAAGTCTTGCATATCCGTCGTCATTGTTCGCTCCAGCGTACAGCCTGTGCAGATTACGCATGATTATCAGTAAGACGGTCAATGCCTATAGTGGACCATCACCCGCGATCTACCGAGGCGCAAGATATGAGCGATATCACTCAAGCAGGCAGTTTTTTACTGGGCACCCGGTCCGTCAACCGCATGGGCTACGGCGCGATGCAGTTGGCTGGCCCTGGGGTCTTCGGCCCGCCCAAGGATCCCGAGTCGGCCATCGCGGTGCTACGCGAAGCCCTGGCCGCGGGGGTGAACCACATTGATACTGCGGACTTCTACGGCCCGCATGTCACCAACCAATTGATCCGCGAAGCGCTTCATCCGTACGCCAGTGACCTGGTAATCGTGACCAAAGTGGGCGCCGCACGCGGTCCCGACGCGTCCTGGATTCCCGCGCAAAGCCCCGCCGAATTGACCCAGGCAGTGCATGACAATCTGCGCAATCTTCAGTTGGACGTTCTGGACGTAGTGAATTTTCGCGCTATGGGAGCCGTGCAGTCGCCTACGGAAGGCTCCATTGAAGAACAAATCAGTGTGCTTGCCGAACTGCAGCAGCAAGGCCTTATCCGCCACCTGGGCTTGAGCAATGTCACCGAGACGCAGGTCAGGCAGGCTCAAGGGATCGCCCGGATAGTTTGCGTGCAGAATCATTACAACCTGTCGCATCGGCAGGATGAGCCCCTCATCGCTGAGCTGGGCAGGCAGGGCATCGCGTATGTACCGTTTTTCCCGATGGGCGGATTCACGCCACTTCAGTCGAAAACCCTGTCGGACGTCGCAAAACGGCTGGATGCTTTACCGATGCGTGTTGCACTGGCGTGGCTGCTACAGCGAGCGCCGAACATCCTGTTGATTCCAGGAACCTCGTCCGTCGAGCATCTCAGGGAGAACCTGGCGGCGAGTGAGCTGGTCATTGATCAGGACCTGCTGACTGAGCTGGAAGCCACCTAGCCAGGCAAGGACACGCAGGGCAGACGAGGCTGGCATACCGGCCAGCCCCGCCATCCACGCGGATCAAAGTCCTCCGGATAACCAGGTCGTTGATCGCGCTCACGTTGCGATTGATATCCTCGGAAACCGCGCTCTGCTCCTGGGCGAAAGCGGATATTAGAACCAGGTTTCCATCTGTATGCCGTATTGCCATACCCCCCCGGCGCCGAAATCAGTTTTGCCAAAGGCGTCCGAGGTACTGTATTTGTCCAGGTCCGAAGACCAGTTCATATAGCTTGCGAATACTCGTAACTCAGGACGCGTGAGAAGGTCTCCAACATCGGGCTTGAAGGTCGGCGCGACAGTAAATTTCCAGAAGTTGCCGTTGACCGCATTACGTTGTAGATAGGCCTTGGGATCGAGGTTCATGGTTTGCCAGCTCAGTTCGTAGGCCATCTCGAAATTGCTATTGATTTCGTTGGCCAAACGCATGTTCAGGGTCAGCCAGCGATAGTCGTCACCCTTGACGTATCTATTCCTGCTTTGTTCGGCCAGCAAGCTGGGGCCGATGCGCCAGCCCGGCGCAACGGGGGTCTCGCCGAAAAGCGCCAGGCGCAGAGTACGGGCATCGCTGATCAGTTCGCCATCTGAACCGATATTCTTGACCTCCGCCCCCAAACCTTGCCCATAGAGCAGCGCCGTCTTGAAGAAGCCTTCCCTGCCGAAAAAGTTTTTCTGGTGATTGGCCAACATGCTGTGCAAACCGGAATCCGCTGGCGACAGCCCCGCCGCATTGGTGCGGGTACCGAAATCGTTATTCTTTGCGCCGATGGAATTGAACATCCACTGCCACTGACCGTCATCGAAGAACTGGTTGGAGGTCAGGATGTAGCTTTGCACCTTTGCATCAATACCGGCCTGACTGAAATCCCCGTAACTACGCCCGATCAAGGAATAGTTCGAGCGCCAATTCTTGTTCATCTGCATATCGTAGATCCCTCCTCCGGTGCCCGCCAGAAAGACCACATCCGAGTCCAACCAGTGGATGTCGAAGTTATCTCGATCAAATCGCTTACCGGCCCACAGGGTGGAGTTCTCGAACACTGAGTTGCCCTTGAACGCGGCGATATGGTCGAGTTCCGTGAAGACCTGACGCACGTTCAACTTGCTTTCGGTGGCCGTCCAGTCATTGGCACTCTCCACACCGTCGGCGATGGAGACCGTGAATTTGGAGCGGGTACCGTTTTGCGCATAGATTTCCTTCGACAGGTCCATGCGCATGTAGGTGTCGTCTTCATTACCGAGGCGCCCGACGGCACCACCCACTGAACCGGCCGGGGTGGTATAGGGCCCGCCCCGACCGCCACCTAACCCATCGCCAATCAGCAATCCGGAACGGGCGTAGCCTTTGAAGCTGAATCCGTCAGTGAGATGTTCAGTACCGCCCTGCTTTTCCAGGCTCTGCTGATGGGCTTCGAGTTTTTCCACCCGGGCATCCAAAGTAGACGGCGCCGCAATGGCGGCCACAGTGGGCGTAGCGGGCTGCAAGGTGGGATTGGCGAGTCTGATCTGCTGCAATTCCCTCGCAAGCGCCTGGGTTTGCAGCTCGGCTGCCGCTGCACGCTTTTCCGCAGCGCTTGCGCGGGCTTCAAACGCGCTCATGCGCTCTTCCAGAGTATCGGCCTGGGTGATAGCCGCCGATGTGCCGAGCACGCCTGCGAGTAGCCAGCTTGATGCTTTCTGCATTTGGATTTCCTGTCTTGTTTTTATGGTTTTGCGCGAATGGCCAGTTTTTTCCGTGAATCGAGAATTGTCCGGATCGCGGAAAAAAGGATGCCAGATCTCAAATACGCTGCTACATTGGCGATGGTAACGTTAACTTTTATAAAAACAAAAATAAAGAGGACTCTATGAAACAGCTGAAAACTCTCCTTCCAGCCGCTCTGCTCACCATCTGCGCAGCGCTTCCATCCCTCTCAACCGCAGCCGACTTGACTATCTCGTGCGGTGCGGTGGGCGCGGAATTACAACTCTGCAAGGAGGCTGTCGAGGCGTGGTCGAAACAGACTGGGCATAACGTCGAGGTGGTTTCCACGCCTAACTCGGCGACCGAAAGGTTGTCTTTTTACCAACAGATCCTCAGCGCACAGTCCGCCGACATCGACATTATCCAAATCGATATGGTGTGGCCGGGGATGCTGGCCAATCATCTGATGGACCTGCGCGAGGTGCTTCCAGCCGGCGCTACCCAAGGCTACTTCCAGTCACAGGTGGATAACGCCACGGTGAATGGACGACTGGTGACGATGCCCTGGTTCACCGACTCGGGTCTGCTGTATTACCGCAAGGACTTGCTCGACAAGTACAACAAGCAGGTGCCCCAGACCTGGGAGGAAATGACCGCTGTCGCCAGAGAGATTCAACAGGCCGAGCGGAACGCCGGAAACCCCAATATGTGGGGCTACCTATTTCAAGGGCGCGCCTACGAGGGTCTGACGTGTAATGCACTGGAGTGGATCAGCAGCCAACCCGAAGGTGGGTTGGTCAATCCACAAGGCGACATCGTGATCAACCGCCAGGCCTCAAGGACAGCTTTGGCCCTGGCGAAAAGCTGGGTAGGAGACATCGCCCCGCGTGGCGTACTCAATTACACCGAGGAAGAAGGACGTGGCGTATTTCAATCGGGAAATGCGCTGTTCATGCGTAACTGGCCTTATGTCTGGGCCCTGGTACAAAGCCAGGACAGTGCAGTAAAAGATAAGGTCGGGGTCGCTCCCCTGCCCAAAGGCGGCACGACCGGCACGCATGCATCCACCCTTGGCGGTTGGGGTCTGGCGGTGTCACGTTACAGCGCCCATCCAAAGCTTGCCGCAGAGTTGGTGACCTATCTGACCAGTGCGCAGCAGCAAAAACATCGTGCTCTGGCAGGCGGCTATAACCCGGTTATCGAATCGCTCTATCAAGATCCCGAACTGCTCACGGCAATGCCTTATTACAGCCAACTCCATAGCATTCTCAACGATGGGGTCATGCGCCCCGCATCGATAACCGCCGAGCGCTATCCACGGGTCTCCAATGCGTTTTTTGACCGAGTGCATGGTGTGCTGGCGGGCGAACTGCCTGTCGATCAGGCGCTGGCCGAGCTGGAAAGCGAGCTCACTGGCATCAAACGCCGGAACTGGTAAGCCACAAGGAAGGAAATCACCATGTCTGTCTCTTCTACTCATGCACCCTGCGACAAGAGCCTCCCGGCCAGGGAAACACCCGTGCAAAGCCGACGCGTACGCGCCGCCTGGCTGTTCCTGACACCGATGCTGATCTGTCTGGCCCTGGTGGCAGCCTGGCCGCTACTACGGACATTCTGGTTCAGCCTCACCGACGCCAGCCTGGCGGATCCCCGCGGCGGCACCTTCGTCGGCTTGAGCAATTATCTGTTCTACAACGGTGCCAACTGGTCGGGCATTCTGGTCGACCCACAATGGTGGAACGCTGTACGCAACACGTTGCATTTCACGGTGGTTTCGGTGGGATTGGAAGTCGTACTGGGCCTATGGGTGGCTTTGCTGTTGAACACCAAGTTCAGCGGACGCGCCCTGGTACGTGCGTTGATTCTGATTCCGTGGGCGATTCCTACGATTGTCTCAGCGAAGATCTGGTCATGGATGCTTAACGACCAGTTCGGCATCATCAATCACCTGATGCTAAGCCTCGGCATGATTGATGTGCCCCTGGCCTGGACGGCAGACGCTGATCTGTCGATGTGGGCGGTCATCATTGTCGATGTCTGGAAGACCGTACCTTTTGTCACGCTGCTGATGCTTGCTGCCTTGCAGATGTTGCCGAGCGATTGCTACGAAGCCGCCAGGGTCGATGGCATTCACCCGCTGAAAGTATTCTGGCGTGTCACGCTTCCCCTGTTGATGCCCGCGTTGCTGGTGGCGGCGATCTTCCGCATCCTCGACTCCCTGCGGGTATTCGACGTTATCTACGTGCTGACCTCGAACGCTTCGAGCACCATGAGCATGTCTGTCTATGCCCGCCAGCACCTGGTGGAGTTCCAGGACGTTGGCTACGGCAGCGCCGCCTCGACACTGCTGTTTCTGGTCGTGGCAGTGATCGCCATGCTTTATCTCTATCTCGGACGCCATCAACTGGAGGTCCGCTCATGATCCCGCGCCTATTCAAAAAAGCACTGTTGCGCCTCGGATTCTGGTGTCTGATCGGGGTTCTGCTGCTGTATGCGGTCTTCCCTTTCTATTACGCCATAGTGACTTCGCTGAAACCCTCCAGTGCATTGTTCGAGGTGAGCTATTGGATCGATCGCCCCGACTTCTCCAACTATGCGGCGGTGCTCCAGCAAGCCTCGTTCTTGCGGGCTATCGGTAACTCGCTGGTGGTTGCGGTCTGTGTGGTGGCCCTGGCGCTGTTCCTCAGCCTGACCGCCGCCTATGCCTTGGGCAGGGTAAAGTTTCGCGGGCGCGGCACCGTATTGATGTTGGTCCTTGGCGTTTCCATGTTTCCCCAGGTCGCCGTGCTTTCCGGGCTGTTCGAGGTCATCCGCGCGCTGGGCCTATACAACACTTCCTGGGCGCTGATCCTGAGCTACACCATTTTCACCCTGCCCTTCACCGTCTGGGTACTGACCACCTTCATGGGGCAACTGCCCCATGAGTTGGAAGAAGCAGCCATCATGGATGGCGCTTCGCCCTGGGTCACACTTACCCGGGTGCTGTTGCCGCTGCTCTGGCCAGCACTGGTCACCACTGGTTTGTTGGCCTTCATCGCTGCCTGGAATGAGTTTCTTTTTGCCCTGACCTTCACCCTGACAGACCCGCAACGCACGGTGCCGGTCGCCATCGCCTTGATTTCCGGCGGGAGCCCGCATGAGTTGCCCTGGGGGCTGTTGATGGCCGCATCGGTGCTGGTCACCGTCCCACTGGTGATTCTGGTGCTGATCTTCCAGCGCCGAATCGTTTCCGGTCTCACTACCGGCGCGCTAAAGGGTTGATGCCCAACAAATACAAGGAACAGCATCGTGATCAAGTTGAAGCTAGACAACGTGAACAAACAATTGGGCGGCATGCGGATTCTGCGTGATGTCAGCCTGGAGATCGCTGCGGGTGAATTCGTGGTTTTCGTTGGCCCTTCGGGCTGTGGAAAGTCGACCCTGCTGCGACTGATCGCCGGATTGGATTCGATCTGCGACGGTAACCTGCTGATCGACGGGCGTCGGGTCAACGACCTGGAACCGTGCGAACGAGGCGTCGGCATGGTGTTTCAGTCTTATGCGCTGTACCCGCACATGAGTGTCTACGACAACATCAGTTTTGGTCTCAAACTGGCCAAGCTTGAAAAACGCAGCCTGCGCGAACGCGTGCTGAAAACTGCCCAAATCCTGCAACTGGACACACTGCTGCAACGCAAGCCAAAGGAACTGTCTGGAGGCCAGCGTCAGCGTGTGGCAATGGGCCGGGCCATGGCGCGGGAACCGGACATTTTGTTGTTCGATGAGCCGCTGTCCAACCTGGATGCCTCCCTGCGGGTACAGATGCGCAATGAAATCGCCAGGCTGCATGATCGGCTGGGTTCGACCATGATCTACGTCACCCACGATCAGGTTGAAGCGATGACCCTGGCCGACAAAATTGTCGTGCTCAACGGCGGTCGCGTAGAGCAGATCGGTTCACCACGCGAACTTTATGAGCGCCCGGCCAGCCGCTTTGTGGCCGGTTTTCTGGGTTCGCCCAGAATGAACTTTCTTGCAGCGCGCCTGCTTACCCCAGGCGAAAACAGCCTGGTCGAATCCCCTGTATTGGGTATGACGCCCCTGCCCTTCGACAGCTCGAACCTGGCGGCGGACACCCTGCTTAGCCTGGGGATTCGCCCAGAACACGTGTCGCTCACGGCGGCAGAGGGTAGCGCCGGCGTCACCGTGACCGGGGTCGAGTACCTGGGCAGCGAAACTTATGTGCACCTCGACACCGGTCAGGACGAGCCACTGATCTGTCGTTGCGAGGTCAACGCCGGATGGCAATCAGGCGATCGGGTCGAGCTGCAGCTGGATATCGGCAACCTGCACTTGTTCAACTCCGACGGCACGGCCTTGGTACGCCGCGCACTAGCCATTGAAACTCTGCCAGATGGCGCCCCCCTGCATTCCGTACGAGCAGGCGCCCTATGACCTTGTCTTTGAATACCCTGAGCGATCCAATGTCTGCCTCTCTTGACCTCGCACAGCGTGCGCTGAGTGACGGCCTGTCTCGCGTCATCCACGATTATCGTCCCGGCTATCATCTTGCCCCCCAAGCGGGCTGGATGAACGACCCTAACGGGGTGGTGTACTTTCGTGGCGAATATCACGTTTTCTATCAGCACAACCCTTTCGAGGCGAAATGGGGCCCTATGTATTGGGGACATGCCAAGAGTACCGATCTGATCCATTGGCAGCACCTGCCCATTGCGCTGGCGCCCGGCGATGACTTCGACCGTGACGGTTGTTTTTCCGGTAGCGCGGTGGTGTGTGAAGAGTCCTTGGTGCTGATCTACACCGGACATACCTGGCTGGGGGAAGTGGGTGACGAAGGCTCTATCCGTCAAGTGCAGTGCCTGGCCACCAGTATCGATGGTATCCATTTCACCAAGCATGGCGCGGTCATCGATACCCCGCCGCAAGACACCATCATGCATTTTCGTGACCCCAAGGTATGGAAGGAGGATGACGGCTGGTATCTGATTGCCGGCGCACGCCTGGGCGCTGTGCCAATGCTGCCGCTGTACCGCTCCGCGGATCTGCACAACTGGGAGTTCCTTGCCTATGTGTCCAGCGGCAACGAGGGCGATGGCTATATGTGGGAATGCCCGGATCTGTTTCGACTGAACGGACAGGATGTACTGCTTTACTCCCCCCAGGGCATGCAGCCCCAAGGTTACGAACGGCTTAACAAGTACCAGACCGGTTATCGAGTCGGCCGACTCGACAGCAAATGGCACTTCAATGGCGGGCCTTTTATCGAACTGGATAACGGCCACGATTTCTATGCCGCGCAAACGCAACTGGCCGCCGATGGTCGGCGCCTTGTATGGGCCTGGCTCGACATGTGGGAAAGCCCGATGCCAAGCACCGTCCATCACTGGTGCGGCATGCTCGGTTTGCCGCGTGAACTTGAACTATGCGCCGATCGCCTTTGCGTCTATCCGGTACGGGAGCTCACGGCTCTACGCAAGGCCCCCTTTGCGAGCACACCCTGGTGGGATGAGTCGGGAACCCGGCGGGTACCGGAGGTGAATGGCGACATGCTCGAAATCCATGTGCATCTGGATCTGCTCGGTCGCACTGAAGGCCAACTGGGAATCGCCTTGCGTTGCAGCGACGATGGCCACGAAGAAACCCGGCTCTACTACGATGCGTTGCTGCAGCGTCTGGTGCTTGACCGTAGCCACTCAGGAGCGCAAGTCACAGGTCAACGCAGCGTGTCGATAGACCGGACACAAGAGCGACTGGAACTGCGTGTGTTCCTCGATCGCTCGTCCATCGAGGTGTTCGACGAAAACGGGCGCTTCACCCTCAGTAGTCGCCTCTATCCGCAGCCCGATAGTTTGGGCGTGAAGCTTTTCGCAAGCGGCAATGGCGGGCGTGTCTGCATTCCCAGGGCATGGCCTCTCGCCTCGGGATGGGCGTGAACGGCGTCATTCAGTCGCGAGAAGTCCGGGTCATGTGTCATGATTATCCGTCAACCTGACCGGTCCCGCCTCGCATGACTTCAGTGAAAGACGTTGCACAGCTGGCCGGCGTGTCCCTGATGACGGTTTCTCGAGCGCTCAACAACCCGGAAAAACTGAGCCCCGAAACCTACCAGCGGGTCCGTCGCGCCATTGATGAACTGCAATTCGTACCTAGCCTGTCGGCACGCAGGATTCGGGGCGACAACCTCCTGACGCGAACCATCGGTGTGTTCGCGCTGGATACCGCGACCACCCCCTTCGCCGTCGAGCTCCTGCTGTCCATCGAACAGACCGCGCAGCAAGCGGGCTGGAATGTATTTATCCTCAACCTGTTAAGCAACCCGCCCACCGACCAGAACATCGACCTGATGTTGTCGCACCGCCCGGACGGGTTGATCTTCAGCGCCATGGGTTTACGCCAGGTGAGCATTCCCGAGCGTTTGAAGAGCAAGCCCCTGGTCCTCGCCAATTGCCTGGCGGATGACAGTCGCCTCGTCAGTTATGTCCCGGACGACGAAACAGGGCAGTATCGCGCCGTACATTACGCGTTGAGCCAAGGCTATCGGCGCCCGCTGTGTATCAATCTGCCGAAACAGAGCCTGGCCTGGGGACTGCGACAAAAAGGCCTGCTAGATGCCTGTCGGACATTCGGGCTGGCCCCGGACGCACTCCTGCAATACGACCTCTCCAATCATGACGCCTATGATGAAACCGCGGCGATCCTCGATCGACATATCGTTGATGGCCGCCCCCAATTCGACATTCTGATCTGTGGCAACGATCGCATCGCATTTTGTGCTTATCAGGTGCTGTTGGGCTGCGGTTTGAAGATTCCCAATGATGTCGCCGTACTCGGCTACGACAACATGATCGGTATCGCCGAACTATTCATCCCCCCGCTGACCACGGTGCAACTGCCCTACTACGAGATTGGTCGCAATGCTACCCGGCACCTGATCGAGGCCCTTGAGGTATCGGGAGCCCAGCAAGTTGATTGTCCATTGGTGGTCAGGGCCTCGCTATGAGGCGTTGACGGCTCTGCAAATGGCTGCTCCGGTCAATGCAATGACACAGCCTTTGCATTCCACGCAACAGTGATTTGCCATTTGCGGAATAGATAGCACCCTAATAAAAAGCGCATGCTAGAGGGCTGGGATCGGATTGATATCATTCCGAATGATAGTTACCTTCGCTTCATTCGATTCGTCTGAAACCGGCCCTCACAGCATGATCCGCCCATCTCAATAGATTGGCGGACTCCCCCCATGGAACAGTCACTTAAACTTTTGCGCTTTCCTTTGGCTGCCTTGGCAGTCGTAGTGATGAGTGCTTGCGGTAAAGCGCCCGTGGCGGCAGGTGGTGCAATGCCGGCGGCCAAGGTCAGCGTGGCCAAGGTCATTGAACAACCGGTCAACGAATGGGACGAGTTCACCGGACGCCTCGAAGCCCCGGAAACCGTCGAGATCCGTCCGCGCGTATCGGGCCAGATCGACTCAGTCGCCTTCACTGAAGGCGCACTGGTGAAGAAAGGCGACCTGCTATTCCAGATCGACCCACGCCCCTACCAGGCTGAAGTCCATCGTCTCGAAGCCCAACTGCAACAAGCCCGCGCCAGCGCCAGCCGCAGCGCCAACGAGGCTGAGCGCGGCAAGCGCCTGTTGAGCAGCAATGCGATTTCCGCCGAACTGGCCGACACCCGCAGCAGCTCCGCCCAGGAATCCAAGGCCGCGGTCGACGCCACCCAGGCGCAGCTGGACCTGGCAAAACTGAACCTGAGCTTCACCCGTGTCACCGCCCCGATCAGCGGCCGCGTCAGCCGTGCCGAAATCACCGCCGGCAACATTGTCAGTGCCGATGTCACGGCGCTGACCAGCGTGGTTTCCACCGACAAGGTCTACGCCTACTTCGACGCCGACGAGCGGGTCTACCTCAAATACACCCAGCTCGCGCGCCAGGGCAAACGTGGCCAGAGCACCCCGGTATACCTTGGCCTGTCCAACGAAACCGGCAACCCGCACCTGGGCCAGATGAACTTCGTCGACAACCAGGTCAACCCCAAGACCGGCACCATTCGCGGTCGCGCGGTGTTCGACAACAGCGACGGCGCCTACACCCCAGGCCTGTATGCACGCCTGAAGCTGGTCGGCAGTGGCACCTACGCCGCCGTGCTGATCAACGACGAAGCCGTGGGCACCGACCTTGGCAAGAAATTCGTGCTGGTCATGGACGCCGACAAGAAGACCGTTTACCGCTCGGTCGAGCTGGGTCCGAAAATCGAAGGGTTGCGCATCGTGCGTAGCGGCCTGAACAAGGATGACACCATCATCGTCAAGGGCCTGCAACGTGTTCGTCCGGGTTCGCCGGTGGATCCGGAAGTGATCCCGATGGCCTCCAAGGAAACCCTCGCGGCCCTGGCCCTACAAAAACAAGCCCTGGAAGCCAGCAACCTGCCCCAGGTCACGCCCGCCAAGAGCGTACCGGCACCGGCTGCCAAGCTGGCCGTTGCGACTCCACGCGGTTAAGGGATACACACGATGAATTTTTCCCAGTTCTTCATATCAAGACCGATTTTCGCGGCGGTGCTTTCGCTGCTGATCCTGATCGCGGGCGCCATCTCGCTGTTCCAACTGCCCATCAGCGAATACCCGGAAGTGGTACCGCCGACCGTGGTGGTGCGTGCCAACTTCCCCGGCGCCAACCCCAAGGTGATCGGTGAAACCGTGGCCGCACCGCTGGAACAGGCGATCACCGGTGTCGAGAACATGCTCTACATGTCCTCGCAATCCACCGCCGACGGCAAGCTGACCCTGACCATCACCTTCGCCCTGGGCACCGACCTGGATAACGCGCAGGTGCAGGTGCAGAACCGCGTGACCCGCACCGAGCCCAAGCTCCCGGTGGAAGTGACCCGTATCGGTATCACCGTCGACAAGGCTTCGCCCGACCTGACCATGGTCGTGCACTTGACCTCGCCGGACAAACGCTACGACATGCTCTACCTGTCCAACTACGCCTTGCTCAATATCAAGGACGAATTGGCCCGCCTCGGCGGCGTCGGTGACGTGCAGCTGTTCGGCATGGGCGACTACTCCCTGCGGGTCTGGCTCGATCCGAACAAGACCGCTTCGCGCAACCTGACTGCCACCGATGTGGTCAACGCCATTCGCGAGCAGAACCGCCAGGTCGCGGCCGGTCAGTTGGGTGCGCCACCCGCCCCCAACGCCACCAGCTTCCAGCTCTCGGTCAATGCCCAGGGTCGCCTGGTCTCCGAAGAAGAGTTCGAGAACATCGTGATTCGTGCCGGCGACGACGGCGAGATCACCCGCCTGAAAGATATCGCCCGGGTCGAGCTCGGCTCCAGCCAGTACGCCCTGCGCTCGCTGCTGAACAACCAGCCGGCGGTAGCGATCCCGATCTTCCAGCGGCCGGGCTCCAACGCCATCGAAATCTCCAACGAAGTCCGCGCCAAGATGACCGAGTTGAAGAAGGCCTTCCCCGAAGGCATGGACTTCAGCATTGTCTATGACCCGACGATTTTCGTACGCGGCTCCATCGAAGCAGTGGTCCACACCCTGTTCGAAGCGCTGATCCTCGTCGTGCTGGTGGTGATCCTGTTCCTGCAGACCTGGCGCGCCTCGATCATCCCGCTGGTCGCCGTGCCGGTGTCGTTGATCGGTACCTTTGCGGTCATGCACCTGTTCGGCTTCTCGCTCAACGCCCTGTCACTGTTCGGCCTGGTGCTGGCCATCGGTATCGTGGTGGACGACGCCATCGTGGTGGTGGAGAACGTCGAACGAAACATCGGCCTGGGCCTCAATCCGGTGGAAGCCACCAAGCGCGCCATGCGTGAAGTGACCGGTCCGATCATCGCCACGGCGCTGGTACTGTGTGCGGTGTTTATCCCGGCGGCCTTTATCTCCGGGCTGACCGGGCAGTTCTACAAGCAGTTCGCCCTGACCATCGCCATCTCCACCGTGATTTCGGCATTCAACTCGCTGACCTTGTCGCCAGCGCTGGCCGCGGTGCTGCTCAAAGGTCACGACGCACCGAAGGATGGTTTCTCCAAGTTCCTCGACAAACTGCTGGGCGGCTGGCTGTTCCGTCCGTTCAACCGCTTCTTCGACCGCGCCAGCCATGGTTATGTCGGCACCGTGACCCGCGTTATCCGGGCCAGCGGCATCGCCCTGGTGCTGTACGCCGGCCTGATGGTCCTGACCTGGTTCGGTTTCGCCAGCACCCCGACCGGTTTCGTCCCGGCCCAGGACAAGCAATACCTGGTGGCCTTCGCCCAACTGCCGGATGCGGCGAGCCTGGACCGCACTGAAGACGTGATCAAGCGTATGTCCGACCTGGCCCTGAAACAGCCTGGCGTGGAAAGCGCGGTGGCCTTCCCTGGCCTGTCGATCAACGGTTTCACCAACAGCCCGAACGCCGGTATCGTCTTCGTGACGCTGAAGCCTTTCGACCAGCGCAAGGACCCGAGCCAGTCCGCCGGGGCCATTGCCGGCGCCCTGAACGGCAAGTTCGCGGGGATCCAGGAAGCCTACATGGCGATCTTCCCGCCACCACCGGTACAAGGCCTGGGCACCATCGGCGGTTTCCGCCTGCAGATCGAAGACCGCGGCAACCTCGGTTACGACGAGCTGTACAAAGAAACCATGAACATCATCGGCAAGAGCCGCAGCGTGCCGGAACTGGCCGGGTTGTTCACCAGCTACACGGTCAACGTGCCACAGGTCGATGCGGCTATCGACCGGGAAAAGGCCAAGACCCACGGCGTCGCCGTCAGCGACATCTTCGACACCCTGCAGATCTACCTGGGTTCGCTGTATGCCAACGACTTCAACCGCTTCGGTCGCACCTATCAGGTCAACGTCCAGGCCGAACAGCAGTTCCGCCTTGAGTCCGACCAGATCGGCCAACTGAAAGTACGTAACAACAAAGGCGAGATGATCCCGCTGGCGACCTTTATCAAGGTCAGCGACACCTCGGGGCCGGACCGCGTCATGCACTACAACGGCTTTATCACCGCGGAAATCAACGGCGCCGCGGCACCGGGCTACAGCTCCGGCCAGGCCCAGGTGGCCATCGAGAAGCTGCTCAAGGCTGAATTGCCCAACGGCATGACCTACGAGTGGACCGACCTGACCTACCAGCAGATCCTCTCGGGCAATACCGCGCTGTTCGTGTTCCCACTCTGCGTACTGCTGGCGTTCCTGGTACTGGCCGCCCAATACGAAAGCTGGAGCCTGCCACTGGCGGTGATCCTGATCGTGCCGATGACGTTGCTGTCGGCCATTACCGGGGTGATTGCCTCGGGTGGCGACAACAACATCTTCACCCAGATCGGCTTGATCGTACTGGTGGGCCTGGCGTGCAAGAACGCGATTCTGATCGTCGAGTTCGCCAAGGATAAGCAGGAAGAAGGCCTCGATCCGCTGAGCGCGGTGCTGGAAGCCTGCCGCCTGCGTCTGCGGCCGATTCTGATGACCTCCTTCGCCTTCATCATGGGCGTGGTACCCCTGGTGTTCTCCAGCGGTGCCGGTGCCGAGATGCGCCATGCCATGGGTGTCGCGGTGTTCTCCGGGATGCTCGGGGTGACCTTCTTCGGTCTGCTGCTGACGCCAGTGTTCTATGTATTGATTCGCCGCTTTGTCGAGCGCAGCGACGCTCGCAAGGCCGCCCGGGCCCTCAAGCTGGAGGCGCAACAATGAGCAATCTGAAAGCCTTTCTGCCGAGCCTGCTGGTACTGGCGCTGGCCGCCTGTACGGTTGGCCCGGACTACAAGGCGCCGGCCACGGAGAAGGCGAACATCACCGCCGCCACCGACGGCAGCGCCGGACAGAAGAACTATGACCGCGCACGTTTCCAGGGTATCTGGTGGCAGCAGTTCGACGATCCGACCCTGAACCAGCTGGTGACTCAGTCACTGGCCGGCAACCGTGAATTGCGCGTGGCCTTCGCCCGCTTGAAAGCGTCGCGGGCGATCCGCGACGATGTCAGCGACGATGCCATGCCGACCATCACCAGTCGTGCCAGCGCCAACGTCGGCAAGGGCCAGGTGCCGGGTACCACCGAGCAACGGGTCAATAGCGAACGCTATGACCTGGGCCTGGACATGGCCTGGGAAGTCGACCTGTTCGGCCGTATCCGCCGCAACCTGGAAGCCGCCGATGCCGACCAGCAGGTGGCCGAAGCCGACCTATACCAGCTGCAAGTCACCATGATTGCCGAACTGGTGGACGCCTATGGTCAACTGCGCGGCGCGCAACTGCGGGAAAAGATCGCCGTGGCCAACCTGAAGAACCAGCAGGAGTCCAAGGGCATCACCGAAAGCCTGCGTGACGTCGGCGTCGGCGATCAGCTCGACGTGGTCCGTGCCGATGCGCGTCTGGCGGCGGTCGAGGCCACGGTGCCACAACTGCAGGCCGAGCAGGCCCGCGAGCGCAACCGTATCGCGACCTTGCTGGGCGAGCGCCCGGACACCCTGTCGGTGGATCTGGGGCCGAAGGACCTGCCGGCGATTTCCAAGGCTTTGGCCATTGGCAATCCGGGCGACCTGCTGCAACGCCGTCCGGATATCGTCAGCGCCGAACGCAAGCTGGCCGCCGCCACCGCGCGGATCGGCGTGGCCAAGGCCGACCTGTTCCCACGGGTCAGCCTCAGTGGCTTCCTCGGCTTTACCGCCGGGCGTGGTTCGCAGATCGGCTCGTCCGCCGCCAACGCCTGGGCCCTGGGCCCGAGCATCACCTGGCCGGCGTTCAACCTCGGTAGCGTCAGGGCCCGCTTGCGCGGGGCCAACGCCGAAGCCGAAGGCGCCCTCGCCAGTTACGAGCAGCAAGTGTTGCTGGCTTTGGAAGAATCGCAGAACGCCTTCAGTGATTACGGCAAGCGCCAGCAGCGCCTGATCTCGCTGATTCGCCAGAGCGAATCGAGCCGTGCCGCCGCCGACCTGGCTGCGATTCGCTACCGCGAAGGTACCGCCGACTTCCTGGTCCTGCTCGACGCCCAGCGCGAACGCCTGGCCGCCGAGGACAGCCAGGCCCAGGCCGAGACCGACCTGTATCGCGGCATCGTGGCGATCTACAAGTCCCTGGGTGGCGGCTATGAGCCGCAAACAGTGGCCAGCAGCAACTGATTCAAGACCTCCCGGGGTTGGATGCCCTCCGACCCTTTTTCAGCCCCGCACCACCTTGGTGGCGGGGCTTTTTTTCGCCCGGACTCCAGCCTGTCAGCCCCAAGCGCCTTTGGCCCCGGGGCTTTTTCAAGCAGCGACTTGGCCTTTTCAGGCCATCTCGGGATATGCTCACCTCCGGGGCCGCGATGATAGCCATGTGCTCCGACAGGACTGAAGGTCAAAAGGGGTTGGGCAATGTCGCAGTCAGTCTTCCAGTTGTTCCTGACCCATCGCCTTGCCGCACTGGCCGGTGCCGACTCATTGCGAGCCATCCGCGAAGGGTTGCTGTGGTTGCTGCCGTGCCTGCTGGTGTCGACGGCGTTCCTGATCCTGTCGGCCTGCGCACGCCTGGCGGGGCTGCCCGACGACGAGGTGAACTTCCTCGCCGGGCTGCACGAGAAAATCAGCGGCGTCCTGCCCTTGCTGGTGGCCGCGTCCATCGGCTATATGCTCGCCATCCGCTATCGCCTGCCCCAGGTGCCGGTGGCCTTCCTGTGCCTGGCCCATGTGGAAATCGCCATCTACCTGCTCAGCGACTTTCCCCGCGCCGCCGCAACCCTGGTGCTGTTTATCGCCATTGCCTCGCCGCTGATCAACGTACCGATCATGGCCTGGCTGTACCGCCAGTCCTGGACCCGCCTGGTACGGGAAAACGTGGTCGGTTTCAATGTGCGCGACAGCATCAATGCGGTGGTCCCGGGCCTGCTCACCACCGCCCTGCTGGTCATCGCACTGTCGCTGCTGTTGCAGATTCCCCTGATCGCCCAGATGCAGGTGCCCTTCGACCGCGAGGCGCTGGACCATCCTTACCGCTACGGCGCGCTGATCAGCGCCAGTAACTCGGTCCTGTGGTTCTTCGGTATTCATGGCCTGCACGCCATGCAGCCAGTGTTCAGCGTCCTCGACGAGGCGGTGAATATCAATCAGATCAACCTCGCCGCCGGGGAGCCGCATCGCTATATCCTCAACAGCGGCCTGCTGGGCTGCTTCGCCTTTATCGGTGGCTCCGGCGCCTCGTTGTCGCTGATCGTCGCCGTGCTGCTGTTTACCCGTGATCGCTCCTTGCGCCTGCTGGCCCTGGCCGCGGTGCCGCTGTCGCTGTTCAACGTCAATGAGATTCTGCTGTTCGGTTTGCCGATCATTCTCAACCCGCGCCTGTTCATCCCGTTCCTGCTCACCCCGATGCTCAACGCACTGCTGGCGGTGGCGGCGGTCCAGGCCGGCTGGGTGGCGCCGATGGTCACCGGCATGCCGCTGAACTCGCCGGTGTTGCTCAACGCCTACCTGAGCACCAACGGCGACTGGGCCGCGGTGGTCCTGCAACTGGTCCTGCTCGGTATCGGCAGCCTGATCTACGCCCCCTATGTGATGGGCCTGCACCGCCAGCAGGAAAGCGACGACGGCATCTATATCAAGTCCTTCGACACCACCTTTCGCAGCCTGGAGGAAAAGGGTCGGCTGTTCGAGCTCGACCCGGTGGCGGCCGCGTACAAGAACGACGCTCGCCGGGCCCGGGAGCTGGAGCGGATCCGCCAGATCAGCGAATACGAGTTTTACCTGGAGTTCCAGCCACAGATTTCCAAGACCAGCGGCCTGTGCACCGGTTGCGAGGCGCTGATGCGCGTCCGCGACACGGACGGCAACACCCATTTACCCTGGGAATTCCTCAAGTGGCTGGGCCAGGCCAAGCTGATGCCGGATGTCGACCTGTGGGTAGCCTCCCAGGCACTGGAGCAACATCGGCGCTGGCGCAAAGCCGGCTTCGAACTGCCGATGACCATCAATGTGACCGGCGCCACCCTGGGCGTGCCGGAGTACGGCGAGCGCTTGCTGGAGATCCTCGCCCAGGCCCAGGGGATGATCTCCATCGAGCTGACCGAGGACGCCCTGGTCGGCGATATCCAGGTGATCAATCGCCTGACCGAACGCCTGCACGGTTTCGGCGCCAAACTGTATATCGATGACTTCGGCACCGGTTATTCGGCGTTGAGTTACCTGCACCAGTTCAAGATCGACTGCATCAAGATCGACCGCAGTTTTGTCGTCGCCCACTGCCATCCCGAGGGTGCGCGGGTCTTGAATGGCATGCTGCGACTGTGTGAAGCCTTGAATCTGGGGATCATCGTCGAGGGCGTGGAAACCCAGGAGCAGTACGACGCCCTGCACTCGTCCACGGAACTGGTGATCCAGGGCTGGTACTTCAGCAAGGCGATCCCCGGCGAACGGATGCCCGAATTCGTCCGCCAGCGACAAGCATTGCCGCGGGAGAGCAGCGGCTTGATGCTGCCGGGCTGACCTGCCGCCGGAGCCGGAGCCGGTGGACTATGTGTTGACCTGAGTCGCGGGTTTGACTCCTGAACGCGGCTGACCGAAGCTGGTACATTCAGCAAACGCTCGCCAGCTCACGGACCCTGCATGACGAAGCCCCACCGCTACCTGCTTACCAGCCTGTTGCTGCTGCTTGCCCTTGGCCTTGTCTGGCACTGGCTGCCCGGCAAGCTCGCCGCCCCCCAGGCCCCACATATCAATTACGGCCAGGCGCTGAAGCAGGCGCATAATGGCCTGCCCGGCGCGGCACGGGTGCTCTACCAGCAACTGGCGCGGACCGATCTGACGGATGCCCGCCGGGCCGCCTTGCATGCCGAACTGCCCAATTACCCCAGTCCACGGGCTTTGAAGCTGGCCGATAAGGATTTGCAGAATCCCTCGCCAGTGGTCCGCGAGGCGGCGATCGAGAGCATTGTCGGCCTGGTTCCGGGGGCCCAGCGCAGCCTGTTGCTCGGCCCGGTGCTCGAAGACCGCGAGCAATCCGTGCGCTTCGCCGCCGCCAACGCCATGCTCGGTTTGTCAGCGGATGACCAGGGCTTGTATTACGGTCCGCTGCAACAGGTGGTGGACGAGTACGAACGGACCCTGGCCGCCCAGTCGGAAAGCGCCGAGGCGCAGTTCCAACTGGCGCGGTTGTACCTGCATGAGGGGCAATTGGACAAGGCGCAGGCGGCGCTGGAGCATGTCTCGCGGCTGGAACCGGACAACCTCAAGGCGCTGGTGGCCCAGGTCGAATTGCTGGACAAGCGCGGGCAACCGGACCAGGCCCGGCAGTTGCTGGCCAAGCAGTTGCAGGTACAACCGCAATCGGCCTACCTGCAACATGCCCTCGGCGTCTGGCTGCTGCGCCACGGCCAGACCGAACTCGCCGTACTGGGGCTGGCCAAAGCGGTGGAGTTGCAACCGGAAAACGCCGAGTACCGCTACAAGCTCGCCACCACCTTGCATGACTTGCAGCAGATCGAGGCGGCCCAGCGGCAACTGGAAGAGATCGTCCAGCGCCAACCGTCGAACCGCAAGGCGCGGGTACTGCTGATCAGCTACTGGAAGGAAACCGGGCAGTTGCAGAATGTGCAGATTCTGCTTGCCCAGCTGGAGCAACAGAATCCGGATGATCCGGCGTTGCAGCAGGGATTGTAGGCACCCGTTTGCTGCGGGCGGCGTTCCGACGCTGAGGCCCTTGTTACATCGCCGGCAAGCCGGCGCCTACAGGGGGTACGGCGCTCCAGACTCACGCCAGCAGCTTGCGGATCTGTTCCTGGAGCACATCCAGGTCGAACGGCTTGGCCAGGATCGGCGCACTGTGGGCGATGGGACTGTGGGATTCACGGATTTCCGCCGGGTAACCACTGATGAAAATCACCTTGAGGTCCGGACGCAGCTTGACCGCGGGCTCGGCGATGTCCACTCCGGAAATACCCCCGGGCAAACGAAAATCGGTGATCATCAGGTCCAGGTTGGGTTTGCTCGCCAGGATCGCGAACGCCTCTTCGCCATTTTCCGCCTGCAACACCCGATACCCTTCGTGGGAGAGGTAGGTGGAAAGCACCAGCAGGATCGAGGCATCGTCCTCGACGATCAGTACGACGTCTTGTGCATCTTCACTCATGGGAAGCCTTCATTCTTAAAATTGCTGCCAATACGACCATCGGCTCAGCCAGAGGTTGCGTCTGATGTCGGCTTTTCCTACAGAGGCAGGCAAACGCAGAACAAAGCCCCTTCGCCAAGGGTACTCTCGACGGTGATGCGACCACCATGGGCCGCGACAATCTGCTCGGAAATAAACAAGCCCAGGCCCAGCCCGGCGGCGGCATGACTACCGGAAACCCGCTCGAACTGCTGGAAGATCCGCGCCTGGTCATCTTCGCTGATACCGATGCCACGGTCACGCACTTCAATTCGGGCCTCGTGCCCGTGGCGGTAGACGCGCACTTCGATCGGGCTCTTGGCGCCGTAGCGCAAGGCATTGGTCAGCAGGTTGGAGACAACCTGCTCGATACGGAACTCATCCCACTCGCCTTCCAGTGAAGCGTCCCCGCAATAGCTGACCGTCGACTCGGCCGCGGCCACCTGCGGCGCGAAGCCCTCCAGAAACTTGTCCACCAGGCGCACCAGGTCCAGGCGCGCGGGACGGATCGACAGTTTGCCGGTACGGATGCGCGAAACGTCGAGCATGTCTTCGATCAGGCGAATCAGGCTCTGGATCTGCCGCTCGTCGCGCGCGACCATGCTACGCATCTTGTCCAGGGTGAAGGCGGCCGCATTGTCCCGGGCCAGGTGCATCTTGCGCAGCTGGGTTTCCAGGATCAGCCCGTTGAGCGGTGTGCGCACTTCATGGGAAACGATCGACATGAAGTCGTCGCGCATGCGCACCGCGTGCTGCAGCTCTTCCTGGGTCGCCTGCAGCTTTTGCAGCAGCAGTCCCTGCTCGCGACGACTCTGCTCGAGGGCCTCGACCTGCAGCTTCATTGCCTTGCTTTGGCGGTAGAGGTCGACAAAGACACTGACCTTGCTCTTCACCGCATGAGGGTCGAGGGGTTTGTGCAGAAAGTCCACCGCGCCGCTCTCGTAACCCTTGAAGGCGTAGTTGCGCTCGCGACCGGCGGCACTGACAAAGACGATGGGAATATTCTTGGTTTTCTCGGTACCGCGCATCAACTCGGCCAGTTCGAAGCCATTCATACCCGGCATCTGCACATCGAGAATGGCCATGGCGAACTCGTGCTGAAGCAGCAGCGACAGTGCTTCGTCGGCCGACAGTGCCTTGTAGACAATGCGGCCCTCGCGCTTGATCAGCGCTTCCAGCGCCAGCAGATTCTCCGGCAGATCGTCAACAATCAGCAGTTTGGCCTGGATAGTACTCAGCATGTCATTTGTTCCAGCTCGACAAGCAGGCGGCCGATGCCCTGCAAAGAAAGAAGGTAGTCCGGCTGGTGCAACGCCAACGCGGCTTCAGGCATGGTTGCCACCCGGGCGTCGTTCGGGTCTTGCACCACGGTCAGGCCACCCTGGCGCTGGATCTGCAGCAGACCCGCGGCGCCGTCCTGATTGGCGCCGGTCAAGAGTATGCCCAGCAGGCGTGAACCGTAAGCGTCCGCCGCCGACTCGAAGAGATAATCGATCGAGGGCCGGGAATAATGCACCCGCTCTTCGCGGCTTAAGGAAAAGCTGCGGTCCTGTTCGATGGACAGGTGATAACCAGGGGCGGCGAAGTACAGGGTGCCTGGCACGATGCTCTCTTTGTCGTCCGCCTCTTTCACCGGCAACGCCAGGCGTCGCCCGAACACCTCGGCCAACTGGCTGCGATGCCCTTCCGGCATATGCAGGACGATCACGATCGGCAGGCTGAACCGCGCCGGCAGCGCGCCGAACACCGTCATCAGAGCTTCGACCCCGCCTGCCGAAGCGCCCACGACCACCGCCTCGAGCCGTTTGCGGTCAGTGCTTTGCTGTAGCGGGCCGTTCATGATTTACGGTAGATCCGTGCTTGTTTGACCAATGCTTCGAACCGCTTGCCATAGGCGGAAAAATCCAGCGTCTCCTTGCTGCCCAGCACCAGGAAACCCCGGTGGCACAAGGACTCGTGAAATAAACTGAAGGCTCGATCCTGAAGTTTTTTATTGAAATAAATCAATACGTTACGACACGAAATTAATTGTGTTTCGGAGAATACACTATCCGTCGCCAGGCTGTGATCGGCAAAGGTCACGTTTTCCCGTAGGGTCTTATCGAAAATCGCGTAGCCGTAGGCCGAGTTGTAGTACTCGGCAAAGTCGCGCTGGCCTCCGGACGCCCGGTAGTTGTCGGCATAGGTGCGTACGTTGTCCAGGGTAAAGATGCCCTGCTTGGCTTTTTCCAATGAATGCGGGTTGATATCGGTGGCATAGATGATCGTGCGTTCGAGCAAACCCTCTTCGCGCAGCAGGATCGCCATGGAGTACACCTCTTCCCCGGTGCTGCACCCGGCGACCCAGATCTTGATCGACGGATAGGTCTTGAGCAGCGGCACCACCTCCTGGCGGATCGCCAGGAAATGGCCGGGATCACGAAACATCTCGCTGACCGGAATGGTCAGGAACTGCAGCAACTGCATGAATGCCGCCGGATTGTGCAGCACCCGTTCCTGCAGCGCCGAAATGGTCGCGCAATCAAGCTGACGCAGGGCATGCAGGACCCGGCGTTTGACGGACGCACCGGAATAATCGCGAAAATCGTAGCTGTACTTGAGGTAGATCGCCTCGATCAACAACCGCAACTCGATGTCGGAACTTCGATCCACTAGATCCTTTCCATCTTCGGTAGCCATACACGGATCAACGAGAACAATCGATCCAGATCAATCGGTTTGGCCAGGTAGTCGTTGGAGCCGGCCTGCAGGCAGCGCTCCTGGTCATCCTTCATCGCCTTGGCCGTGACCGCGATAATCGGCAGTTTGCGCCAGCGCGGGTCCTTGCGGATTTCCAGGGTCGCTTCGTAACCGTCCATCTCCGGCATCATCACATCCATCAACACCAGGTCGATGTCCTCCACTTCGTTGAGTCGCTCAATCGCCTCACGGCCATTACGGCCAATTTCGACAATCGCGCCCTTATGCTCCAGCGCACTGGTCAAGGCGAAGATATTGCGCACATCGTCGTCCACCAGCAGGATCTTGCGCCCTTCGAAGACCTTGTCGCGACTGCGGGCGGTCTTGAGCATGCGCTGTCTTTCATGGGACAGCTGGGATTCGACTTTGTGCAGAAAGAGTGTCACTTCATCGAGCAGGCGCTCCGGCGAGCGCGCGCCCTTGATGATGATCGAGCGTGAATACTTGTGCAGCTCGGCCTCTTCGTCGCGGGTCAGGTTGCGCCCGGTATAGACGATCACTGGCGGAAAGGCACGGATGTCTTCGGTGGACATGCGCCGGAGCAGTTCGTTGCCGAGCATGTCTGGCAGTTTGAGGTCGATGATCATGCAGTCGAAGACATCGGTGCGCAGCAGATCGAGGGCTTCCTGGGCAAAACCCACGGCGGTGATCTCGATATCGTCGTCGCCGATCAGCCGGGCGATGCTGTCGCGTTGCAGGTCGTCGTCTTCCACCAGCAGCACGCGCTTGAGCTTCTGGGTCAGCTTGGCTTCCAGGCGCGTGAAGATCTCCTTGAGTTCGTCGCGAGTGGTCGGCTTGAGCGCATAGCCCATGGCGCCCATGTGCATGGCGACCTCGGTGCGATCCTCCACGGAAATCACATGCACCGGGATATGTCGGGTCGGCGCCTGTTCCTTGAGGCGCTGCAGCACCGTCAGGCCAGAGTGATCCGGCAGGCGCATGTCCAGCAGGATCGCGTCGGGGATGAACTGGGCGGAGAGCTCGAAACCCTCGTCCGCGCCATGGGCCACCAGGCATTGGTAGCCCAGTTCATGGGCCAGGTCGTAGAGAATCTGGGCAAATTTCGGTTCATCTTCGATCACCAGGATACAGCGGCTGGTGAACGGGCCTTTTTCACGGTCGTCGGCAAAACGCTGGATCGGTGCTTCCACGACCAGTGGTGGCCGATTGCGCGGCGGGTCCAGTGACTCCAGCGGCGCCGGGGGTGCCACCACCGGCGCGGGGCCCGCGCCGTCGCGGCGTTCCACATAACGCTCCGGCAACACCAGGGTAAACACACTGCCTTGCCCGGGCTGGCTGGCCACGTTGATGGAACCGCCGAGCAGCGCCGCCAGATCGCGAGAAATCGACAGGCCAAGACCGGTGCCGCCATAACGGCGGTTGGTGGTGCCGTCCGCCTGGCGGAACGCCTCGAAGATGCTCTCGTGTTGTTCGGCGGCGATACCGATGCCCGAGTCGCGGACGGCAAAGGCAATACCGACACCGGGTTGGCGCGACACGCTCAGGCTGACCCGGCCCGTCTCGGTGAACTTGATGGCGTTGGACAGCAGGTTCTTCAGCACCTGTTCCAAGCGCTGGCGATCGGTGAACAGCGTCGCTGGCAGGTCGCCACGCATCTCGAGTTCAAAGCCCAACTGTTTGTCGCCGGCCAGTGGCTCGAACATATTGCGCAGCCCCTCCACCAGACGCTCGATGCTGGTATTTTCCGGGCGCAGCTCCAACTTGCCCGCCTCGACTTTGGAGATATCGAGGATGTCGTTGATCAGGTTGAGCAAATCGTTGCCCGCGCTGTAGATCGATTCAGCGAACTTGACCTGTTCCTCCGTGAGGTTCTCCTGCGGGTTCTCCGCCAGCAGCTTGGACAGGATCAGCGAACTGTTGAGCGGCGTACGCAGCTCATGGGACATGTTGGCAAGAAACTCGGATTTGTACTTGCTCGAACGCTGCAGCTCCTCGGCACGCTCCTCGAGCTGGATCTGGGCCAGGTTCAGCTGGTTGTTCTTGAGGTCCATCGCGTCGCGCTGCGCGGCCAGGGCCAGGGCTTGTTCGGCCAACTGTTCGTTGGTCTGTTCGAGTTCGCTCTGCTGGCTTTCCAGGTGAACCTGCGATTCCTTGAGCACCTGGGACTGTTCTTCCAGTTCCTCGTTGGCGGTCTTCAGCTCTTCCTGCTGGACTTGCAGCTCTTCGTTGAGCTGCTGGGTCTCGGCCAGGACCTCCTGCAAGCGCTGGCGGTAACGCGCGGCCTCGATGGAAGTGCCAATATTGTCGGCGATCAGTTCCAGCAGTTCGATGTCACGTTCGTTCAGCGGACGCAGGAAACCCAGCTCAATCACCCCGTTGACCCGCTCATCGTTAGTGGTCGGCACCACCAGCACACTGCGCGGCGACCCCTCGCCCAGGCCCGAACTGACCTTGAAGTAATCCATCGGCACTTCGTCCAGGCGAATCAGACGGCCCTGGCCGGCGGCTTGGCCAACCAGGCCTTCATCGTTGAAGATCGCCTGTTCCTGCCGATCCTGCTCGCGGGAAAAACCATAGCTGGCGACACGGGTCAGGCCCCCCTGCTCTTCGCGGACATACAATGCCGCCACGGCGCTGCCCATATACTGGGCGCAGAATTGCAGGATATTGCGCCCCAGCAGATTCAGGCTCAGTTGGCCCAGCACCTGCTCGGCCAGCTCGGTCTGGCCACTGCGTAGCCAGGCTTGCTGTTCCAGGCGTTCCGCACTCTTGACTTGTGACGCGAGATTTTTTGCATAACTACTTGAAAGTGATAACAAATCACGTCGACCTATAAAGGCCAGCAAGGCACTCAGGCCCAGCACAAAGATGAGATAGAGGACGATGCTCCAGATCGTGGTGCGGCTTACGGTTTCATTGCGCGCGAGCCGCAGTTGCTGCTCCATGTCGATGGCGTTCTCAAACTCGCTACGGATCTCGTCAACCAGGCGCTTGCCGCGCCCCGCCTGGATCACCCCCCGGTAGTCGCCGCCGGAACGCCGCAGTTCAATCATCAACTGAGCGTATTCGCTCCAGGCGCCCTGCAAGGCTTCGATGCGTTTGAAGCGGTCGACCTGCTGCGGATTATCCGCGGTCAGTTGCTGCAAGCTGCGCAGTTCGGCAATGATCTTCGGCTTGGCGACTTCGTAGGGGTCGAGGAAATGCTCGTCACCGGTAATCAGGAAACCGCGCATACCGGTTTCCAGATCCACCGAGAGCTTCATCGCCTCGTTGCTGTTATTGATCACCCGGTCGGTATGCTCGACCCACTGGATCACCGACAGCAGATAGGTGATCAGCGCGACGAAAAATACCGCACTGAGGACCCCGACGCCCAAGGGCAGGCTGATGTTGCGACTCAATAACTTGCGAAAGCTTTGTTCATCCACCGAAGACGACGAATTCATTTCAGGGCCCGGATTAAAGTTATTGATTATCAAGGAGTCTGCCGTATGTACGAATAAAAGACCGCCATTTTTCTCACAGCTTAGAATGCAATGCCCCAGGCCGCACTGTCGTGACGCGATGACAGACCTTAGCCTATCATCTTGTACAGTCGGATTTTTTTGTACAGGCCGGGGAACTTGCCTGGCCCGGTGGTTTACTGATACCAGAGGCCGAGCGGTTCAGCGAACTTGATCCATTCCTCACTTTTTCGGGATATACCCTTATGCCAGTCCCCCCCGCCACCATCCTTGTCGTTGAAGACGATACCGTCGTGCGCATGCTGATCGTCGATGTCCTGGAGGAACTGGCGTTCAATGTCCTGGAGGCCGACGGCAGCGAAAAGGCCCTGGATATCCTTGGACAGGCCGACACCCGCATCGATTTGTTGATGACCGATGTCGGACTGCCCGAAATGGATGGCCGCGAATTGGCCAAGGCCGCCTGCCAAATGCGCCCGGGGCTGCCCGTCCTGTTTGCCAGCGGCTACGCCGAAAGCATCGAACTGGCGCCTGGCATGCAGGTGATCAGCAAGCCCTTTTCTATTGATCAGTTAAGGCTAAAGATCAAAAATATTATATAAGCACATGATTTATATGAAATATTTATTCTAGAATTCACTTTAACTCGGGGCTGGGCCAGCGCATTCGCGACCACCACTGCGCCCTCTACTGCATTGACGCGCCCGGCCCAGCGTGTTTACCTAGTGGCCTTGTTTTGGGTGCCCTTCACAGGGTGAAACGGGAAACCGGTGCGTCAGCCTGTCTGTCTTCAGGCCTGATCAGTCCGGTGCTGCCCCCGCAACGGTAAGCGAGAGAAGCGTCAGAGCCACTGTGTCGACACCGGCATGGGAAGGCGACGCTTGAAGAGTCGGGCCCTGCCCAACTCCCTCGCAAGCCCGGAGACCGGCCCAGAAATAATCGATGACAAACCTGCGGTGGGCAGGCGCTGTTGTAATCTCCGGGCGCCCGCCCGCCGAGGTTCTTCGCGCCTTTCCGCCTGCTAAAACTCAAAGGGAAGCGCCATGTCAACCACTACCGTCCGCCACTCGACCGCCATCAGCACCCTGAGCCAGCGCCTCGTCGCCGCCATCGGTGCCACCATCCTGGGCGCGGCATTGGTCTATTTCGCCGGGTTCTCACCCATCGACGTCGTCCACAACGCCGCACACGATACCCGTCACAGCTCTGCCTTCCCGTGCCATTGAGACGCCAGCCATGATCAAGCGTATTGCGCAAACAGCGGGATTCACCGGCTTGCTGGCCGCCCTGTTGCTGACCCTGCTGCAGAGCTTCTGGGTCGCCCCGCTGATTCTCCAGGCGGAAACCTATGAAAAATCCGCGGCAGCCGAGGCTCACGAACACCAGCACGCGGCCATGGCCGGGCACGTACACGACGAAGAGGCCTGGGAGCCGGAAGACGGCTGGCAGCGCGTGTTGTCCACCACCGGCGGCAACCTGGTGGTGGCCGTCGGTTTCGCCCTGATGCTGGCCGGCCTCTATACCCTGCGCGCGCCGAACCGCACCGCCCAGGGCCTGCTCTGGGGCCTGGCCGGTTATGCCACGTTCTGCCTGGCACCGACCCTGGGCCTGCCGCCGGAACTGCCGGGCACTGCCGCGGCGGACTTGCTGCAACGGCAGATCTGGTGGGTCGGCACCGCAGCGTCCACGGCGGTTGCCATTGCCCTGGTGGTGTTCGGCAAGCACTGGGCGCTCAAACTGCTGGGCGTGGCCATTGTCGTGGTGCCCCATGTGATCGGCGCACCGCAGCCGCAAGTTCATTCCAGCCTGGCGCCAGAAGAGCTGGAAGCACAATTCAAGATCGCCTCGCAACTGACCAATGCCGCGTTCTGGCTGGCCCTGGGCCTGATCAGTGCATGGCTGTTCCGGCGCAAGACCAAGGCTCACTACTCGGCATGAGCACGACGCCAATCCTCGCGGTTGGCCTCGGCTGCCGGCTCGGCTGTAGCGCCTCGACCTTGCAGGCGCTACTGGAGCAATCTTTGCTGGCCCATCGGATCGACCTCAAGGAAATCAATGGCTTGGCAAGTATTGATGGGAAAAAGGTTGAACCCGGCCTGCGGGAACTGGCACAGCGCCTGAACCTGCCGCTGGTGTTCTTCAGTGCGACCGAGCTGGCACCTTACGAGGCTCGGCTCAGCCATCGTTCCAGCCAGGCCTTCGAACAGACCGGCTGTCATGGCGTCGCAGAAAGTGCCGCGCTGGCCCTGGCCGAACAGTTGGGGCAAGCCCGTGCGAATCTTCTGATTTCACGCCAAAAGCATCCTCAGGCGACCTTTGCACTGGCCTGGACCGGGCAAAACCCTCGATAATCACCGCCGTCTACATGAGCGTTGTTCATGTAAAGTCTTGTGCAGCCCTGTTCAGAGAGTGTCATGACCGTCTACTTCATCGGCGCCGGCCCCGGCGATCCGGAACTCATTACCGTCAAGGGCCAACGCCTGATCCGCAGCTGCCCGGTGATCATCTATGCCGGCTCCCTGGTGCCTGATGCCGTGCTTGAAGGCCACCGTGCGACGCAAGTGGTCAATAGCGCCGAGTTGCACCTGGAACAGATCATCGACCTGATCAAGACCGCAGATGCCCGGGGCCAGGACGTGGCGCGGGTGCATTCGGGCGATCCGTCGCTCTACGGTGCCATCGGCGAGCAGATCCGCCCTCTGCGCGAATTGGGCATTGCCTATGAAATCATCCCCGGCGTCACCGCGACCGCCGCCTGCGCAGCCTTGCTCGGCGCCGAGCTGACGCTGCCGGATATTTCCCAAAGCGTGATCCTCACCCGTTATGCCGACAAAACCGCGATGCCGGCCGGGGAAGAGTTGGCCAGCCTGGCCCAGCACAAGGCGACCATGGCGATTCACCTGGGGGTCAAACACCTGGCCAGAATCATCGAGGAACTGCTGCCGCATTACGGCGCGGACTGCCCGATCGCGGTGATCCATCGCGCTACCTGGCCCGACCAGGACTGGGTACAAGGTACCCTTGAGGATATTCTGGCCAAGGTCGAGGCCAAGGGCTTTCGCCGCACGGCGCTGATCCTGGTGGGCCGCGTCCTGGCCAGCGAGCACTTCAGCGAATCCTCGTTGTACCGCGCGGGTCACGCTCATCTTTATCGACCTTGAATCGTCTGGAGGATAAGCCGATGTCCGAACCGTTGTTTTCCGGCGCCAAACTGGCCCTGCTCTGCGGCGATGAGCTGCTGACCTACCTGCGCGACATGAAGGACAGCATTCCCTATCCCGGACATTGGGACTTTGCCGGTGGCGGTCGCGAAGGCGAGGAAACTCCGAGCGAATGTGCCCTCAGGGAGCTGGATGAGGAGTTTTCCCTGCGTATCGGGGCTGAACGGATCGAATGGGCCCGACGCTACCCCAGCGTGACCCAGCCCAATACCCACTCGTGGTTTCTGGTCGGGCAACTGAGCCGCGCGGAAATTACAGCGATTCGCTTTGGCGACGAAGGCCAGTACTGGCGGATGATGGCGATTGCCGAGTACCTGGAGCACCCGCTGGGTGTGCCCTATCTGCAAGAGCGGCTGCGCGATTACCTGGAGAGTCGGGTTTCCGGGTCGTAATAATGTACCGCTCTCAAGGGCCTCTTCGCGGGCAAGCTCCGCTCCCACAGTACCTGTGTCGAACCTGGATTATATGGACGGCACAGAACCCCATGTGGGAGCGGAGCTTGCCCGCGAAGACGTCGGAGCAGGCACCGCAATCGGAACGACCTCAACCGATCCCCCCATAAAAAAACGGCGCTCACGGGCACCGTTTTTTTATCCAGCCGGACGTAGCGAACGCCCTGCTACCGAACTCAGTAGTAGGCGTTTTCTTTCTGCGTATGGTCGGTCACATCGCGTACACCCTTGAGCTCGGGAATCCGCTCGAGCAAGGTGCGCTCGATGCCTTCCTTCAAGGTCACGTCGGCCTGACCACAGCCCTGGCAACCGCCACCGAACTGCAGCACGGCGATACCGTCCTCGACCACTTCGATCAGGCTGACCTGGCCGCCGTGGCTGGCCAGCCCCGGATTGATTTCGGTTTGCAGGTAATAGTTGATACGCTCGTTGACCGGACTGTCGGCATTGACCATCGGCACCTTGGCGTTTGGCGCCTTGATCGTCAGTTGGCCGCCCATACGGTCGGTGGCGTAATCGACCACCGCATCATCGAGGAAGGCTTCGCTGAAGGAATCGATCCACGCGGTGAAGCTTTTCAGCCCCAACGCGGTGTCTTCAGGTTTTTCTTCACCCGGCTTGCAATAGGCAATGCAGGTTTCGGCGTACTGGGTACCCGGCTGGGTAATGAAAACGCGGATGCCGATCCCCGGGGTGTTCTGCTTCGACAGCAGATCAGCCAGATAATCGTGGGCGGCATCGGTAATGGTTATGGCGCTCATGGAATCTCCTCACAGACTTGCCGCCAGTTTACGCCAATCGGGCCGCCGGACAAAGTCCTAGTATTTTTGTCGGGAAAGCAGCGGCCGCCACTGGATCGAACCCACCAGCAACGCCGAGAAAATCAGCGCACTGGCCAGCCAGCCCGCCGGGCTCGGCCAGACGCCGAGCAACAGCATCGAACCGAGAATGGCAAATACCGGAATCAGCAAGGACAGCGGCGCCACCTGCGACAACGGATATTCGCGCAACAACAGATTCCAGCCCCAATAACACAGGTGTGTAGCGCCATAGACCTGGAACGCCAGGGAAAACAGCAGACCCGTCCCGAGCTGATCCGGCAGCGCGACAAAGGGCACCGCAGCGTTCTTGAGCCAGGTCAGCAGGAACAGCGGCAGCGGTGCGAACAGGCTGGCCCAGACCACGAAGGCGAACACCTCTTTGACCCGCGACAGCTTGATCAGCACATTGCCCAGGCTCCAGGCGACGGCACTGAGCACGATCAGCAGCAACCCAGCCCTGCTCTCGCCCGCCGAGCTGTCGAACAGCACACAGGCCAGCCCCAGGGCCGCCAGCAACCCGCCGATCACCTGAGCCCCGCTCAATGACTCGCGAAACAGCAGCACGCCCCAACCCAGGGTGAAGAAGGCACTGGTCTGGATCAGCAGCGCCGCGGTTCCCGGTGGAACGCCCAGACTGATACCGAAGTTGATCAGCCCCCACATGACGACCCCGAAAATCATCCCGTACGCAGCGATCCAGGACATTGCCACTTGCGGCCGACGAATGAAAAACACCCACGGCAGGGCCGCCAGGGTAAAGCGCAGCGCCGTCAACAGCAGCGGGTCGATATGGCTCAAGCCCAGCTTGGTGATGGGGAAGTTCAAGCCCCAGACAGCCGTGACCAGCACGGCGAGCAACAGGTGTTTTTTCTGCATGGCAAACAATCCGAATAGTCAGGCCCGGCGAGACGACTCGCTGGCGCCCGACTACTTTGCCGCTGCTACTTATGGCCCGCTTGCAATTGAAGGTCAATTCAAACTAAAAATGGGCCAACGCTAATCTCAAACACCCCAGAAAATTTCAGGCGAGCACAGTTCTTCAGATCACCTTTAACCCAGCAGGGTCAGCCATGCCCGATTTTTACCCGACAACACCACAAGAAGTAGTCGTTACCCGCCACGACTATGCCGACGGCCAGGGATTCGATCACCATAGCCACGAACGCGGCCAGTTCGCCTATGCGGCTTGCGGGGTGATCACGGTATTTACCGACCAGAGCGACTGGGTCGTACCGCCGGGACGCGCCATCTGGGTACCGGCCGGGCTGCCCCATGCCATGTGCATGCGCGGTCCGGTGACCATGCTCAACGCTTATGTTCTGCCAACCGCCCAGCAACGCCTGGCGTTGGCCAAAGACTGTCAGGTACTGGGGGTATCCGAACTGCTGCGTCACCTGCTCGACCAGGCGGCGCAGGTCCCCGTCCAGGTTTCGCCCAGTGATCGTGACGAATACTTGCTGGGCTTGTTGCTCCACGAGATCGCGCGGATGCCAAGACTGGCGCTGAACGCCCCGCTCCCCAGGGAGCCGCGCCTGGCGAAGATCTGCCGTCGGTTGCTGGATCAGCCGTCACTGGAAATCGCTATCGACGAAATGGCTCAAGACGCGGGTATGAGCCGGCGCACCTTCACCCGGCTGTTTCGCCAGCACACCGGTGTCAGCTTCGTCGAATGGCGCCAACAGGCGTGCCTGCTGGCGGCGATCGTTCGCCTGGGCAATGGCGAACCGGTAACACGGGTGGCCATGGAGCTGGGCTACAGCAGCCCGAGCGCCTTTGCCACGGTGTTCCGTCGGGCGCTCGGCGAATCGCCCAGTCGCTATTTCCAGTGATGCCCCGCCCTCAAAGGTTCTCGTAGCGGTTCATATCCAGCACACCGGCGTTGACCGGGTCGGTTTCCTGCAAGTACGTCGTCAGATCATGGAAATACCGCCAGAACTGTGGATGACTGCGCCGAATTCCCCAGCGCCGGACGATTTGCTCGAACCCGGCGGCGTCCTTGGCCTGTTCCATGGCATCGACAAACGCCGGCACCTGATCGGCCGGGATATTGAACATGAAATTCGGATAGCTGCTGAGGATTCCCGGGTAAATGGTCACGGTATCCAGTCCCGACTGATAACGAGAGGCCTCGCCGAGCATGAACGCCACGTTGCTGTGGGCCCGGTTGCGCAACAGACTGTAGATCTCACGCTGGCCGCTACGGCTTTCAATGCGCAGCATCGTCGCTTCCGGCAACTGCTCGATAACCTTGAGCCCGGCTGCCGGACGCGAGGTCAGGCGACTCAGGGACTGTTCGGCCTCCTGCAACCCCGGGTCGATGTTCGGGCGCGAACAGTATGCGCCGTCACACCGATTGATCGGATCCGGACGTGCATTCAGATCGCCGTAGCGCACCAGCAACTGCCTGACGAAGTCGCGTTTGGGGTCCTTATCATCGAGCTTCAGGGCACTCGGCTTGCTGTCGTCGATACGCTCATAGTCCAACCACATCTTGATCTTGCCGCCGTTCTGGTACCAGTCGTCGAGGTACGCATCGCGGGAATCCGCCGGCATCAGGCGCAGGAAGTTCTGTTCAGCACCGTTACGGATCAGGTCGAAGTACAGCCGCGTCTGCGCCTGGTGCGAAACATTGCCGAACACATCGAAATTCACCGCCAACTGGTAATAGGTGCGCTCCAGCAGCGGGAAGTCGAACAGCCACATGGTCTGCGGCACTTCGCCGATCAGGCCCTTGCTGACCGTGGCGCTGTCAAAATGGCGGAAAATGCTCAGCAAGGCGTTGTCGTTGCCGGCCCACAAGCTCGACCAACTCGGAGCCCGGACGTTAGCGTAAGCCTCCCGGCGCAAGGCTTCATACTCGTTACGCTTGTCGCGATAAGCCAGCCACAGGCTCAGTACACTGCCGACATCGTCGTTCTGCCCCGGCATCGCCAGCAATGGCGTCGCCGCCCCGCGATAACTCGGGTCGGTGATGTACAGGTCATGCTCCGGCGCCTGGAAAAACGCCCAGAAATTGTCGCGAATCACGTCAGTGGCAATCTGCCCGCGGCAAACCGGCCCACGGATGAAGGTATCGACGAAGTATTCGGCGTTATCGAGCATGAACTGATAACGCGCCGCCGCCGGAATCGCCTCGAAGGTTTCGAAGGGATTGGCCCGGCGCCGCGGGCCATAGCCCGGCGAGGCGCTGACCTGCCAGTTGCCGCTGTAGAACAGGGTCTTGATCCGCGCCATTTTCGCAGCGCTCAAACCATAGGTGATGTGGGTCTTGTAGACGATGACGCCCTGTACCGGCATCAACCGGTAGTAGATCTGAGTACCCGGGTCATCGTTCGGGCGGCGGGTATTGATCAGGTCGATGGACTGTCCGCTGGGCGTACGCGAACGCACCCACTGGAAGAAATGCCCCGACTCGCCTCCATCAAAGTAGATATGGGCCAGGAACCAGTGTTCGAACAACCAGCGCCCGACCAGGCTTTCGCGGGCGCCCGGAGCATTGAGCAGCGCTTCCCAGGCAGCGATCTGCCCGGTTTCCCGGGCGTTCGGCGCCACGCCCTGTTCATCCACCGGCGCTCCCGCCGCGAGCCAGCGTTGCAGGGTCTGGTATTGCTGGTCGCTCAGGCCGCTGACCGCCAGCGGCATGCCCTCTTTCGGATGGGTATCGGCATAGGTGGCAAACTCGCCCGGCAGCGGGCACATGTTCTCGCGTTGCAAGCCCAGCACAATTTCTTCAGGCAATTTGGCGTTGGCTTGCAGCGGGGTCCGATGCCCCAGCTCCAGCATGCGCGCCATCAGCGCGGCCTGACTGCCCTGAGCATCGAGCACCGAATAGAAACCCTTGTCCCGCCAGGCCGCCGGCCCCTGGGCGTCGTAGAACAGCCGGGTCGGACTCGCCACTTCGCTACGCGCGCCATCGTAGACCAGGGCCTTCGAAGCCCCTCGGGTAGCGCCCTGCGCACTGCCCAGGTTGAGCTGGCACGCCGAGTCATAGCAGGCGTGGCAAGCGACGCACTTCTCGGTAAAGATCGGTTGAATATCGCGGGTATAGGAAATCGCCGGCGCCGGATCTTGCGCCTGAGTGGCACTGCTGAGCACTAGCAGTAGGAAAGCGCTGATAACGCGGTAAGGCATGAGCCTGATCCTGAAAATAAAAAACGCCGTGATTCTACAGCGGGATCGCCCGTCCAACATGAGCGATATTCATGCGAAACCCCGGGAGGCTATAAAACCACACAGGTTTGCTATTATCGCGGCTCTTCTGTGTCCGTCTTTCCAGGTAGTCCCATGTCCGATCGCAGTGCTCGCCTACACGCTCTCCAGCAAGCTCTCAAAGAACGTATCCTGATTCTTGATGGCGGCATGGGCACCATGATCCAGAGCTACAAGCTCGAGGAACAGGATTATCGCGGCAAACGTTTCGCCGACTGGCCCAGCGATGTCAAGGGTAACAACGACCTGCTGGTGATCACCCGTCCGGATGTGATCGGCTCGATCGAAAAGGCCTACCTGGATGCCGGCGCGGACATCCTCGAAACCAACACCTTCAACGCCACCCAGGTGTCCCAGGCCGACTACGGCATGGAAGCGCTGGTCTACGAACTGAATGTGGAAGGTGCCCGCCTGGCACGTAAGGTAGCCGACGCGAAAACCCTCGAGACGCCAGACAAGCCACGTTTCGTCGCCGGGGTACTGGGCCCGACCAGCCGCACCTGCTCGCTCTCGCCGGATGTGAACAACCCCGGCTACCGCAACGTCACCTTCGATGAACTGGTGGAGAACTACACCGAGGCCACCAAGGGTCTGATCGAAGGCGGCGCCGACCTGATCCTGATCGAAACCATCTTCGACACCCTCAACGCCAAGGCGGCGATTTTCGCCGTGCAAGGCGTGTATGAAGAGCTGGGTTTCGAATTACCGATCATGATCTCCGGAACCATTACCGATGCCTCCGGCCGGACCCTGTCCGGCCAGACCACCGAAGCCTTCTGGAACTCCGTGGCTCACGCCAAGCCGATCTCGGTGGGACTGAACTGCGCCCTCGGTGCCAGCGAGTTGCGGCCGTACCTGGAAGAGCTGTCGAACAAGGCCAACACCCACATTTCCGCGCACCCCAACGCCGGCCTGCCGAACGAATTCGGCGAGTATGACGAACTGCCGGAAGAAACCGCCAAGGTCATCGAGGAGTTCGCCCAGAGCGGCTTCCTGAACATCGTCGGTGGTTGCTGCGGGACCACTCCCGGCCATATCGGCGCCATCGCCAAGGCCGTCGCCGGTTACGCGCCCCGCGCCATTCCGGACATTCCGAAAGCCTGTCGCCTGTCAGGCCTGGAGCCGTTTACCATCGACCGCCAGTCGTTGTTTGTCAACGTCGGCGAGCGGACCAACATCACCGGTTCCGCCAAGTTCGCCCGGTTGATCCGCGATGACAACTACACCGAAGCCCTTGAAGTCGCCCTGCAGCAGGTGGAAGCCGGCGCCCAGGTGATCGACATCAACATGGACGAGGGCATGCTCGACTCGAAGAAGGCCATGGTCACCTTCCTCAACCTGATCGCCGGCGAGCCGGATATCTCCCGCGTACCGATCATGATCGACTCCTCCAAGTGGGAAGTGATCGAAGCCGGCCTCAAGTGCATCCAGGGCAAGGGCATCGTCAACTCGATCAGCATGAAGGAAGGTGTCGAACAATTCATTCATCACGCCAAATTGTGCAAGCGCTACGGCGCCGCCGTGGTGGTGATGGCCTTCGACGAAGCCGGCCAGGCCGACACCGAAGCGCGCAAGAAGGCCATCTGCAAACGCTCCTACGACATTCTGGTGAACCAGGTTGACTTCCCGCCGGAAGACATCATCTTCGACCCGAACATCTTCGCGGTCGCCACCGGTATCGAGGAACACAACAACTACGCCGTCGACTTCATCAACGCCTGCGCCTATATCCGTGACGAACTGCCCTATGCGCTGACCAGCGGCGGGGTGTCCAACGTGTCCTTCTCGTTCCGTGGCAACAACCCGGTGCGCGAGGCGATTCACTCGGTGTTCCTGCTGTATGCGATCCGCAACGGCCTGACCATGGGGATCGTCAACGCCGGCCAATTGGAGATCTACGACCAGATCCCGGCGGAACTGCGCGACGCCGTCGAGGACGTGATCCTCAACCGCACCCCGGAAGGCACCGACGCCCTCCTCGCCATCGCCGACAAATACAAGGGCGACGGCAGCGTCAAGGAAGCCGAGACCGAGGAATGGCGCGGCTGGCCCGTCAACAAGCGCCTGGAACATGCCCTGGTCAAGGGCATCACCACGCACATCGTTGAAGACACCGAAGAGTCGCGCCAGTCCTTCGCCCGTCCGATCGAAGTGATCGAAGGCCCGCTGATGTCCGGCATGAACATCGTCGGCGACCTGTTCGGCGCCGGGAAAATGTTCCTGCCCCAGGTGGTGAAATCCGCCCGGGTGATGAAACAGGCGGTAGCCCACCTGATCCCGTTCATCGAACTGGAAAAGGGCGACAAGCCGGAAGCCAAGGGCAAGATCCTCATGGCCACGGTCAAAGGCGATGTCCACGACATCGGCAAGAACATCGTCGGCGTGGTCCTGGGCTGCAACGGCTACGATATCGTCGACCTCGGCGTGATGGTCCCGGCGGAGAAGATCCTCCAGGTGGCCAAGGAGCAGAAGTGCGACATCATCGGCCTGTCCGGGTTGATCACGCCGTCGCTGGATGAAATGGTCCATGTCGCCCGGGAAATGCAGCGTCTGGACTTCCACCTGCCGTTGATGATCGGCGGCGCGACCACCTCCAAGGCGCACACCGCGGTGAAGATCGAACCGCGCTACAGCAACGATGCGGTGGTCTATGTCACCGACGCCTCCCGCGCCGTCGGCGTGGCGACCCAGTTGCTGTCCAAGGAGCTCAAGGCCGGTTTTGTCGAGCGCACCCGTGCCGAATACGTCGAAGTCCGCGAGCGCACGGCCAACCGTAGCGCCCGTACCGAACGCCTGAGCTACCCGGTGGCCATCGCCAAGAAACCACAGTTCGACTGGAGCAGCTACCAGCCGGTCAAACCGACCTTTACCGGCAGCAAAGTGCTGGACAATATCGACCTCAGGGTCCTGGCCGAATACATCGACTGGACCCCGTTCTTTATCTCCTGGGACCTGGCCGGCAAATTCCCGCGCATCCTCGAAGATGAAGTGGTCGGCGAAGCCGCGACCGCCCTCTATGCCGACGCCCGGGAAATGCTCGACAAGCTGATCGACGAGAAGCTGATCAGCGCCCGTGCGGTGTTCGGCTTCTGGCCGGCCAACCAGGTGCGGGACGATGACCTGGAAGTCTATGGCGCGGACGGCCAGCCGCTGGCCAGGTTGCATCACCTGCGCCAGCAGATCATCAAGACCGACGGCAAGCCGAACTTCTCCCTGGCCGACTTCGTCGCACCGAAAGACAGCGGCATCACCGACTACGTGGGGGGCTTTATCACCACCGCCGGGATCGGTGCCGAAGAAGTCGCCAAGGCCTATCAGGACAAGGGCGACGACTACAATTCGATCATGGTCAAGGCTCTCGCCGACCGTCTGGCCGAAGCCTGCGCCGAATGGCTGCACCAGCAGGTGCGGAAAAACTACTGGGGTTACGCCAAGGACGAGCAACTGGACAACGACGCCCTGATCAAGGAGCAGTACAGCGGTATTCGTCCGGCCCCCGGCTACCCGGCCTGCCCCGACCATACCGAGAAAGGCACCCTGTTCGCCCTGCTCGACCCGGCGGCCAGCGAAGGCAAGGCCGGGGCAAGCGGCGTGTTCCTCACCGAGCACTACGCGATGTTCCCGGCGGCGGCGGTCAGTGGCTGGTATTTCGCCCATCCACAGGCGCAGTACTTCGCCGTCGGCAAGATCGACAAGGACCAGGTACAAAGCTACACCGCGCGCAAAGGCCAGGAACTGAGCGTCAGTGAGCGTTGGCTGGCACCGAATCTGGGCTACGACAACTAAGCCCGGAGGAATTGTCTATGCTTTCCACACACAACCTTGTGTGTGGAGGCCCCATGGACGATCCGATCGACAACAAGCCGCCGACCTTCTGGCAAATGCTGCAAAGCGTGATGGCGGCGGCCTTTGGCGTACAAAGCGGGAAAAACCGTGCCCGCGACTTTACCCACGGCAAACCGAGCCATTTCGTGATAATCGGCATCCTGTTCACCGCGATTTTCGGCCTGACGCTTTACGGGGTCGTCAAGCTGGTGCTGCACTTCGCCGGGGTCTGATCCCGACTCAGGGCAGCACGGCTTTCAGGGAGAACGGATAGCGGTAGCTGTCCGGCTTGCCCCTGGCACTCAGGGCCTTGAAGTTGACGTGGTAATCCTCGCTGGCACTGTACTTCAGTAGCTTCTCGGCCTGGCTCTTGTCGATCAGTTCCAGTGCCTGGACTTGCCGTTCGCGACCACCGTAGCGAGTGAAGTCGATCCCGTCGGCATGGTCACGCAGCAACACCATCGCCCAGCCGCCCAGGGCGAAATGCCCGGCCACCAGCACGCTCAAGCGCCCATCGATGCGCGCCCGGAGAATCTCCGGGGAGCTGTTGACGGCACTGAACAGGACATCCTGTCCCGGTCGGCGCCCGGCCTTTTCGAAGGCGGCCATGGCGCCCAGGGCCATTTCATCGTTGGCGGCCCAGACCAGTGAGGTCTGCGGATAGCGCCGAATCATTTGCTCGGCCTGATCAAAGGCGCGCTCGCGGCTCCACTCGCCATAGACCAACTGTCGCAGGTGAACCTGCGGAGACTCCGCCAGGGCCCGACGCAGGCCTTGCTCGCGCAGTTGCGAGGCAGGGGTCAGTTTCATTCCGGAAAAGGCCAACAGGTCGATGGGCTGGCCCGGCGCCTGCAACAAGCGTTGTCGGATCAGTTCCTTGAGCATCAGGTAACCGCCCTGTTCGTCATTCTGCACCAGGCTACCCAACAGCTCCGGCGTGTCGCCAAGCCGCTCGCTCTGCTCCGCCGTCAGCCTGTTGTTGACTATAAACAGCTTCACCCCACGGCCCTCGGCCATCCGCAGGATTTGCGGGGCCACCGACTGTTCATTGACGAACAGCAAGTAATCGGGCCGATGCGGCGCCTGCAAAACCTCGTATGCCTGGGCGAGACTGGTTTGCGGGTTGCGCTCGCCATAGCGCACCTCCAACTCCATGCCAAGATTGCGCGCGGCCATCTGCATGAAGTGGGCGTAACTGACCCAGAACGGCTCCGTGGAATAACCAGGATTGAGAAACACCACCGTCGTGGCCTGGGCCGCCGCCCAGAACGGCAGGCTCAGGATCAGCAGCACCTTGCAGAGAGTCTTCAGCATGTCAGCGCCCCGGAAAATAGCGGCGTATGATACAGGCAAAATACCTGTTCCCCTCTCGGCAAGTTGTCGAAATTATCCGACAACTTTCACAACAAGAACGACTTCGGACTCGACCCGGCGCCCCCCCTCTGGAATGCAGGAGCGAGCAAGCCCGCCCCTGCCATTACGGCAGATTGTGCATCAGAATAATGGCAGATTGCCTGCCTTACTTGTGACTGACCCAGAATACAGCGGTGGCCACCACCAGGATGATCAGGAACAGGATCGCCCAGGCATCGACCGTGCTGTCGCTTTTCCTTGCTTTGACTGGATTGCTCATCGCATCGCCTCTTGTCGGTTTTATTGGTGATTGCTGCAAACTCGCTGATAGTTAAGTAGAGATTTGCCCGCACCACAAACAGGGTTATGGATCGTCGGCGCACGTTAGTCGTTTTAGTTCTGTGCATATACTCAAACATCACTTTTACGCATAACTGCAAACTGCTATCGTGCGCCGGCTCCGTTCAGGAGTGCGCGGCCGTGCGCGCGGAATTGTTGAGATACCCCGAGTGCCTGAGGCACCCGGGGTATTTATGAAGCCTGAGAACAGGATCTATATGTACGTATACGACGAGTACGATCAGCGGATCATCGAGGACCGCGTCAAGCAGTTCCGTGATCAGACCCGACGCTATCTGGCAGGTGAGCTGAGCGAAGAAGAGTTCCGCCCGTTGCGCCTGCAAAATGGCCTGTATGTCCAGCGTTTCGCCCCGATGCTGCGGGTTGCCGTGCCTTATGGCCAGCTGACTTCGCGCCAGGCGCGGATGATGGCGCGGATCGCCCGCGACTATGACAAAGGCTACGCCCATGTCAGTACCCGGCAGAACGTCCAGTTCAACTGGCCGGCGCTGGAAGACGTGCCGGAGATTCTCGCCGAACTGGCCACCGTGCAGATGCACGCGATCCAGACCAGCGGCAACTGCCTGCGCAACGTCACCACCGACCAGTTCGCCGGGGTGGCTGCCGATGAGTTGGTCGACCCGCGTCCATGGTGTGAGATCGTCCGTCAGTGGACCACCTTCCACCCGGAATTTGCCTACCTGCCACGCAAGTTCAAGATCGCCATCAATGGCTCGACCTCGGACCGCGCGGCTATCGAAGTCCACGACATCGGCCTCGAGCCCGTGCATAACGCCGCCGGCGAGCTGGGTTTCCGGGTCCTGGTCGGTGGTGGCCTGGGGCGGACGCCGGTGGTCGGTGCCTTTATCAACGAATTCCTGCCATGGCAGGACCTGTTGAGCTATCTCGACGCCATCCTGCGGGTCTACAACCGCTACGGTCGTCGCGATAACAAGTACAAGGCGCGGATCAAGATCCTGGTCAAGGCCTTGACCCCGGAAGTCTTCGCCGAGAAAGTCGATGCGGAGATGGTCCACCTGCGCGGTGGCCAGACCACCCTAACCGAGGCCGAAGTCCATCGCGTGGCCAAGCACTTCGTCGATCCGGACTACAAGGTCCTGAGCAACCAGGTCGCCGAGCTGGCCGAACTGGACCAGCAGCACCCCGGCTTCGCCCGCTGGCGTAGCCGCAATACCCTGGCCCATAAAAAGGCCGGCTACGTGGCCGTCACCTTGTCCCTCAAGCCCACCGGCGTAGCCCCGGGCGACGTGACCGACAAGCAGTTCGACGCCATTGCCGACCTGGCCGACCGCTACAGCTTCGGCCAACTGCGCACCTCCCACGAGCAGAACATCATTCTCGCCGACGTGGAACAGAGCCAGTTGTTCAGCCTCTGGGGCGAACTGCGCGAGAACGGTTTCGCCACGCCGAACATCGGCCTGCTGACCGATATCATCTGCTGCCCGGGCGGTGACTTCTGCTCCCTGGCCAACGCCAAGTCGATCCCGATCGCCGAGGCGATCCAGCGCCGTTTCGACGACCTGGACTACCTGTTCGATATCGGCGAGCTGGACCTGAACATTTCCGGCTGCATGAACGCCTGCGGCCACCATCACGTCGGCCATATCGGCATTCTCGGGGTGGACAAGAAAGGCGAAGAGTTCTACCAGGTGTCCCTCGGCGGCAGCGCCAGCCGTGACGCCAGCCTGGGCAAGATCCTTGGCCCGTCCTTCGCCCAGGACGCCATGCCCGACGTGATCGAGAAACTGATCGACGTCTACGTGGAAAAACGTACCGAAGACGAACGCTTCATCGACACTTACCAGCGTATCGGTATCGACCCCTTCAAGGAGCGCGTCTATGCAGCGAATCATTAAGAACAACGCCGTTATCGACGAGACCTGGCACCTGCTGCCCAGGGACGCCTCCTTCGACGGCATCTCCAACTGCGACGATCTGATCGTGCCGCTGGCCCTGTGGCGCGAGCACGCCCACGCCCTCAAGGCCCGCGATGGCGGCCTCGGCGTATGGTTGGACGCCGATGAAGAAGCCGAGGAAATCGGCGGTGACGTGCAGCACTTCCAGGTCATCGCTCTGAACTTCCCGGCCTTCACCGACGGTCGCAACTACTCCAATGCCCGCCTGCTGCGTGACCGTTACGGTTACAAGGGCGAATTGCGAGCGATTGGCGATGTGCTGCGTGACCAGTTGTTCTACCTGCACCGTTGCGGTTTCGACGCCTACGCCCTGCGCGCGGACAAGGACCCGTACGAAGCCCTGGAAAGCCTCAAGGACTTCTCGGTGACCTACCAGGCCGCCACCGACGAACCGCTGCCGTTGTTCCGTCGACGCTGAAGCGGTCCGCCTCGGGCTCATGGGCCCGGGGCACCCTCCAGTTCCGCCTCGGGCGTCCTGTCCAGCACTTCCTGAGTCAGCACTGCAAGCTCCCCGGCCTGTTCCTCCCGCCAGGCCTTGAGCTGATCGCCCATCTGCGCCTCCAGCTCGATATCGATGAATTCATGCCAATGGGTGCCACGGCTATTGCTCCGCTGAGCATCGAGTGCCGACATCACGGCCTGATACTTCGTATCGATGCCCTGGAATCGCACGGGATAGCGATCCTTCAGATAGCCGACCCAGAACCCACGACTGGCCAGCGCTTGCGCATAGGCCGGCGTCTTCTCCCGAGCGATCACCCGTGCATAGGCTGCATCCAGATCCTGTGGCGTCACCCGGGCCAACTCGCTGAAGGTCATGTGCTTGGGCTGTCCCGGCAACAACAGGCGCTCGGTCAGACCAATGCGATAGGCCAACCTGACCTCCAACGGGTCGACCCGCGGTGCGTCGAGGACCTTCAGCCGCGCCTCGATATCTTCCTGGGCAAGCGCCTCGACTTCATCGAGGCGCCAAAGCCCACGGGTCAGTTTCAGCAGATTCAGCTCGGTGGCGGCCTCGGTGTCGGAGGCCATGGCCCTGGCGTGGTTGACCAGGACCTTGACCTCCATGTCACTGAAGATCAATTCCGCGCCATCGGAGCAGGTTTGCGGGTGGGAAGCCGAAACAAACAGGTCTTCGCGCAGATCCGTGTATTGGCTGGCGGCGTCCAATACCTGCCAGACCCGCAAACTCAAATCCTCTCGCGCCTCACGGTACTCGGCCGTGACACTCAGATCCGCCAGCAGCCTGAAGAAATCCTCGGAGCCTTGCTGCCGATACAACAGCTTCCATTGCTGTTCTTTCAGGACTCTTTGATCGGCGGAAACGAACTCGATCCACTGATCGTACTCCTGCAGCGATTGAGCCCGGCGCGGCGCATGAATGCGCCGCAGGTTTGGTGTATCGATACCAAAGTTGATCCCGGTTTCCCGCTCATAACGCTGCAGTCGCTGCATGCCCTGCGCCGAAAGCGCCGGATTGTCGTGAAGGTGGGTGACTCTGTTGATGCTCGTCGGCCCGGTATAGACAGACTCGGGAATCGTCGCGATCTGATTGTTGCGCAAGTCCACGCGCTGCAGGTTATGCAGCCCTGACAATCCGCTGGGCCAGGCTTCAATGTTCGTATAGCGCAGCAGCAAATGCTCAAGCTGGGACATCCGGCTGACGTCGGGGGGCAAGAACAGCGGGTTATCCGACAAATTCAGGAACTTCAACTTCGTCAGCCCGGCCAGCATCGAGGATGCCTGGGAATTGAGCACAATCTGGTTTCCCGGCAGGTGCAGATGGGCCAGCTCGGACATCTGCGCCAACTCCGGCGGCAGGCCGCTCAGATGATTGAAGCCCAACGACAACCAGCGTAGTTGCTTGAAGCGGGCCAGGAACGAAACTTCGCTGCTGGCCAGGGCCATGTCGTTCATGAACAGGAAGCCCACATGACTGAAATCGGCGTTGATCGCTGGCAGGTCGCCGACCCGCATGCCCAGCAGATCCAGCTCGTAGAAATACGTTCCACCCAGCAGGTTGCGGCTCGATTGTTTGCGCCAGCAGGCGAGGATCGCATCCGCCACCCGCTGCTTGTTGTCGAGGGTCACCGGCGTCACTTGCAAAGTGCCCCGTAGACGTCGCCAGGTCTGGCGTTGTACCCAGCTATCCAACGTTGCCGACAAGGTTTCATACTCCTCGCGCAGGCGCTCGAGTTCCAGCAGGCAGTCAGATTCGGAAAGATTGAGCGAACCGAGAAAACCGCCCACCTCCTCGGCAGAAAACCCCGGATAGAGCCCGCGCACGCGATTGATCAGACGCTTGGAATAGCCGATGCTGCTGGCGCCATCGCTCAGCGGGTAACCCATTCGTCCCGAAGCCAAACGCATCGGCGGCTTGAACCGGCGGTTGAACGGCGCCATGCCAAGCGTGTGCTGGGCAGCGTAGGGGTCGCGGTTAATCTGGCCGATGATCCGCTCTTTCAACCAGGAACCGGACTCGGCGTCGCTGCACCCAAGGGCATCCCGAGTGGACTTCGGCAACCACTGAAGCATCGCGTCAAACACATTATCCGCCTTGCCCAACAGCCCCCCTGACTGATCGAATACGTTGTACTTGTGCCCCTCCTTGAGCAGCACTCGAAGCGTGGCCGCGTCCGGATCGCCCACAGTCTCGAGCGCCTCACTGATAAACCGGTGCTTGCGCAGCTCAATGCGCAGGCCCTTGACCGGCCAGCCCGCTAAGCGCCCCAGCGTATGCAGCGCCAGGCGGTCCCCTTGCACGCTCTCGTGGGCGGGTAGATACCAGCTTTCACACACGCGGTTGAGCTTCACCTGCCTGAGGTACCAGCGGATTTCTTCGGAGAAACGCAGCGGAACCTGCTCGCTCAAGAGCTCAAGTTCGGCGCTGCTGCCATGGGCGATCAGCTCCCGGGCGACACTGCTCGGCAGACCGGGGTACACCCCAAGGATGCGTTTTACCCGGCTATCGTCGGTCTTCTCACTGGCCGCGTACAGCGTGTCGAACAGCCATTGGCGGCGCTGTACGGCCGATTGTCTGAGCCGTTGAGTCAACACACGAACACGTTCGCCATTGCCCTCCACACCCTCACCCAGCAACCCGCCGCGCTCGGACTCGCTCAACATGTTCAGCGACGACTTGAGCAGATCGCCATTTCTGAGTTGCGGCTCGAGGATCTGCAGCGATGAAAACTGCTCGGAGTTACGTTGACCGTACTCTTCCATCACCTCGCCCAAGGCGTTGACCACCCGAATGACCCGGTTTTCCGGCCAGCCTGGCAGCGACGTCAGCAAACGCAAGCGCAAATCGCCCTGCTCCCGTGTGCGTGACTGGGCCGCGGGCGCCTCGCTGATAAAGTCATCGATGGCCTGGTTGATCCGGAAACGCTTGATCGTATCGAGCAGCAGCGCCGGCGGCCGCCGATTGTCCACCAGGGCCTGGCGCAAGACATTCTCCTGGCCAGTACAGAATTGCCGGATCTGGCGCCGCACTCTGTCGCCGAGCCCGGCCACGGGCTGGCCCAGGCGCTGGAACATTTGCTCCGCGGACCACTGCGCCGTCAACTCGTAGATCGTTTGCCAGGTACCGACACCGTTGTGCCTGAGTGGCACGGCGTGAAACGCCTCGCCAGCGGGATGCTCAATCTGCCATTGCAGGCGGGCCCTGTTGTACTTTACGGCATACAGCTTTCCCGCCAGCGGTAGATAGAGGTTGCCCCCGAACGGGTAAAGCCCCATTTCGTTGACCTGAAGCTCGCTGGGCAGGGTGATATCGCGCTCATAAGGTGCCAGATCGACCTTCCACAGGCGGCGCAGGCCGCCGAGGGCCTCGACTGGTATCAGGGCATCGACCGACGCCGGTGCTTTCAGGGGGGTGAACAGGGCCTTGCCGCCCTTGAGCAGCAAAGCCCCGCCCGCCAACAGGGCGACGCTTTCCGCCACATCCATCAGGTAGCCAAGAGCCTCGTGCTTTTCCCCGAGTTCCCAGGCCTGCAACCCGTCGTAGACGTCCCCCACCAATTTCACCACCGCCGCCGCCATGATGATTTCGCTGATGACCGGCACGAACGACAACGTCAGTGCCAGCAGATTCAGTCCAGCTTCGCGGTAAGCATCCAGACGCGCCTGGCGCACCCGAGCGTCGACATCGGCCGTGGGTACCGCCAGTTGCCGCGCGTGCGCCTTGATCCGAGAGTAGCGCTGCTGCTGAAAGCTCTCGAACAGATCGCCGTCGATGGGCACTTCGCTTAACGGGATATATTGGAAAATCGCCGGCACGGGGGGCCAATTGCGGTCCCGGGTAAGCAAACTGGCATTCAGGGTCCGAAAGAATCGCAGCCGGTGCTCCTCAGGAACGAAGCGGCTGAAAAACCGCTGGTAGGACGGGGCCCGAAGCTTCAAGGTCAGATCATGCTCGAAGAGCAGAAAGTCGCTGTATTGTTTCAACGGACCGCGTGGATCGCCCGGAATATAGGCAATGCAAGGTGACTGCAGGCCCTCCAGCAGTTTCACGCCGATAACCACCCAACCACTCAACTCGATCTCGAACATCTTCATTCGACTGCAATGAACCCGTTCCCCACCGAACTTCAAGCTGGGTTCGCCCTTGGTCAGCGCAATTAGCAGATCGTAGGCCGCCAATGGGATCTCCCCTTTCATGTAGGCGATATCGGCGGTCACCGCCAACGTCTGCTTGTCGTAGTCGGCAAAATGCGCCGTTACCGATGAGGCAGCATTGGCCGACGGCTCACTAGGGGGATAAAAAACACTGTCAATATGCGTCTGATACAAGGCCCCCAGATCCAGCGCTCGACAAGCCCAGGCAAAATCTTCGGGCGCAAGAGATCTGTTGTTGTCCGCTGCGCCAGCGGAAAACTGGACGACAGCCTTGCCTTCCAGCGCCCCCGGCTCGGCCTCGTCGGCCTCGAAGTTCTGCAGGGCCGCTTCCAACAGCGTCTGGTGGTTGACGAAGGTATAGAGTTTGTCCTCGAAGAGACTGGACAGGTAAGTGGCATCGAGCCTGACAAACCGGGCACCTTGCAACATCTGCTCGTCACTGACCTGCCTCTCCAGCGCCTGGACCAGACGTGGCATGCAGAACACATCGATCCTCTGCAGCCGCGCCATGATTCGCCGGACTTCATGCCTCGACGTTTCCAGAGCCAGCAGATGCTCGCGAAATAACAGGCGTATTTCCGGAGCGGCCCGGTAGAGCCAAGCGGGAATCTTCTCCTTGATCGTAGCGAAATGAATGCCCGCCTCGGCCGGGGCGGGACTTTGCTCAATGAGGTTTGTTTCTTCCATGGCAATCGACCTGGATATCCATTAGAGATTCCAGCTTATTGATCGCTTGGCAGGGACAGGGGGTACTTATTTGAGGACGGAATGGTTTCTGTCCGAGACGACCGACAGAAACCATCAAGGCAGCGCTTTACCAGAAACGTTGCTGGGTCAAACGCGCCCAGCCATTGAGCAGCACACGCTCCAGCGAGCTGCTGGCCGCCAGCCCGACACGCTCTTGCAGGCTCTTGCGTTCGGCATAATGCAGGTGGAACAACTCGGCACTTTTTGCGCGCTCGGCAAGGTACTCATCGCTGGTTTTCAGTTCATCCACCAACTGCTTGTCCAGGGCCGCGACACCCAACCAGACCTCGCCAGTGGCCACTTCATCGATGGCCAGTTGCGGACGGTACTGCGAGACAAAGTTCTTGAACAGGCTATGAGTGATATCCAGGTCCTGCTGAAACTTCTCGCGGCCTTTTTCGGTGTTCTCGCCAAATACGGTTAACGTCCGTTTGTACTCACCGGCGGTCAGCACCTCGAAGTCGATATCGTGCTTCTTCAGCAACTTGTTGACGTTAGGCAACTGCGCCACCACGCCGATGGAACCGAGAAAGGCAAAGGGCGCGCTGATGATCTTGTTGCCGATACAGGCCATCATGTAGCCGCCGCTGGCCGCCACCTTGTCGATGCACACCGTCAGCGGTACACCGACCTGACGAATGCGCGCCAGTTGCGACGAAGCCAGGCCATAGCTGTGGACCATGCCGCCGCCGCTTTCCAGGCGCAGCACCACTTCATCCCGGGGCGTGGCCAGGCTGAGCAATGCGGTGATCTCATGACGCAGGCTTTCAGTGGCCGAAGCCTTGATATCGCCATCGAAATCCAGCACGAATACCCGCGACTTGGTCTCGGGCTGCTTCTTGTGTTTTTTCTCGAGCTTGGCCTGTTGCTTGCGCAAGGCCTTGAGCTGGTCCTTGTCGAGCAGGTTCTGCTCCAGGCGCTCACGCAGGCCCTTGTAGAAATCGTTGAGCTTGCTGACCTGCAACTGCCCCGCCGACCTGCGCCGGCCTTTGCTGCGCAACGCGGCCGCGGTCACCAGGACCACGACGATCGCAACGACCAGGGTAACGGTTTTAGCCAGAAAACTTGCGTACTCGGCAACAAACTCCACGGTGACTCCTTACAAAACCAAGCGGCCCCCGGCTGTGGGAGCTCACGACCACTCCAGCATACCGTCGAGGCGGCCTTGCGACCAGTTGTGGCACCGCCTGAATTGTGTCTCTAACAAACATTTCAAACGAGCGTATGTTTTTTTATTGACAGGCTTCCGGCATCCTCATAACCTCGCCAGACCTTCAACGTACCGGGACGACGCGGACGTGGGCAGCATCTATCTGATTCGACATGGCCAGGCCTCCTTCGGTGCGGACGACTACGACGTGCTGTCGCCGATTGGCGTTCGTCAGGCCGAGGTCCTCGGCAAGCACCTGGCTGAGCTGGGCCTGAGCTTCGACCGCTGTCTGGCCGGCAACCTGCGGCGCCAGCAGGATACCGCGCTCACCGCCCTGCAGCAGTGCGGCGCCGCCGGCCTGTTGGTACCGCCACTGGAAACCGACGCGGCGTTCAACGAGTTCGATGCCGACGCGGTGATTCGCGCACTGTTGCCCGGCTTGCTGCCGGAAGAACCCGAAGCCCTGCACATCCTGCACAATGCCGCGCAAAATCGTGGCGAGTTCCAGCGCCTGTTCGCCCTGATCATCGAACGCTGGCTCAGCGGCCGTCATGACACCCCCGAGCTGGAAAGCTGGCTGGGCTTCGTCGCGCGGGTCGAGGGCGGGCTGCGAAGGATTCTCGAACAGGCCGACAATCGCGAGAAAATCGCCGTGTTCACCTCCGGCGGAACCATTACCGCCCTGCTCCACCTGATCACCCGAATTCCAGCCAGGGAAGCCTTCGAGCTGAACTGGCAGATCGTCAACACCTCGCTCAACCTGCTCAAGTTTCGCGGTCGCGAGGTGGCCCTGGCTTCCTTCAACAGTCAAACGCACCTGCAACTGATGAAGGCCCCGGAGCTGATCACCTTTCGATAAGCTCCGGCCAACCGTGACCCTTGTGGGGTCGTCGCCGTATTTACCCATAAAAGGATCGAACCATGACCTCTGTAACCCACGCCGTAGAAGCAATGAAAGCCAAGTTCAACTCTGCCGCCGCTGCCGGCCTGGACGTTATCTTCGGTTTCCGTATCGATGACAACCAGCACTTCTCGCTGATCGTCAAGGATGGCACCTGCGAACTGCTGGAAGGCGAAAACCCGGATGCCAACGTGACCCTGGTGACCGACGGCGAGACCATGAAAGGCATCGTCAGCGGCGAAACGGACGGCATGCAGGCGTTCATGGGCGGCAAGCTGCGCGTCGAAGGCGACATGATGCTGTCGATGAAGCTGAGCGAGCTGTTCCCGGCCTGATCCACGCCTGCAAGATATAGCCGCAACAACCGGGCCCAATGTGGGAGCGGAGCTGGCCCGCGAAGCGTTTGGCGCCCTCAAGGGCCTCTTCGCGGCGGGGCGGTGATCCGACAAGCTCCGCTCCCACTAAGGTTATCCGACGCTTTTCAGAGTGAATGTTCTTGAGTGAACAGCACTGCACACCCCTATTCCCCCTCACTCTTGCCAAGCAGCGCTTTCCCTCTACGCTGGCCTATCAGGCACGCTGATCACCCTGCAACACGCCGGCCTATAACAGCGCAGCGTGCTTGTACGCCGCCAAGGCGAGCATTAGATTAGTCAATAATCTCTGGCCTCCAGAATAAGCAGAAGGGATAAGCATGACGCTTACTGACCAGTCCACCCGTATCCGTGCCGGCGAAGAGCTGGATGTCGGCTTGATCGATCCGTACCTCAAGGCACATATTCCGGGCCTGCACGGCCTGCCGAATATCAGCCAGTTCCCCGGCGGCGCCTCGAACCTGACCTACCTGATCCGCTACCCGGAGCAGGAATTTGTCCTGCGCCGGCCGCCGTTCGGGCACAAGGCCAAATCGGCCCATGACATGGGCCGCGAGTTCCGCATCCTCAACCAGCTCAAGGATGGTTTTCCTTACTGCCCCAAGGCCTATGTGCACTGCACCGACGAGTCGGTGATCGGCGCCGAGTTCTATGTGATGCAACGGGTCGAGGGCATCATCCTGCGCTCTGACCTGCCGCCGGAACTGGGCCTGGATGCCGCGCAAACCGAAACCCTGTGCAAGAGCTTCATTGACCGCCTGGTCGAACTGCATCAGGTCGACTACGCCGCCTGCGGCCTGGCCGACCTCGGCAAGCCCGAAGGCTATGTCGAACGGCAGATCCGTGGCTGGAGCGAGCGTTACGAAAAGGCCCTGACCCCCGACGCGCCAAGCTGGGAAGCCGTGCGGACCTGGCTCAACGAGAAGATGCCTGCCGACCATCCGACCTCGAGCATCGTGCACAACGACTACCGCTTCGACAACGTGATCCTGGACCCCGGGAACCCGATGCAGATCATCGGCGTGCTCGACTGGGAACTGACCACCATCGGCAACCCGCTGATGGACCTGGGCAACACCCTGGCCTACTGGATCGAAGCCGCGGATCCGGCACCGGTGCAATTGATGCGGCGCCAACCGAGCCACGCCCCCGGCATGCTGACCCGCCGCCAGTTCGTCGACTACTACGCCGAACGTTCCGGGATCGCCATCGACAACTTCGACTTCTACTACACCTACGGCCTGTTCCGCCTGGCCGGCATCGTGCAGCAGATCTACTACCGCTTCTTCCACGGCCAGACCCAGGACAAACGCTTCGCGCAGTTCATTCACATGAACAAGCTGCTGGAGCAGATGAGCCTGAAGGTCATCCATTCCTCCAGCCTCTGACCGCGCCCATAACAAGGAAACCACCATGTCCAAGACCCAGTTGTTCGACCTCGACGGTAAGATCGCCTTTGTTTCCGGCGCCAGCCGCGGTATCGGCGAGGCCATTGCCAAGCTGCTGGCCCAGCAAGGCGCCCATGTGATTGTTTCGAGCCGCAAGCTTGAAGGCTGCCAGCATGTAGCCGACGCCATCATCGCCGACGGCGGCAAAGCCACCGCCATTGCCTGCCATATCGGTGAGATGGAGCAGATCAGCCAGGTCTTCGCCGGTATCCGCGAGCAGTTCGGGCGCCTGGACATCCTGGTCAACAACGCCGCCACCAACCCGCAGTTCTGCAACGTGCTGGACACCGACCTCAGCGCGTTCCAGAAAACCGTCGACGTGAACATCCGCGGCTACTTCTTCATGTCGGTGGAAGCCGGCAAGCTGATGCGCGAGCACGGCGGTGGCAGCATCATCAACGTGGCTTCGATCAACGGCATCTCCCCGGGTATCTTCCAGGGCATCTATTCGGTGACCAAGGCCGCCGTGATCAATATGACCAAGGTCTTCGCCAAGGAATGCGCGCAGTTCGGCATCCGCTGCAATGCCCTGCTGCCGGGCCTGACCGATACCAAGTTCGCCTCGGCCCTGGTCGGCAACGAAGCGATCCTCAAGACCGCCCTGCAACAGATCCCCCTCAAGCGGGTCGCCGCACCGAGCGAAATGGCCGGCGCCGTGCTGTACCTGGCCAGCGATGCCTCCAGCTACACCACCGGGGTGGCGCTGAACGTGGACGGTGGTTTCCTGTCCTGATCATGAAATAAAAATTCCACCTATTGAATTTAGAGAATTTAAATTCTATAAATAGCCCTTCCTGAAAATAACAATCAAAGGATGCGGCGATGGACGAGTTGGGAATAGGCTTGATCGGCACGGGCTTTATGGGCCGTGCCCACGCACTGGCATTTCACAATGCCAGTGCGGTGTTCGAACTGCCGTTGAAGCTGCGCCTGGTTGCACTGGCGGATGCCGACACACAGCGCGCCGAATCCTGTGCCAAGGCCTGGGGTTTCGAGCGGGCCTATGGCGACTGGCAACAGCTGATTGACGATCCCCGGGTTGCGCTGGTGGCGATCACCACGCCCAATCATCTGCATTTCCCCATGGCCATGGCCGCCCTTGCGGCGGGCAAGGCGGTGTACTGCGAAAAGCCCCTGGCGGTCGACCTGGACCAGGCGACCCAGATGCGTGACGCCGCCCAACGGGCCGGCGTGGTCACCCGCGTGGGCTACAACTACCAGCACAACCCGATGATCGACCTGGCCAGGGAGCTGATCCAGAGCGGCGAGCTGGGAGAGATCATCGCTTTCCAGGGCGAATTCAGCGAAGACTTCATGGCCGACCCCACCTCGCCCTGGTCCTGGCGCTGCGAACCACGGCACGCCGGCGGTGCCCTGGCCGACCTGGGCAGCCATCTGCTGGCCATGGCCCGTTATCTGCTCGGCGATATCACCGCCGTCTGCGCCGACACCCGCACCGTCCATGCACAACGCCCCGCCAGTGCCGGCAGCCTGGAGACCCGTGTGATTGCCGTCGATGACCAGGTTCATGCCCTGCTGCGCTTCGCCAATGGTGCCCGGGGCGCGGTCAGCAGCAGCTGGCTCAAGCACGGCTACAAGAACCACCTGAGTTTCGAAATCAGCGGCACCCGTGGCACCCTGGCCTTCGACCAGGAGCGCTTGAACGAACTGCAACTCTGCCGCGCCGGGCAGAATGGCTTCCAGCGCCTGCTGGCCGGACCGCATCTGCCCCGTTACGCGGCCTTCAGTCCGGCCGCCGGCCATCAGTTGGGTTACAACGAACTCAAGACCCTGGAGGTCCAGGCGCTGATCGAGGCGCTGGCCGGTAAAGGCCAGGTGGGTACTGACTTCGAAGAGGCTTGGCAGGTAGAACGCCTGGCGACGACGATTCGCCGCGCGGCCAAGGAACAGCGCTGGGTCGACGTCAGCGAACTGTAAACCTGTGAACTGTGGAGTCTGTGAACTGCAGAACCTGTGAACTGCAGAACCTGTGAACTGCAGAACCTGTGAACTGCAGAACCTGTGAACTGCAGAACCTGTGAACTGCAGAACCTGTGAACTGCAG